>NZ_JAZETR010000001.1:0-740245 GCF_036864375.1 Alteromonas sp. S167
CTTATATCAGTTGCTATGGTTTGTGCGTCATTAAAGTCGCAAAATACCATGACATCATCGACATATCGGTAGTACTTAATGTTTGGCAACGATTCAAAATAGTTATCAATGTTTAAAAGGTAAATTGCGGCAAGAATATTGGATATCGCTATACCTTGGGGCACGCCTCTTGTCGAAAGCTGATCTGTTGTTTTCGACACTGACACTGTTGGTGAGGTAATTGCTGAGAAAAGTACATTCTTAATATCCTCAGAACGTATTTTTTTACCTAATCGGCTTCTTAACTCATTATGCTTTATCGAAGGGTAGAAGTTACTGACATCAAGCTTAATAACGCCTGTAAAACCGCCTGACTCAACATCCGCCTTCACGCGTTTGATTACTTTTTGCGGTAAATTAAATTCAATATCACCGTCATAAATCTCAGTTAAAAAATCACACATAGCACGCATTGCAATGCGATCTCTAACCGTTGGAATGGAAATCTCTCTAGGGGCCTTATCCTTGCCTTTACTTACCAATTTCAGCTTGTACTTAGTAAATTTATAAGTGCCTGCCAGCATTTTTCGAGACAGAATAGCTATTTGCTCATCAAGTTGAGCACGGAAGGCATATTGATCTAGATTATCGATGCCAGTCGCACCCGAATAAACTACATGTTCAACGAAAATTCGCTTTAAGTTTTCTTCTGAAAAATGGTTATTATATTGCTGCTGAATTGTCATGCTAACTTCTCAATAGCAACCAAAAGAATAACAGGCAATAAATATAAAAGCGTCAGTAATACATATCGTCTAGCTAGCCACCATGTAATGCTTAACCAGTGATACCATGTAGGGCAGCGGTCTAAGTCTTTTTTACACCCTGTACTAGTAACCACTTCTTTATTGTTGGTAACGTGTTCAAGACATAGGGCGATGTAATAATCATAATCTGTATGATTCTCACAAAGCCCCATGATTTGTTCATAGTCAGAAGATAGCTGGGCAATATTTGCGTTTTGTGCTTTCGCTTTTTGATAAAAAGTATTCAGGGTTTCGTAACTTTCTTTAATAAGGCTAGCCCGTTCTTTGAAAGACAACCCTGCAATAAACCCTGACAGACTTAATACCAACACTGAATACACTATCCAGCTAATACCAGCTAAGTCTTCCTTACCTGCTGATGGTGTGAATTTTAAGTAATAGATTGAAACGGCAACGCCAAAAAATGAGTACCACAGCAACAGCAACTGTGATTGAAATGCGTTAGAAAGCAAACGCTTTTCTGCTTGTATTCTTGCTTTTCTTGTCCACCATACATTGTCGGAGAATGCCATTTTACTACTTCCTTTTTTATTGAGGCGTTCTAGGGTGTCAGTGGGTTACATAGAGTTAACACCCCTGACGGGGCAAGCCGTAAACTCCCGAAGAAGCCACAACTAAGAGACAAGCTCTTCAATATTAGTTGCACTCACAAGTGAGTGGTCAACCTAGTCAAGCCGGAGCAATCAAGGCCAACACACCCTAGAACAAAACTTGTTATACCTTTACTTTCCCTGTTAGCAAATCGTGCATCAGGCCCTTTTTGATATTGATTGTCTTTGTCTTCTCTGCATTATATCTATCTAGATATTTATCTACCGCTTCAATCCTGCGGTTAATTTCAATTTGCTCATATAGAGGCGGAAATGCTAATTTCTCTCGATAAAGCGTCTCTCTGTTAAGACTTGGAACTCCAGTTGACTCATTCAATTTAACGAAATCAAAAGTGGATAGCCTTCTGGCTAAAAACCTCATATCGCCATCAATAAATTTTGAAACAAAATAGGCAGTATCAACAACCCAAAATGGGGCTTCAATATAATAAGGATTATTTAAAGTTCCTTTTCGCCCAATCAATATTGAGTCTGCTTCAGACATTGTAGAATTGACGTACTCTATAAAACCGCCAGTCCCATAAACAGGAATTGAACCATCATTATCCCTAACAGCGACTTGAGATTTTCCATATGAAATTTCTATTCTTTCTTTTATGGATTGAACTTTCCAATCTTTAGGCACCCAACCAAGTTCTGTTTCTTGATATAGTTCTGGCGCTTCTTCATAGCTTGGGCGCAATTGACCATAGCGTTTGTTGGTTTCTGGCGTGCCAGATAAATCAATACCGCGAGAGAACAAATCTGCCATCATACCTTGTTTGACGGCAGTATATTTTTCGATTAGTTTAAGAGTTTCCTTTATGAGGTTATCTAAAGTGCATAGAACATTTGCAATTTTTTTTTGATGTTCGATGTCAGGCGGGTACATTACCTTTAATTCTAGGAACTCTTTTAAATTCAAATTGTCTCGACCATCTCCTGTTATTACTCGATAAGCCTGCTGTTTGAAATGAGAAGAATTGAAGAAGTAACATAAGTACTTATTATAAATCCGCTGATTATCGACCCTTGTATTTATTGTTGCAAATCCGTGAGCACCATCTAAAGTTTGTGGAATTAATGAAGATGTTGCAATATCTCCAGTATGAACACTAACTACATCCCCAGCTTTAACTCTTCGTCCTGAATGTAACTCTGCGAATTCAGGGTCTAGATTTATCATTCCCTCTGTACGAATGTATCCTTCTTTTATATCCGAATTCCGAATAAGAGGAACCCCCTTTTCGACATAGCTTTTCGTCATAGTAGTTACAAGGCCAATCCATGCTTTATCAGCTAACTCACTAACGGTAGACTGAAGCATTGTTGTAAATGATTGATTACTCATATCCCAGCTCCACTAAGAACTGGTTTAACAAGTTAGCCTGCTTAACACGTTCAGTAAGAATCTCTTTGGCTGTAATTGCATACTTGTTGTGAAGCTTCTCAACCGCTTTAATCAATTGCTTAACAAGTTGGTGTAGGTAATGAGCATAACTATTAACCATTTGCTGTTTAAAGCGTGCCTCAATAAGTGCCTTTGCTTTTTCTCGTGTGATTTTTTCACGCGCAGCATCAACAAGATCTTCTTTTTTCTTTTCCGCTTCTTTTATGCCAGCTTTTAGTTCTTTTAACTCTTTTTCAAGTGCAGTGTGTTGCTCCAACTTTGCGTCAATCTTGGCATTGGCTGAGGTTAGCTTTTCAATGCTCGCTTCAAGTTGTAATACACGCGCAGGGGCTTCTTTTTTAGCAAACTTTAGCTCTTTCTTTAAGTCACGAAGTTGCCCATTGTTTTCTTTTTTCGCATCTTTAAGTACTTTCACCTGAGCTTTTGGTAACACGCCAGATTCAGACTCGTCCTCTGCTTCTTCATCATCTTCAGTTGACTCATTTACCGCAGCAAACAATGCTTCCAATTCTGTAATTCTGGCTGCGTCTTTTTTCAGGTTTGCGAGTACCTCAGGGAACTGAGATTCAAGAATTTCTTCATCTGGAATTAGCTCAGCATTCCAACCTGAGTTGGCAATAGATTTAAGGTCCGCTTCATGTTGTTTAAAGTTATTTGCCATTGCACCTCGCACTTGATAAATAGTTAGCAAGTTTTCAGGTAATAAGGCACTGACAATGCTGTTTAGGGCATCGCGTCTTAACGCAAAAACACCTTTCGAGCCTAAGGTTTCATCACCGAGTTTATGGAACTGCGGAACAAAGTGCGTACTCCACCAGTTATCTAACTGCCCATAAAAAGCATCATGTTTAGCAATAAGTTGAGGGTGGTTTTCTATAGTTGTTTTAATGTCAGCTTTACTTTCAATAACCGGAGCAAAAGAGTAATACTCACCATCTTTTTGTTTAGGGTGGCCTGAAGTAAACAGTGCTTCTTTTAATTTGGCATAATTTTGCCAGTGAGATTCAAGACTGTTAACTTCATCCGCAGGTACACCACCGTTTAAATGTGCTTTTACATCATGAGGCTCTGGTGCTGGGCTGTTGTCAACATAACGTCTAATGTTTAAATTGAATTCTTCTTGCTCAAGTACACTAACAGGTACTGCTCGTGCGTACTTTTCTACTTTGTTATCAGTATCTGAAGTGAGAGATTCATAAACATGAGTGATTTTTTCAATGTCTTCTGGGCGAAGACTGTTTTGGTTTTTACCTTCTTTGTATTCACGATCCGCATTGATAAACACAACATGTTTGCGATTAGCCGCATTAGCCTTGTTAAATACAAGGACACAAGCAGGAATGCCTGTTCCATAGAATAAGCCTTGTGGTAAACCAATAACCGCTTCTAAGATCCCTTCTTCAATAAACTTTTGGCGACAGGTTTTTTCTTCTCCACCACGGAACAGCACGCCATGTGGCATTACCACTGCCATCTTGCCGTCTTGCTTGAGGGAAGCCAGCATATGTTGAACAAACATAAAATCAGCTTTTTTACCGCCTTCAGGAAGCCATGTATGGAAGCGGCTTTGGTGTGTCATGCCATCGCGACTGTAATTTTGCGAAAACGGGGGGTTCGCGATAACCCTTGAATAAGTGCGGATTTCGCCATTCGCGTCAATATGCTGGGGTTTGGCAAGGGTGTCTTCATTTTGAATATTTGCACCGCCAACACCGTGCAAAATCATATTCATTTTACAAATAGACCATGTGGTGCCGCTGTCTTCCTGCCCGAATAAGTCTATTTTGTTTACGTCACCACCCGTTTCTTCAACGTATTTTTTACTTTGGATGAGCATACCGCCACTGCCAACTGTGGGGTCATATATTTCCATCCCTTCACCGGGTTGAAGAAGTTCAACCAACAAGCGAACTACCTCTGAAGGCGTATAGAATTCACCACCTTTTTTACCAGCGCTGTCGGCAAAGAACTTAATTAAGTATTCGTAGGCTGCACCTAGTAAATCAGGAAATTCAAAGCATTCATTGGTTAACGTAAAATCTTTTTGGTCAAAATGCTGAATGAAATCGATCAGCACCTTATCTTCCATCGGCTTTTTACCAACTTTTTTGTTGAAGTTGATATGCTTTAGTACATCTTCAAGACCCTTTTTAATATTGGCATCTTCAAGTGCAGCAAGCGCTTTATTTAGCTCAGTCCCCACGTTTTTCTTAACGTGCTTAATAGTTGACCATGATGCTGCTTCTGGGACAAAGTAATCAAACTGGGAAGGCAAAGAAACAAGCTTTTCAATTGCTGCTTCAGATTTACCTTCTTTTTCTAAACGGGCGCGGATAGCGGCTTTATCTGCTTCAAATTGATCAGACATGCGCTTTAAGAACAACATACCAAAGATGTATTCTTTATATTCCGAGGCATCCATTTTGCCGCGTAATATGTCACACGCTTTAAAAAGTAGATTTTCTAATTTGCTTAACGTTAGTTTTTGTTTCATGTAATCGTTATTCTCTATATTTGAGTGATGAAGTTTTTGCCTCAGCACTCATTGAAATCAGTGGTTATAGGCTTTCGGCTCATACTTCAAAAAACTCTTCGTCGATTTTCTTCAGGTGCAACACCTGTTCGTCTCTGCTGCCGATGTTGTAGCGAAGCATGAGTTTAGCTAATTCTTTACCGTTAATTAGAACTATTCGCATACCAAGGTCTTTAGCTGTTTGTATAGCGGATGGCGTAAAATCCGATGTGGTAATGAAAATACCTTTTTGCGCTTTCTTTAAATTGAGTGCACCAAAGAAATCACGGATGTCACCAGAGCCGACGTTATTGCCCTCTGAGTAGCGTTTAGCTTGAATATAAATTTGGTCAACGCCTAATGGATCTTGGTCAATAACACCGTCTATACCGTTATCACCTGATTTCCCGAGTGCGTGCGCCGCGCCTTCGCCTGTGCCGCCATAGCCCATTGCTAGCAACAGTTCGATAAGCAAGTCTTCAAAAAAAGCTGGAGTTACCTCACGTGTGCGAGAAATAAGCTCTAACGCCAGTGCGTCGTTAATAGCTTTATAAGCGTCCAGTAACGCTTCGTCAGGCGTTATTTCATTTGATGCTAATGGTTTACTAAATTCTTCTGTATTTAGCGCCTGAGGGGCGCTGCTGTCGTTCTTTTGCTCTTTAAAGGCCACAAACTCATCAAATTGCTTGAGGTAATCGTTGTTAATAGTTGCATTTGTATCTTGCAATGCCTTGATACCACGCTCAGTAATGACAAAGTGTGCTCTTTTAGTGGCTTTTAAGAGGCCCGCTTTTGTGAGGTAGGTTCGTGCCCAGCCAATACGATTATCTAAAACGTTTTGCCGTCCACTTGGCAGAGTTTCGTTACGCTCTTCGTCAGTTAAGTCAAATGTATCAGCAAGCTGATTGATAACTTCTCGAAGTTTAACTTCATTGCCATTGTTTGCTTGTACAACCTCTAAAAACGGCCGCATGAATTGCTGATAATTTGGGATCATTCCTTGTCCTTGATTTTATTCTTATCTAGTTTTAGCAGAAAAATCAGCGAGTCTAACTGGCTCTGTGAAAGACAGCTATAACGATTTTTAAGTAGGCTAACGGTCAGGATATTGTAAAAGAACATTTGGAACAAGAATGCTTATCGCATTGATAGCAATTAGTTAACTTAAGCAGCACTTACTAAACGCGGAAGTTTTATATTTACTCTGGCGACGAACTTTTTTTTGAGCTTTTTGATATTTTTCTAGTCTCATTTTCAGCGAATTGACGTTGCTTTACGAAGTGCTCAAACGCTAGTTTGTTGCTTTTGTTAAATGGCTTCAGAAATAATTCAAATTCAATCAACTTTTCTTCTGTGATTCTCATTGTGTAAATGTTGGGTAAATTGTTAATTTTAAAATTTTAGTAATGCATGGGGTCCCCGTCAAATATGGCCTCTGTTGACAAAGTTAATTTATTTGTTACGATAAAGTGCATTTCGAAGTGAAATTCAGTTCAGTCTCTCATTTTTATCAATAAAAACCTTTAATAGTTACACATTCTAGTTGTTTGTGGTTAGTTATTTTTGTTGTTTTCAACGAATTTATTGACTTTACCAATAACTTTTCGTGGTTTTTGTGCTTTTCCTTGTCATTCTCAATATCTGAGACTATTTTCCGATTTGTAGTCATTGGAAAATAAGTTATGAAAAATGCAAATTCACCTAAAATTAAACAGCCAACTGTCACTGAGTTAACTGAAAATAAAATTGACGATTATTTAACCCGGAGAGAATTCGAAGGTAAGTACATTCCGTATAAAACCGCTCGTCAGTTCTCAAGCATGGGAAATGCCTCAACTGAGCAACTAGGCCAAGAAACACAACGTCACGAATACTTTTCAGACATGGAACGGCATTTTGGATTGACACTCAGTTATTTAAAAAACGTTTCTAAGGTAAAAACGCAATATCCTTTAATAGATGTTGATACAACATTAGCGGTTGCGGCTCGTCTTAATATCGCGCATCCCCGTTTTGCACCAAAACGTGGATTGGTAAAAGATGCTAATCAAGGGTATCAAGCATCTATCATGACGACAGATTTTTGTTTTCAATATGTCGATATTATGACAGGTGAAACAAAAAAGATTGCTGTCTCGTTAAAATACAATGATGAAGTGCTTATAGTAGATAGTGGTGATGCTGTTACTGGTCGCACACAAGATAAGCTGAAAATCGAACAAGCTTATTGGGAAGATGAAAAGCAGCAAGAGTATCGTTTAATTACATCTTCACATTGGACGTTGAGTCCGAACTTAGTCAAAAATATTGCAATAGCTAGAAGGCATCGTGACCTTGATGTTCCCCATATTATTCTTAAGTCTTTTCAAGTTCATTTTTTAGAATTCCTTACTGGTAGAAAGCGTCATCGATTGGCAGATTTGGTTTTTCTGGTATCCAAAAAAATGTCTATCTCGTTTGAAAAAACATACGGCGTATTTTGGTATCTCATCTGGCATAAAGGCTTGCAGGTAGATCTATTTCGTCCGCTTGCTGATGCAAGTTTTGTCTTTAATGCTAAGGAGGACTACGCATGGGAATGGTAGGTCTTCCGACAGAAGAGGCATTTGATTATTCAATTAACGAAATCATAAAAGCTAAAAATACAGATGAGAAAGAACTCGAATATACCGTTGCGTATACTTTTCCTGAATCAAAAGTAGTTGCGCTATCTCTACAACGTAAAAAACCTATTAAGCCTATTCTGGTTAAAGTTGGCGAAGATATCGAAGGACGTGCATGGGACATGTTTGAAAGAACGCCTAATACGTTTAGTTCGTCTAGACATTATTTGTCTGCCACAGAAAGTCGTGTAGCCACTGCGTATGAGAGATACTCAAAAATAAGACCACTCATTGAATCTAATGACATAGAATTATATATCAAAGGCGATTTATCCAGAAAATCTTTCGAGGCTTACGCCAAGCAAGCCAATATAACTCCTCAGTCGTTATATAACTATCTCAATCAATACTTAGCATTTGGTTCTCACCCTTTAGCGCTGTTACCACTAACGTATCTTTGTGGAACTAATCGAAAGTTACCTCTAAATAGTGAAGAGGCTGAAGCGAAGAGAGCTAAACGAGGTGGAGCTTTTATTGGCGCAAAAGGCGATTCCGACGAATATTTAAGACGAGATGCTACGCAAGAAGACATAAAGCGAATTAAACAATTCATAAAAAAATACTTATCCAAAGTTTCAGACCACAAATATACTTCGTTACATAGCGAGTTTTGCCAACGCCTTTGTTATTCATCGGCTGACGTATATGGACGGAAAGAGCGCTATCTTGACTTTCGCAAGTTTATTTCTATTGATCAATTTACGGCTCACTTTCAAAAGCATGTAGATTGGAAGAAGTGGGAAGAGCTTAAAACGAGTGCAAAGGCAGTTCAAAATAATCAAGACATTACACGTGGTAAAGCACAAGAAAACTCTATTGGGCCAAGTGACACCTATGAAATTGATGCCACTACACTAAATATTTACGTGGTATCGAGAATCAACAGCAGGGGCGAATATACAACTAAAGAGGTAATTGGTCGCCCGTACTTGTACTTCGTAGTTGATACCTTTTCGGGGGCTATTGTAGGCTATTGCATTACTTATCAGCGCGGCGTTTCCGCCGTCAAAAAAGCACTCTACAATGCTTTTACAAATAAAGTTGATTTTTGTGCAAGGTACGGAATTCAAATCGATGAAGATGATTGGCCTTGCCAACACATATGCGTAAGGTTGTTCTGCGATAGAGGGGGAGAATATACCACTAGTCTTTATGATGACATGCTGGCAGCAGACTTGAAATTAGAAACCATTACCTTTGCGACTTCTTACTTGAGTAAAAAAAAGGGGACTGTAGAGGTAAATTTTGATTCTCAAGACAAAATTCTGTTTCAGCGATTGGACGGGAGTGTAAAGCCGAATCCTGCAAAAGATGCCGTTCACCCTTCAAACTTCGCCATACATGATATTGACTCGTTAAATCGACTAATTATTGAATCGATTTTGTCGTTTAATCGTCAAAGAATGAACCACACACGGTTACAATCTTTTGATGTGTTTGAAGGAGTTAAGCCGACGCCTTTAGCGCTATGGAATAAGCACATTTCTAAAAGAATGGCTTCTGGGAATCGTCGCCCTAAAAAACTAGTGATGTACGCGATGTTGGAACAAGAGGAAGCAAAAGTATCCACCCACGGTATACTCATTTTATCGAGTGAGCTTACATATAGAACATCCCATAAAGGTTTCCAAGATTGGCAACTAAAGATCAGCTTTAGTGGTCAGGCGAAGCCTTCAATAAAAGTGCGTGTAAACAAGGATGACCCGCGTTACGCATGGTACTTATCAAAACAGTTTGGTACGGAAATCATCGAATTCACACTGGCGTCGCATGATGAAAGGTTTGAAGACCTAACTGCTGAAGAAATTAAGCAGCAAAAACAAATCGAAAAGCAAAGGATGTCTATCAATCGTAAAGACCGAAGAATGGCAAACGTTGCCTTGCAAGCATCGATAGCTGAAGAACGTGAGTTATCAAACGAAAACACCTCAACCAGCCCTCCAGATCGCAAAGGCATAGTCGCCGGAATGCAGGATAACTTCAGGCAAGCACAGAAATCAGAAAACGCCAGAGATGTTATCGAAACTCGAAATGTGTTTGGCACTAGTGCAATTGATTCATCCGCAGATTACTTTGATACTCCATCGTTAAATAGTGAAGGAGGCAGTGATGACTGAAGCGACCCTTCTGCTTGAAAAATGGATTGATGATAATCCATTTATTACATCGCTTCAGATGCTGAAGCTAACTGAATCTGAATTGATATCTCGACTATCGGCAAGGGACGATATTACTCCCAATTATTCTACATTATCAAACGGTATCAAACGTGTTGGTTTGGCTAAACGATTTTATGTTCCGCCAGAGTATACATTTGATTTGTATAATCAAATTCATCACATGATCCTTATTGGTTATCTCAACCGCCACCCTAAGACAGACGATTACGATAAATATCTCAACTTAGTTGAAAACGGCGAGGTTTCGGTAAAAGACTTGCCTGCACCAAATACTCTAATAGACGCTGGAACTGCCATGTTTTGTATGGGGCGCTCTGGGCATGGTAAAACTACCGTTCATGATAAGTTGTTAGAAACGCTTGATCCTTTTGATAACTTTCATCCCCCTTCTGAAAACACTGGATTTAGACGACTACCGCAGGTCATGTTTGTAAAAACTTATATTAAAAGTGCGACAAGTAAAAAAGCTTTCTTAGTTTCAATTCTTAATGCCATCGATAAAAAGCTCAATAGTCATTTCACTGCAAAGCTTCCAAGCAGAGACACTGTTGGTGAGCAGGTGATTTATGTCATTAAAATATGTCGAATGGTTGGCCTTGGTTTACTTGTAATAGATGATGTCCAATGGGTTTTAAACTCTAAAACGACGAGGGATAACAAGGTTGTTACTAATGTTTTTTTAGAAGAATTTTTCAACGACTTAGGCGTACCAATGATATTCATTGGTACGCCTGAAGCAGGAGACCTTTTCAGTGCTCCAGAACAGAGCGAGCAGTCTGAACGGCGTTTAATCAGTGATGGTAAGTTTATTCTAAATGATCACTCTATTGAACACATAACATGGAAGACAATGGTTAAAGCCTTAAGCATGAACTTTTTAGGTATGGGCGAGAAGTTAGTTGATAAGGAGTTTGAACATGCAATTTTTTATTATTGTGAAGGAAACATAAGCAAGTTGAAGCGACTGGTAAATCATATACTAAATGCGAATTTGAGTATGACCAAAAGTAATCGATTTAACTCTTTGTATACAGCGCATGTGGCCACTCACATACGCAAAGAATCGATTAAACCGAAGCTACCTAAAGTTGATGTCACGCCAGCCTATTCTGCGGAAAAAACAGCGCAAATAGTTGATAAAAATACGCAGAAAAAGGACTCAAAAAAGCAAGAGCGTATTGAGCGGATAAAACGACTTCAAGCCCTAGATATGGGGGACGAGTGAGCTTATGTTGAACACCAGTCTTTCATCCATAATGCTAGAGAATATTAACATCAAACCCGGTGAGTATCTTCCAACCTATTTCTATCGACTCAAGGAGTATGCAGACTTTTTCGCTCCAAAGGAATTTTTAAGTCTTTTTCAATTATCAAGTCCTCGTTTGATAGGAGAGACCATGCCAAGGTGGGCAGTGAAGTTTGCAGTAGAAGCCTATGGAAGAAAAAGATTCGAGGATGTACTGACTGATAATATGGTGGGCAAATATTGGCAAGGATTCATCTCTCGTGATGTATTAAATGCACATGTGAAAACTCAATTGAATGACAAGGCAACGGGACGCGTACTGTTTGATGCTGAAAAGCTACTAATGCCTTATCACTCTCTAAAATACTGCTCAAAGTGCCATGATGAAGAAGTAAGAGCCAAGGGCTTTGCTATTTGGAAAGCAGATCATCAAGCAATGACTGCTTTTATTTGTCATCAGCATAATACCGCGCTGAGGCAACGTTTAGTGAGCGAGTTTAATGGGTTTGAATACTCAGGCGATTTTTTTGATAAATCTTTTTTTAGCACTCCCCATATTACACTTTTTCACCGTTGGCTTGATTGGGAAACCAAGCTGCTGATGAGAAGAGGTGTTGAATATCAACGGGAGCAAGTCGAACTTCACAAGCGTGTGTTTATGGAGAGTAGCTTCTATTCCCATTCTCCAAGTAAAGCGAGCGTTACTCTCAATAAGCAATGGCAAAGTGCGCTCCAACGATACTTCACTGTTTTGTTTCCAAATTTACAACGTTTTGCTGAAGTCACTGCTAACAATAATGCATTCAAAGCCAGTGCTATGATGGCTGAAAATGGCAGTATTCATCCTTTAATGTTTTTGTTATTCAAGTTTTTCTACATGCATGAATATCGACCATGAGTAGAATCTTGTACACACCTCGCATTCAACCTGATGAAACTTTGTTTTCGTATGTTGCTCGGTGTCATTGGCTATGGGGAGATGTCTCATACACGGAGACTTCGTTGGAATGGTTCGGCTATGAAGGGGGGTGCTTAAATCAGCTTTTGCCTAGCCATATTCAGGATATCTCTTGTCACTCTGAATACGGTATAGACTATCTTTTACATAACCACACAGCTTACCCTTTGCATATTCTTTATAACGCCCGCCATGAAGCACTGAAGGCGGCAATGTGTGGCGCTGGTGATATGAACATAGCAAACCTTTCATGCTCACCACAGTTGGCATTTGGCTCTTTAATACAAAGCAATTTCTGCCCAGAATGTGCTAAAGAAGATATAACTAAAATAGGTATCGCTTATTGGCATTTGTCACATCAATTGTGGGGAGTGAATGCATGCTTCAAACATGGGTGTGAACTAACCAGTGTTCCTTTTAACCATCGAAAATATCGGCTCCCACGTTATTTTAAGCCAATACAGTCTGTTATTCCTTCAGACGCTAATGCACAGCAGATAGAGTTCGCAAAGCATATCGTGCAATTGCTACGTAGTAACAATATCGAAAATGTTGGTCAGCAATACTTAAAAAGTCTATTTCACTCACGAGGGCTGTTTACATCGCAAATGCATATTCGGATGTCTACGGTGTTAGAGCGCTATAACGAGGTAGCTGAAGCGCTTTGTCTCCCCAGTGTGTTGAATACCAGAAGTATTCGTCGAATAGTTTTCGAACAAGATTTAAGCATTCATCCATTGAAACCTATTCTGCTTGAATTCATAGTAAAAGGAATGCGCGAAGAATCAGCGCCTCTCCCAATACCTGCTCCTAAACCCCTAAAAATGTCTGAGACCATTGAGTCACGAGCAATAGCACTATTACAAAGTTATCAATTTAACGTTGCGGAGATAAGCAGGCGCTTGAAAGTGAGTCATGGCTACGTAAAACAATTAGCCAACCGAATTGGCGTAAAGACAACAGAACGAAAACAAATTGTCACCGCTGACATAGAGCGACAAGCAATAAAAATGGCAATCGAAAATGTGAGTTGTAAGGATATTGCAGCCAAACTTGGTGTGTCAGAACCATCGATTACTGGAGTAGTTCAGTCTGTTGATGGGCTAAGCCTATGGCGTCAATATTTAAGAATGTATGAAAAGCGGGATGCCGTAAGGGCGACTTTAATTGAGGAGAGAAAACGCCGTGGCCTACTTAATCGAGCAGAGTTAAGAGAGCATCAAGGAAACGCTTTGAACTGGGCATATCGATACGACAAAACGTGGCTTGATGCTACCTTTCCCATCCAAGCAAACCATGCCAATCACAGTGCAAAAATATGGGAGAAGCGAGACACATCTCTTTTTCCAAAATTCAAAGGGTTCCTTAAACAACAATTAGAAACAACCAACAAATTGCCTAGTAAATATGCGCTAGACAAAGCATTTGGTAATCATCGCTGGTTTACATGCAATTTTACTAAGCTTTCGAGGTGCAAGCGCATGTATGACATGGTCAAGTTCAAAATAACACAGAGCAATGAAGGGAAAAGCGAATGACAAAAAAATCTGAAAGTAATGAAGCGAGTCAGAGGAGTGTTAAGTTACAACTTGATAGCTCTTTGATAGATGACGCAAAGCAAGCGATAGCTAATTACCCAAAAACACCCAGTGAGCAAATTGAGCAGTGGGCCTATGTAGGAATGATAGTTGAGCGTCAATTGACAGGCCAAGAGCAATTACAATTAATGACTGGCGAAGCTGTAGTGTCATTTAAAACGAACACAAATAAAGAGGGAGAGAAACGTAGGTAGCGTTTCTCCCCCTATGTATCGCGATAATACACAACCTCAAAAGTAGTATAGCTTAAATTTCAACCTAAAGTCTCGTTGAAGACACTGCACTCTATTTCACTATAAAAGGTAAGTGTGAAGCACCTTTGGGGAGAATCATTTTCAGAGGCAGACAGTCTTACGCATGAAAAAGCCGTGCTCAACACTATCATTTAGCCCAAACGGCTTTATTCGAGTGATGATAGTAATATCCTTAATGATTTAATCGGTACTGTTGAAGCATCGTTTTCTACAATTGCTGTCTTTAGAAAGAAAAAAAACTTGAAAAAACTTGCCAAATCAACAAATGAGTTGGGGTTAAGTCACTGGCTCATATCTAACTTTAAATGCAGTGACAGACAAGGATTGGACAGCAGCGGCAACGCAGGGCTTTCTGGCCTAAGTTCCACAGCAGATGGTAGGCAGCTTACAGATAACTACCTTTTTGGGATAGATAGAAAAAGTGGCGCATTGTCTCGAACCTCAGGCCTCAGCGCATCTCAAAAGCAAGAGATTAGGAATGCATTTAACAGTGGAAAGATTAAAACCCGTTACACTGTTGTGAAAGACAGGCATGCTGGCGCAGGTGTTACGCAGGGGCTCACAAAAAAAACTGAACTGGGTGTTGGCGGGTCATCTCAAATTAATGAAATCGTAATTATTGAATTGCCACTAAAAAAATAAGGCGTTAAGTAATTGGGGCCCTTTTGCGAGGCCTCTTTAAGGAAAAGAATGAAACAACTTCCAGACGACACTAAACAAGAGCTTTCACTTCAGTTGAAAGATACACTTCAGACCATCGAATGTTATAATCCAGCCACTGCGGCCAACAAGGTGACGAGTTACTATGGTACAGCTGGCACAAGCTTTGTAGGGGGATTTAAAGCGAACCTACTCGGTGATGAAAATTTATCAGAAAAGTTGTTTGTCGACGTTATTCCAAATTCTAGGATGGCCGTAGCAGAGAATAAAGTATCTCATGATAACAGCTATCAATACGCCCTATTTAGTTACGCACTATTGCTCGGTTATGAAGAACAGGTTGAGGAGTCGGCAGCTCTACTTTTAGCACTGGACATTCCCAACGATATGAGATTTAGAGCTCCGCCAGAATTCTACCTTATGCTTGCCCATCTATGGCGCGGTGAAACCGATGCCGCTATACAAATGCTTGATGGTATAGAAAAGCTGGAAAGCAAAAAAAGTGAATTCTATATTCAACCCGGGGTTAGCAAGCTTGTAAGAGGCGTTGTAAACAACGAGCCCAGTTTAATGAAAGAAGGTGCACGCCTTCTGTTTGACAAGCACTTACACACAACCAAATACTTCAGAACGGCACTTGAAAATAATCATTACTTTTGTGAGCCCGTTACGTTATTGACCATAGTAGGTCGTAAACTGGGTGTTGATGTGAAAGCCAACATTGGCGATACAACCGCCGTGTTGAAAACGAAAACATTTAGCCCAATTGATAGGCCCGAAATACCCGCCAACAAGAAGTTCGAAGTGCCCGTAGACCTATTGCCCTCTTGCTTTCTGAAAACACGAGGCTAATTCTACTGCATTTTGATTTGTGCATTAGCCTTAACAATTAATTCTTGGTATATCATCACAGCTTGTTGTTGCACGCTTTGATAGGCACTCTGAAAATGACTGGTTAAAATTAAGAGAAAGATTCGAAAAGGAATACGAAGAGAAACTTTAGTTTTTGAAGGTACTTAAGTAAAGGGCTCATCAAACGGACCCTGTCAATTACATACTCATTCCATCAAAATCAATTTCAATCGAAAGTGTAAAACCTAAAGCCTGAAGGTCTGCTGTTTGTCTGAAGCGGACTTTCGCAAAAGTTATGTCCAACGTCCGCTAAAGGCCTCATAGCTGTCGCTTAAGTACTAGCTTGGGGAAGGCAGCTACTTACAAAGTTTCGACTATGAGATTGATTTTTTTAAACATCTTTATTAAAAATAAGGTTCCACCCACTTATTGATTTTACTGGGCAGTATTAAACGACTTATTTACTGTAAACATAAACACCGAATTAAAAATAGGTAA
The DNA here is from genome assembly GCF_036864375.1 of Alteromonas sp. S167. Lineage (NCBI taxonomy): Bacteria > Pseudomonadati > Pseudomonadota > Gammaproteobacteria > Alteromonadales > Alteromonadaceae > Alteromonas > Alteromonas sp. S167. The sequence continues at coordinate 16,229 of NZ_JAZETR010000001.1, forward strand.
ACGCAAAACCAAATAAATAAGAAGCCCTCAAAATGAGGGCTTTTTTGTGTTCGCTACAAAATTATCGTTTGGTTCTTCATTTGAGTAAGCTTATTTAGAGTTCGATTCTGCAGCTAGAATTTAAGGGAGCTCTTAAAATAAATACTCCCGCCCCTTGATTCATTCTTATTTGCCTACACAACTTTTAAGCTGTTAAGATTTGAAGAACAAAGTGCAGATTAAAAGGATGAGAAGACTTCCGGAAATCTAAAGCGCTTGTAACACTAATTGCCGACTTTTTGGGTAATGACAACACCAAGTACAACACCAAAAACAGACACAATAAGACAAAAATACACGTCATTATTATGGGCGTGGGTATTGTCGTGTCTTGTATTTACAGCTGGGTTTGACCGCGTAAATACCCTTGGTGATGTGAGTGTAAACAAGCAGTCACCGCTTGCTCATTTTAGTCACGAAGCTGGTAGTTACTCATTACGTTTTCACGGGCTAAGGCTTTTTGCTAATGGGAACGAACATGGCAGTGACGACAGCGAGCCCGATTATCTAGCTCAAACATCGACAAATACAGTGAGGCAGTTTGTTGCTGCGCGTATTGTCAAATTGCTACACGTAGAAACGCTCTCTCGTTTCTATCTTCATTTTGCTAGAGCACCACCACTTATTCTGAAGTAATCAAAACTTGTTTGCGCCAACCTTTCTCCTAGTTGAAAGGGCGCAGGTTATTTTTATTTTTTCAGGATTTCCAAAATGGCACGATTTTCATTTCGTGGCGTTGTATATGCACTAGTCGTAATGCTAGGGCTTTCAAGCGCTGCGCCCAATATTTTACCTCACTCTGCAAAACAGTATTTACCTCAGTGGTATACAACACAGGCCTTAACGCTAGGGCTCGATTTACAAGGCGGTTCTCACCTGCTTTTAGGCGCTAATACTCATGCGCTGCAAACCAAACAGCTAAACAGTTTTAGCAACGATTTGTTTAATGTTATGCGAGAAAACAACATTCGTTATACCAAGCATAGTGGTGCAGCAATTAACGACAAACAAACCGTTGCGTTTACACTTCAAAAAGCGGGTGATGCAAGCACCGTTAAACGGCTTGCTTATGATTTATCACTTCAGCCATCAGGCAAAAGCGCGCTTGATATAAACATCGACGGTGGCAAACGGGTTTATTTGAAGCTTGATGAAACGTATGTGCAGCAGTTAGTCCGCGATGCACTTAACCGAAGCGTAGAGGTTGTTAGGAAGCGCTTAAATGAAACTGGGCTTACAGAGCCCAGCGTAACGCTACATGGGAACGACGCTATTTTAGTACAAATGCCAGGTGTGTCTGACCCCAGTGAAGTAAAGCTATTACTTGGCACAACAGCACAAATGCAGTTTCACTGGCAGGTAAACGATGCGCACGTTCCCTCAATGACAAAACAAGACGCAAAAGGAAATACGTATCAACTGGAACAGCGCGTTGCGCTTGAAGGCGAGCGCATTGTTGACGCTGCTGGCGTGCTAAGTAACCAAACGGGGCAGCCGGTTGTTTCATTTAAACTTGACAGCGTGGGCGCTAAAAAGTTTGCCAATATGACCCGAGATAATATTGGGCGTGTTTTAGCAATAGTACTAGACGATACCGTAGTGACGGCGCCGGTGATTAATAGCGTTATACCGGGTGGTCGTGGCGAAATAAGCGGTAATTTTACTCTGCCAGAAGCTGGTAACGTGGCATTGATGCTTCGAACAGGGGCATTACCGGTGCCACTGGATGTTTTAGAAGAAAGAACTGTGGGGCCCGATTTAGGTAGCGATGCTATTCAAACGGGTATCGAAAGTGGGGTGGCTGGCGCACTTTTGGTTCTGGCCTTAATGGTAGCCATCTACGGCCGCTGGGGCGTTATTGCAAGTATTGCTTTGTGCGTGAACATGGCGCTGGTTTTTGGAGCGCTAACCCTGTTTGGCGCAACATTAACCTTGCCAGGTATTGCAGGTCTTATTCTTACAATGGGTATGGCCGTAGATGCGAATATTCTGATAAACGAGCGAATTCGCGAAGAAAGTAACAAAGGTAGGCCTGCAAAAAGCGCTATTCACATAGGTTTCGATAAGGCTTTTGCCACAATTGTCGATTCAAATTTCACAACGCTAATTGCAGTAAGTTTGCTGTTTATGTTTGGCAGTGGCCCAGTAAAAGGGTTTGCTATTACTATTGCGCTAGGGCTTTTGTCTTCGCTCTTTACCGCAGTAGCGTTAACTAAAATGTTGATGCTGTTCACTGTTGAAAAGCACCAAACGCGTAATAAGGAAAAAACCTTTGAAAGGGAGCCGCTTACCTTTTCTTCGCCCTTGTTGGCGTTAAGCGACAAGCTGTCTGGGATTAACTTTTTAGCGCCTCGTAAAATCGCGTTAATCGCATCGGTGTTAATAACACTGCTGTCACTAGGTCTGTTTGCCAAACCCGGCTTAAATTATGGCGTCGATTTTACTGGCGGAACCATGATTGAGCTGACCACACCAAAACTTGATACCGATGCGCTTCGCACCGCAATACAGCGTGGTGGTTTTAAGCAGATTACTATTCAAGAATACGGTGAAGCGAACCACTATTTGTTAAGAGCGCCAGCTGTGTCTAATCAAACTGAAAGCGAGAAGAGCGGCGAACAAAATAGTGAACAGTACACACAAAAACTTAAGCAGGTAATTAGCGAGGCGGATGCTACCGTGTCGTTCGACAAAGTGGATATGGTTGGCCCCAAAGTCAGTGGTGGTTTTGCCGAGCTATCTATATTGGCTTTGCTTATTGCAGGAGCGGGCATGCTTGTTTATCTGTGGGCGCGTTTCGAAGCTCACTTTGCAACTGCTGCATTGATAACTGTATTACTTGACCTTACTAAAACCATTGGTTTTTTTGCTCTAACTGGCATCGAGTTTAATTTAACGGCAGTGGCGGCACTACTTGCGCTTATCGGGTATTCAATTAACGATAAAGTGGTGGTGCTTGACCGCATTCGCGAGCTTATTCGGTTAGATGCTACCGTTCCTTTATACAACATAATTAACGAAGCTGTGAATAACACCTTAAGCAGAACCGTGTTTACTTCTATTACAACGTTGATGGCGTTGTTGCCTATGGCACTTTTTGGAGGCGATGCCGTGGCTAGTTTTGCTTTACCCATGGTGTTTGCGGTGGTTATAGGTACTACATCAACATTGTATATCACTTCTACTTTGCTTTATTTACTGGGAAGTAGAAGAGAGAAGCAGGGGAAAGCGCAGTTAAAGCCCACTGCCGAGGAAATTAAGGCATCGCTGGCACATATTCCTTAAACATGGAGTGAGGGCAATGCGTTAGATTGCCCTCGTGTTACTGCAGGTGTTTATGCTTGTCGCTATTACTAACTACTTCATGTAGAATGCGCCGCGGAGTTGGCCAGGCAATCGCCGCTTTCGTAAGAAAGGGGAGGAAAGTCCGGGCTCCAAAGGGCAGGGTGCCAGATAACGTCTGGGCGGCGCGAGCCGACGACAAGTGCAGCAGAGAGAATACCGCCTAAGCATGTTTACATGCCGGTAAGGGTGAAAGGGTGCGGTAAGAGCGCACCGCACCTCTGGTAACAGAGTGTGGCAAGGTAAACTCCACCCGGAGCAAGACCAAATAGGATCCCTCAACGTGTGGCCCGCATGGGGATCGGGTAGGTTGCTTGAATCAGTGAGCGATTGCTGATCTAGAGGAATGGTTGCCCACGACAGAACCCGGCTTATCGGCCAACTCCATCCTTCCTATTATTTTTAAATAAAATACTCGCTTAAAAGCTAACTCCATATACTCAGACCACACAAAATGGATGGTAATGAAGCGTTGGAAAGTAGCTTCATTACCGCTGCTATAACGTCATCATTAATGCAAATCACCGCTAAAAGCATCGAATTTTTCCGTAAAGCTACATCCCATATAAATACTGAAAAAAGACTGGCGAACAATATTAAATGTCTTTCCTTTTTGGTAAAAAATTAACTTTGTGTCACAAATGTCACCAAAGTGCTTAATGTATTCAAAAGTATAATTGTCGGAGGTGAAAATTAGACCATACTGAAGTTGGTTGTTAATTGGACGTTAATACGATAGCGGCAGATAAGGTGGTCTTGTGTCATTACTAACAGCGAAAGGCTTTAATAATTTTTTGTTCAGCAAGAGCAGTGCATTCGTTGTTTCGTTTTTTATTATGCTGGTGAGTTGGATCTTATCTTTCACGTCAACTGCTCAGATCAGTCTTGCTATCAGTTCGGTTTGTGTGCTGTTTTTGCTGTTTGCTTTATCAAAAGCGTCTAGTGAAAACGCTGTTGATACTAACGTTAACGAACATAGCGTTGAAAACCACCCATCTTCAAATGGGGCTTTGAAAGACCAAGGCTCGGTAGAGTCTGCAGTAGCTGAAGCAAATAATATTTTATCGGTTACTTCATCAAATATTATGGATGTTTTTTCTACGCAAAACGATGCGGTTTCTACACTGAGCGAGTCCTTCATATCACTCCAAGGTTTGTTAGGTCAGCAAGAGATAAGCATTAATAATTTGCTGAAAGATGACGACAGCAGCGACGGTGCTTATGCCGACAAAATGCGTTCATTTGCTTCTGACACTGATGCTACGCTTACGCAGTTTATTGATTCAACAAAAGAAATGACCAAGTCTACACAAGCCTTGGAAAACCAGGTGCAAACCATTCAAGAGGCAATGCCTACTGTTATCGAAGCTTTAAGCGGGATTGATGATATTTCTTCTCAAACTAACCTTTTGGCACTGAACGCTGCCATCGAGGCTGCTCGCGCTGGAGAGGCAGGTCGAGGATTCGCAGTTGTTGCTGATGAAGTGCGTGCGCTATCAACCCGCTCTACGCAGTTTAGCGATGTGATAAAAACCCAAATAGAAAATATTAAGTCGCTTATCGACAAACTAACGGAAACAGCGGAAGTTGTTGCGTCACAGGACATCTCTCACGTAGTCAACGCGAAAGATGAAATAAGCGAACAGCTTAGAGGCATCATTAAAAAAGCAGAGTCCGATATTCGGGGAGCAAGCGAACTCGAAGCTATCAGGCAACAGTTGGCAGACTCAACTGCAGCGGCCATTCGAGGTTTACAATTTGGCGATATTAACGGACAAAATCTTAATTACACCCGCGAAACAATCGATTTTGTGGTTGAGCAGCTTTCATTGTTAAGTACTGAAGGCGCTAGCCAAGTAAGAGAAAGCCTTAAGAATTACCAAGTCTCGTTAACTGAAAAAGGACAAGCGGACCACAATCCGGTATCTGCTACTTCAATGGACGCGGGTGATGTCGAGCTTTTTTAGCATCAAGAAATTTATTTTCAAAGCAATGTAAAAGCAACGTTGATGAAACAAAGGTGGTTGAATTATGAGTAAAAGCATACTGATTGTTGATGACTCTGTGTCTATACGCCAAATGGTTGAAATGACGCTAAAGTCAGCAAATTACAATGTAACGACTGCCCAAGATGGACAAGATGCATTGGATAAGTGCCAAAGTGCTAGTTTCGATTTTGTACTTACCGATCAAAACATGCCTCGCATGGACGGCCTCACGCTCATTAAGTCTTTACGAGGGCTGGCCAACTTTCGTTCTACACCAATAGTTATGCTAACAACGGAAGCCGGTGATGACATGAAAGCAAAGGGAAAAGCCGCCGGAGCCACCGGATGGATGGTGAAACCCTTTGACCCAAATAAGCTGCTGGATGTAATGAAGCGAGTTTTGGGTTAATTAAACGTTGGTTTTAATTGGGCGAGTGGGAGTTAATCATGACCATTGATGTAAACCAGTTTCACGGTGTGTTTTTTGATGAGAGTGATGAACACCTCCAAGACATGGAGCAGTTGCTCATGACCTTGGACGTCGATGCTCCCGACCCCGAAGAGTTGAACAGTATCTTTAGGGCAGCGCATTCCATAAAAGGCGGCAGCGGTATCTTCGGCTTCGATGCGTTAATGAACCTTACCCATGTCATGGAAAACCTACTCGACAAAGCGCGTAACCAAGAAATTCAGGTTACGTCTGATATTGTCGATATTTTTCTGCAAACTCTCGATGTACTTAAAGACACCCTAACAGCTTATAAAGAGCAAACCGAACTGCCTCAAGAGCAAATAGATGCCAGTATTAAAGTACTTGAAGAAACGCTTGCGAATGCATCAGGGCAGGTGGTGGCAGGTGCTCATGACTCTCCCGAACAAAACGCAGAAGATGAAACCAACGAAATTGAGGGTTTTGGTTTCTTTGATGAAGAAGAGACCGAAGCGCAAGTGCAAAGTGAAAAGAGCGCAGACGACATAGAAGGTTTTGGGCTCTTCGACGACGAAGCGACTCCTACCAAGGCAACAAGTGACGCAGAAAAAAAACGTGACACCAGTAAGGTCGATGAAGGTTTCGGTTTCTTCGAACCAGAAAACCTTCCCGTAAAAACAGAGAGCACCCAGCCAGCAGCCCCTAAACAGCCGATAGTGAAACCGGTAAAAACTCAGCCAAAGGCGGCAGCAAAAGAAGCCGCATCAATCCGCGTAGACACAACCAAAATTGATGCAATGGTTAACCTAGTCGGTGAGCTCGTTATCACACAGTCTATGCTTTCTAACGTGGGTCAAGAAGTTGAAGGGCAGGTGGGTGAACGCCTTCAGTTGGCTATCGATGAGCTGCAGCGCAATACTCGTGAAATTCAAGAGTCGGTGATGTCCATGCGTATGCTGCCGGTGAATATGACGTTTAATCGTTTCCCTCGAGTAGTGCGCGACCTGTCGTCAAAGCTAGGTAAGAAAGTCGACTTAGTTATTCAAGGTGGCAACACTGAAATTGACAAGAGCCTTATCGAAAAATTAGTCGATCCACTTACTCATTTAGTTAGAAACAGTATTGACCACGGTATCGAAAGCCCTGAAAAGCGCCTTGAAGCGGGTAAGTCTGAAAACGGTACAGTTATTTTAAGTGCAGAGCAGAAAGGCAGCAGCATTATTATCGGCATTATTGACGATGGGGCAGGCTTAAACAAAGCTCGTATTCTAGAGAAAGCCACACAAAACGGGTTGGCGGTTACGCCCGACATGCCAGACAGTGAAATTTGGCAGCTTATATTCCAAGCGGGTTTTTCTACCGCAGCAGAGGTTACCGATGTATCAGGCCGTGGCGTAGGTATGGATGTGGTTCGCAGAAACATAGAATCGATTGGCGGGCGCATCGAAATAGAATCGTCACAGGGAGAGGGTTCAGCCTTTTACATCCACTTACCCCTTACGCTTGCCATTGTAGACGGCATGTGTGTCTCGGTGGGTGACCAAATTTTTGTTATTCCGCTGCTTAATGTTATCGAATCCTTTCAGCCTACCGCTTCTCAAGTAAAAACACTTGGCAATGACAAAGTGCTTTGGATTAGAGATCAATATTGGCCTTTAGTGTCGCTTACTCAACTTATGCAAGTTGATGACGGCATTACTGAACCAACTCAAGGCATAGTGGTGCTTCTGGAAAGCAGTAAAAAGCGCTACGGCGTGTTGGTGGACTCTTTAGTAGGTCAGCAGCAGGTAGTGATCAAAAGCTTAGAACAACACTACAAAAAGGTCGCAGGGATTGCAGGCGCCACCATTATGGGGGATGGCAAGGTCGCCATGATTTTAGATGCCGACTCGGTAGCGGCAAATTGTACCACTATTCCGAATGAAGAGGTTTCACTATGAGCGAAGCAGCCCTACAGCAAGCCGTAAGTGCGTCGAAAGAGAGTGAGTTTTTAAGTTTCGTGTTGGGCAATGAACACTACGCCCTAGATATCACGACGGTGAAAGAAATTCGCGGCTATGAGCAAGTCACCAAGATAGCTAACGCACCAAGCTTTATTAAAGGTGTGATTAATTTGCGTGGCGACATTGTGCCCATCGTGGATCTGCGCATTAAGTTCAACGTGGGCGAAGCCACCTACAACGACTTTACTATCGTCATCATGCTAAACGTTCACGATCGTATCGTTGGCATTGTCGTTGACGGGGTGTCTGACGTAATTCGCCTATCCGAAGAAGACATGTTGCCACCACCAGAGTTCGGTGTGGCGTTTGATAGTAAATACCTTCACGGGTTAGCAGATGTCGAAGAGCACATGGTGATTCTAGTGAATATTGAGAGCTTAATTACTAGTAACGAGTTGGGCTTAGTTGAAACAAAAACACAAGTGGTTGAGGGCTGAAGACAATGGGAATCATGACGTGGTTAGAGGACTTCACGAAGGCAACGGACGTAAATCAAGCATTGAGAAACAAACAGGCGCTTGATGCAACAACATGTTGCATCATGATGGCTGATGCAGAAAGAAATATTATTTACGCCAATCAGTCGGTAAAAACACTGCTTAAAGAAAATGAAAAAAAACTTCAGGCTGTTCTTCCCAGTTTTTCTGCTGATAATTTGGAAGGTCAGAACATCGACCAATTTCATCGTAATCCGTCACATCAGCGCAATATCTTAGCTGAACTAAAATCGACAATGACTTCTACAATAAGCATAGGCGACTTGAACTTTAAGCTCACGCTAACGCCTTTTTTCGACCAAGACAATCAAAACATAGGCACTATGGTTGAATGGGTTGATCAGTCTGAGCTACTTATCAAAAGTACCATGCTTAATGTATTAAACGACGCTCAAGCGGTGATCGAGTTTAATGCAGACGGTGTAATCCAAAACGCAAACGACAACTTCCTAAATGCGCTTGGCTATAGCCTTAACGAAATTGTAGGCAATCATCATAAAATGTTCTGTGATAACCAGTACATTCGCACGGAGGAATACGCACAATTTTGGCGCGATCTCAAAGCGGGTAAGGCGCAAAATGGAGAATTTTGCCGTTTGGACAAAATGGGTAAAGAGGTTTGGATTCAAGCGACCTACAACCCGGTATTTGATGGTGATGGCAAGGTTATTCGCGTAGTGAAGTTTGCCACTGACATTACTGCATCTAAATTACGTAACGCTTATTTCGAAGGGCAAATTGAAGCAATAAATAAAGCTCAGGCGGTTATTGAATTTGACCTTGACGGAAAAATTCTTAACGCCAACGAAAACTTCACCAACACGGTTGGCTACAGCTTAGACGAAATTGTTGGCAAACATCACAGCATGTTCGTTGAAGATGAATACAAGCGTAGCGTTGAATATAGCCAGTTTTGGGAGCAGCTACGTCAAGGCGTACTGTTTACTGATGAGTTTAAGCGCGTGGGCAAAGGTGGTAAGGAAATTTGGATCCAAGCATCATATAACCCTATTTTGGATCAAAACGGCAGAACCCATCGCGTAGTGAAATATGCCATTGATATCACGGGTAGGAAGCAAGCTATAAGCGATATCAAAACGGCAATGAATGAATTGGTTCAAGGGAATTTGGACTGCCGCATCGAGCATGAATTCGACGGCGAGTTTAAAGAGCTCGGCACGTCAATCAACCGCTTTATTGACGATATGCGCCGTATTATCGGTTCTATCAGTGATGTGATGACCCGCTTATCTGGTGGTGACTTAACTGCTGAACTTGATGAACAATTTGAAGGCGAATTCCAAGTATTGGGCGATGCTATAAATCAGTTCGTCGGCGAGATGTCTGGCACTATTGGCTCCATCTACCAAGCGGTAGAGACCATTAATACTGCTTCATCTGAAATAGCTACAGGAAACTCTGACCTTTCAAGTCGCACTGAACAGCAGGCATCAAGCCTTGAAGAAACAGCGTCGAGTATGGAAGAGCTTACCGGTACGGTAAAACTTAACGCTGAAAACGCGGAACAAGCTAACAGTTTAGCATCGCAAAGTTGTGAAATCGCGTCGCGCGGCGGTGAGCTCATCCGCCAGGTGGTTGACACCATGTCTTCAATCAACGAGTCAGCTCAAGAGATCTCAGACATTATCGGTGTGATCGACGGCATTGCATTCCAAACCAATATACTAGCCTTGAATGCCGCTGTTGAGGCAGCTAGAGCAGGCGAGCAGGGCCGTGGCTTTGCGGTGGTGGCGTCAGAAGTAAGAAGCTTAGCCCAGCGCTCTGCTGAAGCGGCAAAAGAGATAAAAGAGCTTATATCAGACTCGGTAAGCAAAATTGACGGGGGCAATAAACTTGTCAATCAGTCTGGCGAGACTATGGAAGAGGTGGTGACGTCTATTAAACGAGTTAATGACATCATGTCGGAAATTGCTGCCGCGAGTTCGGAACAAGCTTCAGGTATTGAAGAAGTGAGCAAAGCGGTGGTGCAGATGGATGAAATGACACAGCAAAATGCAGCACTGGTAGAAGAAGCAGCAGCGGCGGCTGAAAGCTTACAACAGCAGGCCGGGAATCTGACTGAACGTGTGTCGAGCTTTAATATCGGCGACAGAGCAACTATCACTGAGGCGCTCCCTCAAAAAGAGCATCATGTGGTGAAAGAAAAAAAAGTGGCTCCAGTGGCCATGTTAAATACAAATAAAAAGCTAGCTCCTAAAGTACCGAACAATGATGAGTGGGAGTCTTTCTAGTTAACTAAAGGCGAATTCTTCAAAAGGGAATTCGCCTTTTTTATAAGTTGCGGGTTTATTCAGCGCTTCAAACAACTAGCGCTACAAATATGATAGGTGATGCTATGGGTGTTTTTAATATATTTCATAATGAAGAGTTGGTGGCTGCTCAAAGCCTTTCTCGTTTTCAAGAGCAGGCGCTGAGCGAGAGTACGGCGTGTTTGATGCTAGTGGACGCATCGGGAACGATAACCTTTGCCAATAAAGCATTTAGACAGCTAGCGCAAGAGCACAGCGAACAGTTTTCTAGCGCGCTTCCCAATCTTAATTTTGAAGAATTGACCGGCACCTCAATTGCAGGCTTTTTTGCTAGTAGTAGAGAATTAAGCCAGCGGTATAGCACCTGTAATAGTAGCGACACCTTTTTACTGCCGGTCGACAACCTGTTGTTTACATTAAGGCTCACCACAATTAAAAGTGTTGAGGGCGAAAAACTTGGCACTATGGTGGAATGGATAAACGACCAAGAATTGCAGCATAAATCTGGCTTACTGGAGGGGCTCGACCGTTGCCAAGCCATAATCTCGTTTACTCCAGATGGCATTGTTGAAGATGCTAACGATAACTTTCTCAAAGTAACAGGTTATTCAAAAGAGGACATTGTCGGTAAGCATCATCGATTGTTTGTACTGCCAGATTATGGCGTGTCTGACGAATACAATCAGTTTTGGGAAGGGCTGAGAAATGGTGAACGCAGCAGCGGAGAGTACTGCCGCGTAGCAAAAAATGGTGACAAAATTTGGATCCAAGCCTCTTACAATCCTATCTATGACAAATTAGGCAAGATTGTACGCGTTGTTAAATTTGCTACCGACATCACATCGCAAAAGCGTAAGAACGCAGATTATGAAGGTCAGATTAACGCCATCGATAAATCGTTAGCTGTCATCGAGTTTGACTTAGATGGAGTGATTCAACACGCTAACGAAAACTTTTGTGCTACTACAGGCTATGACTTAAGTGAAATCCAAGGTCAACATCATAGTATGTTTGTTGAGCCCAATTACAAAATGAGCCCTGAATATTCGGCATTTTGGCGCGACTTGAAAAAAGGTGAGTTTAAGTCAGGCGAGTTTAAGCGAGTAAAAAAAGACGGTAGCGAGCTTTGGATCCAGGCGTCTTACAACCCTATTTTTGACGAGTTCGGTCAGCCCCAGAAAGTGGTGAAGTACGCATCCGATGTCACTGAACAAAAACTGCAAAATGCATTCAATACGGGGCAGATAGACGCTATCAGTAAGTCGCAAGCCGTCATCGAGTTCGACCCTAACGGCAATATCGTGACCGCTAACGATAACTTTTTAGCCACAGTGGGCTATGCACTAGACGAGATTCAGGGTAAACATCACCGCATTTTTGTTACCAAACAAGAGCGTGAATCTGAAGAATACCGAACGTTTTGGAAAAAGCTAGGTGAAGGGCAATTCTATTCAGGGGAGTTTCATCGTATTGCCAAAGATGGGTCTGACGTATGGATCCAGGCAACCTACAACCCCATTTTAGATATGAGTGGTAATGTTATAAAAGTGGTGAAATACGCCAGTAACATTACTGAACAAAAGGTTAAAAATGCTTATTTTAAAGGGCAGTTAGCCGCCATTGGTAAGTCACAAGCGGTCATAGAATTTAACATGGACGGCATTATTCAAGATGCCAATGAAAATTTCCTAAATACAGTAGGTTACACCTTAGAAGAAATTAAAGGTAAGCATCACAGTATGTTTGTCGACCCAGCTCACCGCGCAAGCCCTGAGTATGCTGCCTTTTGGGATGCATTACGCAGCGGCACCTACTCTTCTGGTGAGTACCGCAGAGTGGGCAAAAACGGCAAAGAAATTTTCATCCAAGCTACTTATAACCCAATTTTAGATCACAACGGTAAGCCCTTCCGCGTAGTTAAATTTGCTACTGACATCACAGGCCGAACTCAAGCAGTAGAGGAAATCAAGCATGTAATGACCAAGCTTACAGAGGGCGATCTTACCGTTAATATCGACCATGCATTAGACGGAGATTTTGCTGTCTTAGGCGAAGCAATAAACCAATTTATTAACGAAATGTGCAGTACAATCACCAGCATTAATGAAGCGGTAGAAACCATCAACGTTGCATCGGGCGAGATTGCGACTGGTAACGCCGACTTATCAAGCCGTACAGAGCAACAAGCGTCAAGTCTTGAAGAAACAGCGTCGAGCATGGAAGAGCTAACCGGAACCGTCAAGCTCAACGCTGAGAATGCCGAGCAAGCCAACGGTCTTGCAGCGCAAGCAAGTCAAATCGCTTCTCAAGGTGGTGAGGTTATCAGTGAAGTTGTGGATACCATGACACAGATAAATGACTCTGCTCAAGAAATATCAGACATTATCGGTGTAATTGATGGCATTGCTTTTCAAACCAATATACTCGCGTTAAACGCCGCAGTAGAAGCAGCACGCGCTGGTGAGCAAGGGCGAGGATTCGCAGTAGTTGCCTCTGAAGTTCGTAACCTAGCTCAGCGCTCTGCCGAAGCTGCGAAAGACATTAAAGAGCTTATTTCTGACTCAGTTAATAAAATCGCGAGCGGCAACGAACTAGTGGTGAAATCTGGTGAAACGATGGCCGAGGTTGTAACGTCAATTAAACGAGTCAATGACATAATGTCTGAAATCGCAGCGGCGTCCGCCGAGCAAGCCTCTGGTATCGAAGAAGTTAGTAAAGCCGTAGTTCAAATGGATGAAATGACCCAGCAAAATGCCGCACTGGTAGAAGAGGCTGCAGCTGCAGCTGATAGCCTTAAACAGCAATCATTACAGCTAAATGAAAGGGTTTCTGTTTTTGAAGTAGGTAAGGGGCTAAACAGAGACCAGCAGCATGTAGCAGCTCTTTCACATAATGACTTTCGTCAAACACAGCGCGCACCTGCAGCAACAATGCAACGAGTACCAGATACAAAGGTATTAACCCCCGCTATGCCTGACGATGCTGAGTGGGAGTCATTCTAATGACTGCGACGGTTTCAACACGAGAAAGCACAAGGGAGTTCGCCTTTGAGAAGGCGGACTTCAAAAACGTGCAGCAAATGTTGTTCAAAAAAGCAGGAATAAATTTATCTGATGCAAAAGAGGCAATGGTCTACAGCAGGTTGGCGCGAAGAATAAGGGCTAGTAATTTACGTAGCTTCAATGAGTATCTTACTTTAGTTAACAAATCTGAATCGGAATTAGAGCAATTTATTAATGCGCTAACCACGAACTTAACCTCCTTCTTTAGAGAGCCACATCACTTTACTGCGCTGGCAGATTATTTACGCCAGCATAACGTTACCAATATATGGTGCGCTGCCAGCTCTACTGGTGAGGAACCCTATTCAATTGCGATGGTAGTGGCTGAGGCTTTCGGCAGCTTTAAAACTCCGGTCAAGATCATTGCCTCAGACATAGATAGCAAAGTGCTATCAAAGGCCAAAGCCGGTGTTTACCCCTTAGCCTCGATAGCGAAAATACCTCAATACCGACAGAAACAGTTCTTTCATAAAGGCAAAGGTGCTAACGAAGGAAAGGTAAAAGTGGTCGACGAGCTTCGAAATATGGTGCAGTTCAAAAAGCTGAACCTTACCGATGCCAAGTGGGATATCAATGGTCCTTTGGACGTTATATTTTGTCGAAATGTAATGATTTATTTTGATAAACCCACACAGCTTAAAGTGCTCAAGAAAATGATCGGTATGCTAAAGCCTGCGGGGTTATATATGGCCGGACATTCTGAGAACTTTAATATGTACACAAATTTAGTGAGACCGGTGGGGAAAACTATTTATCGTCCTGTTGACTAGGAGATACTGTGGCGACCCCTAATTTTGAATTACCCATAAATTATTATGACAAGCGGTTTTCTAGGGAAGCGGTAAAACTGTTACCTGGGCAGTATTTTGCGACGTCTCAGGACAAAATGTTAGTTACGGTACTAGGCTCTTGTGTCGCCGCATGTTTGTTCGACCCTCATGCGGGAGTGGGTGGGATGAATCACTTTATGCTGCCCACAGTGAATAAATTGGCGGGTGAATTTGAACAAGTTCAAGGGATGGCGGCCAAGTATGGCGTCCATGCCATGGAAATTCTTATCAATGAGCTAGTTAAACTGGGGGCAAAAAAAGAACGGCTAAATGCAAAAGTATTTGGCGGGGGGAAGGTTGTACCTACCTTTGTGCAAAACGATGTGGGGAAGTTCAATGCAGAATTTGTGATGCAGTTTCTTGAAATTGAGGGAATACCAATCGTTGCGAGTGACTTGTGTGATATTTATGCTCGAAAAGTGTACTTCTTTCCAAGGAACGGTAATGTGCTAATGAAGCGCATTTACGAGCTTAATAATGCGACGATTATTGAACGTGAAAGCCAGCATCGATGGGAATTATCAAATCAAGCGCCAAGCGGCAGTATCGATTTATTTGAGGAGTAGTCATGACAATAAAAGTGTTGGTAGTAGATGACTCAGCGCTTATCCGCCAAATACTGAGCGAAATCATTAAAAGTGAGTCAGATATGACGCTGGTTGGTGCAGCACCAGATGCGTTTGTGGCCAAAAAGCTGGTGCTTGAGAAGTCTCCCGATGTCATAACGCTAGATATTGAGATGCCGAAAGTGGATGGCTTGCGTTTTCTCGAAGTACTTATGAATGCCAAGCCAACGCCAGTAGTAATGATTTCTACTCTGACAGAAAAAGGGGCAGAAGCGACCTTACGCTCACTGGAGTTAGGTGCGATTGATTTTGTTGCCAAGCCTAAAATTGGTGTAGCACAAGGTATGGCGGAATATCACGAATTAATCGTTGATAAAATTCGAACGGCGGCCCGTTCTAGAGTAAAGAAAGCGAAACCTGCTAAAGTCTCATCGGTTAATAAGGTTAGTTATTCAGGTACGGAAAAACTTATCGCAATCGGTGCCTCGACAGGCGGCACCGAAGCTATAAAAGAGGTATTACAAACATTCCCCGCAAATGCTCCTGCAACAGTAATTACTCAGCATATGCCAGCAGGCTTCACCTCTACTTATGCGCGGCGATTAGACTCTGTATGTCAAATGCAGGTAAAGGAAGCGAAAGGAGGCGAGCGTTTACTTCCCGGTCAGGCTTACTTGGCACCGGGCGATAAGCACATGGAAATTGAAAGGAGTGGAGCTGACTATCGCATCAGACTTAGTGATGGCCCCCGTGTATCGGGTCACAAACCCTCTGTTGACGTGTTGTTCAACTCACTTTGTAAAAGCGCTGGTAGCAATGCGATAGGTGTTTTATTAACAGGAATGGGAAGTGACGGTGCAAATGGACTTCTGGAATTGTTTAACGCTGGATGTGAGACATTTTGTCAAGATGAAGCGAGTTGCATTGTGTTTGGTATGCCGAAAGTGGCCATTGAAAAAGGCGCTGCGAAGCGTGTATTAAGTTTGGATGATATGGGTCAAGCCATTATGCAAACTGTAGAAAAACTCTCCGCAGGTAGTCGCTTATAATGAAATCAATACTTTTTGTATCATAATTATTTTAGCAGTGTGTTAGGTCTGTGGTTACAAAGTGCTGTTGGGCATAAAACCAATAGATGCACAAATTTGTGGCATTTTTTCCGGCGTCATCCCTGGCTGTAGAAAGGACTCCAATGAGCTAATTTTAGCCCGCTGAGTTTCGTTAGCGGCTATTACACTATCAACCCAGCCTGCGTGCACCGATACCCTAGTATAAAGCTCTTTCACGCCATATTCGGCAACGTCTTTAAACCAAGAGTCTGCTCTTGAGCTTACGCCAAGAAGGTAAAACTCATCATCTTGAAAAATAAAAGCAGGTCCGCCACTGTCACCGTTGCCAGAAACGCCCTCAAGCTCAACGCCTTTCTCGCCTTTATCAAATATAAACCGCAAATCTGACTTCGTAACTTTATCAACCTTGTTTTGTGCTTTTCTCAAGGTGCCATTGTTTTCCTTGTAACCAACGGTTTCTCCAGTTAAACCAGTTCCTGTGCCGCCGCTACCAATAAACCAAACCGTTTTACTAAGCTCATCACGTTCACGATAAAGCCTAGCGGGTAAAACACTGGTAACCGGTGTATTTAACTTAATCAACGCTAAATCATTCTTTTCACCAAGCTCAATTGTGGAGGCAGTGAGAAAGGAATGTACTAATAAATACTTTTAAGTTTAACTTCGCCTAATCTGCAAAGAATGACGTCTTAGGTGTTAAGTGCATTGCGCGCTCATCTTGTATAGTCGGAAAATACAAACAGCGCAGCAGCAGTGAAGCGCCTGAATAAAGAATTTACTGTATGAATAAAACACCTATCCACAAACATTCCCCCTTTTTAATCAAAGCTAATGCCAAGACGCATAACATTCCACAGCTTGGCGCGCTAGCTATTGTTGTTGCTAGTTTCTTATGGGGTTCTACTGGCACTGCCGCGCAATTTGTGCCCAGTATTAGCCCTTTAGCCATTGGTGCGTTCGCCATGGGCACTGCAGGAGTGTTGTTGTGTGTGTTTGCCTACAAGCAGCTTATGCGCGACCTTCATTTATTAAAGCGCAACCCCATCGTTTTTCTGCTTGGTGCGCTGTGCGTGAGCATCTATCCACTTGCCTTTTACTCATCAATGCGGCTCTCGGGTGTTGCCATAGGTACCGTAGTGTCAATTGCTAGTGCGCCGTTGTTTGCTGCTGTGTTGGAGTTTGTCATTGTGAAAAAGCCAGTATCTAAGACATGGGTAATTAGCTTTTGTTTTGGCGCAACAGGTGTGGTGTTCTTATCCATGGGAAAAAGTGAATTATTAAATTCAGCGCCTAGTGTGGCTTCAACAAATATAGCTTTTTCTAGTATAACGTCTTACAAAAATGAAAGAGTGTGGGGAATTGTGCTGGGGTTAATCGCAGGACTTACGTATGCGGGCTACTCGTTTGCAGCAAAATACTTTATTAACAATGGCGTTAATTCCAAGTCTGCCATGGCTTCACTTTTTGGTGCTGCCTCTTTACTGCTATTGCCGTCTCTTTTTTTTACTGGCGACCAGTTGTTTACATCCCCAATGAATGCGGCGGTTTCAGTATATATGGCCATTATTCCTATGTTTTTAGGCTATATGCTGTTTGGCTACGGCCTTAAAACAGTAGAGGCGAGCAGGGCTACGCTAATAACATTAATTGAACCTCTAGTGGCTACGCTGTTTGCGATATTGCTAATAGGTGAAACATTTAAGCTTATTGGTTGGCTTGGTATGTTCTTTGTGTGTGTATGTTTGTTCATTCAAACAGTGCGCTGGCCGCTAGCTAGGCCATTCAGTAACAACTAAGTTTAGACGTCAGAACATTACAACGAGAAGTCGCTGTATTTTTTTAGTATTGCCTGAATTTGTCCTGTAGCTTTCAAATGAGCAATGGCTTCATTGATTCGAGGAAGTTTATCTTTGTGGCGATTATGCACACGCAATGCTAGTTCACCTTGCGTGTGTATAGGGCCAATGGCTATCTCAATGCCATATTTAGATGACCAGTATCGTGAAGAGGCTTCTTCCATAATCATTACATCAATCCTTTTTCTGCCTAATGCGAGTAAAAGCGAGCTTTCAGAATCAAAGTCGAGGCGATCGAATTGGTCTTCATCAAAGTAAACATATCCTGAAATCGTACCTACAGGGTTGCCGTAAATAGTACTGACGTCGGCGTACTTTTCTTGGTTTTCGGGTAAAGTAATGAAATACTCTTTCACTGTTAATATGGCGTCAGAAAAAGAAAAGTTTCCAACAGGAGCATCTGGCGGTAGCCAACTTTGGCTAAAAAAGTCGAAGTCTAGCTTACCTGTATTAAACGCAATCATAGCGCGCTTAGTTGAAAGCATAACCTTTTCGGTTTTAATACCCGCGCGCTGCATAATTAGCGGTAAAATTTCAACTAAAATACCGGCACGATTTTCGTCTACAGCGTTTTCATAAGGAACCGAACTGCCAGAGGTACCTAAGTTGTATTTAAGGACAGTGTCTGTGCAATTACCCGTTATGGGCAAAAGACTTAATACGCACAATAATAACAACGCTCGTTTGTTCATAAATACACTACATCAGTACAACTTATAAATGGGGCTCGGTGGACATTTTGTTCTTTGCCCAATATTCCACCTTTTTAAGCAAGTCTTCTACCTCGAAGGGCTTACTTAAATAATCATTCATTCCGGCATCAACACATCGTTCTTTGTCACCTTTCATGGCATTTGCGGTAAGTGCAATGATAGGTACATCAACGTACCTGTCGCCGGCTTCCCCTTTTCTTATGCGTTTGGTGGCTTCAAAACCGTCCATTTGAGGCATTTGGCAATCCATTAAAATTACATCAAATGTAACTTTCATTTTATTAAGCGCTTCTAGTGCTTCCACACCTGACTTTGCACTCAGTGTGGTATGTTGCGACAAATGCTGTTTAACAATAATTTGGTTAATATCATTATCTTCGACAACCAAAATTTTCAGCTTTTTAGTCTCGCTACTTTGTTTTTGCTCGCTTAATAAAATAGGGGCTATCAATGCTTCTTCGGTATATTCCATATTTACCGTGAAATAAAATGTACTGCCTTCACCTTTTTTACTTTCAAGTGAAATGCTGCCACCCATTAATTCACATAGTTGTTTTGAAATTGATAAACCAAGTCCAGTACCACCGAATTCGCGCGTAGTAGATAAATCTTCTTGGGTGAATACATCAAAAATAGTCGACTGTTTATCTTCAGCAATACCAATACCGGTATCAATAACCTTGCAGTGAATTTGAATATCATTATTGTGCTGCTTTTCTAACTTGGTGTGTACTTCAATTGAGCCGCTGTCGGTAAACTTAATGGCGTTCCCGATAAGGTTAGAAAGAATTTGCCCAAAGCGAACTTCGTCACCTAACACAACATTGGTATTGTTAAGTTCGTTATTAAATTGAAGGGTTAAGCCTTTGTCATCGCACAACAGTGCAAATTGGTTTTCTATGGCGTGCAAAGACTTTGCGATATCAAACGGTGCATTTTCAATTTGGAGTTGACCCGCTTCAATTTTAGAAAAGTCTAAAATGTCGTTTACGATATGAAGCAGGCCTTGAATACTGAATTTTGCGAGCGATAAATAGTGCCGCTGATCGTCGTCTAATTTCGATGCTGCTAACAATTGCAGCACGCCTGAAATACCATGAATAGGTGTGCGTATCTCATGGCTCATGCTAGCAAGAAAACTAGATTTTAACCTTGCAGACTCTTCTGCTTTTTCTCGCGCGTCCTGCAAATATTGTTCGGTAAGGCGCTGTTGTGTGACATCTTGTTGGAACCCTATGTAGTGAGTCACTTCGCCGTTTGTTTTAACCGGTGTTAGGTTTAATCTGTTGTAAAATTCACTACCGTCTTTACGGTAGTTTAGTAGTGTTATGTCTATGGGCTCGCGCCGAGCTATGGCTTGCCTTACTTTATCTATCGACTTAGTGTCTGTTGAATTGCCCTGCATTGCTCTGCAGTTATGCCCAATTATTTCTTCACGGATGTAGCCGGTAAGCGCTTCAAACGCACTATTCACGTATATTACTGGCTGACCCACTCGGGTTATATCTGAAATGATAATGGAAACCGTAGCCTCATCCATCGCGTGTGTCAGTATTTGCACGTTGCTTTCAAGTGAGCGCCGCTCTGTCTCATCACTTCCGATATACATAGTGCCACGTTTGTCGCCAAATGAGTCGTTTAGCGAAGCCTTTGTCCAGCGAATAAATCTATCTTTACCCGTGGCTAAAGAAAAGTGGGTAAGCTCGTTAGAGGTATCTTCAGATAAGCGTTGAACGATAAATCTAGCGATATCTGACATCTCGCCATATTGATCTTCACAAAACTGATCGAAGCGTTTGTTCGACAGTAAGACAGCATTGTTCTTGTCTACTACCAACAGCATATCGCCCATCGATTCTAAAACATTCGAAAATTGTTCATTTGATAGCGAGGCTTCCGCGAGCTCATGCATAAGCTTGTCAAAAGCGTTTCTTATATCTGCCAGCTCTTGTGCTTCTTCGCTAGCTGATAAAGGCAGTGCACGCTGACCGTCGCGGGTTTTGTGTTTAATATCGTTATATAAGTTAGACAGTGTATTTTCCGCCAGCGCGCCTGTCTTTTTTACCATGTGCAAAATAATTAACACAAAGCCGATAATCATAACGGCAAGTACAACACCAATCCAAGCAACGCTTTTATACGCTGCGAAGGTTGGCTCAATACTGTATAGCGTTAGGTTTTGCCATGGCACACTTTCAAATGAGTAACCAGAATCATTGAAGTCAGACAATAACGTGTTAGGGGCAATCAGCGTTGGCTGACTACTGAAAAGTACAAGGCCTTGTGAGTCTGAAACAAGCTGATTGGTGAGTCGAGGATAAGAAGTTAGCAACGATTGCAGGCTATCTACATACATCACTAATGCACCTTCAGCCACACCGCCAAGTAATACAGGTACACTGATTAATACACCGTGTTTAGATACAGATGAAAACGTTGCTGACTCGCCTAACGTAAGTTGTCGCCATGTTTTTTCTAAATTATCGGGCAGCTCGGCTTGCCAGTTTTTGTCAATGATTTGGTTTCCCGCAAAATCGAATAAGGCAAATTCAACGTGAGGGGCTTGGGTAAGGTTAAGTGAGCGGAAAAACATGGGTAAATAGTTTCCGCGTTGTTCCATATCAACTAGCGAATTAATGATGATATCGTTGGCAGCAAGGTCAGCTAACTGGCGGGTGGTGTCATCCACTATATAGCTTAGGTCTTGCTGTAAGTCTTCAACTGACTGCTGTTGCAAAATTTGCGTTTGCTGAGATACAAAATGAAACGCCGCTGCAAACAAGGTGACAGAAAGCACCACGACCAACGCAATGAGTCGCGGCAACATATTTGTAAGTAATAGCTTCCTAAGTCTTGGAGGCGTTTTTTGCATTAACGGTCGTCCGTAGTGACCAATTGACCTTTATCATTGAATTTAGTCATAAAATAGTCATTTGACCACAACGCATCGTGCCTTTCTTTTGTAAACGGTGGAGAATATTGTTTCACAGCTCCCTCGAAAGTGGCCATTGTTTCTAATTTTTCGCGAACTGCACTTACTTGAACGCTATTTGCATCATTGGCCGCTTGCGCAACCATATGAGTAAGGTCGTATGCGTGCGCTAAACCCGTCACACCCTTGAAAGTAAGCGGGTCGTTTACACCATACCTATTTTGATACGACGCCAGTAACTGTTTAGCATTCTCGTTTTTTTGATGATTAAAATGAAATGTCTGAAGCACTGAAATGTCGAATTCACCAATTGGCTTATCTAGAAGAGAGGTAAATTCACCCGATGCTATACCCCAATGTGAAACAACCGGTGTCGATGTCATCCCCTGGGCTGCGAGTTCATTCATGACAACTGCGCCTTCAGGTACGTTAGTGACTAATATTATTGCATCAACGCTTTCATCTTTTATGGAAGAAATGTCTTCTGAAAAATCGGTTTGTTGCCAGTTTATCCAATGTACTGACGAAATTGTTATGCCCTGTTGCGAGACTGATTCAGTTAATGAGGCTAAATTTGAACGCCCCCATCCAGTTCGCTCTAAGACTAATGCAACACGCTTTATGGCACGTTTTTTCGCATAACCCACTAAAACGGTTGCGGCTTCAGAGTCTCGAACCGATACTCTAAATACATTGTTGGGGTTATGGTTGTTGTCTACTATTGGTGTACCTGCTGCCCAAGGCACTAGCATTAGCAGGTTTTTTTCGTGAATTATGTCTATTTCAGCTAACAGTACTGGCGTATGGACGCCACCTACGACTGCTAGTAGGTCAGGATTTTCGCTATATTGCTTTAAGTTGTGTATACCTCTTGCGGGGTTGCCTCTGTGGTCTTTTGTAACCAGTTTAAGCGGGCGGCCTAACACGCCTCCTTGTGCATTTATTTCTTCAACTGCAAGTTCTACTCCACGAGAAATAGCTACACCGCCATCTACGGCTACCGCTGATAAGTCAGCATCAACACCAATAACAAGCGGAGGTTGAGCACAATAAACGCTATGGCTTGTACAAAGCGTAAAGAGCAATAAAACACAAATTCGTAATCGCATAGTAACCGCTATCCATAACACAACACTGTAAGTGTATAGCATTGACGCATTTCTGTTAGTTTACCTACGTACTCCTTTAGTATAGCGCCAAGCTCCTTTGTCCTATCATGCGATAACAATAATTAGTTGTGCAAGGCCGAACTGGCACGATTCTCTCATACTTAAGTATAAACTATGCATACGGTAAGAGTATGTCAGCAGTAGAAGATGGCGTGAAATGTGCGGTACACAGTTACCTATGAAGTGTTAACTCTGTAGTCCATGACCACCGTTATTACTGTTTGTGAACATAAGTTATCTCTTGGAGTTAGGGTGCAACAAAAAACCTTGCCAACGATCATTGATGTTGAAGCCAGTGGGTTTGGCGCACAAAGCTACCCGATAGAAATAGGCATTGTGCGCTATGATGGTGCAAAATGGTGCAAGCTAATAAGGCCGTTTGATTCTTGGATGCATTGGGACAAGAACGCACAGGTGCTCCACGGAATTACTCGTGCAATGCTGCATGCTCGGGGGGCAGAGCCCATCAGCGTGTGTAATGAACTGAATGCGTTTTTAGGTAATACTTTGGTATACAGCGACGGGTGGGTGGTAGACAATCCATGGTTAATAAAGCTTTTCGCAGCTGCACAGGTAGAAATGACCTTTACCTGCCGAGCCCTAGAATATATTTTGTCGGAAGGGCAGATGAATGTGTGGCACGAAGTTAAAGCACAGCAGCTAGCAAAATTAGGTGTAAAACGTCATCGAGCTAGTGCAGACGCGTTGGTTATTCAACAAACCTATGCGCAAACTATGGGCTTGTAGTGCTCTTTCACTAGAATAAATCCCATCAGAATAAATAGTGTACTCCAAGCGATAATGCCATATTTTCTTCCTCTCCAATCTGCCTGTGCTCTAGCTCTACCGCCATATTTAAGCCGTTACTGTTACCTAAAAGCCAACCTAAACGCGTAAAGGTGCCTACATCATCAGGAATGTATAACCACTCTGCATAATGTTGATACGCGGTGATGTTTGCGTTGTAAGTGGCATACACTTTTTGAGGAAGTGATGTATCGAATTGTCGGCTAGCGCTAATGTAGCCTTGAGAGCCCGCAGGGTAGGTGAAGCTATTGTCGTAATAATGGGTTTCAGTTGTAGAGTGCAGTCTATAGCGGCTTTGTAAGTGCCAATTGGAAATCTTTTTACTTTTAAACTGAATAGGGTTGTTGTGTGTTGTAAACCAAGAGCCACTTGCAAAAGTAATGTCGCCGTCAGCGAAAACCGCTTTCGGAGAAAGAAGTACAGCGAAAATAAGTATTAAGCTAAAAGGAATGCTCGTTCTCATTATTGCAGCCCTAGTGTTTAGTGTGTTTCTTTCGCTTCAACCATCCCTGTTTCGATTTCCCACTTACTGTAAGTGCAAAGTGGTTTTATTATTTGAATAACGTGTAATGCGTGACGAATGCCTGCTACAAAAAACTGTGTCCTTTTAAAGCATAGTCCTAAAAGATCGATAGTGGAAAAAAACTTAACAAATTTCGTTGGATTTATTGATGTACGGTGAGTGTTGGCTGCCATTGTGGTGCTATAAAACAAAAAAAGCTGCCATTAGGCAGCTTTTTTACAGCGTATTCAATTCTTAAACTGACGCTTTTAACGCAGCAGCTTTATCGGTGGCTTCCCATGGGAACTCGTCGCGACCGAAATGACCATACGCTGCCGTAGGACGGTAAATAGGGCGTTCAAGGTCAAGCATCTTAATTAGACCATATGGACGTAGGTCGAAGTGTTCACGCACTAGTGCCACAAGTGTTTTTTCATCTACCACGCCAGTTCCGAAAGTATCGATACTAATTGACGTAGGCTCTGCTACACCAATAGCGTAAGACACCTGAATTTCACAGCGCTTAGCAAGACCTGCTGCAACGATATTCTTAGCAACATAACGGCCTGCATATGCCGCGCTGCGGTCAACTTTTGATGGATCTTTACCTGAGAAAGCCCCGCCACCATGACGTGCCATACCGCCATAAGTATCCACAATGATCTTACGACCTGTTAGGCCACAGTCGCCCATTGGACCACCGATAACAAAACGGCCAGTTGGGTTAATGTGAAAACGAGTATTCGCATCAATCCATTCGCTTGGAAGCACAGGCTTGATGATTTCTTCCATTACCGCTTCGCGTACTGTTTCAGTGCTTACTGAATC
This sequence comes from Alteromonas sp. S167, assembly GCF_036864375.1. Lineage (NCBI taxonomy): Bacteria > Pseudomonadati > Pseudomonadota > Gammaproteobacteria > Alteromonadales > Alteromonadaceae > Alteromonas > Alteromonas sp. S167. The sequence goes on from NZ_JAZETR010000001.1 coordinate 41,133, forward strand.
GCAGTGCTGTGTTGAAAGTACTACTGCGTCGATACCAACCGGCTTGTCGTTTTCATATTTAAACGTAATTTGGCTTTTCGCGTCTGGACGTAAAAAGTCTACTTTGCCAGTTTTTCGAACCTCAGCTTGCTTTTGAACAAGGCGGTGAGAATACGTAATTGGTGCAGGCATTAGCACGTCAGTTTCGTCGCTAGCATAACCAAACATTAGCCCTTGGTCGCCAGCACCTTGCTCTTCTAAGCTTTCGCGATCTACACCTTGATTGATATCAGGCGATTGTTTACCAATAGCGTTAAGGACTGCGCATGAGTCAGCGTCAAAGCCCATATCAGAATGAGTGTAGCCAATTTCCTTTACTGTATTTCGAGTCAATTCTTCAATATCGACCCAAGCTGAGGTGGTAACTTCACCACCTACTAAAACCATACCGGTTTTAACATACGTTTCGCAGGCCACCCGAGCGCGCGGATCTTGCTCTAAAATTGCGTCAAGAACCGCATCTGAGATTTGATCAGCAATCTTGTCCGGATGCCCTTCAGACACTGACTCGGATGTGAATAAATGCGTGGCCATAAATGCTCCGTAAGCGTTAATTTTTCAAAATAGTCGTATATTGTACTAAAACAAGTTATAAATACCAGTCTTTACTTCTAGACGTCTAAAAGTCTCTTCGTTACGAATAGTTGACAAAACCCGATCACTTTTGAGGTTTTTCATAAGCAAATAAAGAGAAAAATAATGAACTTAGTAGTAAAAAGAGCGCTGGCCATTTCCCCTAGCTTATAAACCATAGACTATATTTTGGATTTACTTTCAGTATTGGCATTGAAAAGCCATTGAACTGAAAGGTGGCATAGGTAAGAATAGCCCACACATTCAAAGCTACCGAGTAGTAAAGCTATAGCGGAACAACCAGTTTCACCGTTCCCAGTGCAATCCCGTCTTTTCGACTCGGTAGGAAGAGATACAAAATAAATCAGGAGACAACATGCCCTCTCGTCGTGAACTCGCCAATGCTATCCGTGCATTAAGCATGGATGCCGTTCAACAAGCAAAATCTGGTCACCCAGGCGCCCCAATGGGGATGGCTGATATCGCACAAGTATTGTGGGGTGATTTCTTATCACATAACCCTGCTAATCCATCGTGGGCTAACCGTGACCGTTTTGTGTTGTCTAATGGCCACGGCTCAATGCTGTTGTATTCACTACTTCACCTTTCTGGTTACGAACTGCCAATTGAAGAGCTAAAGAACTTCCGTCAGCTGCACTCAAAAACACCAGGCCACCCAGAGTATGGTTACGCGCCAGGTGTTGAAACCACTACAGGTCCACTAGGTCAAGGCATTAGTAATGCGGTAGGTATGGCACTTGCTGAGAAGGTACTGGCTGCACAGTTCAACCGCGATGGTCACGACATTGTTGACCACTTCACTTATGCCTTTATGGGCGATGGCTGCCTTATGGAAGGTATCTCGCACGAAACCTGTTCACTCGCCGGCACACTTGGTCTTGGAAAACTTATCGCGTTTTGGGATGACAACGGCATTTCAATTGACGGTGAAGTTGAAGGTTGGTTTACCGACGATACGCCTGCGCGCTTCAAGAGCTACGGCTGGGATGTGATTGAAGGCGTAGACGGTCATGATGCAGAGCAAGTAAAAGCGGCTATCGAGAAAGCGCAAGCTAACACTAAGCAGCCTACGCTTATTTGCTGTAAAACCACCATTGGATTTGGTTCGCCGAATAAAGAAGGAACCGAGTCTTGTCACGGTGCACCGCTAGGTGAAGATGAAATTGTAGCAACGCGCGAAAAGCTTGGTTGGACACACGGTGCGTTTGAAATTCCAGACAACATTTACGCGGGTTGGGACGGTAAAGCAAAAGGCGGCGAAGCGGAAAGCGCATGGAACGACGCTTTCGCAACATACGAAGCGGCTTATCCAGAGCTAGCAGCAGAGTTTAAACGCCGTGTTAATGGCGAATTACCCGCTGACTTCAGCGACAAAGCAGACGCTATTATTGCCGAGCTTCAAGCAAACCCGCAAAACATTGCTTCACGTAAGGCGTCGCAAAATGCATTAAACGCATTTGGACCGCTTCTACCAGAATTACTAGGTGGTTCTGCTGACCTAGCGGGCTCAAACCTAACTATTTGGGAAGGCAGTAAAGGCGTTGAAGCCAACGATGCATCGGGTAACTACATTTATTACGGTGTACGTGAGTTTGGTATGTCTGCCATGATGAATGGCATTGCGCTTCACGGTGGCTTTAAAGCCTATGGCGCTACTTTCCTTATGTTCATGGAATACGCGCGTAATGCAGTGCGTATGGCTGCACTAATGAAGCAGCCTGCAATTTTCGTTTACACCCACGATTCAATTGGTTTGGGTGAAGATGGCCCAACGCACCAGCCGGTAGAGCAGGTGGTTGCACTTCGCGCAACTCCAAATCTTGATAACTGGCGTCCATGTGACCAAGTAGAATCTGCGGTGTCGTGGAAGTCTGCAATCGAGCGTACAGACGGCCCAACAACCCTAATCTTTACGCGCCAAGGTCTTGCACAACAAGAAAGAACGGCTGCCCAAGTAGCTGACATTGCTAAAGGCGGTTACGTACTTAAAGACTGCGCTGGTACGCCTGAGCTAATACTTATTGCAACGGGTTCAGAAGTACAACTAGCTATTGAAGCGGCTGCGAAACTTACTGAGCAAGGTAAAGCGGTTCGTGTAGTTTCAATGCCATCTACCGACGTATTCGATCGTCAGTCTGCTGAATACCGTGAGAGCGTTTTGCCTTCTAATGTTGTCAAGCGTGTAGCGGTTGAAGCACTATCAAAAGATAGCTGGTACAAATACGTTGGCTTTAACGGTGCTATCGTGGGTATGGATACGTTTGGTGAGTCTGCACCAGCAGGCGATTTGTTCAAGCACTTCAACATTACCACTGACGCTGTAGTAGAGGCTGCACTTTCTCTGTAAGAGGTAAATAAATAAGCCTATGGTAAATATTGCCATTAATGGGTTTGGTCGTATTGGTCGCAATGTGTTGCGCGCACTGTATGAAAGTGGGCGCAATAACGAGTTTAACGTTGTGGCCATTAACGACATTGCAAAACCTGAAGGCATAGCACATTTGCTTAAATACGATACCGCCCACGGGCGGTTCCGTTTTAATGTGGCCTTAGAAAATAACACGCTGAATGTGGCGGGTGACGATATTGCATTGCTTGCCATAAGCGATATTAAAGACCTACCTTGGAAAGACTTAGGCGTTGATATTGTGCTTGAGTGTACGGGAAAGTTCGACGATAGAGTGTCTGGTCAAGCGCACTTAGCTGCAGGGGCAGGCAAAGTACTGTTCTCTTCCCCAGGCTCTCCCGATTTAGATAATACGGTTATTTTTGGTACTAACGAAGACACGTTGACCAGTGAACAAAAATTAGTCTCCAACGGTTCTTGCACCACAAATTGTATTGTTCCTGTTATACAGGCGTTAGACGCAGCGTTTGGTGTCGAAAGTGGTACGATCACCACAATTCACGCCTCTATGCACGACCAACAGGTTATCGATGCATACCATGAAGATTTGCGCCGAACACGTGCAGCAAGTCAGTCAATCATTCCTGTTGATACTCGCCTTGCTGCCGGTATAGAGCGCATTCTGCCTAAGTTTGCCGGTAAATTTGAAGCTATTGCGGTACGCGTGCCTACTATCAACGTAACGGCAATGGATTTGAGTGTAACGTTAAATACTGAAGTGACTATTGACCAAGTAAACCAGGCGTTAAAAAAGGTAAAGGCAGGACGATTGCAGGGTATTTTGGACTATACCGAAGAGCCACTAGTGTCGGTAGATTTTAATCATGACCCGCACTCGTGTATTGTTGACGGAACACAAACAAGGGTTAGTCACAAGCAGCTGGTAAAAACGCTGGTGTGGTGTGACAACGAATGGGGTTTTGCAAACCGTATGCTCGATACCGCTAAAGCAATGTTCGAAGCACAGTAAAGCATTGATGCTGCCAAGGGTTGGTAGCGCCAGCCCGCGCAGCTTTCACAGTTAATTCGCGCGTACCATTTTGAAGCGCTATGACGCTATATCATGCACCGTTTTGGTTTGGTACTCGCAACATATTTTAGATTAACAAGGAAAGACGATGGCAATTCCAAGCATGAACGATATGGCCCTAAAAGGTCAGCGCGTTCTAATTAGACAAGATTTAAACGTACCGGTAAAAGACGGTAAAGTTACCTCAGATGCTCGCATCAAAGCATCAATTCCAACCATAAAAGCAGCGCTAAACGCTGGTGCAGCTGTGATGGTAATGTCTCATTTAGGTCGCCCAACTGAGGGTGAGCCAGCCGAAGAGTTTTCACTTCAGCCAGTAGTCGATTATCTCAACGACGCGCTTGATGTGCCGGTAAAGCTAGTTAAAGACTATCTTTCTGGCGTTGAAGTAGGTGAAGGAGAGCTAGTAATTCTTGAAAACGTACGCTTTAACAAAGGCGAAAAGAAAGACGATGAAACACTCGCCAAGCAGTATGCTGCGCTGTGCGACATTTTCGTTATGGATGCGTTTGGTACAGCGCACCGTGCGCAGGCTTCTACTCATGGTGTTGCCAAATTTGCACCTAAAGCGTGTGCTGGTCCATTGCTTGCTGCTGAATTAGATGCACTAGGTAAAGCGCTAGACAACCCTAAGCGCCCTATGGTTGCCATTGTTGGTGGTTCGAAAGTATCTACCAAGTTAACGGTACTTAAAACGTTAGCTGAAAAAGTAGATCAGCTGATTGTTGGTGGTGGTATTGCCAACACCTTTATTGCTGCTCAAGGTCATAATGTCGGTAAATCGTTAGTTGAAATGGACTTAACCGAACAAGCTACACAGCTAATGAGCGAAGCGCAGGCAAACGGCGGCAATATTCCAGTACCTACTGACGTTGTTGTAGGTAAAGCATTTGATGAAAATACTGAAGCTACGCTTAAAAACGTAGGTGATGTGGCTGACGACGATATGATTTTTGATATTGGTCCGAACTCATCTAAGGCATTGGAAGACATTATTAAAAACGCGGGTACTATTGTTTGGAATGGTCCTGTAGGCGTGTTTGAGTTCGAACAGTTTAGTGCAGGCACAAAGGCGCTTTCTGAGGCCATTGCTGCAAGCGATGCTTTCTCTATTGCTGGTGGTGGTGATACACTCGCCGCGGTAGACAAATACGAAATTGCAGATAAAGTGTCTTATATTTCAACCGGCGGTGGTGCATTCCTTGAATTCCTAGAAGGAAAAACACTGCCAGCGGTGGCGGTACTAGAAGAAAAAAACAAATAAGCTACGTGCAAGCTACGCAAAAAATAATAAAAAAGCGAAAAGCATAACGCTTAAGAACAACGAGCAGCGCTTTCAACAGCATTAAAAGCGCTGCCGTGCTACTTGAAATGGTAGCAACAGCGATACATTGACGTAAGGCTGAAAAGAATTATAAACCCTACACCTGTCGTTAAACGGCAGTAAATACAAAAGGAGTGTTGCCATGGCATCACAAGCTCAGCAAGCAATGCTGGATAAACTGAAAACGCAAACTGGTTTTATTGCAGCCCTAGATCAAAGCGGTGGCAGTACACCAAAAGCGCTTCGTCTTTATGGCATCGAAGAGTCTGCTTACGGCTCGGACGAAGAGATGTTCAATCTTGTTCATGAAATGCGTACTCGCATTATTACCAGCACCCCTTTTAGCGGCGAGCGTGTTTTAGGCGCTATCTTGTTTGAAAATACACTCGATAGAGAAATTGAAGGCATGTCTTCTGCACACTTCCTGTGGCAAAAGAAGCGTGTTATTCCTTTTTTGAAGGTTGATAAAGGTCTTGCTGAAGAAAGCAACGGTGTTCAAGTGATGAAGCCGATGCCAGCACTAGATGCGTTGCTAGCTAAAGCAGTAGCACAAGATGTTTTTGGCACCAAGATGCGAAGTGTTGTAAAGCTTGCTAATCATCAAGGTATCAAAGATGTGGTTGCGCAGCAGTTTGAAGTTGGTAAACAAATTTTAGCTGCGGGCCTTGTTCCCATTATTGAACCTGAAGTGGATATTCACAGCCCACAAAAGGCAGAAGCAGAAGCACTACTTAAATTGGAAATTCTTACGCAGCTTAACCTGCTTAACGAAGGCCAGGAAGTCATGCTAAAGCTTACTATTCCTAACGAAGCGAACTTCTACAAAGAGCTAGTTGATCATCCTCGTGTGCTTAAAGTTGTGGCACTGTCTGGTGGTTATAGCCGCGACGATGCAAACGCTAAGCTTGCTGAAAACCAAGGTATGATAGCGAGCTTCTCTCGCGCATTAACCGAAGGTGTGTCTGCACAGCAAACTACAGAAGAATTTGAAGCAACGCTAGATAGCGCAATTGAAGCCATTTATCAGGCATCTAAATCGTAACTACCTGTTCGCTTGTAATAAAAAAGAGAGCTATTGCTCTCTTTTTTTGTCGCTTATTTTGGGGAGCTAATATTCTTTTTAATTCGAATAACTAGCGACTGAAATTGAACCGCTCAAAAAAATGTTCCGCTTCGTTTCGGTTAAAAGCAAATCCGCGCTGCTTTATGTTGTCTAGCGCTTCACACAAAGAGCGATAAAACGCAAAATTAACCCCTGCGAGTTCATAACATTGCTGAATTTGTTGTTTTGTAGTGCGCTCAATATCTGTATCTAAAACCACAACAGCAAGAAATGACAAGCCTTTTTCTTTTCTCTTGTGTGTTTGCTTTACGAAAATATCGAAAGTGCTAGGCGGCATTAAACTCTCACCATATAAACAGCTTAGCTGTGCCCAGGGCTTACCGTCGGTTATTGATGCAATGTGACGGCCTATTTTTACAGTACCGTTTTTCATGGTGACATCATTCCACGGGCCCCTTCCAGAAAACTGAAGAAGCTGCTGATTTAATGCACTTTCAAATTCGCCATGAGGGTTTAACATTTCGGACTGTGAGTTATTTTTACCATTTCGCTAACACTAACATTTATGCAATAGACAGCAATTAGTCAATAGGTTGAAAAATGTGCACGCGATTTTTGTATAGGTTAACGTGATTAATCGCTTATAACAGTAGTCTTAGCGTATTTTTTAAACATATGATTCTTATCAATTACTATAACGGTAAAAATAAAATCAGAGGTTGCACATGTCTTTACCAATAAAAAAACAAGTATCAATAATAAAACCTTTATTCCTGATACTAACCTGTGTTTTCGGCGCAAGCGTAACAACAGTAAACGCCCAAGACGCTATAGATAAAGAAGATAATAAGCACCTTTTCCAGTCGGAAGATATTTTTAACTTAGAGTATGTCAGTGAAGCGCGCGTTTCGCCAAATGGTAAAGACGTTGCTTATGTTAGACGATCAAACGACATAATGACTGACAGCACGCGTTCAAACATCTGGCTCGTATCTGTAGATGGGAAAACCCATAGGCCACTATTATCTTCGAAGAAAAACTATTACTCGCCACGTTGGTCTCCAGATGGAACTCGACTTGCTTATTTGTCTAATGAAGAAGGAAAGCCACAGCTATACATTCGCTGGATGGACACAGGGCAAACTGCGCTTGTTACTAACGTAACATCGTCGCTTAGCAATATAACGTGGTCGCCTGACGGAAAATCTATTGCTTTTACCATGAGCGTAGATGCCGATGAAAAGCCACTTAAAGTCGAGATGCCGAAGAAGCCAAAAGGCGCAAAGTGGTCAGAAAAATTTCAGTACATTACCAAAGCAAGGTATCAAGCTGACGGCAGAGGTGTGTTAGAGCCTGCTTACACCCATATCTTCATTGTACCCGCATACGGTGGCACGGCTCGCCAACTTACCTCGGGTAATTACCATCACAAGGGTAGCTTTAGTTTTACGCCAGATGGTGAGCGAATCTATTTTTCAGCAAATCGCAGTGAAAACTGGGAATATGAACCTGTAGAGGCTGACATTTTCACCGTTGATATGCAGGGAAGTATTGAGCAAATCACACAGTTCGCAGGGGCTGAGACATCACCTGTGGTGTCGCCAGATGGCAAGCGTGTAGCGTATTCACGTAGAAGTGATGAAAAGGTGATGTACAAAAACACATATCTTTACGTGATGAACGCTGATGGGAGTGAACATAAAAACCTAACTCAAGATATTGATAATTCAGTGTCTAATGCAATCTGGAAAGACAATAAGAATCTCTACTTCCAGCAGTCTGTTCGTGGACTCGCACAAGTTGATCTGGTGTCTCTTTCTGGCAAAGTTAAAAATATCGCTAAAGGTTTAGGTGGTACAACGCTTGGCAGGCCTTATGTTTTCGCTAACTATCATGCGGCCGACGGTGTGGTTGCTTACACTAAAGGGCGTACCGACCGTCCTGCAGACCTATTTGTAACGGCACGTAAAACGAAGCAGCTTACCCAACTAAACGAAGATGTACTTGGACACAAAACACTGGGTGAAGTAAAAGAAATTGTTTATAAGTCAGCTATCGACGGTGAAGAAATTCAGGGTTGGTATATTCTTCCGCCTAACTACGATAGCAGCAAGAAATACCCGTTAATTCTTGAAATTCACGGAGGGCCAAACCTGGCTTACGGACCGGTATTTACTGCTGAGCTTCAGCGTATGGCAGCAGAAGGCTACGTGGTGTTTTATGATAACCACCGAGGTAGCACAGGCTATGGTGAACGCTTTGCACTGCTGTTACAGGGTAAATACAGCTCTGAGTATGATTTTTCAGATCATATGTCGGGTATTGATGCTCTAATTGAAAAAGGTATTGTCGATGAAGAGCAGCTCTACATTACAGGTGGTTCTGCTGGTGGTATCGCTTCTGCTTATGCCATTGGTTTAACGAATCGATTTAATGCAGCCGTTGTGGCTAAACCCGTTATCAACTGGCTTTCAAAAGTACTCACTGCCGATTCTGGCCTATACCAAATACCATTTCAGTTTCCAGGTAAGCCTTGGGACAACGTCGAGCATTATTGGAAGCGCTCTCCGTTATCTTTAGTGGGAAATGTGACTACGCCCACTATGCTGATAACGGGTGTTGATGATAAACGTACGCCGATGTCTGAAACCGAACAGTTCTATCAAGCACTGAAACTGCAAAAAGTTGATACGGTTTTAGTAAAAGTGCCAGGCTCTTCACATGGCATTGCGGCGAAGCCATCAAGAATGATTGGAAAAGTTGAAAATATTTTGGCGTGGTTTAAAAAGTATTCACCAAAAGCCGCTAAAGAAGAAAGTGGTCAAATAGGTACTAATTGATAAAACGTTGACCGTCTTGTTCTAGAGTTGCTGGTGGGGCTGAATGCAAAGGACTCAGTCCCCACTTCATCATGATACGTTGGTATTCACCATTCTCTTTAAGCTGCTGAAGCGCGTTCTTAATTGCAATAACTTCGTTTGATGTGGTTTCCAGACCAGTGGCCATATGAAGCTCTGATTTTGACATATCAAGTTCAAATGCTTTTACCGATTTATCCGCAGCATAACCTGCCGCTTCAATTTCATAGCGGCTGGTTGCAAAACCTGTCGCCGCATAATCGATTCGCTCGCTATAAAGCAGGTTCCATAGCTGTTGCGGTTCAGTGACTAAAATAAGATTTTCATTCTCTTTAAAACCTTGCTTAGTTAAGTACCCGGCTGCACCGTACCCGCGTATAGAACCAACTCGTTTCGATTTAACCTCTTCTAATGTTGCTATTTCCTCATTAGCGTTATGCGCCAAACCTATTAATGATGCATTAACGGTAGTAATTGCACCCAGCCAATGAAACTGCGAGCTTCGCGCCGGCGACTTTAATAAGGTGAGCAGCACAATATTGGGCTTGTTTACTGCTTCTTTGTAAGCTCTCGCCCACGGCATGTGCTCTAACGTGCTTGAAAAGGGAAGAAGGGGTTTCATAGCTTCGGCTAAGTCAACATTCGCACCTTGCGGCGCGCCGTTTTCGTCTAGCCAATAAAAAGGTGCAACAAGTTCGCTCACAAAACAGATGCTCGGTTGATGTGCATGCGTATTGAAACTTAACAGCGCCACCATAAAACAGAAAAAACTAGTACGTTTCACTGTGCAATGTCCTTAAACCTCAAGAGATACGCCACGACATCTACGTAATTGTTATGCGTCATTTAACGGGTGTAGTGTTGTGATATCAGGTATGACTTCAAGGGTCAAATCAAGTGCTTTCCAATAATCACTTTCTCGCAAAAGATCTGCGGATATTATCGGTTTTTCGTCTAACCAGCCGTCTGGGAAAGTGAGTGTAAGTGCACTTTTGTTAACATCTACATTAATGTCTGGGATAAAGCCTTCTTGCCGCTTAATGTTAAGCAGCACGCCTAGGCGCAGTAAGGCAATTAGCCGTTTTACAGCTTGATGATCAAAAAGGTTAAAACTAGGAAGGTCGTTTATGCGAATTTTCTTCCTGTGAAAGCGCACCAGTGTGGATAGCAAAAGTTGTTGCTCTTGCGTGAAGCCTGGCATGTCCACGTTGGCAAGAATATAAGCACTATGCTTTTGTATACCGCGAGAGTTTATTTGCATACCTACTTCATGTAGCAATGCAGCCCAACCTAGCATGCTCTTAAAGTCCGTGCTTTTAAGCTTCCATGTTTTTTGTACTTCTGCAAAAAGCATCAACGTTGTATTTAGTACCATGGTGGCTTGTGACGTATCCACATCGTAGCGTGTTGCCAAACTGCTGGCCGTTCTTCCTCGAATATCGGCGTGATGTAGTTCATCTTCCATTTGATAAAGCACGCCTTCGCGCAATGCGGCAGGAGAATAAACTAGCCCTTCAATTTCTAACGCCTTAAAAACAGCTATTAAAATAGCTAAACCACCTGCAATCACTGCACGGCGATCTTCGCTTAAGTCCGGGTAATCAAGTTTGTCTACGTGCCCAGCGCTAACAAACTGCTTCATAAGGTTGCGTAGGCTTTTCAGGGTAACAGGAATGTCGTGACCGTTAGGACGGTCTTGCTGACACAAGGTGAACAACGAGCGAATGGTGCCAGAGGTACCTATACATTGAACCCAGCCCAAACGACGGTATTTGTTATCAATCATTTCTAACTGCTGTTCAGCAGCAGTAATGGCTTGGTCGAATGCTTTGTTTTTAAGTTCGCCACTTGCAAAAAAACGCTTGGTGTAGCTAACACAGCCCATTTGTAAGCTTCTGCATATTAGTGGATTAAAGCCTTCACCAATAACAAATTCGGTTGAGCCACCGCCAATATCCACAACCAGCTGTTGTCCGTCAGAATAATTAGTGTGTGCAACACCAGAGTAAATAAGACGTGCTTCTTCTACGCCCGAAATAACTTCAATAGGGTAGGGTAGTATGTCTTTCGCCGCATTAATAAAGTCGCGAGCGTTTCGCGCTTTACGCAGTGTGTGTGTTGCTACAATGCGCACCGAGTCAGGTTCGAAGCCTTTTAAGCTTTCGGCTACTACTTTTAACATGGCAAGGCCGCGTTCCATGGCCTCGTCAGACAGTACATCTTGGTCGTTTAACCCTTCGGCTAATCTAACTTTCTGTTTTACTCTGTGCAGTATTTGTACCGACCCAGCAACAATACGTGCAACCACTAAATGAAAGCTATTCGAGCCAATATCAAGCGCGGCTACTTTACTTACTTCTCGTGTTTCCACGTCGTTAAAAACAGATTCGTGCTGGGTCATGTACTTCCTAAATTGATTCTTCGAGCTTCTTCAAATAGTCGTATATCTCTATTTGTGAGCGAAGCTTTTTGCGATTTCCTCTGCGAACATATTTGTTGCTTTGATCTTTGTCAATCACGCGCGCTTTCAAGGTATCTTTGAATTGTAGCTCCATTATATCAACAATGCGCTGTTGAAGTCCTTTATCGTATACCGGGCAACCTACTTCTATACGGTTGTCCATATTCCTTGTCATCCAATCCGCCGACGAAATATACACCTTTCTGTCGCCGCCGCCTTCAAAAATCATTACGCGAGGGTGCTCAAGGAACCTGTCGACGATAGAAATAATTTCAATATTATCACTAATACCTTTTAGGCCTGGATTTAACGAGCACATACCGCGAACTATGCCGCGTATCTTAACGCCAGCTTGGCTTGCACGATATAAGTCATCTATAAGTTCTTTATCAACAAGGTTGTTAATTTTAAACGTTATTTGCGCTTTGTGACCTTGGTTTAGATGCTGGATTTCTTGTCTTATTAGCGACTGAATTTTAGTACGCGCATTTAGCGGCGATATTTGTAAATGTTGAAACTTGTAGCGTCGGTATGGGTATTGGATAAGGTCGAATACGGCTACGCCTTCATCAGCAAGTTCTTGGTTACGGGTGAATAAACTGTAGTCGGTGTATATTTTGGCCGTTTTTTCGTTGAAGTTTCCTGTACCAAAATGGGCATAGTTCACCATACTGCCTCGCTCTTCACGAGTCACAATGCACAGCTTAGAGTGAATTTTCAGTGTGGGTACACCAAGCACAACACGAATACCTGCATCGGTCATTCGCTTCGACCATTCAATGTTAGCTTCTTCATCGAAACGCGCTCGAAGCTCAACAACTACCGTTACTTTTTTACCGTTATCAACGGCATCGATTAACGAGTTGATAATACGCGAGTTACTCGCCACACGATAAATATTTATGCGTATGGTTTTTACATTGGGGTCAAAAGCGGCCTGTCGCACGAATTCGGTGAAATGCAGGAAGCGATGATATGGGTAGTATAAAAGAATATCCCGAGCGGTAATGGCATCGAATACCGTATTGTATTTTGAAAACGCGTTGCTATCGATTGCAGGTAACGGTGTATGTTCAAGATATTCGCGACCTACATTTGGAAAACCGATAAAGTCTTTGAAGTTTCGGTAGTGACCGGCAGCATGCATGGTATCAAGTTTCGTAATTTTTAAGCGCTTTCTAAGGTCCTGCTTCATGTCTTCAGGCATGTCATTGTCGTAGATAACACGAACAGGTTCAGCAATAAGTCGCTGCTTCATACTTTCCGACATTTTTTCAACAAAGCTTTCGTCAATTTCTTCGTTAATTGAATATTCTGCATCACGGGTCATTTTGAATGAGAACGCTTCAATCTCGTCAAATTTAACGAAACCACGGAAGATGTCTTCAATACAAAGCTGAATCATGTCATCTAGCATAATAATGCTTTTCTTTTTCCGGCTTTTTTGAGGCGGAATAAGCATGAAACGCGACATTTCAGACGTAGGTACTTGAATAACAGCAAACTTGGGGTTTTTGTCTTTGCGGCGCAACGCCACATATAAATAAACAGAGTTACCGTTTAAGCGGCTTAATAAGTCCGTTTTTTTATCAATAAGAATAGGGGCAATATGGCGAAGTGCTTTGTTTACAAAAAAGTTGCGTACCCACTGTTTCTGATAGTCGTCTAGCCCATCTTTCCTAAGAATATGTATATTGTATCGAGCAAGTGCGCGCACTACGTCTTTGTGAATTTGGTCAAACTTCTCGGAAAGCTCTACCACTTTCTTTTGAATTTGCGCCATCAATTCGGTTTGGCGGTGGGCTTCTTCTTCATTTTGCTCATTTTGTGCAATGGTTATCTGACGTTTAACATCGGCAGCTCGTACGCGGTAAAACTCATCTAGGTTGTTCGAGTAAATACCGAGAAATCGGATACGCTCAACGGCGGGGTTATTCTTATCAGCAGCTTCTTGCAAAACGCGTTCGTTAAACGCTAACCAGCTTAACTCTTTGGGATAATATAAAACGTCGCTATCCATAATGTCTCAATGCTTATACATAAAAATGGTCAAAGACTGCCATCAGTCGGTGACACTTCTGTGACAGCAGGCAATAACCTTGTGTTATCGCGTTGCGGTAATATCCACCACTAGGTCGTTGGCTAATGCTTCAAGTGCATCTTGCAGCTCACCATCATCGAAGGTCTCTGGAACGGCAATTTCTGCCTTTGCTTTGAAAATAAGGCTTCCCCAGTTAGGAGCGCTCTCGCAGTGCGAAGAAAATGTAAGAATATTCAAATTGAATTGATGAAGTACTGATGTTAATTCCTGCACAATGCCCGTTTTGTCGTTACCCATAACATCAACAATAAGTTTAGTCGGAAGGGTGTTGTCGGCGCTTGTTACCGCCACAGACTGCACCGATAAATCTTTTATGGCGTCGAGTGCTTCAATTAGCGCTTGCTTTTCTTCCTCTGGAACATGTACTTCCACAAAGCCCGTAAACATACCCGCCATATGTGCGAAGCTTGAGCCTTGCCAATTTCCTTGATGTTTATAAACGCTTTTGGCTACGGCATCGACTAACCCCGGCTTGTCTTTACCCATGATACTTATAACTAGTGATTGCATGTAGCGCTCCTTTATGGACTGGAACAGAAATACTTTGATCGTCTTCTTGCAGGGGAATACCATAGCAAATTGAGTACGTGAGCGCTGGTATTCGATAAACTTTCACTTGCTATTAGCATAACAAAACTTACACTGCTCACCAGTGCAATTTTCGTCAAATTCTCTTGTAAAAGAAGAATTTCAACAATAAAAACGATCAGAACGATAGCATGAGTTTGGACAGCGGCAGCATTAACAGAAAACGTCAGCGAAACGATAGATGGGCGCGCTATGTAATTACAGGCTTCGGTGGGCTGGTTTTGTTGACGCTGGTAATTCTTATTACGCACTTAATTAGCCAAGCACTTCCTCTCGCTTATATCCCCAGCCTTCAGCAAATAGCAACGTATAAAGTTGATGCAAACGAACGAATAATCAACACCGGTGATGTGTTAAACGGTCAACCCCTTTTAGTGCAAAAAAATGACTGTCGATTAGGACTGAAGGTACTTAACGACAATACATTAAGCAGCGCTAACCAGTACATACGTCCTTGCGATCACGAACTTATAACCCAGTCGATTATGGGTGAAAATTATATAGTAGATGTGTCGGGCAATGCACAGGTAAGAGTGCTGCCAGTTCGTGCCTTTGGTGTTACTAATGACGTAACCCAAGAGCCCAAGGCTAATGAATTAGCGGCAATGATTTTGTCTAATTTCATCACCTTTTCCTTGCCACAAGATAAATGGAATGAACGCACCGGCTGGAAAATTGCGCTGTCAACTAAATGGGCTGTTGTGGCTATCGAACAAAACAATGACATTTTCGTTCGGTGGGTTAACCGTAAACGTCCAACGGAAGTAATAGATAAAACTTTCAAGAATGTATCGCGCTATACATTGTTGCCAGGTAGCCAGAACATTTTGCTTGAGATTAATAACTCGGTGTACTTCAATCGTTTAATGGATACGGGGAATGTACTGTACCCAGTAACAGACGATATTTTTTCTGGCGATGGCGCTAGCATGCCACTGTCCTTTCCGCTTGCCAAACATCGCACATTCTTTATAGCAAACAGAAAGGGTGATGAAGTTCAGCGCTGGGTGTTAAATCAAAGCGACAATGGTTTAGTATTTTCACCTACCTATAGTCTTCGCTTAATGCAAAACGAGCGTGTGGTTGATATCGCCGAACACGCAAGTATGAATTTAGTGGCCATGCTTACTTCTAAACACCGCATATTGTTAGTTAATCGAGTGTCGGGAGAGGTAGTAAAGTCAGAAAAAATTACAGTAAACCCTCAAACTATTATTTGGTATGGGGATAAGTTGTTCGGCTCTACGGCATCGTCACTAACAGTGTGGCAGGGCAATGATTTGTCGGGCAGTACAACATGGTCGTCGTTATTTAGCCCACAGCACTATGAAGGCTATGAAGACGACGACACCGTATGGCAGACAACCAGCGCAAGTGATTTCCAAGAAGCAAAGTTCAGCCTTACGCCATTGCTAATAGGCAGCATTAAAGCGTCCTTACTCGCGCTTCTTATTGCTATACCTGTGGCAATAGGTGCGGCCATTTATACTGCGTTTTTTGCGAAGGGAAAATTGCGCAGCACAATTAAACCCGCGATAGAACTGCTTGAGGCGATTCCAAGCGTGCTTATTGGCTTTATAGCGGCTATCTGGTTGTCACCTAAAGCCGAGCAGTTTCTTTTCTCGTTTGCATTTTTCTTGGTAGTTATCCCTTTTGTGCTTATTGTTGTTGCACTTGTACAGCGTCCATTTGCACAGTGGTTACCAAAACGAATTCGCCACGGCGCCGAACTCTTGTTTGCGATAGGCGGTGCACTTTTACTGGGTTACGTTAGTGTGCAATATGCGCCTTCAATAATTGGTTCGTTACTTGGTATTGATAGTTTTACCTTATTAGCCGCTGAATCGGATAGTCCAATTGGGAAAACAACGATAGTAGTGGCATTGGCGTTAGGTGTAGCAATATCACCTAGTATTTATTCACTTGCTGAAGACGCCATTTATGGTGTGCCAAATGATTTAAAGAACGCGTCTTTCGCATTGGGCGCAACGCGACCGCAAACGCTGGTGCACGTAGTTTTGCATGTGGCATTTCCTGGTATTATTGCCGCAGTAATGCTCGGTTTCGGGCGTGCGTTTGGTGAAACCATGATTGTACTTATGGTGACAGGGAATACGCCTATATCCAGTTGGGGGCTTATTGAGGGACTACGAGCGCTTACTGCCAACCTAGCCATTGAGCTACCAGAGGCAGAAGTGTCATCAGCGCATTATCAAATTCTCTTTTTTACAGCCTGCATTTTATTTATGTTTACGTTTGTGGTTAACACGTTAGCCGAGTTGACACGTCAGCGCATAAAGGGGCGTAGTTATTATGGTTAGCACGCCAAAAACGGTTTTAAATGCTTCTCAGCGACAGTCGCTGATTATAAGTTTAACGGCCTTCTTTACAGCTTTACTTATTATTGCGTTGGTAAGTGTGCTTTTACTTATAAGCTTTCGTGGAATGGCGTATTTTTGGCCTGAGCCTGTTTACTTGGTGACGACAGAGACTGATGGTAAGCCTCGCGCATTTTACGCAAATGTTTATAGCGACCCTGCTACCAACGAGATAACACTTAAATATTCTGACTCCCAGAGCCCATACGGTTCTCAGATGCGTTTAAACGCGCCTGATATTCAAAGTAAAACGTTGGCAAAGGAAACCGCCGAGATAAAGTTTGTTGATGGACGCCGAATTCTTGCTAGCCCTGTACATATTGTTGAGCCCAGTGATTCAAAAAAATCACTAGATAGTTACGAACAAATTGCAGCCGAAGTAGCCCTAATTAGCGCCAATATCGAAAATATAAACGTTCAAAATTTGGCACCCATACACGAAGCGCTTTCAGCGTTTGATAATCGTAATGTTGAAAAGAAAGCGCCTGCGCGTGAAAAGCTTGTTAGCGAATTTGAACTATTCCAAAAGCGGGTATACGCGTTGGAGTCTAGACGCGATAAGTACCAACTGGCAGTAAAATTTGCTGATGGTGAAAGCCTGCTAGTGCCCATGGCCAGCGTTCAGACTGTTGACTTTGTGAGTAACTTAACGCTTTGGCAAAAATGGAAAGTTTTTTTCAATGATGTGGGCGTGTTCCTAACTGATTCACCCAAGCAAGCCAATACGTCTGGTGGTGTATTCCCAGCCCTTTTTGGTACCGTGCTGATGGTGTTTTTAATGACCATTATTGTTACGCCATTTGGCGTGCTTGCCGCTATTTATTTAAGTGAATACGCACCTAATAACGGCTTAACCACGGTAATACGCGTTAGTGTGAGCAATATGGCAGGTGTGCCATCTATTGTTTACGGCGTGTTTGGTTTGGGGTTCTTTGTTTACACCGTAGGGGGCAGCATAGATGAGTTGTTCTTTGGCGATACTTTACCGGCCCCTACCATGGGTAGTCCTGGTGTGTTTTGGGCGTCGTTAACCATGGCCATACTTACGTTGCCGGTAGTAATAGTAGCTACTGAAGAAGGGCTTAGACGTGTGCCGGAGGGCTTGAAAGCTGGCAGTTATGCGCTAGGGGCAACAAAAATGGAAACCATAGTTCGAACGATATTGCCTATTGCGTCTCCCGGTATTATGACCGGCGTTATCTTGGCTATTGCTCGTGCTGCTGGGGAAGTGGCACCACTTATGTTAGTGGGTGCCGTAAAGTTCGCACCTACGCTTCCGCTCGACGGTGAGTTTCCCTATTTGCATCTCGACAGACAGTTTATGCACTTAGGTGTATTAATTTATGACGGCGCGTTTCATAGCCAAACCGATGGCAAAAGCGCAAGTATGATGTTTGCAGCATGTTTGCTGCTGCTCATTGTGGTTTTTGTACTCAATATTTTAGCAGTTATACTCAGAAGTCGTCTGCGAAGACGCTATTTAACAGGATAAACAGGCGCTACTTATTATGTTGAAGCTGTTCGAACACAATACCCAAAGCGTAGACGACATAACCGACGACAATACTGCGGTAGATGTTAGAAATTTGAATTTGTGGTTTGGTAATAAACACGTATTAAACGACATTAGCATGCGTATTCCGCGCAATAAAATTACCGCGCTGATTGGCCAAAGTGGTTGCGGTAAATCAACGTTAATCAGTGCCTTCAATCGACTAAACGATTTATATGACGGCTGTAAATACAGCGGCGAAATTATTATTGATGGCCGCAACATTAATAGTAAGAAAGTAAACGTATCGCGCCTTCGCGCAAACGTGGGCATGGTGTTTCAGCGACCGAACCCTTTTCCTATGAGTATTTATGAGAACGTATGCTACGGATTAAAGTTACAAGGCGTTAAAGTACGTCGTCATTTAGATGATGCTGTTGAAAATGCGCTAAAGAAGGCGGCGCTTTGGAATGAGGTGAAAGACAGGCTGTTTGAGTCGGCCCAAGTGCTTTCAGGCGGTCAGCAGCAGCGCTTGGTAATAGCGCGTGCGTTAGCGTTAAAGCCCGATATTCTGTTACTAGACGAACCAACGTCGGCCCTCGACCCGCTTACCACATTATTTATTGAAGAACTGATGGACGAACTTAAAAAGCAGTGCACTATTATTATTGTTACGCACAATATGCAGCAGGCGGCACGGGTAAGCGACTACACCGCGTTTTTCCATCAGGGGCGTTTAATTGAGTACGCAGACAGCGATACACTTTTCACAATGCCAGACAAGAAACAAACCGAAGACTATATAACGGGGCGCTATGGTTAACCTGAAGACAGTTAATTTAAAAGCGGTTAATTCACCATATTGGTCTTTTAACGGTAACAGGAGGCGTTAGCATGCGTCAGGTTGCATTAAACACGCATATATCCGGCACGTTTAACATCGAGCTGGAAAATTTACGTAACTCGGTGTTGACCATGGGCGGCGAAGTAGAGCAACAGCTTGTCGATACGCTGAAAGCAGTAAAGCACAATCACGCGGGGTTGGCCGAAAAGGTTGTCTTGAACGACTTAAAGATAAACTCGATGGAGATGCAGATTGATGAAGAGTGCCTACGCATCATCGCAAAGCGTCATCCTACCGCCAGCGATCTGCGATTAATCATGACAATTTCAAAGGCCATCACCGATATAGAACGTATGGGGGATGAAATTGAGCGTATTGCTAAATTAGTAACCCGAAACAAGTTACCTACATCAGACACAATAAAAAGCAGTATGCTGCTAATAGGTGAACGTGTGGCGGCCATGATGCGAGGTACGTTTGACGCCTTTGCGCGACAAGATGAAGCCGCTGCGCTTGAGGTATACGATCAAGATAACCGCATTGATAGTGAATATAAGCGCCTGTTGTCATACACCACCTCAGAAATGCAAAAAAGCACCGACGATATGCAAGATTGGTTAGATGTTTTGTGGGCATTGCGCTCACTAGAGCGAATTGGCGATAGATGCAAAAATGTGTGTGAGTATGTGGTGTATTTAACACGCGGAACAGATGTTCGACATACACCGCTGGAAAACATGGCGCAGAAGCTGGAAGATTTAACGTAATCTTGTCCATTTGGTCTACATAGATTTATATAATAGTTAACGCTATGGTTACACTTTGAAATACGTTTGTAATAAAAGTGAAATATTTGGTGGTTTTATCATCGCTTTCAAATATTTCCACATTCTTTTATCGTTTTTCAGTGATTTTCGCTATGGCTTCGTAGACGATTAAGTTATCATGCGCCGCAGCCAAGAACAGATCGTGCAAAATTTAATCGAACCTTATGATAAAACACAATTTGTCTTTAACTTCTCACTCTAGCCTAGTCGGCCCAGAGTCTATGCTGCGTTGTCACGTGGCATCTAGCCTAAATCGCGTTTAGATCGGGAGCGGTTATCCGTGGAATTTTTTGAAAGTTATGGCCTAATTCTGATTCTTCTTGCCGCCGGCGTTGGTTTCGTCATGGCATGGGGTATTGGAGCGAACGACGTTGCTAACGCAATGGGAACGTCTGTAGGTTCTAAAGCTTTAACGATAAAACAAGCAATCATTATTGCTATGATTTTCGAGTTTGCTGGCGCTTACCTTGCAGGTGGCGAAGTAACCTCTACCATCCGAAAGGGAATCATCGACTCAACCTATTTCATCGACATACCTGAATATTTAGTTTTAGGTATGATTTCATCGTTGCTGGCAGCAGGTATCTGGCTTGCCGTTGCATCATGGTTAGGATGGCCTGTTTCAACAACGCACTCTATTATTGGCGCTATCATTGGCTTTACGGCAACTGGCGTGAGTATGGATGCTGTTGCATGGGACAAAGTAGGCGGCATTGTAGGTAGTTGGGTGGTGACGCCTGCGATTTCAGGCATTATTGCGTATCTCATTTTTATGAGTGCGCATAAGCTGATTTTCCAAACGCAATCGCCGTTTGAAAATGCAAAGCGATATGTTCCGTTTTACATGGCACTAGCAGGCTTCGTAATGTCGCTAGTAACCATCAAGAAAGGCTTAAAGCACGTAGGTTTAGAGCTTAGCGCCGTAAACGGTTACCTGCTCGCTTTTGGTATTGCTGTGTTGCTTGCCTTTATGGGTAAGTGGTTAATTGGCCGCATGAGATTTAGCGGCTCTGAAGACGCTGACCTTCAAACCGCAAATGTAGAAAAGGTATTCGCGCTATTAATGGTAGTTACAGCGTGCTGTATGGCCTTTGCACACGGTTCTAACGACGTTGCTAACGCTATTGGTCCATTGGCCGCAGTAGTTAGCGTGGTAAGTAGCGGCGGTGCTATAAACTCAAGCACAACGCTTGCGCCTTGGATTTTACCTTTAGGCGGCTTAGGCATTGTTGCTGGTCTTGCGCTATTTGGTCATCGCGTTATCAAAACTATTGGCCAGGGCATAACACACCTTACGCCTAGCCGTGGTTTTGCGGCAGAACTAGCTGCTGCTTGTACGGTAGTAATCGCATCTGGTACAGGTTTGCCTATCTCAACTACACAAACGCTTGTTGGTGCAGTATTGGGCGTGGGTTTAGCTCGCGGTGTATCTGCGCTTAACCTTGGTATTGTGAGAAATATTGTTGTGTCGTGGATTGTCACGTTACCAGCAGGCGCTATTCTTTCTATTATTTTCTTCTACATATTGAAAGCTGCATTTGGCGTAGCGTAGCACCTGCTTTTACGTTAAAGATGCCAAGTCATAAATGACACAAAAAGCCGCATAACGTCAATTCGTATGCGGCTTTTTTAATGGTGTTGTAGCTGCGTACGCTTACTCCTATAACTTAGATTATGCAAAGCGTAGTTTTAGGGTGGGTTGTTTGTAATCTTTATGATAGATTAAACATATCCTTTTTAATTCATTTTTCTTTTTTTGAGAGAAGATACATGAAGTGGCCAAACCTTAAGCATTTGCACTACCTTGTAACGCTACATCAAGAGCAGCACTTTCACCGTGCAGCACAGCGTTGCAACGTAAGCCAGTCTACGTTAAGTACCGCAATTCAAAACCTTGAAGAGCACTTTGGCAGTCAGCTGTTAGAACGTGAGCATAAGACATTCGTGTTTACCTCGCTTGGGCTTGATATTGTAGAGCGAAGTAAAGTGTTACTTCAGGAAGCCGGCGAGCTTGTAGAGTACGCAAAAAATGCAGGTAATTGGCAGCGCGGCACATTAAAACTGGGTGTTATTCCAACTATTGCACCGTTCATGTTTGAAGGGATGCTTGGCGCATTCTCAGCATTTCTGCCTGATATTAATGTAGAGCTACAGGAAGATACGACCGAAAAGTTACTTCAACAACTTACCGATGGTCGTTTGGACTTGCTTATTCTTGCGTTACCTATGGAAACGCCAGGGTGTAAGCAAATGGTGTTAGGGCATGACCCGTTCCATCTTATTGCCCATGAAGAAATGGCAGAGCAGTTGCCGAATCCGGTAGATATCTCATCTTTGCCTAAGAAGAGTATTTTCTTACTTCAGCAAGAACACTGTATGACCGGTCACGCCGTAAGTGCTTGTAACTTGCAGCATAGCGATCAAATTAGCAGTGTTGCCGCGAGCAGCCTATACACACTAGTACAGCTTGCTAATAGCAAAATGGGCTATACATTCTTACCCGAATTAGCACTTAATCAATCAATTTTGGAGCATACTGGTCTTAAGAGCTTCCCCGCAGAAGAAAAGGGCTTTAGGGAAATAGGGTTAGTATGGCGTTCGGGTACGACGCGTATGCAGCTATTTAGACGAATTGGTGAAATTCTATCGCCACTATTGCCTATTCCCACGTTGAAATAAAGGGCTCGGAAATAGAAGGCCCAGAAATTAAATTCGACATGCGGTGATATGGTTTCGTGTCACCGCTTATATAACTTTATTTTATTTTCAAATGCTAACGTTTTAGCGCCATTTCAACCGCATTCAATATGTATCGTGCAGGTGTAAGTCACTTAAAGCTGCACTTTACCCATCATTTCTGTTCAACAACTAAAAAAACTGCATATCTACCAAACTTTTTTGGCTACCCTAACGACTTAATGGTTAAGTAACTAAAAGATAAACAAAACGGGGAAGGCCGTGTTTAAAAAACGAGATGAAAAGCTCGTGGAACAGGCATTAAACGGGAATAAGAAAGCGTGGTATACGCTGATTGCTCGCTATGAAACCGCTATGTATCAATACGGTATTCGTATGACGGGTAACAGCCATGATGCTGCTGACCTTATGCAAGAGATTTTTATCTCGGTGTTTCGCAGCCTTACCTGCTTTAAAGGCGAGGGCAGCTTTAAAAGTTGGCTATATCGAATTGCGCACTGTCGATGTGTGGAACTTTATCGCAAGCGCAAGCCTAGCGTAGATATAGACGATATTCAGTCGCCTTTGTGCGACGCGCCATGCCCTGAAATGCAGCTGAGTAGTAACCGAGAAAGCCGAGCACTAATGCAAGCTATGCAACAGCTGCCATTAGGGCAAAAAGCGGTGGTAGAGCTTAAGTTTTTTGGCCAATTTACGTTTGATGAAATAGCTGAGCAAATGGATATATCAGCCAACACCGCAAAATCGCGCCTGTACGCTGCGTTAGCAAAGTTGAAGTTGGAGTTAGAGTAATGAATCTACATGAAAAAGAAGCCTTATTGGCAGCCTTTTTAGAAGGAACACTAACACAAAACCAGCGGGACAAGTTTGATGCACTATGTCAGTCAGATAGCGACTTTGCACAGCGCATAGACGCCGCTAGCGTTATTAAAAACAGTGCTGACAACTTTGCTTCGCCAGCCACACCGCAATGGGACAAAAGCAGTACGTTCTTTGAACAAACGGCTTCAAAGTCAAAGGCGAGCTGGTTTTCACTATCCTCAATGGCAATGGCCACATCTGCGTGTGCTTTAGTAGCTGTGCTCACGGGCGCGCAACTGTCTTTTGACCAAAACAGTATTGCACTGACATTTTCTGCTACCCAAGCGAAGAAAGATGTAGATACCATGGTGGCCGAAAAGGTGGCAACAGCACTTGGTGAACAAAGAGAATATTATCAGCAGGTTAATCAAACCTTGTTTAAAGAATATGCCCAAGCTTTGTCGACACAGCAGCAAAGAAGTAGCGCCGAGCTTACACAGTATTTATTGGCGTCCAGCCGAGAAGAACGCAAAGAAGACTTTGCTGAACTGCTATCGTTCATTAACGACCAACGCATAGATGATCAACGATTTTATGCGCAGCAGTTTAGCCGTTTACAAGACGAAATTGATGACATTGAAATAGGTTATAGCGCCGTTTTAAACCCCCAAATGACAAAACCAAGCATGACAACACTAAAGCAAGGTGTTGGGGGTGATGCTACGCCTTATTCATTGTTGAATGAGCCCACACCGTTAATTGAAGACTAAGCAAGCAGGTAAATATATGAAACGTTTAATAACAGCATTAGTGCTATGTACTGTAACCAGTGGTATGTCTGTCGCGCAAAGTCAGAATAAATATGAAGACTTGGCAAATGAGCTGGAAATAATGTCAGGTGTGCTTAATACATCCCTACGTCAAAACGTTACCTCTGACAGCTGGCGCGTTAATCAAATTGATACTAGTTATTTAGCTGGGCAAGGGGCGGTGTTTACATTGTCGCTTAGAGGTCATAGCAATAATTGGGTTCATGAAATTGAAACCTTAGTTGAAGGTTTTGTAGGTGCGGTACCGTCGGCACCACCTGTGCCACCTGTCCCTCATATCAGTGGTTCATTTGAAGAGATGGACGAAATAGTGATGGAGGCTACGCGAGAGTGGGAGTCTTATGCTGAAGCAACAAGCAGACACTTTTCCCATGCGTTAGCTGACAATAATGACAGAATGCGCGACTTGAGAACTATGCAGCGAGAGCTGGCGTGGGAAGCCCGAGAAGCAGAACGCGAGCTTCGCGACATTACGTTTGAGCTGCGCCATGCCGATGAAGAGCGTAAAAAAGAACTACTTGAACAGAAAGAGGCTTCACAGCAAAAGCTTTCGCAAGTGCAAACCAAAGCGAAAAACATGCAAGAAGAGCTAAAGGCCGTTGAAAAAGCGCAAGAGAAAGAGCTGGCTAAACGCAAAGAAAAACAAGAGCAGCAGTACAAAGCGTTTCTTGCTGGTTTTGAAGTGGGTATAAGTGAAACACTTTGCCGATTTGGCGCAGGGCTTCGCGGTCTACCTCAAGACGAGCACATCAGTATGGTATTAAAAGACTTCGAAGTAGAGAGTAATCGCGCTCGAAAAGATAGGATTTATGTTTTCTCTCGTACCGATGTGGTTCGATGCGTGCAAGAAAAAATTGATGCAAACAAACTGTTGGCTAATGCAGAAGTATATAAGTTCTAAGGCAGCTAACACGCACTGGTAAAAAGACGAATAGTATAGCCAATTGCTTAAGTTTTTTTATCAATGCGTCTTATCAGTGCGTATAACCGCTTTGTTTGATTTTCACGTTTAATCTACATACGCGGTGCGGTATGACCAAGCTCAGCAGCCCAAGCCAATTCAGAGCGCACTAAATTATTAGCTGCTGTTGCACCAAAACTATGTAGTGCGTTGTATGCACTGTCAGACGGAACTCGACAATAATGACATAGCGCGTAAAACAACAGTGAACAGCGATGTTGCGAACCGTCACAGTGTAGGTAAATACGCGCACCTTCTAACAGTAGCTGTGAAAGTTCATGAAGATATTGATGAAGGTGTACATCGTCGGTAGGCGATACCGCAGATGGATGTAAAAACGGCACCCATGACCACTCTAAGCCTGCGGCAATCGCACCATCTCTAATGCGAGGCGCGTCTTCTTCGCTGGTTTGAACCGTGGCTAAATGGGTAACGCCCAAGCCTTTCAAACGTGCAAAGTCGGCGTCAGTAGGCTTCTTACCAAGACAAATTTTTCCACTACGCAAAGAAAACCAAGCAATCTCACGCGCTGTTGTCGTGCTTTTGTTGCCGCTTTCATCGGAAATATCAGCATTAAAATTTGAGCTTGTTGAGGTGTTCGTCATACCACAAAATAATAAATAGAAAAGTAATGACAGCTACAGCCGCCAATGACAAATAAGTGCCAAATTGCATGTGTGTACTTTACCTTTTTTGCTACGTAAAAGCACACACCAACGCTAAAGCATATACCACCAGCCACTAAAAGCCATAGCCCCGCGCCGGGTAATGCCATATAAAGTGGGTAAATTAAACCCAGCGCTATCCATCCCATTAACAAATAAGTCATTACGGAAACTTTTGGAAAGCGATGCTGCGCAACAAGTTTGAAGGTCACGCCACCCAGTGCTAAACACCATATTACTGCGGTCATTGTGATTCCTAATACACCGCCTATAGAAACGAGCAATAAAGGTGTGTAAGTACCCGCTATCAATAAATATATTGCGCTATGGTCGAAAAGCTTCAGCCAGCCTTTTGCTTTTTGGTGAGTAATAGCATGATACAGCGTTGAACTTAGAAACATTAAGATAAGCGTAGAGCCGTAAATAGCCGCCGTGGTAAGTGCAAGCGTATTGTCGGCGCGATACAGCATAAACACCAAGCCGACGATAGCGGCTACAAATCCAATACCGTGACTGATGCTGTTTAACCATTCTTCTATTACCGAATACGCTTTTGCCTGCATACTTGGTTCTTCGCTATTTTTAGGGGATGAAATGTGCGAAGTGTGACTCATGCTAACTCCCATCTTTTTAACATTATCAATGGTGTATGGCGTTGTAAAACCCACATTTTTCACTATGAAAATTTAGCTACTCATATAATGAAAAAACTAATACAACGTAAAAATTAAGATAACGTACCAATTAAGCGAACAAGTGTACGCTTAATTGATAATAGCAAAGTTAAGTCTTAATGTGATGACATAGAGATTACAAATTAAAAAAGAAGCTGTGATGTTGGTTATTCGTCTAATTCATCATTGGCAAAACAGCCGCCTAATTTGTCGAGTAAATCTTTTAACTGGCGACTCTCTTCGGTTGTCATGCCTTGAAGCTTACACAGCATTTGCTTAGGGACTTGTTCAGCTGTTGTTTTGGCATCCTTTCCTTTCTGAGTAAGTAAAACACGTTTAGCGCGTTTATCACTTTCGTCTTTAACGACTTGCAAGAAGCCTTTGCTCTCTAGCTTTTTAAGCATTAGCGACATTGCGCCACCATCAATAGCTGTGCGCGTGAGTAGTTCAGCTATTGTCAAATTATCAGTCTCCCACAAAGCCATTAACGTTACGTACTGTGGGTAAGTAATATCTAACGTTTTTAACAGCGGGCGATAAGCACGTGTGAATGCATTCGACAGCGTATAAAACCGATGACATAACTGATTTTCCAATTTTAAAAGCTCTGACACGTAACTGCCTTCGTATAGTAATAGGTAAACACGTTTTTTATTTTGCATACAAATTACTTGATCTGCAAGTAGCGTTAATGCTAATTTATATTGCATGCAAACTAAATTGCGTTATTAGTATTAACACGTAATATCAATACGTACTATCAACACGGAGAGACTTAATGCACAAATTACAGCAAGTGGTATACACAGGTACGGCAACTGCAACAGGCGGCCGTGAAGGAACAGCAGAATCAAGTGATGGCAATTTAGCGCTTAAGCTTTCTACCCCGAAAGCGCTGGGCGGCGCTGGTGGTGACGGCACTAACCCAGAGCAAATGTTTGCTGCAGGTTATTCAGCATGCTTTATCGGTGCGTTAAAACATGTTGCGGCGTCTCAAAAAATTAAGTTGGCAGATGATATTAGCGTAACCGGCGATGTATCTATTGGTCCTATTGAGCAAGGCTTTGCTATTGCGGTAAAACTCACTGTAGATTTAGGCGATATGGACAAAGCACAAGCTCAAACACTGGTAGATACTGCCCATCAGGTGTGTCCATACTCAAATGCTACCCGCGGTAACATTGAAGTTGAAATTGCACTAGCGTAAGTTCTTATTTTGTTGTTTTCCGTAAAAAGGCCGCTTATGCGGCCTTTTTTGCAACCAGAGCGCTTTCTCTCAATTACGCTGAAGTTGTTATGTATTCGCTTAGCTACTAAAGCCTTGATAGGATAGTGATAAAAGAAGCTTGTGATAGCAGGTTTTTATTTAAGCTTTGTTTTACCTTAACGTGCAGCGCTTAAACATAGTCTTGTTGAAGCATCGCGCTATTTTAAGCATTGCGTTATAAAAGCACCGAGCTATTTAATTACAAAGCTTAGTCATTATTTTGTGTAGGAAAAAGAATGAAAAAATACGGATTACTGACAGGAGCAGTGTGTTTACCGCTTCTATTCGCGTGCAGCGAGAACAATAGTGTTTCAGAAAAAACACAGGCTGATGCGGCAGCGCACAAAGAAGTAGCTAATGAGAGTGTTGATAATGCAGACTCGAGAGGCCTTACACAATCTGATATTGCATCTGGCGTCGACTATCACTCGTTTTCAAACCCTAACGAAATACGTGTTACACATTTAAACTTAGACTTAACAGCAAACTTCGACACTAAACAGCTAGTGGGCTACGCTGAACTTCAAGTAGAGCGAGCGTCGCCGCAGTTTAACGATCTAGTGTTAGATACCCGTGCACTGGATATTAGTGAAGTAACAGCACAGGGTAAACCCGTACCATTTACGCTTGGCGAAAAAGATAAAGACTTAGGTACAGCGCTATCAATCACGCTGCCAGAAGGTGTTAACACTGTAAAAGTTGCTTATGCAACGTCTGCTGAAGCATCGGGCGTACAATGGCTTACGCCAGCGCAAACCGCAGGAAAAGAACACCCGTTTTTGTTTACGCAAGCACAGGCGGTGCACGCACGTAGCTTTATTCCACTGCAAGATTCACCGCAAGTTCGCGTAACCTATAACGCTACCATTAAAACGCCTGAATCTTTATTGGCTGTAATGAGTGCCTCTAACGATCCTGATACCCCACGCGACGGCGAATATGAATTCACCATGCCACAGCCTATTCCGTCTTATCTGATTGCGTTAGCCATTGGTGACTTAAAGTTTAAAGCAATGGGTGAGCGCACAGGCGTGTACGCAGAACCGGCACTGCTTGAAAGCGCTGCGAAAGAGTTTGAAGACACTGAAGCAATGCTTGAAGTTACGGAAAAAACCTATGGACCGTATCAGTGGGATCGTTATGACCTACTCATTTTACCGCCTTCGTTCCCTTTTGGTGGCATGGAAAACCCGCGTTTGTCTTTTATAACGCCTACGGTTATTGCAGGTGATAAAAGCTTGGTTTCGCTTATTGCTCACGAGCTTGCCCACAGTTGGTCTGGCAACACGGTAACCAATGCCACATGGCGTGACCTATGGTTAAACGAAGGTTTTACTACTTACCTAACGTACCGCATTATGGAAATGATTTACGGTAATGATCGTTTCAAAAAAGAAGCGGTGTTGGGCTACCAAGACTTACAAAACGATATAGCAGCCCTTGAAGCCAATGACGAAATTCTTGCTATTGATCTTCGCGGACGTAACCCAGATGACGTGTTCTCAAACATTCCTTATGAAAAGGGCGCGTTGTTTCTGCGGGAAATAGAGCACAAAATTGGTCGTGAAAACTTTGATGCGTTTTTAATGCAATACTTCCAAGACTTTGCTTTTAAAAGCATTACTACCGACACCTTTATCGCGTATTTAGAAGATACCTTGTTGGCACAATACCCCGACAAACTTGATGCAAAGCGCATCAATACTTGGATTTTTGAACCGGGTATTCCACAAGATGCACCAAAACCAGAATCTGATGCCTTCGTAAAAATAGACAAAACGCGTGCGGCATGGCTAGAAGGTAGCGTAAAGGCAGTTGATATCGATACGACAAACTGGACAGTGCACGAGTGGTTATATTTTCTAAATAATATGCCTACAACACTGAGCACGCAGCAGCTTGAAAAGCTAGATACTGCTTTTGCTTTAACCTCTACACAAAATAACGAAATAGCGCATAGCTGGCTAATGATTGCAGTAGCGAATAAGTATGAACCTGCTTATGACCGATTGTATGATTATTTGGTGTCTATTGGTCGAAACAAGCTGGTTAAGCCGCTTTACCGAGAGTTATCGAAAACACCTGACGGCAAAGCATTTGCTAAACGTGCCTTCGAAGAAGCTAAGCCTGGGTATCACCCGTTAACGGTTAAAGCTAATGAGGGATACGTACAGTAATTCCCCTTACTTAAAAAGCAGAGATGCTTAACTAAAAGGTCTAAAAAGCAGCGCTTAGCGCTGCTTTTTTATTGATAAAGCGATAGGCGCCATTTGCTGTTCAAAGTCATCTAGTGCAGCGTTAGGTAGAAGAATATGCATATCAACACAATGAGAATAGTTGCATTGCGCTATTTTGCCAGATGCCTGTTCAAC
The DNA here is from genome assembly GCF_036864375.1 of Alteromonas sp. S167. Taxonomy (NCBI): domain Bacteria; kingdom Pseudomonadati; phylum Pseudomonadota; class Gammaproteobacteria; order Alteromonadales; family Alteromonadaceae; genus Alteromonas; species Alteromonas sp. S167. Next base: position 71,406 of record NZ_JAZETR010000001.1, read on the forward strand.
GATATGGCGAACAAATTGTTCGTGTTTAAAATCGACTTCAACAAACACATCGTCTAGCACTATTTCTTCGCGTACTTCTAACGCATCTATAGCCTGTTGAGCGGCTGCAGAATATGCACGTACCAAACCACCAGCGCCGAGTTTTACACCACCAAAATAGCGCGTGACAATAATCATAATGTCACCAATATCTTTGTGCTGAAGTACGTTTAAAATGGGTTTTCCTGCAGTGCCACTGGGTTCCCCGTCATCGGCCATGGCTGCACTGGTGGGCATGTTAGGGTTACCAAAAACATAAGCCCAACAATGGTGTCTAGCATCTGGGTATTTTGCTTTTGCTTGATCAAGCAACGTCATAGCGCTTTCACGCGAGTTAACAAAACCTGCTAACGCAATGAATTTGCTTTTCTTAATTTCGTACAGGGTTTCAACCTGATTGGCGGGAACGGGATAGCTCATGTCGGCATTGTAAACCAAAGGCGATGAACAATTAAGTGCATATGCCATAACCACATTTAAGCTGTAACCCATCTTCTATAGCCTTTTGAGGCATTGTGTTATGTGGAATTTGTGGTTTACTCGTAAATAACTATTAAGCGTGAATTTTATAAGCACGCATTTTCACAACGTGTCACTGATATTAATAAGCATGCCAGCAGAACGATTTATTCCTTTTAGAAAACAAGACGTCATTCAAATGTGCCAACAGGTGCATAGCACTTTTCTTACTCAACATGCACTACACAGCACAGAAGCTGATAGCAACTTTCTTACGTTCGCTAAATTACTTGTTAGTCGCATCCACTATCAGTATCACGAGCAGCTTGAGCAGCTAAAAGATAGTTACGCATTGTTCGAGCCAAATACCGATACGCGAAGGCTTACTTCGGTATCTCGTGACAACAAAAAAAGCGCACAACAGACTTTTTCTAAACGTTTTGCGTCGCTACTCAATGCAGCAAACTTCGAGCGTGTTACCGATGACGATTTAGCGGAAGCGCTAAATGAAGAGTCGTTGTTTAAAGTAAGGCTTGAAGTAAACTTTGATGATTTTGAAAACGTGGTGTTTTATCGACGCGGCGAGTCAATGAAAACCGAAACGCTGCGCTATTTCTTTGGGCTACGCAAGAAAGATATTACTTTTACACATTACGACCGTGTGGCGGTGTTTATCACGTTTAAAGATGAAGATTACTTCAACAACATAAAGCAGAATCCAGTGACATTTACGCCTGGCTCTACCATTATAAAGCTGTTTCAGAATGTACCTAAGGCTGACTTAGAAATGTTGTTCCCCAATAGCGAAGTGCGTATGCGCCCATTAGACAAGTTAATTATTGGTGCATCGGCAGCAGTTGGCGGAACCGTAGTATTAGTAACAAAGTTAGGTGCTTCCTTGGTGTTGATGGCGTCGTTTCTTGCCTTTTATTTTGGCTTAAAAGACGAGTCGGTAGAGCTGACCAAACAAAGTTTAATTACCTTTGGTATTGGCATGGGCGTGTTTGGAAGCTTTATTTTTAAAGAGTGGACGAAATTTAAAAACCGAAAAATTCGTTTTATGAAGGCACTGTCTGACAACCTCTATTTCAAAAACCTAGACAACAATGCTGGCGTGTTTCATACCCTAATCGACGCAGCTGAGGAAGAAGACTGCAAAGAAGCGCTATTGGCCTACACGTTTTTACTACAACATGGCAACGAGGGCCTAACAGCAGATGCGCTTGATACCCAAATAGAACAGTGGTTTAAACATACTTACAGCTGCGAATTAGACTTTGATATACCAGATGCCATGGAAAAGCTAATAGCAATGAAGCTGGTAACGCAGCAGCACGAACGTTATGTCGCACTGCCGCTTAATGAAGCCGTAAAAGAGCTAGATGATTACTGGGATAATATTTATCAGCCCGTTTAACCAAGCTGTCGATTTCTAACTAGACGTTTGCTGAAATTTGATTTTCAGCTTTTTGTTCTGTTCAGAACTACGTCACAGCGCCTCAATTGAGCCCTACAGCTCGCGCAACGAAATTCCACACAGAACGTTGTGCTTGCGCTAGCGTGAGCGGAGGTGATGTGGTTAACGCCACTCTTACCCCGGCCATAACGCCAGCCAACAACATTGATGCCATCATAAGCGGGTTTAGCGAAGGATCTAGTTCGTTAGCCCTTTGTGCGCTGGCGATATTGCTTGCACCTAATTGTTCTAGTCTACTGTTTCGTTCAGCTTCTTCTTCTGCAAAGGTAGGATCGGTACGAAGGCGAGTGACTGCTATCATTGCCACAGGATCTTCGTAGAACAACGTCACCATTGCATTAACGCGAGCTTGTTCTCGCTCAGCCCAAGTGTCTCCCTCAAAAGGAACGCCCGCTACTTTGTCATCGAATTTGGTATAGAAGTCGTTTACTATCGCGTTGATTAGACCTGATTTATTGCCAAAGTGATAATAGGTTAAGCCGTCTGAGACGCCTGCGCGTTTGGCAACATTGGCAACTTCTAAGTCACCGTTGCCAAGCACTATTTCTTTACGCGCTGCGTCTAAAATACGTTGGCGGGTAGATTCCTTCGCCGCTGATTTAGCCATTACAAATTCTCAAGTAAGCGTTTGGGGTGCATGCCATTAACCATTCCAGCAAAAGGCGGATGAATTGAATAACCAAGCATTCGGCGAATATCTTCAGATACTTCTGCAACGACTTCAAGTGGTGTACCCAGAAAATAGTTCTCTTGTGTTCGCAACCATGGCTCACAGTATTGGCATGTTACAGCGAGACGGTTTGCATCAGACTGGTTAGCACCGCCACCGTGCCAAAAGGTTCCCGGATAGAATAAAACTGAACCGGCTTTCATTACAGCAGATATAGCTTCTTCAGGTTGAGGCTTGCGCTCATCATCCCAAGTATGGCTGTTGGGCACAATCACTGTTGCACCATTGGTGTGGGTAAAGTCATCAATTGCCCAAACAGACGCTGCGCCTAGGCCTGCGCGTGGTCTTGGAATTGGGTAAAAACCATCGTCATAGTGCAACGGCTGACCGCTCTCGCCGGGTAATAGGTTAATGACTTGCAGTTGCGACAATAAATAATTCGGCATAAACATTTTGTCTAACATGGCCAAAATACGAGGATGATCAACAAGGCGATCCAATGCTCTTGTTTTGGTGAGTACCGCATATAAGCGTTGTGTTTTATATCCTTCAAAAGCGTTCCTACCTGTTTCTTTTAACAGTGGCCCTATTTCCGCTTTAATGGTTGCAAGTTCTTCAGCAGACAACACGTCTTCAATAACTACGTAGCCTTGTTTTTCTATTTGCGCTAAGTCGGCGTTTGTCACTTCTTCTGGAATTTGTTTTGCGTTTTCGCTCGTGGTTTGGCGGTATTTTCCTGCGTTGTCACCGGAAATATAGTCACTGCTGATATTCTTTGTAGAAAGTGTTGGCATGCTAAATCCTCATTAAGTTGAGTTCAACTCAATATATAGTGTGGTTGAAATTTGTTCAACGCTGTTTCTTTTACAAACAACTTAACCCATTGATAAGTTGTGACTTAAAGTTGCTTTTTATAAGAATTAAACAGACACAGTTTCTAGTTCATTTGTCACACTACTCACTGTTTAACACCCTATTTAACAGCAAGGTTTCATGAAAATACTGCACAAACCTGACTGGCATTTAGGGCATTAAGTGTCGGTGAGTTTGAAAATGTGCGCGATATTTGTATTGGTACCTTAGAAGGGGTCGATTCAAGTGTTTTTCCGCCGTCAGATTACACAGCGCTAAGTCGTATTCATCGCCCCGAGAGTTGGCTAAAACTGAGCATATTCGCCACTCCTGCACCCTAATACCATTAAGCTCTGACGAGCTAAACACCGAAAAAACAGGTAATACTTGTAGAATTTAAAGTAAACAGCTAGTGCACTAGAACAGCAGGACGAGGGGTGCGAAGTGGCGTTGTACTTAATAACGATTGTGCAGTTACAAATGGCAACCCCAAATTTGAGTGTCTTTCTAAAAAATGTAACAGCGCAACGTATTTTAAATTTAAACAGTAGTACAAGATTACTAAAAATTAACTAAAACCAGTACGGTCAGTGCGCAGCCCCTTTCATTCAAAAGACACCTCTATAAAAAATATATATAACTTTTTTTGCATCTAATTAATGAGGTCAATCGTAGAGTCAAAATAATAGACGTAAACGTCTGTTATTAAATAAAAACAGAACGGTAAAAACTTAAGGGCTAGCATAAGACTAACATCTGCGATCAAGGAATAATTTATGTAAACAGGTTCCATCAATAAAACAAAGATAACCTGTCGCCAAAACAATTCCTGAAGTGTTGAGTTAAGGTTCTCCAGTATAACTAAAAGTGCATATATTGCGTTTTTAGCAATGCTGTCTACTCTTCTTATGCTTGAAAACTTATTCGCTAAAAAGCTTGTTTAGTGCACAAAAAATAGAAGAAAAGAGAAACACGTAAATGAACAGTTCGCCAAAGATGCTCAATAGTATCTCTGTAGCATTTCCACTTGTGATGATACTGACAACTTCTGGCTGTGCTCACGCGCAACAGAATAAAAACGTTTCCTATGGTGATTGCGCCTATGTTGATATCGGCGAAGTTGATGAATCTACTCTGACACGCGAAGAGATAATCAAGCGCATGGAAGAGAACCTTTTTGCTGGCTTGGATAACACTGAAGAGTGCATGAAGGCCGCGGTTGCAACTAGTAGCAAAAAAATTGGTGATGCAGCTGGCGGCGTAACTGGTTTCGGCGGAAATCAAGCCTCAGACAGTAGTGGGAGTATAGAAGCTAGTTCTTCAGGGCAGCCTGGCAACTATGTTGGTAGCGGCGGGGAAGCAGACCAAGACCAATCTAATTCTAATTCAGAAAATAACTCAGGGGCTGCATCCTCTGGCTCCTCTCCAAATTCCGTTACAACAGGAAATTCAGCTGTTTGTGACACAGTTTCAAGAGGTCTTGCGGAAGTTAAGACAGATGAGGAAAAAGCTCATTGGTCGGGGCTAAGTCAAAAATATAACTGTAACTAAAAGGAACAAAAATGAAGTTAATTGGAAACAAAAGCGCACTTGTAGCGCTACTTACATCATCTCTCGTGCTAGTAAGCGGTTGTCAGTCAACCTCCTCTAAAGTTTCTAGTGTAGGGCCTTCTATGGTTGGGCCCGGTGCGGCTCAGCCTTTAGGTTCAAGCAAGCCGGTTTATACGTACAATTCAGATATTTTTTTGAACGTTGCCGTGCCGGTTTTTGACCCGGGCTTCCCCATGAATGGCAATGTCATCGATTATGACGAAATCGAAGAAGAAGGTATTTGGCCTCAAGTTCGCCGTCTTGAAGCGAATCGTTTTGCGATTGCTACTAAGGACGCATTATCAGAAACGAATGCATTCGGCTCCATCCACGTCACTCCAGACGCCTCTGCTGTCGCTGATGTCTATGTTCTTGGTAATATTATTACGTCAGATACTGAAACAGTTGAATTAAACATCAAAGTTATGGATGCGAAGAACACTGTTTGGGACGAAGAAAAATTCGAGTACCGCGTAAGCGAGGGTTGGTATCGCGATGCTATGTCACGTGGTGAAAACCCCAACGGACCTATCTTTACTGAAGTTGCAACTTTTGTGTACAACCTCTTAATGCAAAAAACTGAAGTATATAAGAAGGAAGTACAACAAGTTGCTGACTTACGTTATGCAAACATGTATGGCCCTGAAACTTTCAGTAAGTACTTAAGTACTTCCCGCAAAGGTGTGATTGAGCTTGTGAGCATGCCGTCTGAAAATGACAGAATGCTAAAGCGGATAGAAGCCATTCAGGCCAAAGATGAACAGTTTTTGGATCAGCTTCAAGATAGCTATGAGTCATTCTGGACGATAACTGAGCAACCTTATCGAGATTATCAGCGCGAAACTCTGCCCGAAGCGAAGCGCATTCGAGAGTTAGAGGAAGAACGCACAAAGAAGCAAGTCGTAGGTGGTTTACTAGCAATCGGTAGTGCACTGTTAGGGAAGAACTCTGGCTCTTCTCTTGGTCAGGCAACTGCACTAGTTGCAGGTGTTGGTGCGGTTGCTTCCATCACATCAGCTGTGAAAACAAACAAAGAACTGCAAACTCAGCGCAAACTTGTTGATGAAATGGGACAAAACTTAGACATCGAAGTCGCTGAGCAGATTGTTGAATTCAATGACCAGCGCATAGAGTTACAGGGGACGGCGACAGAGCAATATTATCAGCTTCGCTCTCACCTAAAAGAAATCTATGAAATGGAATCTACTCCTTTGACCGCGTTGTAGGAATACATAAAATCATGGCCAACCTCGATACTGAAATCATCGAAAGCAAAGCAAAAAAGAAAGCTTTAGTTCAAAAAGTTGCAATTGGAACCGTTGCGCTTGCAGTGTTGAGTGTTGGCACTTATGTGTTTATAGACCAGTTACCTGACACAGAACCTGTTTCAGAAATGGCACCTCTGCCAGCGCCTTCCCAAAAAACGAAACAACAATCTAAAAGTAAGCCAACAAATAAAGATCGCGCAGAATTACAAAAAAGACTTTCTGAAGTGAAAAAGCAAATCACTCCGCTTATTGAACAGTTGGAAATGGTTTCTGAATATGAAGAACGCGCACAGTTTTTAGCGGTTAGGATGGAAGATGCCTATTATGCTTACAGCAAACCTGACTATGACATAGCTGACAGTATTCTTGACGAAATAACGTCTATCTCTGCGGAATTAAAGAATAAATTACGCACAGCATTTGAGCAGACTTTTAATGACGCACAACAATCATTTGATGAAAAAAATATCGGTTCAGCGTTATACCACATCAATGAAGCGCTTAGGTTACATAAAACTTCTAACAAAGCGATATCTCTCAAATTTCGCATTGATGCTTATGAACTCGTACAACAAGCTCTTGAAGAGTATCGCGTAGGTGTTGTAGAGCGTAGCCTAGAAAAGCAGCGTAAAGCATTACAAAAGGCTCTCACATTAGATCCACAGCATACGGATGCTAGAGAAAAACTGTCCCGCGTAATCGAATCAATCAAAGAACGTGATTTCTACCAATTAATATCAGATGCAGATGGTGCAATTAAAAGTGTGGAATTTGAAAAAGCTAAATTATTAATCAGCGAAGCGAAAATTCTTTACCCAAATCATCCTAACCTTCGTACATTAAGGGATCGACTCGCTGGGTTAGTCAAAGATAAGGAATTACGTGAACTAACTAATAAGATAAAGATGTTCATAACACTCGATGAGTGGGATACGGTCGAAATACTTACCAATCAAGGGCTAATGAAATTCGAAAATGATGAATTTTTGAACGAAGCCAGAAATCATGCAGAACAAATTGGAAACGCGTTGTCGGTTATTGAAAGCTACAAAGCTAACCCATCGCGTTTAGCTGATGACAACATTCGACAGCGAGCACTAACAGCAGTTGCGGACGTCAACTATCTTCGTGAGTTCAGTGCAAAGCTAAGTGAAGAAATAGATGCCCTTGAATCGCTCATCGTAAAGCAAAACACCCCAGTACCATTAACTATCACGTCAGATGATAACACTTATATTAGGGTTTTGAGTGTCGGTATTGTTGGTAAGGTTGACGAAAAAATAATCTCACTCAAACCGGGTAAATATCAATTAGAAGGCAGTCGTGATGGTTATCGCTCGGTCATTTTCGATATTGTCATATCCCCTCAAACATCTAACCAAAGCGTTTACATAGCTTGTTCTGAACGCATTTAAAACTTTTATTGGAGTAGTACATGAGTATTCATGATGAAACCATTGCAAAGGGACGCAAAAAACGAAAGCTGGTGGCTCTTATAACTGTTATTACACTATTCAGTGTTATCAGCATTTATTTTGGTTGGCTCTTTTTAACGAAGGGTTATAGTTTTGAAGTGCTTCCCGACGAAATAACCAAATCTGCGAAGCTCTCAGTGTCAGAGGGAAATGGTTTCTTTATTGAAAACAAGCTCTACGTTATAGGTGGTGCAGCAAAAGTCATTGCTTCGGCCCCGAAATTTAGAACCGCTGATTTAGATATTAATGCTGCCTCACCGACCATCATTCAATTAGAACTTAAACCACTCCCTGCTACTATCAATATTACGACGAGTCCCAGTCTCGATATTGTAACATGGTCCATTAATGGCAAATCATATGCTCAATCTTCTAACCTAAGCACAGAGCTAGAGCCAGGCCAATATCAGATTGGTATAACTCACCCGTTTTATGAATCAACTACGGTAGAGATTGACGCTGGAGTTGCCCAAGATATAAAGCAGAACGTAGCATTGATAGCTATCAATGGCACCTTAAAATTTGAGTCATCCCCATCAAACGCCAAAATTTTTATCGATGGCAATTACGTAGGTACAACCCCATTAACAATAAATCAACCTGGTGGACAATACGCAGTCAAAGTTCAAAAGGCAGGTTATGAGCCTGTTAATGATAATGTCTCTATTACAAGAAATAATTCGTTCCCAACACGAAAATATACGCTTATCCCTGAACAAGCGACTATTTCGGTTTCAGCAAATCCAGTTGGTGGCGCACTATTTATCAACGATAGGGCTGCAAATATTCATTCAAGTGTTGATGCTAATACCAATCACACGCTTCGCTATGAAAAGAAAGGTTTTATCAGTCAATCAAAAACGGTGAAATTAACACCGGGCGAAAACAAGAATATCCAGTTTTCCTTAGATAAAGAGCTTGCCAGCGTAACATTTTCATCCAATGTAGCCGCATTTGTTGAAGTCGACGGTAAACCATTAGGCAATACGCCGCTTACTGCAGAACTTCAAACCATACCGCATGAGGTTATTTTCTCTTCTCCTACTTTCCGAAGCGTCCAAAAACGCTTTACGCCAAAAATCGATGGCTCAACTAAAGTGACGGCTCAGCTTCTAACCGAGTTTGATGCGCGTCGACAAGAGGGAAAACCTTTATTCGTGAAAACACTGGGCATTGAAATGACGTCAGTGAAACCCCGTGCTTTCACCATGGGTTCAGCGCCTAACGAAAAGAATAGACAGCGCAATGAACATAACGTGAACGTGGATTTTGAACGAGAAATATGGATTTCTCGACACGAAATTACAGAGAAACAATTCAGTGCATTCAAACAGGAGTCAGTTGCATCAGACCTACCTATTGTAAATGTGACTTGGAACGATGCAGCGCTCTTTACCAATTGGCTGAGTAGAAATGAAGCCTTAGAGCCTTTTTATATGGAAAGCAATGGTCAAGTTGTAGGCGTAAACAAAAATGCTAACGGCTACAGATTGCCTACTGAAGCAGAATGGGAATTTATTGCCAAAATAAATCGTCGTTCAAAACCCACGACATTCGTTTGGGGTTCTCACACGCGATTACGTGACAAACAGGGAAATTTCGCCGATCAATCACGTAAGGGACAACAAACCTTTTTATTGAAAGATTTCAACGATGGCTTTGCAGGTCGTGCACCTATTGGTTCGTTCAAACCAGAACGATCAGGGTTCTTCGATTTAGATGGAAATGTCCGCGAATGGGTACATGATTTCTATTCTGTAAGACCACCAAAAACAGACATTACTCACATTAATTATCTTGGCATTTCTAGCGGCACTAAACATGTGGTTAAAGGTGCCTCATTTAAAACTGGTCGTATGAAAAATTTACGAGCCAGTCTTCGAGAAGGTGTGTCGGATAAAGCCGATGACATCGGTTTTCGCATCGCACGTTATGCAAACTGAAGGGGTTAGTTATGAAGAAAAGAATCGTCCTAGCTGCTGTTTTGATCTTACTTACTGGGACAGCCAGCGCTTATTTTGTATCTCTTGATTCACCACAAGACTTTCCAATTAACATTTAACGGTTAGAAACGCATGAAAAAAAACAATACGCTCTCCATGAACCCAAACTTTTTCTTGAGTATGGGAGTTTTTCTAGTAATTTTTGCTGCCGTACATTTCTTGTTTGCAGGGGTGGTGCGACCGGCTGCCGAACAGGTAATGACCAATTCAGGCACTGCCGGGTTATCTTCTTTCTGGGTAATTTTAAAAGATATAGAGCAACAGTTTTGTATCTCGCTCATGTTCTTTTGCATTTTTCTTATGGTCTACAAACTGTGGAGTCTCTTGGATGAAGAGGAAATCTACGAAAGAGACCTGTTACCAGAGCATGACAAATCAACAACGCTTGATGTTGACGCTGCAATCAAAGAACTTGAAACTTCGGCATTTAGTGGCACCCCAGCCTATAAAACCTGGATAAGTTGTCTTCGCCGCTTTAAAAACACCAATAACGTCCAAAACGCTGCTGACGCCATCGAGTCGTCAGTCGAAAAAATTGCGACCCAACTAGAAAGCGGAAATAACGTCATTCGCTACATCATTTGGGCCATTCCTTCAATTGGGTTCGTTGGTACAGTAAGAGGTATCGGTGCAGCTCTTGCTCAAGCAGACGTAGCTCTCGAAGGGGATATTGCAGGGATGACAGCGTCATTGGGTGTTGCCTTCAACTCCACACTCGTCGCACTCTTTATTTCGCTTGTACTGATGTTGCTCATGCACCTACTAAACGGTCGACAAGACAAAATGGTGCTCCGCACACAAGAGTCTTGCGAAACATTGCTTTTATCCCACCTGCATAACTAATTGAGCGTGATTCATGCCTAAACTTAGAAAACCACAGGATGGCTTTAATCTGGCATTTCTTGATGTTATGGCGTGCGGATTGGGCGCCGTCATTTTGATTTTCATTCTCGTTGATTTTAAGGCGTTCAGCCCAGACCCAACTGAAGAGAAAAACAAACTTGAGCAAGAGCTTGCTGCCTCTGAAAATGAGAAGCAGAAGCTACAAAAATCAATTGATGAAATCAATGACAAGATAGCCCAAGAGTCTGCCAGACAAGACGAAGCTGAAGAAGCCAGAGCGAATTCGACTGATTATCAATCTAAGTTATTACAAGACCAAGCGACGTTGCTAGCTGTTCTCGCTGACTTGGAAAACCAGAAAGCAGCAATCTCAAAAGAAGTAGAAAAAAGTGCCAATATTCAGATGCAAGGCACTGGGGAGCAGAACTATATCACAGGAATGAAAATTGAAGGGAAACAAATAGGCTTACTTATTGATAAAAGCGCCTCGATGATGGGGGATGACCTGCTCGATATTCTGGGTAAATTGGCCCTGAGTGACGGAGAAAAGGTTTCGACCAGAAAATGGCTCCGCACTAAGCGAATTGCGCAATGGATGATTGCTCGGTTACCAAAGGATTCAAAAGTAACCGTCGTTGCGTTTTCAGAGACCGCGAAGGTGCTGGGGAACAATACTGTTAGCAGTGCCCGCGTGAAAAGCTCCATGCAGGCCATCGTTAAAGATCTTGGTAGTGTAGTGCCAGATGGTGGCACTAACCTCCAAATCGGACTACGAACATTGTTCAGCGCCAATCCAAAAATCACAGACGTTTACTTGGTTACTGACGGATTACCTACACTCGGCGATGGTTTACCCCTCAAATGTAAAAGCTTTATTTCAGAGCAAAAATCCATCTCCTCAGATTGTCGACGAGAACTCTTTGCTGCAACCATCACCAAGGCGCCTCAGGGCGTTCATTACAACACTATACTCCTGCCTCTTGAAGGTGATCCTTACGCGCCCTCTTCTTACTGGGATTGGTCACGCATAACCAGTGGAACCTTCTTGTCGCCTGCTAAGGAGTGGCCGTGATGAAAAAAATCCAACGCGCACCTGTAGAGGTGTTTAACCTTGCCTTTCTGGACATTATCTCTTGCGCCTTTGGTGCAGTCGTAATGCTTGTACTTCTTGCTAAAAACGGAACAGAAGATACGGAACGGAGCCCGAGTAACCTAAACACGCTCATTGAATCTGTCCTGCAAGCGCAACTCGAAGTAGAAACGTTGAAAGGCGCAGAATCAGACAAATTACAGGAGCTTAAACAGGCAAAAAACAGTACCGCGTCCGTAAACAAAGCAACACAAAAATATGAATCTGCTGTGCCACGCGCACAAAAACAGATTCAAGAACTGAAAGACAAAGCTTCGTCACTTCGAAAAGAAATACATGAGGCTACAGCCATGCTTGACGTGCCTAAGTCAACGGATATACCGGACGATGAAGTGGGCGGCATACCAACTGACGCTGATTATGTGATATTCGCAATCGATAATTCTGGCTCAATGAAGACTGGGAAAGGATGGTCCAGAGTGTTGGCAGTGGTCGACGATATTCTGAAAAGTCATCCAAAGATGAAAGGTTTCCAGATCATCTCAGCGGATGGAAGCTTTATGTTTAGCGCCAGGGAGGGCCAGTGGCTGGAAGATAGACCTTCTATGCGAAACACAGCATTAAATGAATTAAAGCGTTTTGGCGGCGGAGCAAGTCAACCAGAAAAAGGCATGCTTAAAGTTATTCAGCTTTATAAAAACACCAAAGGCAAAGTAAGTCTGTATGTGTTTGGTGATGACTATCAACCTTCCGGGCTAGACCGTATTGTCAGTGGTATCACTCGTGCGAATGAAGGACGTGACGGTAAGCCTGTAATCAGAATCCATGGTGTTGGATTTAATAGGAGGCAAGGAAACCCAGCGCGCTTTGCAGCATTTATGCAAGCAGTAGCATCACGGAACCGCGGTGCCTATGTAGGACTTTATTATTAAATTGGACATATAGTTATGATGTATACAACCCTAGTGTCAAACAAAATTAAATTTTCAATATTAGCGAGTGCGCTACTTTTAAGCGCATGCAGCTCAACAGAGAAAAAAGAAATATTCCAGGCAGAACTTGTTGAAAGTAAGTCTCGTTCTTATGTTGGATTTATTCCTCAAAAACAGAATAATTTTCTGAGTTCGACGATTTATGCCGAACTGGACAACACGAAAGCACCTCTAAGTCGCGAGCTAGATAAAGTAAAAGACGCTATAAAACAGGGTATCTGGGATAAGCATGATGATGCTACGAACGATATCTTTTACAAACAGCTTCCAAAATCAATGGGCTTTTTTATCGATGCCTCAAAGCATATTGGTGAAAACAATAGCTATGTAGAGTTGTTTTTCGATTTCGATAGGCCTACAAAGTTTGATGCTAGCAGTAGATATCTAAAAACTAATATAGGTGGTGTGCCAACACACGTGTGTAGCCCTAACTACTTCAGTCAAGACATCAAAATTTCCAATAAAACTACATTGCGCTTAGCTCCAAATAAAGGAGACACTGGACTAAGAGAAGACTGTAATTTCAAGCAAATAATTATCCCAAATCCTCTTTACACCAATGAAGAAATCGTCGGTAAATTCGAGCAAAGTAAAGCAGCGTTGTTTGTTCGCGTAGATTGGGAAAACGCGTCACTTTCCAAAGGTGGCGAGTTGCTGCTTTATGGCTACCCAGAGACCATGGCAATACTCAGTGAAAATGAGCGAGGCGAATTTCGACCAGTGTGGACACTTGATTTGTATGGCGGTGAGTGGAATAACCATTTTCACAAACGCGACCAGAAGACGCTATCCAAAAAAGGCGAGTATGTTAATAGTGTCGTTAACTGCAAAAAGGAAATGGAAAAAAATTCTCTTTTGATGCAGTTAGTTAACGTCAGTGTTAATGGTGTGCCTCATGAAGTTTACGACCGAAAGCTAAAGTTCTTAAATCCTACTGATGATCTATTATCACGTTTTGCCGTTGAATGGGCGGAGCAAGATGCCACAAATCATGAATTCAATGCCTCACATGATTACTTTGATGGCAATAAATTCACAGGCTTATTTTCTACACCTAGCCAAGGAAAAAACAAAGGTGGTGTTGAAAAAAATACGTTCACGGTTACTAGAGATGGCGAACATCTGATCTTCTCTCTTGGTGATAGCTTGGATATGCCAACAAAGCAAGCTGGGAAGGTTTTCACATCGCACGTTTGCTACGTCGCAACGCGGTTGTAAACGCAACCTGAAATCTCAAAGAGTAGATGGAAACAACAATGAAAAAACTAATTCCACTATGTATTTTGTTGACGCTTACGTCAGCCTGTTCGTCGACAAGTAAAAAGGTCACAATTGGCCCTGATGCCAATCAGTATACAAACGCCAGTAAAATATCATGCACCGAAGATAAGCCTGTCGCTGTAAAAAATAAGCACGGCATTTATTTAGATATCGCTATCCCTACGTTAGATCCTGGCATTCCTACAAATAAATATGGCAACTATGACAAAGAAGAGCTGGATGAACTTGGTATTTGGCCTAACTTACGACGCATGGAAAGTCATATCTATGCTCATGCTCTGAGAGAGCAAATTAGCGCAACCGGCGCCTTTGGTTCTGTTGTAATGACCCCACATGCAGGTGCCAGCGCTGACGTTTACTTACTAGGTGAAGTGAAAGCATCTACATCCGAGTTTGTGTCAATCGATGTAGCAATAGTTGATAGCCGGGGTGAAATAATTGACTCGAAGGTTTTTGCATATCGCGTACCCAAGCATCATTACCAATGCCCAGGTATTGACCCGACTGAAAATTCGTATATGCCTGTCTACAGGACTATTGCACGTTGGGCCGGCGACGAAATCAATAAACTTTCGCAAGAAGAAGTAAAAAACATTCAACGCACAACATCACTTCGTTATGCAGCGATGTATATGCCTGAGAAGTATGAGAGCATGCTAGAAACAGGAACAACAGAATGGAATGGCAAAGTCCTGACGTCCTATAACATTAAGCAATTTCCGGCAGGCAATGACAAAACGTTTAATCGTATTAATGCGATTAGAGCAAAGGATGATGCGTTTTGGGATGCTTACCAAGATAATATCGATGCAACAGTTATGTTTACAAATGGCGCCTACACGTCTTGGCAAGCAGAGTCTCTACCTGTTGCAATAGCAGTAAGAGAAGCGTTAGATGAACGTAATTGGTCAATTTTTAAATCTGTCCTTTTTGCAGGTGCAATTGTAGCTATAAGCGGAGATGCTAGTGCCGTGGCCATGCTAAAACTTCTCGCATTAAACGAGACTTTCAAAGAAGTAGAAAACGCCTTTAAACAAAACCAGCGTTTTAAAGAAGAATCTATGATTCTAGAGGAGCTTGGTCGTAATGCAGATCTGGCTTTGGCGCCAACGGTGATAAAAATTGATGAAGAAGTTGTCACGCTAACCGGTACCCTTCATGAGCAATATACACAGTGGCAGGGTCAATTGAGAAAAATCGCCCTACTTGAGACAACACCTAATATTGAACTTGGAATTTAACTATTTTAAGGGTTGAACATTAAGCTGTAAGAGTTAAAGTCAAAAAAGCCGCTATTTTATCGCGGCTTTTTATGTTCACAGCAGTAGGGATTGATATTCAAAAAGCGCGGTGTTTTTCTTGTCAACTCAAAACCTTCAATCAACATTATCAAGTCAGATATTAACCACACAGGTTAAGTGGGGCATGATTTGCATGCCGTCCTTTTATCCAAAAGTCGATTAGGCTCGTTTTCTAAGGATTGTCATTAGGAAAAGACCGAGCAGGCCAAAGTGGATACTACCACCACCGCTCTCACCACCAGCAGTACCATTGTTAGGCGTTGATGGAGCAGGTGTTGAAGACTCCGTAGTATCATTGATACTCACCGTTACTTCATCTGTGTTACCAACGTTATCGCCAGTAAGCGTGAGTGTTAGCGTTTCAGTGCTTTCTTCTTCGCTGTCAGTTAGCGCTTCAAGTAATACTGTTTTAGAAGTTTCACCATCAAGGAAAGTAACAGCTGTTGTAGTAAAGTCTACATCGTTCGCGCTAGCTGTTTGATACGATGCGTTTACCGATACTATTAAATCCCCTGCAGAGCCACCAGTACGTTCTAACGTCAATGTTACATTTGAGCCTTCATTTACTGAGACAGTGCTTTGAGATAAGCCCACAGAGCCTGCGTTTGCTTGTTCGTCAGATACAATCGTTACTGTGTCTGTTGATTTCGTTGAATCAATGTTTACGCCGTTTGCTGCAAACAGTGAGAACGTTACTTGTTCGTTGCTTTCAGCATCAGAGTCATCGTTTAATTCGATAACGAAATCCGTTGAACCTTCGCCTGTATACTCGATATGTACGTCGTGGGTAGCAAAATCATTAGGTGATGCCGTACCGTAGTCACTGATAGCCACATTAACAAATGCGTTTTGTTCAGCAGCTAGACCATCCCAAATTACTGTGCCACGAATTACACCGTCTTCTTCATCAGCAGTGTTATCCATTACCAATGAAACCACACCGTCTTTTGGTAGTGCATCACGATAGTTAGTCATAATGCCAGAACGTCTTTGAAGGAATCCAGTTTCAATTGACTCGCGATAAGCAAGTGCTACATCCGCTACATCTTGAATACCGCAAATATCGCTTGTGCCTTCTACTGATAAATTGGTATCAGAATAGAAAGGTAGGCGCCCGAAACTTACAGTAGGTTGCATAATTGTACCTGCGTTATCGCAAACAGCAGGGATGCCTAAAGGTGATAGATGAAAACTGAAAGAAAATTCACGTTCTGAGCGGTCATGTTCTAAGCCGTCATTGTGTCCAATTTCATGAGCAAACACAGATAAAGATTCTGCTACACTATCTTCGATTAAGCTGGTGTAGAAAATGTTGCGACCTAATTGCGCTTGCCCTACTCGTGAAATAGGTGAGCGACCAGTAAATACCGCATAATAACTGGCTCCATAAGAGCCAAACCTTTCATCCATAGCATCACGTTGGAACAAGGTGTCTTCAATGCCACTTAGATAGGTTGCCACGTAACCAACACCCGTAATTGGATCGTAAGCTATAGGGTCACCAGGGATATGAACCTGAGTTTCATCAAAGTCTTCCGGTAACTTAACGATACCAGCTAGGTTCCGCTTAATTGGAACACCATTAAACGCTAATGCGCGATTATTAAATTCGACCGCTTTTTCGATAAAAGCGTAGACTTCCGTAATATCGTTGCCTAATTGTACCAGTAACTCGTCTGTGTAAAACGCTAACACGTTCATGTCGATTACGTCAGCAGACTCTACATAGTCAAAGAACTGAATGTTGTCTGGTACTGTTGAATCTAAATCGAATTCCACAAAAGAAGTCGTAGACTGCGTGTTTGTAGAGTGTAAGTGTTCATAGTGTTTGTGGAAGTATGAGGTAGCATGCGCAGAGGACGCTAAAAAAACGTGGCGACTGCTGTCGCGAGTGAGTGTTTACGTGTTGGAGGTTTCATCTTTTTTGATACGGAAAAAGTATCATATTCGTTGTGTAGCATAGTAATCCTTGTCTCTATTTAACGATAACGCCACAAAAACATAGTCGTAAACTTATGTAAGTGCATGCTGAATGGATTACACTTTTGTTATTTTCGATATCACCGAGAATTCTTTTACAGATTCATTGTTGTAATTGATAAAAAACAATTCTACCTACGAAGCCAATATGCTGCTGGTCTTAAACATGAATCCGAGAGCCAATGCTTGGCCTACGATGCACCTTTCCTGTTTATTCAATTGATATCGACGAAGGCAAATAATCAGCTGTTTTGTTACCAAGGGCGTGAATTTGTTCTGTTTCCCTTGTTACACTACTCAACGGTTTTACAACACATCCAATAGCAAGGTTTCATGAAAATACTGCACACATCTGACTGGCATTTAGGGCAAAGTTTTTTTACGAAAAGTCGCAAGCACGAGCATGCTGCTTTTCTGCAGTGGTTGCTAGAACAGGTAGATACGTATGAGGTTGATGCAGTAATTGTTGCTGGTGATGTATTTGACACCGGTACGCCACCAAGTTATGCCCGAGAGTTGTATCACGGGTTCATCGGTGCGCTTCAAGGAAAGCAGTGTACGCTAGTTGTGTTAGGCGGTAATCACGACTCAGTGTCGGTGCTTAACGAAAGCAAAGAATTACTTAAGTATTTAAACAGTCACGTTATCCCCAGTACTTATGGCAACATTGACGAACAAGTCATAACGCTTAATAAAAGAAACGGTGATGTAGGAGCAGTACTTTGTGCCGTGCCGTTTATTCGGCCGCGCGATGTGATGGTAAGCGAGGCTGGACAAAGCGCAACAGACAAACGTCAACTGCTGGGCGACGCAATAAAACAGCATTACGCCTTGTTATATGAAAGTGCGGTAGCGAAGCGAAATGCATTGCTGGCTCAAAAAACGACAAATCAAACCAACCTGCCCATTATTGCTACCGGACATTTAACGGCACTAGGCGTTAGTCAGTCTGAAAGTGTGCGCGATATTTATATTGGTACGTTAGAAGGCTTCGATGCAGGTGGTTTTCCGCCGGCAGATTATATAGCGCTAGGTCATATTCATCGCCCCCAAAAGGTGGCAAAAACCGAGCACATTCGCTACTCCGGCTCGCCAATTCCGTTAAGCTTTGATGAACTGAACACCCAAAAACAGGTAATGCTTGTAGAGTTTGAAGAAGATAGTCTGCAGCCGAATTTGCAGTATCAACCCATTCTTACGCCATTAGAAGTGCCGCGCTTTCAAGCAATGGCCGTTATTCGGGGCGACCTTCAGCATATTGAGAACACACTTAACATCCATGAAGATATTGCCAATGCCACACCTGATGCCCCAGTATGGCTTTGCATAGAAGTAGAAACGCAAGACTATTTAACCGACCTTCAACAACGCATTCAAGCGCTGCTTGACGATAAACCTGCCGAAATTCTTCAGCTTAAGCGGGTGCGAAAGCAAGCTTCTAAAGCCTTGTCGCAACAGCGTAATGTGCAGTTAAGTGAGTTAAGCGTAGAAGACGTATTTGAAGCTAGATTGGCTTTAGAAGAGATTGTCGAGTCTGATGAACAAGCAGAAACCGCTGGACGCGTTGAGCGAATTAAGGGTTTGTTTAAAGAAGCGGTATTTTCAATACAAAGTAATGTAGAAGATTTACAAGAGTTAGAAACCACCAAAAGCATTGCTGAATCTGCAAAGGAGCAGCACTAATGCGAATACTTACACTTCGATTAAAAAACTTAAATGCGCTTAAAGGTGAATGGAAAATTGATTTCACACAGTCACCTTTTATCGACAATGGATTGTTCGCTATTACTGGGCCAACAGGTGCGGGTAAAACTACGCTACTGGATGCAATTTGCTTGGCGCTTTATCACCAAACGCCTCGCTTAGGTGCAATTTCGGTATCGAATAACGACATAATGACCAGAGGGACAGCAGAGTGTCTAGCCGAGGTTGAGTTTGATATAAAAGGGAAAGCTTACCGCGCCTTTTGGAGCATGCGGCGAGCACGTGGCAAAGCCGATGGAAACCTGCAAAGTGCCGATGTTGAGTTGGCAGAAGTTGAAAGCGGAAAAGTGTTAGCAACTCAAGTGCGCCCTAAAAGTGAAGAAATTGAAAAGCTAACGGGGCTTAATTTTGCCCGCTTTACCAAGTCGATGATGCTATCGCAGGGCGATTTCGCAGCCTTTTTGAACGCCAACGAAGGCGACAGGGCTGAGCTGTTAGAAGAACTCACTGGCACTGAAATATATGGCCAAATTTCTCAAGAAATTCATCATCAGTTTACGCAAGCAAAACAAAAGAAGCATGAGTTCTCGCTTAAGCTAGAAGGCGTAACGTTACTAAGTGATGAGCACATTACTTCATTGCAGCAAGAGTTTACACAAACCAAAAATACAGTAAGCGTACTGAATACCGACATTGAAGAACTACAGCAACAAAAACGTTGGCAGCAAGACGTTAATAACATTCGCCATGCTATTTCTACTGCCCAAGACGAACATACAATAGTAGAAGGCGCAATTGCTGAAGCAAAGCCTAAGCTAGATAAGCTAGCGCAAAGTGAGCCTGCGGAATTGCTTAGATTACCATTCACTACTGTGCAGGCATTGCAGCGTGATGCAGACAATTATGCGCTACAGCTTAAGGATAAAAACGAAAAGCTACCCGCGCTCAAGCAGCAAAAAAATGACGTTGCCACCGCTATGTCTGAAGCTGAAACAAAACTGGCTGAAACAAAGGCGCAAATGAATGCGCTTGAAGCGCGAATTACTAACGATGTACTTCCCATTGACAATGAACTGGCCCACCTTAAAAAAGCACAACAGCATGGGCAACAAGAGATAACCAGGCTTACTCAAGAAATAGCAGCCATTGAACAACAAAAAGTACAGGACGAAAAAGCGTTTGAAGCCCAAAAGCAGCAGGCAGAAGCACTTGAGCAATTTCTTAGCAACAACCACGCATTGGGTAATATGGCGGAATATATACGCAGCTGGAGTGAAAGCACACAGTATATTGCTAGTGAAAATACTGCCATTAGTGCGCTGCTTGAAAAGCATCAAAAAGATATCCGCTCACTTAATGCATTAGAGAAGCAACAACAGCTGTTGGCTAATAACGTTGAAAGCTTGTCTAACACGTTGAATAAAGAAAAAGAGCAACTTGCTCAGTGTCAGCAAACGTTAAGTGACATTCTTGGCGATACTGACAAAGCGCAGCTGATACAAGAGCGCGATAACCAGCTAGCACACTTTAATACCTTGTTTGAGCTGGAACATGTACAGCAACAATATGGACAGGCGGAAAAAGAGTACCACGATTTGCATCAGCAAAAGCAGGTGCAAAGCGAAGAACTACGCAAAACACAGGCAGAAAGAAATCAATTAGCCGAGCAGTACAAGCAAACACGAGATGCGTTAAAAGACACTGAAGCACTTATAGCGCTTGATGCAGAGGTAGCTAGTCTGCGAGCCAAACTTCAAGCTGGAGAGCCTTGCCCTGTATGCGGCGCAAGCGATCACGCGACATCATCGGTTGCTATTGATGTTCCAGAGACCGTAGTAAGGCGAGATACATTAAAAGCCCAGCTTGCAGATATTGAAGTAAAAGGTAATAACGCAAAAGATGCAGTAAGACATGCAGAGCTGTCGCTTGCCCAAATTGAAAAACAGTGTGAGTCACTTACGCAAACCAAAGTAAGCCACACTGATAAATGGAAAGCGTTGATAACAAACATAACGCCGCTACTAAAAACACATCAAGCAGCGCCAGTGCTCACAATTGACGATACAGCTAGCCTGAGTGATTTTGTTACGCAAAATAAAGCACGCGCAGAAGCGTTAAAAAAACGGCTTCAGCAAATTGGCGATGCAGAAGTAGCGGTAAATGATGCCAATCAAAAAGTGTCAGCGGTAAACCACCAATGGGTGAATGAAAGCGCTGAGCTAAAGCTTATTCAGCAACAAATGAGTTCGCTTAATCAGCAGATAACGAGTGATAACGATGCATTAACGCAAAAGCAGACTGCGCTAATGCAGCGCTACCACGCATTAACCAATGAAGTAGCTGCGCACGATAATTTTACGCCAGAATTTGATGTGAAAAATGACTCGTTAAGTGGCTTGGCGGCGGCTATCGCCGATTTAGAGACATGGTTGTCTGAAAAGTCTGAAGCGCTAAAAACATATAAGCACAACAAGCAGCAGCTGGAAGCCATTACGCCTACCATTAATGCGTTTAATGAAAAAATAATAGAGCTTAATCGCGACAGTGAAAGTGCGGAAAAACAATTGCAGCGGGTTCAAAATGATACTCAGCAGTTAGTTTCAAGTGCAATTACTCTTACCGAGAAACGAAAGCAAGTTTTCCCTGAAAACGATATTGCTGCCGAAAGAGCCAAAGCAAAAAACGCCATTGAAAATGCAGAGGGTAATTTAAAATTGGCAAGGCATCAGTACCAAACAATAGAAAATACAGTACAGCGTTTAGATGCCGAAATAACGCAGCTTCAAAAGCAACTTAATGACAAGCAAAACGCCTTAAATGATGCGAAAACAACGTTTAATGAAAAACTCTCTTCTAGCCCATTTAATGATGAAGCAAGTTTTTGTGAAGCATTACTTGATGAAGAAGAGCGAAAATCCCTCGTTGCGCTACAAAAGCAGTTAGTTGAAAAGCAGCAGCAAAGCATATTGCGCCTGAATAATGCAAAAGCAGAATACGAAAAGCTGCAGGCTAACCAAAGCGCTGCTAAATGGCAGTCTTGTGTTGATGAGCATGGTGCTGACTGGGTAGTTCAGCGCATAAGCGAATTAGCACAACAAAAAGACAGTTTGCTTTCGAAAGTAGGAGAAATACAGCAGCAATTAACAGCAAATGAGCAGGCGCGTGAAAAACAGCATCAGCTAATACAAGAAATGTCGGCATTTGAAGCTTACTACGACGACATTACCTATTTGCACTCGTTAATTGGCTCTGCCAGTGGTGATAAATTTAGACGCTTTGCACAAGGGCTAACCCTTGATAACTTGGTGCTTCTCGCGAATCAACAGCTGGATAAGTTGCACGGGCGATACCAGCTAGTGCGTAAAGAAAACGATGGGTTAAGCTTAAGCGTACTGGATACCTGGCAAGGTGATGTGGTGCGCGATACAAAGACACTGTCTGGCGGAGAGAGTTTTCTTGTAAGTCTTGCGCTTGCCCTTGCATTGTCTGATTTGGTGAGCCATAAAACCAGCATCGACTCGCTGTTCTTAGATGAAGGATTTGGTACCTTGGATGCTGAAACCTTAGATGTAGCGCTAGATGCCTTAGATAACTTAAATGCCAGCGGCAAAATGATAGGTGTAATTAGTCATATTGAAGCAATGAAAGAGCGTATTCCGACACAGCTTAAGGTGATTAAACGCAATGGGGTAGGACTAAGTGCGTTAGAGAAGGTGTTTGCAGTGACCGTGCAATAGCTCATCGTTCTTGATATCTACAAACCCGACGTAGGCTGAATGATTGTTTGTATGTGTTAAGTATATTTCTTCTTAACGAAGAGTGCAAAACGCACACGGCATGGTTAAATGATTGCGTCCACTACCTCAAAAATAAGTCGCGCAGCTAATTTGGCAGTGCGACTGTCAATATCAAATGTCGGGTTCATTTCAGCGATATCACATAAACGCCAGTCGTAATTCAACACCGATTGTTGTTGCGCCAAAAAGTGCAGCGTATTGATAGCGAGCTCTGGTGCAATACCTAATGCGCTAGGAGCGCTAACACCCGGTGCGAAAGCCGCTGGGAATGCGTCTAAACACACAGTGACATACAGCTCATCAATATTCTCTAACATGGGTGTAAGAAGGCTTTTAATGCTCTGGTCATTGCAGCTTCGGTCAAGCAAGTAGCGTGTTTTAGAATGGTTTGCAAACTCAAACAATGCAGCAGTGTTAGCTGCTTTAGACACCCCAATACATGCATAGCTGAACGGCAAATGGTGTTGTTGGCAGTGGTCGAATACTTGTCGAAAAGGCGTGCCAGAACTGTAATAAGGGGCTGGTTTGCGCAGGTCGAAGTGAGCGTCGAAGTTGATTATGCCAATACGTTTAGAATTAGAAATGGCGTTAAACAATCCCTGATAACTTCCCCAAGCAATCTCATGACCTCCTCCAAGCCCAATCACAAAATTCGATGCAGTATTTTCAGTCATCAAGGCATCGCATACCACATTTGCATAACGTGTTTGAAGAGAATCAAGACGTGTGTCTGGGCAATTACTATCTTTGTCTCCGTTAATGACTAGACCACAGTTACCCATGTCAATAAGTGCAGTATCGGGCCAGAGCCACGGCAAATTGGCAAGTGCATCGCGTATGGCGTTAGGACCGTTAGCGGCTCCAAGTCGACCTTTATTGTTTTCTACCCCTACGTCGCTTTCAAGCCCAATAAGAAAGATGCGCTTTAGGAAGTCGGAATTATTGTTTATTGTTCCGCTACGCGTCTTTTCGTTATACACACGTTGGTGCCACCGTAACCCTTTTGCGCCGTCCTCGGCGTCACAGCGACCATGCCATTTAAACACGTTTTCCACCTTTAAATATGGCAGCAGGCCTATGTCCATTTATGCAATATGCCAACTCTGCGGGCGTATCTATATCCCATAATGTGAAATCCGCCATATAACCTACATCAATTATCCCTCGGTCATTGAGGCCAAGCGCTTGTGCACCGTAAACAGTAATGCCTCTTAGTGCCTCCTCTGGACTTAGCCTAAATAAAACGCATGCCATATTCATAGCGGTGAGGATTGATGCTAGGGGAGAGCTTCCGGGATTAAAGTCAGTGGCAATGGCCATAGGTACATTATGATGTCGCAGTACGTCAATTGGAGGTTTTTGTTCCTCATTTAAGTAATAAAAGGCGCCGGGGAGCAACACAGCAACAGTACCGTTATTCGCTAATGCAGGCACATCGCATTCGGCTAAATATTCTATGTGGTCGACAGACTGCGCGTTAAATTTTGCTGCGAGCAATGCGCCTTTACTATCACTAAGTTGTTCAACGTGGGCTTTTACAGGCAAACCGACACTTCGCGCAGTGTTAAATACACGCTCGGTTTGGGATAGGTTAAAGCCTATAGACTCACAGAACACATCCACAGCATCTGCGAGTTTCTGTTTTGCAATATGTGGCAGCACGTCTTGACACACGAAATCAATATAGGCATCTGCGTTGTCGTTAAAATCACTAGGTACAGCGTGAGCACCGAGATACGTGGTTCGCACAGACAGAGGAAGTTTTGTTTCTAGTTCTTTTGCAACCTGCAGTATCCGAACTTCAGTGTCGAGATCTAAGCCATAGCCTGATTTTATCTCGAGCGTGGTAACTCCTTCCTCGCACAAACGGGAGGCACGTTTGATCGCACTCGATAATAGCGTGTCTTTATCTGCAGCCCTAGTATGTGAAACGGTGCCTTTTATGCCGCCTCCGCGTTGCGCTATCTCTAAATAGCTCGCACCTTTGAGTCGCAATTCAAATTCTGTAGCTCTGTTACCGCCGTATACTAGGTGGGTGTGACAGTCGACGAAGCCAGGTAATAGCCACTGTTGTTTACCATCAATTACGTTGTCAGATAACGCCTTAAATTCTGCTAATACTTCGGTGTTTGCAGCACTGGCTAGCGCAACTATTACCCCATCGTTGATAGCAATGGCGCTATTTTTAAACTGTCCGTAGGGTGCATCTGTTGCCTGCATAGACGCTATATGCACATTATAAATTAGCGTGTCGTACCGAGTGTTCATCAAATTTGCCTATGTGCTTTTGCTCTCAGTTAATGCATATATTAACCGCGATTCACTTAAAATAAGTTTACTTGTACATACTTGTATATACAAGTATGATGTTGCCAAAATGTTAACAATAATGTCGTAATCTGTACTATGCAGCCACGCTATATACACATCAAAACACTATTACTCGATGCTATAGAGGCAGGTGATATGAGGCCTGGTGATCAGGTGCCATCTGAAAACCAGCTCGCTCAGACACATGGTGTGAGCAGAATGACCGCGCGCCGCGCGCTAAGTGAAATGGTTGACGAGGGTATATTGATGCGCAGCCAGGGGGTTGGTACGTTTGTATCGGATCACCGCCCAATGAGTTCGATGCTTGAAATAAAAAGTATTCGCGATGAAATAGAGCAGCGTGGGCACCGTTACACTAATCACATTTTGGTCTTAGAGACCTTGTTGGCAGGCACAGTGCTGGCTAATAAGCTAGCTGTAAACGAAAAAGCCACTGTGTTTCGAAGTGTTATCGTACATTGTGAAAATACCTTACCGGTGCAATATGAAGAACGTTGGGTAAATCCAATGTGGTTACCCGACTACTTGGAAAAAGACTTAACATCCCAAACTGCAAACTTTTACCTAAACGAAGTAGCACCATTAAGCCAAGCTGATAACAGTGTAGAGGCGGTGCTTGTTAATCAGGATATAGCAAAGGCACTGATAATAAAAAATAATGAGCCTTGTTTAAAAGTATCTCGCAGAACCTTTACCCGTCGAAGCCTTAACGATACATCTTTAACTCCATCTACAACCAATACACAAAGCACCAATAGCGTAGTGAGCTACGCCGAATTGTATCACCCAGGAAGTCGCTACCGGCTGGGGGGACATTTGGAATTCTAGTGGCGTAAATAGAAGTTACAGCAATACCCTTATGCGCGAGCAACTAGAGCAAATAAGTAATTTCGAAAATATTCTCGCGCCAATGCTAAAGACCATTATTACATGCGTCATTCATGTTATTAGGAGAGAGTAATGAAACGTTTTGACCCTACAAGAGAAATACGCGCGCCACGAGGAAATACGCTCACGGCTAAAAGCTGGCAGACTGAAGCCCCTTTGCGCATGTTAATGAATAATCTTGATCCTGAAGTTGCAGAACATCCACAGAATCTTGTGGTATATGGTGGCATTGGCAGGGCCGCGCGTGACTGGGGTTCGTACGATAAAATTGTGGACGTGCTAAAACGACTCAATAATGACGAAACACTTTTGGTTCAATCGGGTAAACCAGTAGGTGTATTTCCAACACATGAAAATGCACCTCGTGTATTAATTGCAAACTCCAACTTGGTACCGCATTGGGCAAACTGGGAACACTTTAATAAGCTCGATAAAGACGGGCTCATGATGTACGGGCAGATGACTGCAGGCTCGTGGATCTATATTGGTTCGCAGGGGATCGTACAGGGTACTTACGAGACCTTTGTGAGTGTTGCTAAAAAGCATTTTGAAGGATGTGCTAAGAACCGCTGGATCTTAACGGGTGGACTCGGTGGAATGGGAGGGGCGCAGCCTCTTGCGGCCACGATGGCTGGTTTTTCAATGATTGCAGTAGAAGTTGATGAGAGTCGAATAGATTTTCGTATTCGAACGGGATATGTCGACAAAAAAGCCACATCGCTAGACGAAGCATTAGATATGTTAAATGATGCAAAAGTTCAAGGAACACCAATTTCGATTGGGCTACTGGGTAATGCAGCTGAAGTATTCCCATCACTGCTCGCCAAAGACATCATTCCTGACGTAGTCACCGATCAAACCAGTGCACATGACCCGCTCAATGGTTATTTACCAATGGGATGGTCAATGGAACAAACCGCACGTCAACGTACAGTTGATGAAGCCAGTGTCGTAAAAGCTGCAAAGCAGTCAATGGCGCTTCAAGTAAAAGCAATGTTAGGTTTTCAGAAAGCCGGTGCCGCAACGCTTGATTACGGTAACAACATCCGTCAAATGGCATTAGAGGAAGGTATTGAACATGCATTCGATTTTCCGGGTTTCGTGCCAGCTTACATTCGCCCTCTTTTTTGCCAAGGCATAGGTCCATTTCGTTGGGTTGCATTATCTGGCGATCCCGAGGATATCTATAAAACGGATGCAAAAGTTAAAGAGCTTATTCCTGACAACCCTCATTTGCACAACTGGCTAGACATGGCCAAAGAGCGTATTCAATTTCAAGGCTTGCCTGCGCGAATTTGCTGGGTGGGTCTTGGTGAACGTCAAAAACTAGGTTTGGCCTTTAATAAAATGGTAAGAGATGGTGAGTTAAGTGCTCCCGTTGTCATTGGGCGTGACCATCTTGATTCCGGATCTGTTGCATCACCAAATCGCGAGACGGAGTCAATGCTTGATGGCTCTGACGCAGTATCTGATTGGCCGTTACTTAACGCGCTTTTAAACACCGCTGGTGGTGCCACCTGGGTAAGCCTTCATCATGGTGGAGGGGTAGGTATGGGGTTTAGTCAGCACTCCGGTGTGGTGATTGTATGTGATGGCTCAAAAGAGGCCGATGAACGTATCGCACGTGTTCTTCATAATGATCCGGCAACAGGTGTAATGCGACACGCTGATGCTGGCTACGACATCGCAAAGACATGCGCTAAAGAACACGGACTTGATTTACCGATGGTCAACACATCTCAGCCAGTTAACGATGGGAAGAAATAAAGCATGTCTAGTACGTTAAATCTTATACCCGGTACGCTTACTCTTTCTCAGCTGCGAGAGGTCAGTCGTAAGCACGTCCCTTTGTTTCTAGACAAAAATGATACTGTTGGTGCTAGAGCTAGGATAAATGCAGCGGAACAGGCTGTATTAAATGTTATTAAAGAAGGCCGCACGGTTTACGGCATTAACACCGGCTTCGGATTGCTTGCTAATACGCGTATTAATGTTGATGAACTCGAGCTATTGCAACGCAGCATAGTATTATCTCATGCCGCAGGCACCGGAGACTTCATGTCCGAAGGTACGGTGCGGTTATTGATGCTGCTCAAAATTAATTCCCTTGCTCGAGGTTATTCTGGAATTCGTTTAAGTGTCATCGAGGCACTCATTCAGCTATACAACGCAAAAGTGTACCCGGCGATCCCTGAAAAGGGGTCGGTTGGTGCTAGTGGCGATTTGGCGCCATTAGCACACATGAGCGTTGTATTACTTGGCGAAGGTGAGGCTTTCTACAATGGACAAAGATTGTCGGCGAAAGACGCGCTGTCAATTGCAGGTCTTGAACCTATATCGTTAGCGCCAAAAGAAGGGTTGGCATTACTCAATGGTACTCAAGCATCTACTGCTTTTGCTCTGCAAGGTTTGTTCTACGCTGAAAACGCACTCACCAGTGCAATTGGAATTGGTGCGCTGACCGTAGAAGCCGCGCTTGGCTCGCGAGTGCCGTTTGACCCTCGCATTCACGAAGTACGTGGTCATCAACCTCAAAGTGATGTGGCAAAGGCGCTAAGAGAACTGCTTGCAACATCAGATATTGGTAATTCACACCATCGCTGCGAGAAAGTACAAGATCCTTATTCACTTCGCTGTCAACCACAGGTTCTGGGAGCCTGTTTACAACAGATGCGCTTTGCTCAAGAAATACTAATTACCGAGGCTAACGGGGTTAGTGATAATCCGCTCGTTTTTATACGCGATGACGGGCAAGATGACATTTTGTCTGGTGGTAACTTTCATGCCGAAACCGTAGCAATGGCAGCCGATATGCTTGCCATAGCGCTATCTGAAATTGGTGCGTTGTCAGAGCGAAGGATGTCGTTAATGATTGATACCCATTTGAGTGGTTTGCCCCCATTTTTAGTCGAAAATGGCGGTGTTAACTCAGGGTTCATGATTGCCCAAGTAACTTGTGCAGCACTGGCGAGTGAGAACAAAACACTGGCACATCCAGCGTCAATTGATTCACTACCTACGTCTGCCAATCAGGAAGATCATGTTTCAATGGCCACGTTCGCAGCTCGCCGGCTTCGAGATATCTTCGATAATGTGTCAGGCATATTGGCTATTGAATGGTTAGCGGCCTGCCAAGGGCTCGATTTTCGCAAGCCACTTAATACAAGTAAAAGACTTCAAATGCTCAAGACATTGCTTAGAAAAAGTGTGCCTTTTTATGAGCAAGACAGGTATTTTGCGCCCGATATTGAAGCAGCAAAACGACTTATAAAACAACATCAGCTTATGGACGCGACACAGCTCAATATGTTGAATGATTAGGTAAGACACCCCATTATAAAATGGAAGGGCAAATCGTGACGGTTAGCTCGCGTAAAATATAAGGAAGGCGTAATGAGAACTAGGTTTAAGTCATACTTGTTTTTCAGTGCAATTGGAGCGACGTTACTTGGACTTACTGGCTGCAGCGACAGTGAAGTAGGGGATGTATCGTTAGGATTATTTACTACCAAAGATATCAAAATAGATGCGCTTCAAGACCCTATCGTAACCGGGGTAACGTGTCACATTTCTAGTATCGAAGCTGACTTGGACTTATCAGACCCTTCAGATAGCGCGATAGCATGCAGACAAACCGGACCAATTACTGCGCCTATGCTTGCAGCAATAGATAAGTCAGACTCTGGCGAAGTCATTTTTAAGAAGTCTAAAAGTGTATTTTTCAAGAATATGAAGCTTCGCCGTATCTACGATGAAAAGGCAAAAACATTGATTTATTTGTCTTACAGCACGAAAGAAACATCGGGAAGTTACAAACACAGTTTATCCACCGTGCCTTTGTGGGAAACTCAGGCATTTACTAATATGCAGCCCGCAGGAAATTAGCCAGAGGTGCACGGCTTGGTATTTACGGGGAGAAAAAAGTGCAAGGCCGTGCGCATCATTTAGAAGAAGCGTGTGTAAATAAGCATGGCGTTCATTGCCATATCGTCGTCGGTAATTGGGCTGCCGCTTATACTGTCATCGAAAAATGTTGCGCCAATCTCGAAACGAGTCATTCCACCTAAAAAGCGCCGGGTTGATACTGCTAATGACACTTCTGTGTTAATGGCACTATCACCCTGATATGCAGCTCGCGAAAGCGTTGCTTCCTCGGTTCGTACACCGTAGTAGTAATCTACATAGTTGCTGTCTTGGTAAGTAACGCCAATGGCAGGCTCTATCATGAAGCCCTGAATTATAAAGGTTTTCCCGGCGCTAGCTGTCATTTGAAAGCCGTCGAATTTGCCCAAAATATCCGCGTTACCTGATACTGAAAATGCCCAGCTATCAACGTTATAGTTCACACCCAATCCGGCTGCATAGCTAAAATCTCTATCTTCCATACCTTCAAAAACCGGGCTGTCATCTTGCTCATACCCAGCAAATACTGGCACCAACTGCGCTTCAATAGTCAGCTGCCGTTCTTGCAACAGTTGATAACTAACAAAAGGCCCGTAAATACGCAGGCGTTCACCTACATAGCCAATAATAGGGATTGGGATAATACGGTTATCAAAATCAGTGTAAACATCTTGCGCGGCGTTAATACCGAAACCATACATCCAGCCTTGTGGCTGCTGAGGAGCTTGTGCGAGAGCGGGGAAAGAAAAAGCGATGGTTAAGCTTACAGATGAAAGAAGACGGTGAACAAGTTTTGTCATTAAAGTATTTCCTTTTTACTGACTATACATAGCGCTGTTGTGCTTCGATCAGTTTAGATTGCATAATGTTTATTCAGACGATGCCCAGTAATAGATATACTTGGCTATTAGAAGATTTTACGCGCTGTGGTAATCTGAGCCACTAATTAGAATATTTGGAAATTACGTGAGACAACAGTTTGTCATTGGCATCGATGGCGGAGGAACGCGTTGCCGTGCATTATTGAAAGATATAAACGGTAATGTGTTAGGTCGTGCTGAAGCGGGGCCAGCTAATATTATGAGCGATGCTCAGCAGGCGATGTCATCAATAGTTACAGCGTGTAAATCTGTTATTGCGCAAACTTCATTGCCCATATCATTAAAGGATGTGTCTGTATGTGCTGGCGTTGCGGGAGCAAATGTACCCGACGCAAAATCGCATTTTCTTACTCTTGAGCACCCATTTGCTGAATTAACCGTTATCAGCGATGCACATGCCGCTTGTTTGGGCGCACATGGCGGTAGCGAAGGTGTACTTATCATTTGCGGTACAGGCTCTTCGGGAACGGCTTACTTTGATGGCGCGTTTACCGATAAAGGCGGCTACGGGTTTAATATAGGTGATCAAGCAAGCGCAGCATGGCTGGGCCAAAAAAGCGTACAGCATGCGCTGCTGGCGTTTGATGATGTACAAAAGCGTAGTGAGCTATCTTCGCGTGTAATTGATTATCTTAAGGTGACAACGCCATTGCAGCTGGTGCAAGCTGTATCTTCATACACGCCAGATAACTTTGGCAAGTTAGCGCCTATTGCGGTAGAGGCAATGGATAATGGTTGCGATATCAGTCACGGCCTTCTTGCTGAGGGAGCTGCTTACCTTACGTCGCTCACAAAATCTTTATTGGCATCTACAAATACGACGTTACCTCTTTGTATTGTAGGAGGAATGGCACCTGTGTATTTACCTTTTATTGAACAAAATTTGAAAGAGCAGCTAGTAAGGCCGAAATTTGATGCACAGCACGGCGCTATATTTTTTTCCAACGATGAAAGACAGTTACTATGCAGTGCATCACAGTAGACAACGTCTTATTGCCCTCTGGTTGGCATTATCACCAAACACTTGAAATTGAAAATGGACGCATAGTTAATATTCGTAGCGCGACTGAAAGAGAAAAAGCGTTGAGTGTTAACGGCCGTTTATTGCCGGGCTATGTAGATGTGCAAGTAAATGGCGGTGGTGGCGTGCTATTTAATGCGAAGCCTTCTGCTGCTGCAATAGAGACAATGGCATTGGCACATTTGCGTTTTGGCACAACATCAATGCTGCCAACAATAATCACAGACAACGCCGACACCATGACACGTGCTGCAGATGCGATAGCAGAAGTATTAGCGGCTGGGCCTGAGTGTATAAAAACGCTTATTAAGGGCATTCATTTTGAAGGACCTTTTTTAAGTACTGCGAAAAAAGGCGTCCACGACGATAGATTTATTCGAGTGCCGTCAGACTCTGAAATAGCTACTATTACACGCAGCGATCTCGGTGCCGTATTAGTAACCATTGCGCCAGAAAGTGTTAGCTCTACGTTTATAGAAGAGTTGGTGAGTGAAGGGGTAGTGGTATCCATTGGGCATACTAACGCTACCTTTGAACAAGTACAGCGCGCCATTGATGCTGGGGCTACAGGCTTTACACATCTATACAATGCAATGTCAGCGCTCACTTCTCGAGAGCCTGGCGCTGTTGGAGCCGCGTTAAGCAATGCGCAAACGTACAGTGGCTTTATTATCGACCACCATCACTTACACCCTAAAAGTGCGGAAATTGCGCTTAAAATAAAGGGTGAAGACCGTGCAATGTTAGTAACCGATGCGATGGCACATGTGGGGAGCGATATCTCTCGTTTACCTTTTTTCAATACTGAAATTGTACGCAGGGGCAATAAATTGACCACGCCTGAAGGTACGTTAGCGGGCTCTTGCTTGGACATGCACAGTGCACTTGTTAATACTTACAGCGACTGCGGCATATCACTTGAGGCCGCCAGTAAAATGGCAAGTATCACGCCAGCAACGTTTATGAACTTGCAGCATGAAATTGGCAGTATTGAGGTGGGTAAACAGGCCGACTTTGTTTTACTTGATAACAGTCAGGTGTTGCTTCAGGTATGGAGTAGCGGGCGCAAAGTATTATAGCGACACGTTAAAGGCCAAAAGCCCTGTGGGCATATGGCCTTTAACTTATTTTCTCTTACCTGTTGTCAGCTCAGGCGTTTTCTTTGTGTGCAAGAAACTCTTCGTAATTGCCGTCAAAGTGGTTTAATTTCTTATCTTTAATTTCAATGATTTGCGTAGCCAATGAAGATACAAACTCTCGGTCGTGACTTACAAAGATAACGGTGCCGTCGAATTTATAAAGCGCATTGTTTAACGCTTCAATGGATTCCATATCCATGTGGTTGGTAGGTTCGTCCATTAGCAGCACGTTAATGTCTTCAAGCATCAGCTTTCCAAACAATAAGCGGTTCTTCTCACCACCCGAACAAACCTGAACACGCTTGTTGAAGTCGTCTGATGTAAATAAAAGTCGTCCCAGCATACCTTTAATATGCAAGTCATCGTGCTTAGGGCTTCGCCATTGACTCATCCACTCGAACATAGTGATGTCTTCAGCAAAGTACTTGGCGTTATCTTGCGGAATGTAGCCAATCGCTGCGTTTTCAGCCCACTTGTAGCTACCTGCTGTTGGCTCTATATCGTTTACCAAACACTTAAGTAGGGTGGTTTTGCCAGCGCCATTTTCGCCGATAATGGCAAGGCGTTGGCCCGCTTCTAATAACAGGTTTGCGTTATCAAAAAGCGGTAGTTCAGGATAGCTATGGCCTAGCTCTTCCAAGGTTATGGCTAAGCGATGAAGCTTTTTGTGCTGTTTAAAAACAATGTATGGCTTACGTCGGCTAGACGCTTTAACTTCCGCCAATTCAATTTTTTCTAAACGACGTGCTCGTGATGTAGCTTGCTTCGCCTTCGATGCATTTGCCGAGAAGCGCGCAACGAAGTTTTGCAGCTCTTCAATTTCAGCAGACTTTTTTGCATTCTCTGCGTGAAGCTGTTCTTGAACTAACATAGCGGCTTGAATGTAGTCGTCATAATTACCTGGGTAAATACGCAGTTCGCCGTAATCAATGTCGGCCATATGTGTGCACACAGAGTTAAGAAAGTGTCTGTCGTGCGAAATAATAAGCATGGTTGATTTGCGCTTATTTAATTCGTCTGCAAGCCAGCTAATGGTGTAAATGTCCAAGTTGTTGGTTGGCTCATCTAAAAGCAGAATGTCTGGCTCAGCAAATAGCGCTTGGGCTAAAAGTACCCGCACTTTTTTACCTGGAGCGACTTCTTTCATTAAGCCAAAGTGGTAGCTTTCGTCGATACCCGCAGAGGTAAGAATTTCGCCTGCGCGTGCTTCTGCGGTGTAGCCATCCATTTCGGCGAACTGGGTTTCAAGGTCGGCAACGCGCATGCCGTCTTCTTCGCTCATTTCAGCTTTACTGTAAATTTCGTCTCGTTCTTGTTTAACCGCCCACAGTTCACGATCGCCCATAATTACCGCGTCTACAACGCTAAATTCTTCAAAGGCGAACTGGTCCTGGCTTAGTATGCCTAGCTTTGTACCTGGCGCCATCGACACATTACCTGAACTTGGAGTGAGCTTACCGCTCAAAATTTTCATAAACGTCGACTTGCCGCAACCGTTCGCACCAATAAGGCCATAACGGTTACCGTTACCGAATTTAGCAGAAATATTTTCAAATAATGGCTTAGAGCCAAATTGCATTGTGATATTCGCGGTAGTAATCAAAACAGGTATCCAAGGGGGTAAAACAAAAGAAGAGATATTGGTGGTGTAGATCACCAATATATAAAAGCGCGCGCACTATAGAGAATTGTGCCGACTATGTCGAGGGAATTTTAACCAGCGCAGTAGCCTTAATGCCGTTTTGATAGCTTATTGACAATAAATTCAATGGCCGTGTAGTTTTGAAACGAGTTATGTGAAGAACGCACAATACGCGTTTCCTTTGCATCAGCAATGTACGCACTGGCGTAGCTAACCACTGAATCTGATATAGCATTGCATTGTATGCTGCCACTGCATGTAAGGGCGCCAGTAGAGCCAATAATTGAATAGCTTTCGCCCTGCACGGAAATAGTGTCTAGGGCATTCATTAGTGGGTGGTTAGGCCTTAGTACTTGCACGCTATCTGGCCCGTAGTTCTGTAAAAAAGGCAGCATGGCTACAGTTAACCGGTCTACGCCAACTCTGTCGATAAACTGTTTGAAAAGGGTTTTAAAATTATACGGCAGGCTTATAAGGGCAGATCCAATAGTGCCAATGATACTATTTGCCACATCAGACCCTCTGTGAGGGGTATCTAAAAAGAAAACCGTATTGTTGTAAAAAACGGGCGTAAACAAAAATACGTCGGCCAAGGTCGCGTCTTCACTGCCAAGCAGTTCATCAGGAGGAGCAGTAAACGTAGCATCCCACAGCTTTTGGTCTGAATGGGTAGTGAGTAATTTAGAAATAATGCCGCCCATGCTATGACCAATAAAAACAGCATCTTCAAAAGTATTCCCTGTTTCCATTTCAAGGCGTAGCTTCAAGTTGCGAAGCTTGGTTCTAACACGCATGGCGTTGTAAAATGGTGGCGGGCCAGATGGGTAGTAAACATGCCATATTTGATAGCGACTATACAGACTAGGTGTGTTTAATATTGCCATGGTAAGGTGGCGCCAAATAAGTGGGTCGGAATTAAGCCCGTGAGTCATGATAATAGGCGTTTTGTCTGCCGATAGCGGGCCAATACTAAATACGCCCATTCTGCTTTCTGCCTCTTGAGGGGTTGTAAACCCTAGCCAGCTAAAGTTGTGAATGTCGGCGTTTTGTAAAAGCGCCAAATAGGCCGCAGAAGGTGAATAGCGCAATGCATACTGTTGAGAGCCCATGAGAATATGTTGCGCATTACTGACAGGTTTGGCGGTTAATTCTATGTGGATACGCAAACCGCTAAGTGAGATGTTGGTTGGATAAATTGATAGCGCCGAAAACCTTCCTTCAAGCGGATAGTTGTCATCAATACTAGTACCGTCTTCCCGCTGGTTAGTTTCTCTACCTACCGCTGCAACGCCTATTTCGCCAAATATCTTCGGTGATAGCCGTTCATCGGTTGGGGACATATCATCAACTAAGAAAATATTACTTGGGCCGGTATATTTTACCTGAATCAGGTTGTCATTTTTATCGCGATGACTGAATAAGATGCTGGTAGCGTTATTATATTTTTCTAAAGCTTTGCGTTTTTGTTTATCGGTTATGTCTTGTCTAGAAAGTAGCGCCGTTGTGCAGTGCAGGGTAAGTGCGATATCCAAAGAATTTGTCATAGTTTGGGTTTGGCAGCGCTTAAAAAGATCATTGGTATTTATCAACGATAAATGGGGAAGAAAGCCATATCCGTAGCTGGGTGCAAGGGAGGTGGTGTTGTTATTTTCTCGATAAAAATCGTTAGATGAACAAGCGCTAGTTAAGCTAACAATGATGAGTAAAAAAACACTACAATAAAAATTATGCACCTGTTTTCAGCCTTTGTTTTTGTTAGTGCAGCAAAAAGTGCTTATACCCTTTTCATGAGTATTACTGTCGTTCTGTAATACTGCTTTTTTACGCTGAACCACACTCCCAATGTCATGTTGGCCTTATCGTTGCAGCATTTGCTTCTGTAATAGTAGCGTTGTGAAAACACATACGCAAAAACCATTAAAGTTGGCAATGGTCGTTTTTAGTACTGTTACTAAGCATCAATGTAAACATGCAAAAATACGTGCAGTGCGAATACTGTGAAATACAGTCAGGTTTTAAGAAATACGATATAACCGTAGCATTAGTTTTTACATAACCCATTGCCATTAGCAAGAAGGAAGCATTATGAAAGCACTTAAATCGATAGTAGTGGGTTGTTTTACCGCAACAGTTCTAACGGCAGGCAGCGTTCACGCTGAAGCAATAAGTTCAGACACAGTTATGCAAGCGCAAACGGCTAACTACAACAAACAACAGTTAGTTGCCATGGTGAATCGTGCAGACGTGCAAAGTAAACTAGTTGGTTTGGGTGTAGATACTAACGATGCTATCGCTCGTATTAATGCTATGACCGACAGTGAAATTGCACAGTTGAATGAAGAAATTAATCAAGCGCCAGCGGGTGGTATTGTTGGCGCTGTGTTAACGGTGCTTGCAGTCATTGCCATCTTAGATCTTGCCGGTGTTACCGACGTGTATCCATTTATTCGTCCGATCAGCAGCTAATATGGTTGATAAATTAATTCAAAGAGCCTGCCTGTTTGCAGGCTTTTTATTGTTAGTGGGTTGCCAAGGTACGCCTCAAACTGACCAGCTGCGTCAGCAAGGGCTGGCTAACCTGCCACCACCGCATACCATTTCCTCGGTACCTTTTTACCCTCAACAGCAATATTACTGTGGTCCTACAACACTTTCCGAAGTGTTCGGGTTTTATGGCGTAAATGTATCGCCTGACGATATTGCTCCAAAGCTCTTTATTCCAGATAAAGAGGGCAGTCTTCAGCTAGAGATGGTAAGTGCTACTAGGCAGTATGGTTTTTTACCTTATACCGAGCGCGGTACGTTAAAATCGATTATGGCTATGGTAAGCGATGATGTTCCTGTAATCGTCTTTCAAAACCTGTCTATTCAGCTTTTACCTCAATGGCACTACGCTGTAGTCATTGGGTTTAATAGCGAAAAAGGCACAATCACCCTACATACAGGAGTGACAGAAAGCCACGAAATGTCTTTCGAACTTTTCGAGCGCACTTGGGGTAGAGGTAATTATTGGTATATGACGCCAGTTCCGCCTGGGGTTACGTCAACCGAAATGATACCCTTTAACTATACCCAAGCCGCATACGACATGCTTAAAGTGGGAGATAAAGACAAAGCCATTGCCTTTTTGGAAACGGCGACACAGCAGTGGCCAAAAGAATGGCTAGGGTACTTTTTGCTGGCTAACCACTATTTGAAGAATGACGCTGAAAAATCGCAGTATTGGTTTGAAAAAGGCTTTAGTGTTGGGCAGTATCAAGCGCCTTATATGCACAACTATATTGTAGTGCTGCATCGGCTGGGAAATAGTCAGCGAGCCAACGACTTGCTCAATCAGGCTCTCAAACAGTTTCCTGACAATAAAGATTTAAAAGACCTAGCTAACAAACACAATATGACACAATTAAGTGCTTTGAATTAGCGGCAAACCAATTATCATCTATTATTAAAACAGCGATAAAAAAAGTTTTAATAAGGTATGCCAAAGAAACTAAGTAAAACGTCTGTACAGTACGACAATGGTATTGTAACAGTAACGCTGAATGGTTTATTCAATGAACACAGTGCCCATGACTATAGCAAGGAGCTTTTTGGCTTAGTAAGAGAGCTAAATGGAAAGCCCTTTGCATTGCTAGCCGATATTCGTGATGTAAAGGGAGCAACCCCTGATGCGTTTGATATTTTGAGTGAAATAATTGGAAAGCTACCCAACATGGGGTTGTGCGCAAAGGCGTATGTTTATGAAGGCTTAGTGATAAAAGGCATCATGTTTCAGCGCATTCCTAAACTTAAAGAAATGGAATATTTGTTTTTTACCGATTTCGATGAAGCTCATGATTGGCTTAGTGACGAGTTTA
Source organism: Alteromonas sp. S167 (assembly GCF_036864375.1). Classification (NCBI taxonomy): domain Bacteria; kingdom Pseudomonadati; phylum Pseudomonadota; class Gammaproteobacteria; order Alteromonadales; family Alteromonadaceae; genus Alteromonas; species Alteromonas sp. S167. Next base: position 109,889 of record NZ_JAZETR010000001.1, read on the forward strand.
TGAAGAAATCAAATACCTAGTTATTGTGGAGCTAGAGAGCAAAGCGCTTCACTAGAAGTTATATAAATGTTTCATCGGAAGCTATATAGCGACAGATAATCTTTCAACTTTCCTAACATCCTTCTATAGTCAGATTACTTACCAAAAACTACAAGGATTGAAGTTAGTATGTCTTCACTACCTCCACCAGATTTTCTAAAACACTTAGTAGCAACTTCGCTCGATGATTCGGAAATTGAGGTGCACAAGGAAAACCTTACTACAAATCATGACGACGGTGGCTTCGAATATATTCATCTTGTTACATTAGAAACTCGCAGTGAGTACGAAAATCGGACTCGTTGGGGTTCTTTCAAGAACTGGTTGCGAAGTAAATTTTAAGCTTTTAAGCCACATTGATTGGGTAGAACCCACTGTCTTGTGTCTTTTGTTCAAAATTGGGTTTGTTCGGATATTTGTAGAAAAAATGGTGGCCCCACCCTGACTTGAACAGGGGACCTGCCGATTATGAGTCGGATGCTCTAACCAACTGAGCTATAGGGCCATTTTAAGATGCGTTGTGGTATTTCGTTACCAAAACAACCACAAGCGAGCGCAAGTATAAGCAGTTTTATTTGCCTTGTCACGCCTCGCTAGTGGCTTTATGGAGCGTTTGCTTTATTTTTGTTCAGTACGTCTTCGGTACACAGTAAATACAGCTAAAGAAACAAGTAACCAAAGGCCAGTTGAACCGCCGCCACCGCCATTGTTTGCTGGTGGTGTAACGTCTTCTACGGGAGGCGTTTCAACAGGAGGTGGATCTACAGGTGTCGATGATGCTGGTTCTTCAACTTCAACAATAACCGTGTCGCTACTTACTACACCAAACTCATCGGTGGCCGATAGGCGGAATTCTAGAGTTGTTGGATTGTCTGGCGTAGTAAAACTGGCTGAAAGCGAACTAGCATTCATTATAGTGACGGTCTCTCCAGACACTTGCGACCATTGCGTGCTGGTTAGTTCGCCTTCAGGATCTGCTGCAGTGCCATCCAATGACTGGCTAGTTCTTAGTAAGGCCGTAAAGTCGTCACCCGCATTCACAATAGGTGCCTGATTACTTTCATCATCTTTAATCGACACCGTTGTTTGCGTAAAGCTGCCCAATAGGTTGGCATCGTCAGCACTAAGTACTATTGAAAATTGTTCGGTGTCTTCGCTAGCCGTATCGTTTAGCAGCGTTACTGAAATTGTTCTGGCGCTTGTGTCGCCTTCTTGCCAGCTTAGTGTACCCGTTAGTGCTTCGAAGTCTTCACCTGCAACGGCTGTATCGCTTTCAAGCGCATAAGCAACGTTAAGCTCGCTTTCGCTTCCGCCTTGACGTGTAACTTCAACGTCAAGTTGTCCATTGGTTTCCAGCACCGAAATTGCAGTAGTACTTAGTTCAGCTTTGCCCACTTGTGCAACGCCTTGAATTTTCACCATGTTGCTTCCAAGCCCTGGCACAAGTCCACCGCCCTGTGGGTTAAAAAGGCGTACAAAGAACAGCTCGCTAGGTTCATCGTCTGCATTAGCTTCAATGTTTAGCTCGATATTTTTTGTACCGGTTTCAGCTAACCCCCACGTTAGTTCACCTGAAGCTAATGTAACATCGCTGCCATCAGCCGAACCTTGAATTACTTCATAGTTCACCGTTAGCGCGTTGTTACCGCTTTTATTCACGGGAACGTTAAGCGTTGTGTTTGCCGCGGTTTCTAACGTCGATTGCGTAAAGCCAACGGTAGTTGTGCTGCTTAATGTGTTGTCTTTAAGTACAAACAGGCCTCGCTGCCTGTCACTCACAATTATATTACCGCTAGGAAGAAATGGGTAAACGCCCCACGCGCCGTTAAAATTACTCGAGTTAAAGTCGGGGTAAGTGTCGAAGAAACCAACTTGTTCAGGTGCTGTCGGGTCTGAAATATCCAGTATGGTTAGTCCACGCTCATAGTTGGAAATATAGTAGCGGTTACCACGTACATAGCCGTTGTGATCGACTGTAGTGTTGTCGCTTACCCACGTTGCCGCCAACACAGGGTTAGTAAGCGATGAAATATCAAATACCATTACACGGGTGTTCAAGCTGAACTGGCGTTCGTCAATTTCATCGTGAACAAAAGCAAAACGTTGGTCTTCAGTTACCCAGCCACTGTGTGTGTAGGCAACGTTGTCGTAACTAATACTGCTAAGCTCAACCGTGCTATTTTGTACGGTATGATCCCACAGGCGCATTTCCGACTCGTTAAAATCAAGCATAACTGTGCAGCCATTGGTGTTGCCGTTAACGCAGTCGGTTTGGGCACGACCATCGGTAACAAACATCGATGAAATGTCGTGTGTATAATCTGCCCTTGTTAACCCGTTAGGCGTAAAACTTGCTGCAGGTGTTTGTGGCGTGTCTAAGTTGTAAGAACGAAATGCACCACCGTTAGAGGCTTGGCCAACTAAATGTAGCTGAGCAGCGGCGTTATTAATGGTGGTGTTGAATGTGTAATTAACGTTAGACACATAAATATTGTGAGCGTTGTTATCGTCTCGGTTTCTTGAAGATAAGCTAACACTATTTGGCAAGTCATTCAGGTCGATAATTGAGAAGCCTTCGCTTTCAGAACTCGCATAAGCAAAAGCACGCCAGCGACTTGATGTATGGTCGTAGTACTGCAGTACTTTAATATCACGCCAGCCAGTACTTCTTCCGGAAACTTCACCCACTACAGTAGGTGAAGTAGGTGTAGTGATATCTACTACCACAACGCTTGAGTTCATACCTACAATGGCATATTCACGCTGCGTGTTTAAATCAATATGGCCCCAAATGTCATTCACGTCATTCGATACGTTGGATAGTTGATTGATAGTGACTCGACTTAACAACGACACATTGTCGCAAGGATATCCGTCGGCAAGGCCATTTTCACATGCAACGTTGGTGAGATTTTGTTGTGAAACGTTATCTTGTGGTAAATGAGCAATGGCTTCGCCGCTTTTACCGTCTGATATTGTATTAAACCCCTTAAGGTAAAGTGATTCCGACAAATAAGCTGGCGTATTAACAATAGTGGTATTGTTTACGGTAGGGTTTTGCACTTGAAAATGATCGATACGAGAAAACCCACCCAACACCGGCATTAGGCTATCATTTAATAGTAGGCTTTCAATATTGTCTTCGAGTTTGTACGTGCCCTCCGCAACCAGTAGCCTGTCACCTTTACTTGCTTGTCTTGCGGCATAAGCTAATGTTTTACACGGACGAAAGCGGTTGTTGCACTGTCCTTCATCTATACCATCTGCAGCAACAAAGCGCGCTTTATCGTGATCTATGTGTGCGTATGCACCTTGACTAGTAAATGCCAAAAGCAGCACTATTAGGGAAAAAAGAAATACTCTCATATTATCGTCCGTGCAAATTGTATGTGTCGCATAAAAAAGTACCAGATATCTATAGGAAGTACATAAACAAATGAAAATGCCTTATCGCATTGGTGTCATCTCAGCGTTACTCTTCTCGCTAGCGGGCTGTGACTTTTTGGGGCTAAGCAGCAGAGAACCGGGCGAAATACCTTTTGATTTAGTGGGAGTAGATACTGCGGCATGCCCAATGATAATGAGCATCGGCAATGACCGTTGGAATATTGATTACTTCAGCTTTTACTTGAGTGAGCCCGAACTGCGTATAGATGGTAGATGGCAACGGATTAAATTCAAACAAACGAAATGGCAAACGACAGATAGCGCGCTGTTAAAATTCCATTCTTTGTGCAGTAACCCTCGAGACGCTAACGACAGAATTGTGTTAGAGGCCTCGAAAGAGTTGATGCAGCTATCGACTAATCTTCGCTTTAAGATGAGTCTTCCTTTTGATATCAACCACGCTAACCCGTTAACGCAGCCTCCGCCCTTAAATGATAGCTCAATGTTCTGGAGCTGGCAGAATGGCCATAAGTTTTTGCGTATGGATGTGTCAAAAGTGGGGAATGAAGAGAAGAAATGGTCGTATCATCTAGGTAGCGTTGGCTGTGAATCTGATTCGGCCGTCCGCCCACCCGAGAAATCGTGCGCTTTTACCAATCGCGTGGAATTTATTTTACCTATGACACAGCTTGATACGCAGCTAGATATTGATGTGCATGTTTCGAACATTGTTACACAGGTGAACATTAACGAGGCGTCAAGCTGCATGTTCGACAGCCCTGAAACCAAGCCATGCGATAAGCTTCTTCGCAACCTTACACACAGACCTTGGCTGCAATGGCAATAGCGCTTAGAACTTTCTTACTCAGTATATTTATAGTTGGGCTTGCTGCATGCAGTAAGCCGCCAACACCTTATTCGTGGAACCTGCCGCATAACGTTCCGCCTCCTCAAGTGCCGAATGATAACCCTATGACTGAAGAGGGTGTGGCTTTAGGTAAAAAACTTTTTTTTGATACAGCGCTAAGTGTTAATGAAAGTATTGCTTGTAGCAGCTGCCACTTACCAGAACATGCGTTTGCCGACCCTCGTACTGTTTCGATCGGGGCTAGCGGCGAAGCGTTAACTCGAAATGCTTTGGCATTGGTGAATGTGGCCTACAACGCGTCGTTCACTTGGGCTCACAACAATTTAGACAGTATTGAAAAACAAATTCTTATTCCTTTATTTAATGAGCACCCTGTCGAAATGGGGGTTACCGGTAATGAATCGTTAATACTGTCGAGGTTAAATACTCCGGCGTATCGAGAAAGCTTCAAAGCAGCGTATGGCGACAGCTCTCCAAATATGAATAACGTAGTGCGCGCCCTTGCAAGCTATGTAAGAAGTTTGGTGTCGTTTAATAGTTCGTTTGATAAATACGCTTATGCTGGTGACGACTACGCGCTTACACCTCAGCAAATACGAGGACTAAATTTATTCTTTTCGGAGCGTACAGAATGTTTTCACTGCCATGGTGGAGTTAATTTTACGCAATCGTCGAAACACAGTTCTCAGTCGTTTGCAGACCAGCCTTTTCACAATACTGGCATGTACAATACAGATGGTATGGGAAGCTATCCAAAGTCAGACATGGGCCTTTACAGCATTACCCATAATAAAGCCGATATGGGCAAATTTCGAGCACCTACACTTCGTAATATCGCTTTAACGGCACCGTATATGCACGACGGTAGTATTGAAACATTAGAAGACGTAGTGGCGTTTTATGCCCGTGGCGGCAACAAGCGAGATAAAATTAACCCTTACCGCAGTCCTTTTATCAAAGGATTTCGCTTAACAGAAAGCGAGCAGGCGGCGTTGATTGCATTTTTACATGGCTTAACTGACGATAAATTCATCGATACACACAAAGTGCACAAAAAAGAGTGATTTTTTACTTATTTTGAACTATTTGTGTTTATACTTTAGTCACTAATTACAACAAATTGCTTATGTGCTGACAGTTAACATCGTGATAAACTCAAAGACTTACATTCTTTTGTTAACAATTATAAGCAGGTGAGCGGTCGCGGAGATGAGAATGACAGAAAAACCCTATATTACTAGTGGTCGAAATACCATCATTCACAAAATAAGAAAACTAGATCTATTGATTATCAATGGTGATGAGCATCCGCCTGTGCTTGTAACGTACAAAGGCATTAAAATGTACGAAGGCCAAGTGCCAGAAAATAAGCGCGATGCAAAGATGATGGATATGGAGCTAGTCGATGTAACCACTAGCGACGTGTTTGGCGATGAAAAAACGCTTTTATTCGTGCAAACCCTAAACGGCAAAGAATATAAAGTAGACTACTCGAAAATTGGTACGGGTATGTTTATCAAGATACACCAAGACAGTATCTTTTAAGCCGTTCTCAATTCAAATATTGAGTTGTGGGGTCAAGCAATTTGACCCCAATTGTCAGCACTTTGGGTATTAAACCCTTTTATCATTTTATCCTTTCCCTTTAGCTGAACGTACCGATTTTCGAATATATCGAATCGACACACATCAATTGGCGTTGTTTCAGACGCGTTTACACCATCAACAACTCCAGCAGTTTTTAGTGCAGCAGCTACAAGCTCAGAGCAAAACCATCGATTATAATTTTCTTGGTTGTAAGTGAGGCGTGAAAGAATAGGGTGCTGGTCGGTGACATCTATGGCCGCCCCAAATAATTGCTGTATATCGTAAGGTTTGCCGTCTTGCTTTTGCATGAACTCGAAAAAGGCCTCTTGATTTTGTTCAAAAATAGCCCGTGAAGCAGCTGACAATGGAAGCCACCACATGTTGCCTTTATATGTTCTTACTTTTTTGTGAAGGCAATTTTTCATAACGCCGCGCTTGCGTCGAAACCATGCCGATTCCATTACCTTTAAAGAGACATTGTCTTTTGGGTGAGTGTCTTGATGATTTTCCATGACTATGGCGACATGGGTTACACCTGAACCGGTAGTAAATTTTGCCCAACGAGAAAATATGCTTTGCCCGCCAAAGGCAATAACGTCACCAGGTTGCATGTACTCTCTTACTTGTCGATAGCTTTTTCTCTGAAGCATAACTCGTCCCTGACTTAATGTTTTATTCGGTAACGCTAAGTAGTTGCCGTAATGACTTGTTCTTATTTTCTCTTCGCGTTTTCACACCAAAAGTGTTGTTTGTATCAAAGTGTGTGCGAAATACGACTAAATACAGTTTACACCGATTATTTAACCTCGCAATTTGTGTGCTTATCGCAACATCGCAACATCGCAAATAGCGGGGGCTTAACGATTTTATAGCGTTTCAACGGCAAAGTTTCACTAACTTAAGGATGCGGGGCAGGGAGTGGTCGTCACCGCGTTAACTAACACAATCAGAGGACTTGTTATGTTGAACTTACGCTCTAAAACTAAACAGCGCCACTACACTACTGCAGTATTAGCAGGTATTACTTTTTCATTAGTAGCATCGGTAGCAAACGCAAAGGACTATCCACTTCACCTTGAAAACGAGCTTATTGCGGTATGTGCAGCCGTTAAAAGTGACAGCAAATTGAAGTTAAATCGAGCAGTTAAAGCAACGGGGTTAAATATTCGAGACTTACACGAAGGATTGGTTTGCAACGGTGAAGACTTGCTTTCTTTTGCAGCCACGCACAATGCATTGAAAACACAGAGTCTTATTGCCAAGCACGTTAACGATCAAAACACTGTACTTACTGCGAAACGCTAATGCGCTTTTTTAGTCACCCTAACCATTGGGCTACGCAGCCTGTAGCCCTTTTTAATTTAGCAGTAGGGACGCGTTTTCTATTTTTTATAGCGCGAGGGAAAGCAAATGATTGCTCTTGTATTTCTTCAGTCGATAGCGCGTCAACAGCAGCTGATAGCGCTATTGCATCGCCTAAATATTTTTTCCTCCATTTATGAAGCACAGTCGGCGGGCCATTGCCTAGCCTTGGCTCAGAAGCACCCTGACTCAATTGGTTTTTATTCTGTTGCTCAATTGAGCCGAAATCTGGCATCGCGTTATTGGGTTGCAGTTGGTGAAAAAGATAGCGAGGCGCTACTGGCTTTCGACCATAACGCATCGGGTTTTATTGCTTCACCATTCGATGGCTTACAAATAGAAAATGCCATTGCGTGCGTCGAGCAGAAGTACATTTGTTATGAACGCACTGCTCAGTTTCAGCAACTTGTTAACGGATTATGTAAACAATACGGTGTTTCAGAGCTTGCGCTCTTGGCCAAGCTACGCAGGCAGTTAGACCAGACTCAAAAGCCGGGAATGGTGGGTGTACGCTCAGAAAAAGGGTGGTGCTGTTTAAACCCCATTGACGTTAAATGGATTGAAGCCGCTGGTGACTATATGTGTATTCAAACGATTAATGAAAACATAATAGTGCGAGCAACGTTAAATGATTTATTGAAACGTTTTGACGACCAACGCTTCAAGCGTTGTAACCGCTCGGTTGCGGTAAATGAAGAGCATGTGACGAAACTAGAGCAAAGGCTGAATCAGCAACATGCCATTATGAGTGATGGGGCTACATTTAAAATCACACATAAATACTATTACCTTTTCTGGAAAACTCGATAGAGAAAGAGTCAACCATTAAGACCATTGTCTTGCTGGCAGTTTCGGCTTTAAATGGGTAACCTCTTGTAATGACTTAACTTCGCAAAACTACGGCGCGGTACTACTTCGTTGCAAGAGGAAAAATGAGGGCAATCAAACGCTACTTTGTTGGTGCATTACTTGTATTTTTGGCCTATTCGGTGGGCGTTAGCATTACCTATTATGCGGCATTGCCTGTACCTAGTGCTTTGGTTGGGCTGTTACTTTTACTTTTTATTCTATTTAAATTTCCCTCTGTTGAAGTTGATGTTTCCACTTTCGTCACTGGCCCTTTAAAACATATGTCGCTATTTTTCGTGCCGGCGGTTATGGGCGTATCTCTATTTTGGGACGAGATAAGCAGCAATGCACTAGCCATTGGACTGGCTATTATCTTAACCACAGCAATTAGCTTGTTACTAACGGCGCAAGTGGCACAGCGGTTACTCGTTAAAAAAGATAGTCTTAACCGTAGTAAAACTGCCGGTGCGAGCTCAGAAGGCGCTGGCAATGATCAGTGAACTAATTCAAGTGCAAAGCACGTTGTGGTTACTTGCGACGCTGCTGTGTTATGTAGCTGCGCTTCAACTACATCGGCTTTGTAAAGGTCACCCAATAACACATCCGTTAGTTGGCACAGCTGCGCTGCTGAGTGTTTTCTTGTTATTAAGTAAAACCACCGTTGAAAGCTACCAGCAATCGGCATGGCTTCTGCATTGGGGGCTTGGCCCCGTAACAGTGGCTTTAGCATTACCTATTTATAGGCAATGGCAAAAGCTCAAGGTCTATGGCTGGCCGCTTACTTTAAGTATTTTTGTTGGCGGTGTTTTAGCGCCATTGCTAGCGTGGGGCGTATTATATGCTCTTAATGCCCCACTGAGTTTGCAATTCACTATGCTCGCAAAATCTATTACTACGCCGCTTGCTATGGAAACGGTAAAGTATATTGGTGGCGTGCCCGCTCTTGCGGCTGTATTTGTTATTGTTACAGGTATAGTGGGCGCAGTGGTTGCTGGTAGTATATTTTCAGTATTCGGTATTAACAATTCACATGCGCAAGGGGTTGCACTTGGTACTGTTGCTCACGCAGTAGGTACTGCTAAAGCTATACACATGGGTGATGAGGTTGCCGCTATGGCGACGTTAGGCTTATGTGTAAACGGTATTTTTACTGCACTTGTATTGCCAATGTTGTTCGTATTACTTTGTTAGCTTCGTTAATCTTTTCATTTAAACGTAAATTTCTATATCCTTAGCCATAAAGTTACAATGAATCTGGCTGGCAATATTTGGCAAAAGTGCTATTCGTTAATGATATGTTTTGTTGTGAATTAATGCCTTTTTAAACGCCGAGAAAAATCATCCCTTTAGTTCATCGCTTTTGTGCCGATACACTAAAAATAACAAAAAATCGTCGGTGAAAACTGGTTTATAAGCTAGGTGGTAAAAGAACTTAATGTTTTCTGTACTCGTATGTGACGACTCTTTAGTGGCGCGTAAGCAAGTGGCCAAGTGCCTTCCTCAAGACTGGGAAGTTGCTGTTCACTTCGCCAAAAATGGTCAAGAAGCGTTAACCGCGCTAGCGGAAGGCAAAGGTGACCTTCTGCTGCTTGACTTGAACATGCCTGTTCTAGATGGGTATGGCACCCTCGAAGCCATTCAAAAGCAGGGACTAAAAACCAAAACCGTAGTAATTTCTGGTGACGTTCAGCCTGAAGCACATGAACGCGTTACCTCGCTCGGTGCGATAGATTTCATTCGTAAACCTGTCGATCCATCTAAACTTGCCGAAGTACTCGATAAATACAATATCTTACACGTTGAAGAAGAGATTGAGGAAGAGGAAACGCCGCTCGACCCTGATATTCGCGATTGCTATCAAGAGATTACAAATATTGCCATGGGGCAAGCGGGCGACCACCTTGCCCGTATCATGAATGTATTTGTTGAGCTTCCTATTCCAAATGTGAACCTTATTGAAGTGTCTGAACTGCACATGATGCTGTCTGACATTGAAAGTCACGAACAAGTTACCGCAGTTTGCCAAGGCTTTTTAGGTCCTGGTGTGAGTGGCGAGGCAATATGTATTTTAAGTGACTCTAGCTTTGATGATGTGGCCAAAATACTGAATGTAGAAGGTGAGGTTGACGACCAACTTCAGCTAGAGTTGCTGATGGACGCTGCTAGCATATTGATTGGTACTTGTTTAACGGGGCTAGCTGTTCAGATGGACATTAACTTCAGCCAAGGCCATCCAATCGTGCTGGGTCAGCATCGTGCTATTACCGAAATTATTAGCATGAACCAAATTAAATGGAAGCGTACGTTAGCAATAGAGCTAAGCTACGGCTTAGAGGGCTACAACGTTCAGTGTGACTTAATTCTGCTGTTTACTGAAGAATCGATGAAAATGATGAATTCGAAGCTTGCACACTTGTTGGAGGATTTCTAATGAGTCAGCACTTAGATGAGTTGCAAGAATTCCATTGGATGATGGACATGCTGCAGTCGGTAGACGTTGGCATAGTTGTGCTTGATAGGAATTTTAATGTACAGGTGTGGAACGGCTTTATGGAAAGTCACAGCGGTTTGTTACCCAGTGAAGTAAGAGACAAGTCGCTGTTCACGCTTTTTCCTACCATCAAGCAAGACTGGTTTATGAGAAAAGCGAAACCCGTTTTCGACTTAAAAACCCGTGCGTTTATGACATGGGAACAACGCCCTTATTTGTTCAAGTTTCCTAATTATCGGCCGATTACAGGAAGTGAATCTTTTATGTATCAAAACATCACACTTTCTCCGTTAACCTCAGCGACGGGCAAAGTGGATTACATCAGTATGATGATTTATGACATGACTGACGTGGCCGTAGGTAAAAAGCAACTAGAAGCACTCCAAGTAATGGTTTCTGAAGCAAAAGAATCGAAGCGTGTTTTGTAGTTAGTCTTTTGCTTTTTAGGTTTAGTGTGCTGTTTGCTTAAGCAGTACACCGCCTCGTCACTGCATTTAATTTCTCATACTTTGATTTTGCATACCAAGCGTGCTTGGTGTGATAGGAGTACTTATGCAAGCCAATCATTCTCTCTCTTCCTCGGCAAAACTTTGTTATGGCGTTCAATGTTTCTTCTTTGCCTTATTTACCCTTACATTGGTTGCTTGTGGAGGCGGTGGTGGCGGAGGTGACGGCACCGACGGTGATGGCTCGGGCAATACGAATCTACTGATCAATGCAGGGCCTGATGCAACGGTTACCGAAGGAGTAAGCTATACGCTAAGCGCAGAAGTATCGGGCGGAGACGGTAACTACACCTACAACTGGACATCGTCGCCATCAGTAGCCATTACACAAGATGACACAAGTTCTTCAACGGCAAGCTTTACTGCCCCTTCAGTAAATGCATCAACAGAGTACCGTTTTACCGTGTCGGTTAACGATAATAGCGGGAATTCAGCGACAGACTTCACCATTATCACCGTTGCGCCAGTGAATATCGCGCCTGTAGCCAGCGTGACCGTACCTAGTTATAGCAATTTGCCTGCAAATACATTTCCAGGCGGAGTTGAGGTGATATTCGATGGCTCGGGCAGCAGCGATGCCGATTCGGCCAACGGAATCGCCGATTATAGCTGGTCGCAAACTCGCGGCACCAACGTGATTACTGGTATAGACACCAACTTATCAACGTTAACGATAACCACCCCTATAGCTAATGATCCACAAACACTTAGTTTTGAACTTCAAGTAACTGATACCGAAGGCGCTACCGACACCGAGGCCGTCATTATTTCGATTCAGTCAGAAACGGAGACGCTACCGGTTGTTGATGCTGGTTTTTCTCAAGGTGTTTTCAGCGGTGAAGTGGTTATTCTAAACGGCACAGCAAGCACAAGTATTCCTAGCGCCATGCCTCTGGTTTATTCCTGGGAGCGAAGCAATAACGTACCTTCATCAACGGCTAATAATGCCGTTCGTGCAATAGATGACGATGATGCGCTATCTACGTTTGCAGTAGCGCCTGCGGTAGATTCAGCAACGGTTGTGGCTTACACGCTAACCGTTACGGACGCTAATGGAAACAGTGTTGAAGACACCATAAATGTACGTATTCGCCCGATGCCTACGCCGCTGATGAATGATACAGGCTTTTTACAGCAGGCTACCAACAACGCGTTAACGTCGGTTCAGCAAAATGATTTTCCAGGGCAAGACGGTCAGCGCGGTGCCGATATCATTGAACAAAATGGCTTAATTGAAAAAGCAGGTCGTGGTAAAGCAGGTTTTGATTTCACACGCTTAAATGCCAATGGTGATGAGCAGGATGCCAGCGCCGCAACATGGTCCTGCGTGCGAGACAACGTAACGGGCTTAGTGTGGGAAGTGAAAACTGATGATGGAACGTTCCAAGATAAGGATTTTACGTATTCTTGGTTCAGTGACGAAGTAAACGGTGGGTTTGAGGGAGATCAAACTGGCGCAAATGCAACGTGCTTACTGGCCGAGTGCAACACATCGGCTTACGTCGAGGCTATGAATGCACAAGGGTTATGCGGCTTTTTCGACTGGCGCATGCCAACGCATAAAGAGCTGTTTTCGCTAATGCATTTGGGAATTGCTAACGATGTAGCAATAGACGAAGACTACTTTCCAAATACAGGGCAAGTGTCTACAACACCACTGTGGTATTGGACATCGGTGCCAAGTGCTGACGGTGTAAACAGCGATGACGCACAAAATGCATGGGCATTAGACTTCGATTCAGGGGTAGATAATTTCTTGAATAAGTCTACGGCAGGTCGTGTGCGATTAGTTCGTGCTGGGAGATAATGACGATGCTAAAAAAAGTAATTAATACAGTGTTTAAAATAAAAAACGTAAAACAAATTGCAACCGCAGTGGTTAGCTTTGCATGTATTGCCACTTATTCATCTTCAGCTCTTGCACAAGAGTGCTTGTCGGATGGCTTGGAAACAACACCAAGCAGCAATTTTACAGCGGTAACTACAAATACACTGCTTGACACCACTACCGACCTAGTTTGGCGAAGATGTTCAGAAGGGCAAACGTGGGATGGTTCAACTTGTAGTGGAGAAGCGGTGAAATACACCTGGCAAGAAGCATTGCAGCTAGCACAGCAAGCCAGTAATGAAGACTTATTAGGTTGGCGTTTGCCAAATGTAAAAGAGTTAGCAACGCTAACCGAACGTGATTGTGTTCGCCCTGCTATAAACGCGTCGTTGTTTCCAGCAACGCCTGCTGACGACTTTTGGAGTTCTACACCGTCGTCTGATGATCCAGATAGGGCGTGGGTGGTGGCATTCTTTAATGCCAGTCATTCGATTAAGGAAAAAGATAGGTTTATCTACGTTAGGTTAGTTCGCACTTTCACAAACGATTAGGGCAATGAACACAGTAAAACTGTTCTTTCGTCTATTATCTTAATAGTTAACTTTAACTTGGCAAAGCACGCATTATACTGCGTGCTTTGTTTTTTCAGGTTAGCCCCAAATTCAACCTGATTTTTAGCACGTTAGACTCATGATGGCTTTTTATTTCGCTGTAAGCTAGCCACAATACTATTATGAAAATAGAAATGCGCCTTAAGGCTGTAATCCTCACTATTTGTTTGCTCGTTGGTGTTAATACATTGGCGCACGCTGAATATACCTGCAATATCGATTTCGCGTATGGTATAGCCGTGAACAAAGATCAATTACGCGTAATGGACAAAACGCGTACTGTTGTGCAAATTAATGAACAGTCTCAATTGTTTGTAAGTGGCCGTTGGCAAACATTAGACGATCAGCAGCGCGCGTTGCTAGAAGAGTACTCCTCTGGTCTGCATTATGTAGTACCTAAAATGATTGTATTGGCAACCGAAGGCGTTGATCTTGCCATAGACACTATCGAGCATGTTTATTTAGGCTTGGTAGGAAGCGATCACGACAGCTACGAACGGTTGAATGGCGCCATGAAGCGCGTAAGACACCGCGTTAAAGATAAATTTCGCCACGCCAGTAACCACTATTTTATCGGCCCAGGATCGCTTGAAAGCGTAGACGACTTCGTAGACAGTGAAATTGAAGCGCAGCTTGAAGAAGCGATTTCTACCTCTGTAGGCGGTATTTTGTCTGCAATTAGCGGAATAAACACGGGCAACGGCGAAGTAAATCAGGAAAAAGTGGCCGAGATAACGCGCCAGCTGAACAATGTAGGCGAGCATTTAGATGTAGGCGATAAAGCTACTACACTGCGTAAGAAAGCAGAGTGGTTTTGCGAAAAACTGAAGCGTTTAGATGCTGCGGAAGAAAAACTACGAGAAAGCGTACCCGCATTTAAGCCCTACAATATTATTACCTTGCAACAAACAGATTCTGACTAACGCCATAGTTAGTCAGAAGGGTTAGTTAGAGGGGCTAGTCAGAATGGTAGTCAAAAAGGTTAGTTAGAAAATATAGCTGCTACACAAAGCACGATAAAAGCGAGTTTAAGTATCGTCTGCCTTTTGCCGTTACCTGCCAGTGGTTATCAGAAATAGACAGCAACCCTTGCTGATTTGCATCAACAAGCGCCTTTTTCACCTCTGTCGATAGCGCAATTCCTGTAAAATCGCTGAAATCACTAATAGGGCAGGGCTCTACAAGGCGAAAGCGGTTCATGAAAAATTCAAAAGGGAGATCGTCTTCCTGCACCAAGGTTTTTGTATCAAGGTACGGCCTGCTTATTTCCATATAGCCACGCGGGTGTTTGACTTTCACTAATCGGTTAATAGTGCCATTTTGTGCGTCAGTCACCTTTCCATGTGCGCCACAGCCAATACCCAAATAGTCGCCAAAGCGCCAATAGTTCAAGTTGTGTTGGCACTGATGCCCCGGCTTCGAGTAGCCTGAAATTTCGTACTGGTGGTAGCCTGCTGCTTCTAAAAGCGCATGCCCTTTTTCTTGAATGTCCCACAAGATGTCATCGTCTGGCAGCTCTGGTGGACGGGAGTAAAAAGGTGTATTGGGCTCGATGGTAAGCTGATACCAAGACAAATGATATGGGTTTAGCGCAATACCTTGCTGCAAGTCAGACATGGCATTTTCAACGCTTTGCTCTGGCAAGCCGTGCATTAAATCTAAATTGAACGTGGGCAAGCCTGCACTATGTGCTTGTTTTACCGCATTTTCAGCCTGACTTTTATTATGAATTCTACCAAGAACACTTAGATGCTTTGGCTGAAAGCTTTGGATCCCCACCGAAATTCGGTTTACGCCTGCTTGATAAAAGCCAGCAAATTTACCCGCTTCCACCGTACCAGGGTTGGCTTCCATGGTTATTTCAGCACTGTCGCTTAAATTAACGCGCTGTTTTACGCCGTGTAAAATATCGGCCATGGCCTGTGCTGAAAACAGGCTAGGTGTGCCGCCACCAATGAAAATAGTTTCAACAGTGCGATCGCCAATTAGCTTGGCGTCTTCGGCTAGGTCATCTAGCAAATGCGCCACATACTCTTTTTCCGGTAACGCCGACTTCAGTCCATGGGAATTAAAGTCGCAGTACGGACATTTTTGAACACACCACGGTATATGGATGTATAGGCTAAGCGGTGGATTACGCAAAGTTTGATCTCATATTGTCTAGCAAAATAGCCAGTGCTTTACCGCGATGACTAATAAGGTTCTTATCTGCTTTTTCCAGTTCAGCGGCAGTACAACCGTGCGATGGAACATTGAAAACTGGGTCGTAACCAAAACCATCGGTACCAGAACGCGCGGTAAGAATTTCACCTTCCCACTTACCTTGGCTTACCAAGGGTACTGGGTCGTCGGCATGACGCATAAACACAAGTGTGCAGAAGAAATGTGCCTTGCGCTGGGTTTCGCCGTTAAGCGCTGCAAGGAGCTTATCGATATTAGTATCGTCGGTGGCGTCTGCGCCAGCATAGCGAGCAGAGTAAATACCCGGTGCACCGCCTAGAGCATCAACCACCAAGCCAGAGTCGTCAGCTATAGCAGGAAGACCTGTTACCTTTGCTGCATGACGCGCTTTAATAATGGCATTTTCAACAAACGTAGTGCCTGTTTCAGGTACATCAGATACCCCTAACTCTTTTTGAGCAACGACAGCTACACCGTAATCAGCGAACAATGACGCAAACTCGCGTACTTTGCCTTGGTTACCCGTTGCTAAAACAATTTTTTCAGGAAATTTCATAATATTAGTCCCCTAGCTTACCTACCAACAAGCGTGTGAATATAAGCCCTTAAAAAGATATGAACTGTAAATTGAGGTGTGGGGTGAGGGTTTGTTTCAGCAATCCCTCACCCCGCGCCGTCAAAACTCCGCACATGTCCATCACCATTCCGCATGCTTAATTACTTGCGCTTTTTAGGTTTAGCTTTTGCCTTTGCTTTATCTTTGGCTTTTACTTTTTTCTTTTTCGGGCCAATTTTAGGCGTTTTGTTTTTAGGGCGCAGCTCATCGATAACGCGAGCTTTTAGTGGTTCGCCCATGTAACGCGAAGCTTTGGCTACCATTTCGAAGTCATGTGCTTCTACTAATGATATTGCTGTACCTTTTGCTCCAGCGCGGCCTGTTCTGCCAATACGGTGAACGTATACGTCGGCTTTACGCGGCATATCAAAGTTAATTACGTGGCTTACGTTAGGTACATCAATACCACGAGCTGCTACATCGGTAGCTAACAATATTGGTACTTCACCGCTTTTGAAACGCGCTAGAGCTGCAATACGTTTATCCTGCGGCATTTCGCCTTGTAGCCAACATACAGGAATATCTTTCGATGCTAAAAAGTCTTTAAGCATTTGAAGGCGGTCGCGGGTTTTCACAAACACTACCGCTGTAGTAGTGGTTTCTTGCTGAAGTATATTTACCAGCAACGCTTGCTTGTGATTCATGTCATCAGCAAGGTGATACCACTGATGAATTTTGTTTTTCTCTTTGCGCGACGGGTTGGCTTCAATCACTTCTGGATTGTTCAGGATCTCATGAGCAAAGTTTCTTACGCCCGCGCCTTCAAGGGTTGCTGAGAATAATAAGTTTTGCTTACGCCAGCGTGCTTCGGCGGCAATTTGATTTACCACCGTTGAAAAGCCCATGTCCAGCATGCGATCGGCTTCATCAAGGATGAGGCATTCTATGTCGCGACAGTCGGCGGTTTCTTTTTCAATGTGCTCAAGCAGTCGGCCCGGTGTAGCCACTAGGATATCCAGGTTTTTGCTTAAGGTTTCTTTGTCGGTACCATAGTTAATACCGCCAGTAATTACGCCGCACACAATTTGAGTGTGCTTTGTAATAGCCAGTGCTTGTTCGTATACCTGTAACGCCAATTCGCGCGTTGGCGTTAGAATTAATATACGCGTAGCGCCAGGTTGCTTGCGCGGGTAGTCGAGTAAAAACTGACATGCCGGAAGTAAAAACGCAGCCGTTTTACCTGTGCCCGTTGGTGCCGAGGCCAGAATGTCGCGACCGTCTAGGCCATGTGGAATAACTAGCTCTTGAATGCTAGTAGGAGCTTCAAAGCCCATATCGGCAACTGCATGACACAGTGCTTCGTCTAATTCGAGTTCTTCGAAAGTCATAGTATAAAAAATGCTCTAAATGAATGGGGCGTATTGTAGCATTGCTGCACTAAAACACAGAGAAAAACTGCCGTTAAATTCGTATACCATGAATGAACACACATTCTGAGGTTAACGGGTTGGCACTGTTGGCGTTCAGTAGTTGTAATTGCGTTAGGTTCAGCTTACTCACTTTATCTTCGCTTTCAATTTGTGATATTTCGAAATAGTAGTTGGCGTAAGGCGAATTTAGTTCTTGAAGCTCTAGATAAGGAAATTGGCGAAACTTCCAATGCCCCTTTGTGTTAACCACGTTGTTTTTGGTTTTAAGCGTAAGCTGATAAGTACCGTTTTTGTGTAGTGTTAAGCGTTGGCCATCTCCGCAACTTTTCCCTTTGTATGTATTGGTAAGGTCTTGAGCGAGAAGTGTACCCTTCGGCTTTCTGCCATCTGGAAATAAAAATAATGCGAGGGAGTCTTTGGTGTACCAATGGTTACCCTGTGTAAGTGCTTGCATATTAGTAATTGGAAAGCCCTCTAGTTCAGCAATGGATGCCGTTCTATCTATCACCTCTGGCGATCGTAATAACAAGGAATAAAGCAGCGTATTTGAGTTGACGGTTGTGGGAAAGTCGAACTCGTTCGCCTCTACATTTAAGCCTTGTTCCTTTAATTTTTCGGTTAGCGAGTGGAGCTTTGGAGTATCAAGGTATTTTCCATATACATGAACGGTTGGTTTGTTAGCACAACCAGTAACCAAAAATGTAAATACTAAAAATACAAAGCACGTGATTATTGTTCTTGTCACTTAAGCGTCTCCATGCAGATGCCAAACTTTTTCAAAATGAAATTACCGTTGCTCAAAAAGACACGAAAAAATGCCTTTAAGTTAGAACAGTGGAACGAATACTAACAAGGGATTACATTTGTAATCCCTGATTGATACTAGCGAGATACGTTAGATGTGTAAATGAAAATATGCTTTTAAAACGCTTTTAAAACGCTTTGATAAGCGCTGTATACAGTATTCCTTAGATCAGGTGTATTACTGACGCGTGTTACTAACGCATGTAAGTGGTGCGTAACACTTGCGCGTACTATTTGTGTGTAATCAGTGAACGGTAATCCCAGCTTTGAAGCACGCCGTCAGAGGATAGGGTAACAACATCACCATCGTTGTTAAGCGTAATAGCATGCGTGGTTGCTTCGCTTGAGTAGCGCTTAATTTCCCATGAAGCTAATTCTTCACCAGAATTAGCATTCCACAAGGTTACGACTGATTTTGGCGATGTGGTAATAAGATAGTCGCCATTTTCCAAAAAAAGCCCTTTTCGGAAAAAGCGGAAACGTTCCATAAATTGCAGGTTTGACACTACTTCATAAGAAGTGAGATCAACTATTTCGTGGGTATTAAGTGCATCGGATATAAAAACTCGCTGCGCTCTGTTGTCGAGTACGGAAGCAGTAACTCTGCTTTTGTATAGCTTTTCCAGCACCACCTCGTTTTTGTTTAGGTCCCACAAAAACCAGTGTTTATCTATACCTCCAGAAAATGCATAGTCACCGGAAGCATATCCGACGTGAAGTACTTTCATTGTATTGTGCTGATATTGTAATGCTGTACCGTTATCAAAATTCAGTCGCAATACAGTGCCGTCTGTCATACCAACCAGCGCGCTATCGCCGAGAGCGGGCAGGGCGGTAGACGATGCCGTTGCACCGGGGTCTATACCGCTAAAGTGCCAACTTCCTACCACTTCACCAGAACGCAAGTTTATAAGCGTTGTGCTCCAATGACCTGTAAGTGCCATCCACGCCTTATTTTTGGAAAATGAAATGAGATGCAGCGATGCTTCATCAAGTGCTTCAGCATGCCAATTATAAAGTTCTCGTTTCTCATTAATGTCCCAAACCGACACTGAGGCATCTTCAAAAATGAATGCCGCAAGGTGAGCATCTTCTGAAAGTGCTGCCTTCCGTACCTGTTGCTGAGTAAAACGAAACTCTTCAACAGGTATTATCTGTACTTTCTTAGCGCAACCAGCAAGGGTAAGAGTGACCGTTACCCAAAAAAATAAACACAATAGTGAAGATGATATTGAAGTATGAAAGCGCGCTTTCGTTTTTCTACTAAACATTACGTTGAAACAATTATTTAGAAATAGAGGCAATGGCATCTAACTTTGCTTGATTAAGCGCTTCTTTAATTGCGGGGCCTTTAACACCCGTGGCGATAATGTCTTGCACATTTACTTGGTTGGCGGCAGCCAATGCGCGTTCAATATGGCCTCTCTGATGCTGCCAATCTATGCCTTGAGTATGCGCATAAGAAGCGAAAGCGCTAAGTAGTAAAGTAAATCGCTCTTCCCTTCGCCATGCATCACAACCATTAAATAAAGCGAGTAGATCGCTTGGTGAGTTGTTCGTGTTTGCAAGGAGCGCTTTAAACTTGCAGGCAAGCGTTACAATTTCGCTCACTTGGTTTTGCACTTTTAGTCGGCTACACAGTTGTTTTGCATCGTCTTCGGTAAGATGAGAGAGCAGGGCAGTAAACCGTTTTATCAGCATAACGGATTCCGCATCGCAGCTTTTAGCATCTGACTTTTCAGCTTCTACCTTTTCAAGTTCCACCGCTGCTTTCAATGTAGTTAGTGCGGTATCAACATTATTTTCAAGCTCAGCAAACCAGTCGTTGAGGCCGTGTGCTTGGCTTAACACTGTAAAGAAAACATCAGGTGTTTGCTCTAAAAGGCTGCGCTTTGTTTCTTGCCAAACTCGCTCTGCGCTTAATGTTGTTAGCTCGCCGTTTTGTACCATGGTTTGCATAAGTGCCATAGTCTCATCTGCAATGGTGAAACCTAAATACGCATAGCGGGTGGCAAAACGGGCAACGCGGAATACGCGTAAAGGGTCTTCACTAAACGCTTCTGAAACGTGACGGAGCAAGCGGTTTTCTAAGTCTTTTTTTCCATCATACGGGTCAATAAGGTTTCCAAGGTTGTCTTGCGCTATGGCGTTTACCGTTAGGTCGCGGCGCAGCAAGTCTTCTTCAAGTGTTACGGTACTTGATGCGTCGCATACAAAACCCGTATAGCCTTTTCCTGATTTGCGTTCTATGCGAGCAAGGGCATATTCTTCTTGGGTTTTAGGGTGTAAGAAAACGGGGAAGTCCTTGCCTACTTGGGTAAAGCCTTGGTTAAGCATTTCTTCAGGTGTCGCACCCACCACCACATAGTCGCGCTCTATTACTTTTCTATTTAACAGTGCGTCACGAACTGCGCCACCAACGAGATATACCTGCATGCTGTTCCAAATGATTAGTTAGTCAGTAATTTCAAGTTACTTATTTAAGAACTTATTTTCAGTCACTTATTTAAAAGCTTATTTTCAGTTACTGGTGGCGCAGTATAGCAATGTTACAAATAAAATTCGCAGGGTTCACCTTAGGACTTTCACTTGATGTTGTGCTCTGGTAGTTTATTCGTCGTTATAAAAATTATAAAAGGCGCACTCGCTACCATGTATTTGAATTACTTCGGGTTAAATGACAATCCTTTTTCGATTGCCCCTAACCCCGATTATTTATATATGAGTCCAAGGCATAAAGAAGCACTTGCCCATTTAACCTTTGGATTACGAGAAAGCGGGGGCTTTGTAATGCTCACCGGAGAGGTGGGTACAGGTAAAACCACGGTATCAAGAAAGCTATTGCAGCAGCTGCCCGACAATACGCAGGTAGCAATGATTTTGAACCCTACGTTGTCAGCACTTGAGTTGCTAGCCACCGTATGTGACGAATTAGGGTTGGAATACAACCCAGAAAAAGCCAGCCTAAAGTACTTTACAGACCTTATTTTGTCCAAGCTTGCACAAAACCACCAAGCCGGTATTAATACGGTATTGATGGTAGACGAAGCGCAGCATTTGCTTCCAGAAGTGCTAGAACAGCTGCGCCTTCTAACTAACTTAGAAACTAATCGAGAGAAACTGCTTAAAGTAGTACTTATTGGTCAGCCAGAGCTACAGCAGTTGTTAAAGCGAAACGAATTACGTCAGTTAGCGCAGCGCATTACGGCGCGCTATCACTTGTTACCCCTTACTGCTCCAGAAGTAAGTTCGTATATTGCTCACCGTTTAAGTGTGGCTGAAGGCGATATCAGCATATTCAGTAAGTCTACTTTACGTGCTGTGCACCAAATTACCGGAGGCATTCCTCGTGTTATTAATCTTCTTTGCGATAGAGCACTTACATTGTCTTTTACCAAGCAGCACGCGGTTGTGCAGAAAACCATATTTTTAGCTGCGGCAGAACAAATATTAGGTGCAGATGTGGTTAGCCAGCGCGTGCAAAGCCACCGTAAATGGTATTTAGTGTCGGCGTTTGTTATGGCAATAGTATGTGGTTACGGCATAGGGAGTTTGTATGTCTAACATAGTGGCGGTTGAAAACCTAAAGCCGGGCATGGTAATTGTGCAAGTCACCAAGCAAAACGGCCCGGTAAAAATAAGGAAGTCGGGTTTAGTGACCAGCGACGCCATGGTGCAAGGTTTGTCTGAAATGGGGGTGCAAGAGCTAGAAATAGATCCAGAACAAACGGTAGAAATTGCACCTGCTGTACAGCATCGTACTCAAACGCAAGCGTTGTTGCGCGGCCAGCACGACACTACCGCAAAATTTGATAAATCTTTAAACGAGCAATTCAATAGAAGCTTGTTTTTGCCTACCGTTGAAGGGCTACCCTCAGCATGGAAAGTATACGGTAAACAAGTAGCTACATTTGCTATTGTGATTGCCGGTGGCTTAGCACTGGGTTTTACCGCGGCAACCCGTGACAACTGGTGGCCGGTTAATACGAGTAACGCTGAAATAGCAAAGGTGGACAGTGTAAGTACACCAGCTAACCAACGCGATAATAATGCTGCTTCGCCTAGCGCGTCTGCCGCTGAAGGTAACGCCTCTTCAGGTGCTCAAGGGCAGCCTTCTCAACAGCCAAATGGTCAGTCTCAAGGCACTCAAGTTGCTGCTCAAAACACGACAGACCAAAACGCATCAAACCAAAGCAATGTAAACGACTTTTCTGTTAATCAGAGCACAGAAAACGCAGGTTCAACAAACTATGCACAGCCGCAAAACATGTCGTCTACACCCAACTTTCAGCAAGGCTATAACGAAACGGGGGGCGTGAATACAGCACAAACCACTAACCGTTATGGGAACACTCAAACTACTACAAATAATAGTGACGACTATGAAGGTAGAGTACTCAACGAGTCTTCAGACCAAGGTAATGTATCTGTTTCACCAGAGCTATTAGCGCGTTTTAACAAGGCGGTTGAAGCGTTAGATGCTAAAGCAGAATCGGCACCGGCCGAGA
The DNA here is from genome assembly GCF_036864375.1 of Alteromonas sp. S167. Lineage (NCBI taxonomy): Bacteria > Pseudomonadati > Pseudomonadota > Gammaproteobacteria > Alteromonadales > Alteromonadaceae > Alteromonas > Alteromonas sp. S167. The sequence continues at coordinate 132,896 of NZ_JAZETR010000001.1, forward strand.
ATGAAACTCGCGTGACCGTGCGCGATGATATACCGCGTGTAGATCAGCTTCCAGTAAGGCTGCTAACACGGCTTCCCTCTATGAATTTTAGTGCGCATATGTATGCGTCGCGCCCAGCTGATAGATGGGTGAGAGTAAACGGTCGTCAGATGGGCGAAGGCGATTGGATTGCCGACAAGGTACAAATTATCAATATAGAGGCACAGCGAGTGGTGCTTTCCTTCGAAGATGAATTGTTTACTATGGCCGCGTTAACCGATTGGTAAGCCGAAAAGCACTTGCTTGTTTGAAGTTAACTTTTCCATTAATTAAAAAAGCCCGTTTCTGACGGGCCTTTTTATAACTCGCATTGCTCGTTTAAAGCGGTATTTGATTAATGAAAACGTCTTTAAAGAATTTAGGCAAATTCAAATTGAATTCTTCAGGTCGCACGCCCGATACTATCTCGTCCTCATACAGGCTTAAATCGATACGCTTAACTTCATTAAAATGTTGCGATGTTACGCTGTAAAAAGTCATCACTTGCGGGTTTACTGGGTCTTTCGGGTTGGCTTTACTCACAATGCCAAGCTTCCCACTTTTTAAGCGTACTAGTGAACCAACGGGGTGCACACCAATGCATTGTACAAACTGTTTAACCAATTCTTGATCTAAGTTTTCTGTAGCAGTAAGGCGTTTTAATGCCTGCATTGGGGTAATGCTGTCTTTGTGTGTTCGATTAGACGTCATTGCGTCAAAAGCGTCGACGATAGCGGCAATACGCGCAAACTCTGAAATATCGTCGCCCATTAAACCTTTAGGGTATCCCGAGCCATCTATTCTTTCATGGTGTTGCTCGATAATTTGAAGTGATAGGTCTGAGATATCTCCACACTGCTCGATTAAATCAATACCGATCTCTACGTGGGTCTTCATGACTTCCCAGTCATCATCTGAAAACGTGTCGGTACTTACTCGAACATCTTCTGGTAATGATGACATACCAATATCCATTAGCAGAGTACCCAAACTCACTTGTTCTATAGTGTCTCTGTCGTAGCCCAAGAATTCGCAGAAAATGCCAGCCAAAATACTGCAGTTGATAGAGTGTTCCAGCAAATACTGGTCTGCCTCTTTTATCATGGTTAAACAGCTTAACGCGTCTTTATTATCAAATACGCTTTCAATTAAGCTGTGCGACAGCGACTCCATGGGCGATAAGTCTTTTGGAGCCCCGTTTTTTAGTGACTTGATAAAGCTGCTTTGAATACTTACTGCATTTTCATACAAATCGCTGGCTTCGTTTATGGCGTCGCGTCCCATTGGTTTTGGTTTTTCTGGAGCGCTTTCAGCTTTACTTTCTTCAACTGGAGCCGAGGGCGCATTGGTAGCTGCATTCTCGAATTTGGACTTAGCGCTGTCTACTTCAACCACCAAGATGCCTTTCGCTTTTAGCGAATCGATAATACGTTGCGTTTTAACAATGCCCTTTGAGCGCATTTTAAGCGAGCCTGTTTGCTCAAGTACCTTATTGACGTACATACCTGGCTGTAAATCATCAATTCGCACTTGCTCTAACATTACTTCTCCCATTAGGCCCTAAAAGCCGTATTCGACATACTTACAATAGGCGTGAATTCTACGATAATCCATAGAAAAGGAGGAACAGATTACTACACTTTAGTCTAAAAAAATAAAGGTGTTATACAAAACACCTTTATCATTCGCTATTACTTACTTGTGCCTACTTCATGGCAGAGTAAACACTACAGCTGTATAGTAGCTAAAGCCAAGCAGCTTGCTTGCTTTCAAACGCTTCAATTTTATCGGTTAACTCTAATGTTTGACCAATTGCATCTAACCCTTTAATTAAGTTAGTTTTGTGGTGCTCTGCAATGTCGAAAGAGAAGCTTACTTCGCCTGCGCTTACTGTTTGAGCCGGAAGGTCTACGGTAATCTCGGTTGCAGGGCTCGCCTTTACTGCTGAAAATAATGCATCCATCTGCTCACTTGATAGTGCCACTGGCACTAACTGGTTATTAATGCAGTTACCATAAAATATATCGGCAAAGCTGGTGGCAATAACCGTCTTAAATCCAAAATCAGCAAGTGCCCATGGCGCGTGTTCACGGCTTGAACCACAGCCAAAGTTTTCGCGAGCTAATAAAATACTTGCACCCTTGTGTTCAGGCTTATTCAATGTAAACGCTGGGTTAGGCTCTTTTTCTTCCAAGTCTAAATAGCGCCAATCGTGAAACAAATGCTTCCCGTAGCCTGCACGAGTAACACCGGTTAGAAACTGCTTTGGAATAATTTGGTCGGTATCGACATTGGCCTGATCAAGTGGCGCAGCAATGCCTGTGTGTTGTGTAAAACCTTGTTCAGACATAACTTACTCCTGATAATCTCTAACGTCAGCAAATCGCCCGGTTATGGCGGCGGCTGCAGCCATTGCTGGGCTTACTAAATGGGTGCGTGCACCGCGACCTTGTCGGCCTTCAAAGTTACGGTTACTGGTAGAAGCACATCTATCGCCTGCCACTAGTTTATCGTCATTCATACCAAGGCACATTGAGCAGCCCGGCAAACGCCATTCAAAGCCAGCATCGATAAAGATTTTATCTAATCCTTCAGCTTCTGCTTGGCGCTTAACATTACCAGATCCCGGAACAACAATAGCTGTTACTGAATCGGCGACTTTGCCGCGCTTGGCAATTTGTGCTGCAGCGCGCATATCTTCAATACGCCCGTTAGTACATGAGCCGATAAATACGTGGTTTACTGCAACGTCGGCAAGCTTTTCACCGGGTTTTAAACCCATATATTCAAGTGCTTTTACAGCGCTTTCTTTTTCAATGGGGTCGTTGAAATCTTCAGGCGCCGGTACAGGCGTATTTACGCCAATTACTTGGCCTGGGTTTGTGCCCCACGTTACCTGAGGGGCAATATCGGCGGCTTCTAGTTCAACCACAGTGTCGAATGTAGCGCCCTCCTCGGTGTAAAGCGTCTTCCAGTAAGCGACAGCGTCTTCCCAATCTTGCCCTTTAGGTGCGTATTCACGGCTCTCAAGATAAGCAAAGGTTTTCTCGTCAGGTGCAACAAGTCCAGCTTTCGCACCAGCTTCTATGCTCATATTACACACTGTCATGCGCTCTTCCATGCTCAAGCCACGAATAGCTTCACCTGCATATTCGATAACATGACCAGTAGCGCCGGCATGACCAATCTTTCCAATAATGGCAAGAATGATGTCTTTTGCGGTAATACCTACAGGAAGCTTACCGTTAACATTGATAAGCATGCTTTTCGCACGGCTTTGTTTTAAGGTTTGTGTTGCTAGCACATGCTCTACTTGAGAAGTACCAATACCAAAAGCTAGCGCTCCAAATGCCCCGTGTGTTGCAGTGTGAGAGTCACCACACACTACTGTCATACCTGGTTGAATTAAACCTAACTCAGGGCCCATGACGTGCACAATACCTTGCTTTTGGTGCCCAACCGGGAAAAGCTGAATACCGTGGTCTTCACAGTTTTTTGCCAAGGTTTGTAGCTGAAGCGCATTGGCGGGGCCACACGCATCAATGGCTAACGAACGGGTTGAAATGCTGTGATCCATGGTGCCAACCGTGCGATCAGGGCGTCGCACTTTACGGCCTTTTTCGTTAAGGCCAGCGAATGCCTGAGGTGACGTTACTTCGTGAATTAAGTGACGGTCGATATAAATTAAGCTGTCTTCACCGATTTGGTCAATAATGTGGGCTTGCCACACTTTGTCATATAAGGTCTTGGCCATGAGGTTGTTTTACTCCTGCGCCATTAATTGTTTAACAATTTCATCGCCTACCTGCGATGTGCTTGCCGCTTGACTACGTTTATCTGCAGGTAATAACTCGCCTGTAAGTACACCTGCTTCTAGCGTTGCTACCACTGCTTTTTCAATAGCATCTGCAGCGTCGTTTAAATTCATACTAAAACGCAGCATCATGGCGGCTGATAAAATTTGTGCGATAGGGTTAGCAATGCCTTGGCCAGCAATATCAGGGGCCGAACCGCCCGCTGGTTCGTAAAGACCAAAACCGTCTTCGTTCATACTTGCCGATGGCAACAAGCCCATAGAGCCAGTCATCATAGCGCATTCATCAGACACGATATCGCCAAACAGGTTAGAACACAGCATCACATCGAACTGCGCCGGGTTCTTCATTATTTGCATGGTGGCGTTATCAATATAAATGTGGTCAAGCTCAACATCTGGGTAGTCTTTTGCTACTTCTTCAGCAATTTCACGCCATAAACGACTGGTTACCAACACGTTGGCTTTGTCTACGGAGGTGACTTTACCGCGACGCTTTTGTGCAGCTTCAAATGCTGCAATGGCAATACGGCGAATTTCTCGTTTGCTGTAGCGCATGGTGTCGTAGGCGAATTCTTCTTCGCCTTCACCTTCTCGGCCCTTAGGTTGACCAAAGTAAATACCGCTGGTTAGCTCACGAACAACTAAAACGTCTACGCCCGATTTAGCAATGTCTTCGCGAAGGGGAGACAAGCTTTCAAGACCTGGATAAATACGAGCAGGGCGTAGGTTACTGAATAAATCAAAGTGGCTACGAAGAGTAAGCAGCGCTGCTCGCTCTGGACGCTGTTCTAAAGGCAATGTGTCCCACTTAGGGCCGCCAATGCTGCCAAATAAAATTGCATCGGCTTTTTCACAGCCTAGTAGCGTTTTTGAAGGTAATGCTTCGCCCTCAGTATCAATGGCGTAGCCCCCTACAGGATAAGCAGTACGATTAAGTGTGACGTTAAATTTCTTCTCTACGGCATCTAAAACTTTATTGGCTTCTTGCATTACCTCTGGGCCGATACCGTCTCCGGCTAATACGGCAATTGAATACTGGCTCATTTATACTCCTGCAACGCGTTCTTGTTGATTTTTTTGCTGATCGATTTTGTCAGCTAAATAGGTGTTATTAAGTACAAAGATAAGGGCTTTAACGCCTGCCTCTACTATGTCTGTAGCAAGGCCTATTCCGTGGAAGCGACGGCCTTTGTAAGTGGCTATAACGCTCACTTGCGCCAGGGCATCAGCACCTTCTCCTTTTGAATCTAGTTTAAAGTCTACAACCTCTAAATCTTCGTGCCCCAGAATAGACATGATAGCTTTATAAGCGGCGTCTACAGGACCGTTTCCAATGCTGGATTGGGTGATCTCTTCACTGCCCACTTTCATTTTTACCGTGGCGCTTGGGATAATTTCACGCCCTGAATTAGCTTGAAGATAAAGTAGCTGGAAGTGAGCTTGGTCGTGCTTTTGTTTGTCAAAGAACAACAAGGCTTCAAGGTCGTAGTCATACACTTGGCCTTTCTTATCCGCTAACTTTAAGAAGGCGTCATAGACTGCTTCTAGGTCGTAGTCTTCAGTCTTATAGCCCAGTTCGGTTAAGCGATGCTTAATGACATGACGACCCGAACGAGAAGTAAGATTAAGGTTGTTCTTGTTTATGCCCACACTTTCTGGGGTCATAATTTCATAGGTATTTTGCGCTTTTAAAACGCCGTCTTGATGAATGCCCGACGAGTGACTGAATGCATTCGCACCTACTATGGCTTTGTTAGATTGCACCGGCATATTACAAAGCTGGCTGACTAACTTCGATGTACGTGAAATTTCAGTAGAATTGATGTTTGTTTCAAACCCCAACATGTTCTTACGGGTTTGTAAGATCATGGCGATTTCTTCCAATGATGCATTACCAGCACGCTCACCGATACCGTTTACTGTACATTCCACTTGTCTTGCTCCTTGCTCTACCGCTGCTAAGGAGTTGGCTACGGCTAGCCCCAAATCATTGTGGCAGTGCACTGAAATAGTGGCTTTGTCGATGTTAGGTACACGATTAAACAATTGCTGAACAATGCCGCCAAACTCAGTAGGGGTAGTGTAGCCTACGGTGTCTGGAATATTCACTGTCGTTGCACCAGCGTTAATAGCTGCTTCAACCATGCGGCATAGATAATCGATATGGGTGCGCCCAGCATCCTCACAGGAAAACTCTACGTCGTCAGTATACTGTCTTGCGTGCTTAACGGCTTTTACCGCCATCTCGACTATTTCGTCTTGAGACTTGCGAAGCTTAGCGCCAACGTGAATCTCTGATGTTGCTATAAAAGTGTGAATTCTAAATTGCTCGGCAACGCTAAGAGCTTGTCCACAGGCGTCTATATCGCCAGGCAAAGCGCGAGACAAACCACAAACAACGGAGTTTTTTACCTCTTTAGCAATCATTTGTACCGAGCGAAAGTCGCCAGGTGATGAAACTGGAAAGCCCGCTTCAATAATGTCTACACCTAAACGTTCAAGCGCCAGCGCAATCTGTAGCTTCTCTTTGGCACTTAGACTGGCAGGTAACGCCTGCTCACCGTCTCGTAATGTGGTATCAAAGATCTTCACTTGATTTGTCATGACGCTCTCTCAGTTAAATGGTAAAAAAAAACCCGTGCTTGGCACGGGTTTTTGTGTGATTAATTGCTGGTCGCAATCTACCCGTGCAGTCTGGCTGCCATAAGGAGTAGAGATAGAAGAATGAAACGAATTTGCATGAGCTTTAGTTTCTTGCTGACCGAGTTTGTGGGTTCAATGTAACCATGTGAGTGCAACAGGTCAACCATTGATTTTCATAATGACTATATTTTTCGTGTATAAAACAAATTATTTAATTATTTAGGATATTTGTCCTAGTTTTTGTCTTGGTTTATTGCTGTTACTTGCCATTTCGACGCTAGTTGAGTGGGGGATGGACATTTTCTACTGCGTTTTAGGATGGGTGTACTAAATTGGAAATTGTTTTTACCTTTGGTTTTGTGCGTTTTTATTTTGATTTTGTGGGTTTTTATTCTTTTTGAGGCGGCGGTAGTGTGAAATTTTTCCAGTTAATTTGCGTGGAAAGTCTCATTTCACGAATGGACAATGCGCGAGGAAAAGTGCGGCTTTTGTGTGTCCAGCTATGACCGCAGCATGCGCTTGTCATGACTGCTTTATTAGGTTTCAACAAACAGCGGGAGAGTCCAATTTTCTCACTGTCGTCAGTTGAAGCACCAGACTCTAAAAACCAGCCGTGCTTATTTAAATGAACACGATGTAGTTTGTGATCAATCATATCAATGGAGTCTAGCTCTATGGTAAACCCTTCCATTGAACTCATTAAGACCGGAACCACCAAGCCATATGTTCCATGCTGTGCATACCATTGAGCACATTTCTGCTCATCGTGTTTATTTCCAGGGCATTTAGAAGCTTGCTTGGCATACCAGCTACCGTTGTGAGTATCGATATCAAGTGGAGACATTACATCACTGTGACGCACTGCAACCATGAAGCGTGCAACGCTTCTTACATGATGCGGCAAGCCTCCTATTCTGCGTTTTATTAGCGAAACGTTTTTAATTGCGCTCACTGATAGCGCAGTTACCTCTCGTTCGTAAAGGGCCGTACATAGCTCTGCAAATTGTGGGTGCGCTCCACCAAGCTCGCCTGACTCAGAAAAAAATCCCGACTGACTTCGTGATGTACTATCTTCTGGTTTCATTTTTTACAGCATGAATTCTTTGGTTATTTATTAAACGTACCAAGAAAAAGGCCATACCGCTATATTCAATGCATGTTTGAGCAGAGGCCTACATATAATTAAAGCATTTGAGAAAGTCACTATGTCACTCTCTTTATGTCTGTATTACCAATTAGTCTATTTTTCAATAATTGATTGTATGCATTTTTATTTGTTACTAGCTTTGGTTCTTTTCTATGTGTCTGTATTTAATTGTTTTTTATTTGATTTTTATATTGGTAAGTCCAAATTTTGTTATTTTGGTATGATTTATTTGTGTTTTTGCTGTTGACCAATATTTTTATTTGGATTACTTTTGTTGCGCTCTTGTTAATAATCTGTAAGACAGGTTGAGGGTTATAGGGTTTCAAATTTAACAAAATGGTTAGAGATAGACGTATAGTTTGTCTCAATATCCATCGAAGGAAATATTCATGGGACACAAACTATCTAAGATCTCTATCGCTGTACTCTCTGCTACAGCGCTAAGCCAGCCGTTATATGTGGGCGCACAAGAAGCGCAAGAAGAAGCTAGAAACGACGTAGAAGTCATCGAGGTTTCGGGTATTAGAGCTTCATTGGCCAGTGCACTTAATGAAAAGCGGTACCAAAACAACCTTGTAGAAGTTATTGAAGCAGAAGATATTGGTAAATTGCCTGACCAAAACCTTGCTGAAGTACTTGAAAACATCACCGGTGTTCAAATTACTCGAGAAGCTGGTGTAGGTACGGGGGTTCAAATTCGTGGTACTGATGCAAATAGAACTGAAATAAACGGTGTATCGACCGTTGGTTCTGGCGCGGGCCGAAGCGGTATTGATTTTGAAGATGTTTCAGCGTCGATTATCGCAGGGCTTGAAGTGACCAAGTCTCCTGACGCTAAAACGATTGAAGGCTCTGTTGGTGGTACTATCAACCTTAAAACTATTCGTCCTCTACAGCTTACAGAACAACTCGCTGCTATTCGTGTTCAAGGCGAAAACAGCAGCCTTACTACAGACAGTAATTTCCAACCCAGATTTTCCGGTACGTTTGGGGATAATTGGGATACCGATAATGGAAAAATTGGTATTGTGCTTAGCGGTAGTTATGCTGAACAAGACGTAACTTCATTCCGTCCTAGAGCAGATAGAGATAACCTTGTTGCTTCAGACAGTGGTTTTGCAAGCGCACAGGCCTTCGATTTTTTACCTATTCAGTTTTTCGTACAAGACTATGACAATTTTGAATATGAAACTAAAAACTTGGTGGGTACCATCGAATGGGCGCCCAATGACAATACGCGTTTCTTCTTTGACGCGGTAATAAACGACCAAGAGCGTTTGCAAGAAAGTTCACGTGTGCAGGCTTCTGGCGTGAGCGCTCTGAACGATATATCTGTGCCAGACGAATTTGAAACCATCAACTTTGGCTCACTAGGTGGTACTAACCTTGGCTCTATTCAAGCAGCACTTCGCGGTGTTATCCCGGTTAATCTTGCTAATGACGATGACGATCCTAACCTTCGCTTCTCTAGCGATACCAATTCTCGTGTTACCGACAGTAAAATTTTTAGACTGGGTGGTGAATGGCAAGGCGACAAATGGAAGGTTTTTGCAGAGGTCGCTTCATCTTCATCAGACACAACAACGCCAAGCTTTAATACAACGCTGAACTTTATTAATCCGAATGCGCCTTTAGATGCTGGTGGTGCAAACGATAACAGTGTTCCTTTTGCCTATGACTTACGCGGTGGTTCACTTGCGTTTGGTATTGCTGAGGGTGCCGAGTTTGCGCCAACCGCAGCACAGCTTCTAGACCCTAACAACGTAGTACTTCGCGATGTCAACATTGGTCGTGACACCACTGAAAACTTTGAAGATGCCTTCAGAGTCGATTTCACTTACTTCGTTGACACGATGATCACCTCTGTGGACTTTGGTTACCGTTATAATAAATCGGGTAGCAAGCGCGAGGATATTGGCACAAGTGTCGGTTTAAGAACTATGGACGACAGTCCTCGCGGTAACTTATTTGCCGATTTGTTAGTGGCTGGTCCAGACAATTTCAATGAAGCAGACGGTCGAGACCTATTTGTAAAAGACTTCCTGTTGATAAACCCAGAGCTGGTGGCATCTGACCCCGATGGTGTGCTTGCCACACTTCAGCAAGCATTAGATGTGCATGGCTCAAGCCGCAGCCTAAGTGCACCAACAGCAAGTTCATCAGGCTTCTTCGATATTGAGGAAGAGACACATGCACTCTATGCGCAAGCTAATTTTGAATATGAAATGTTCCGAGGTAACTTCGGCGTTCGATATCTTCAAACAGATGTAACTTCACTGGGTAATTCTATTACCGTGGACGATGAGGGTAATGAACTGGTTTCTCGCGTTACCAACACAGGTGACTACGACTTTATTTTGCCACGCTTGAACATTGTGGCTGATGTTACTGATGACGTGGTTTTGCGTTTTGGTGCAGGCAAAGACATACGTCGTCCTAACTTCAACGACCTATCTACCTCGGTAACTTTCAGTACCAGCCCTAACCCGAATGTGGCTATTGGTAACCCAGGCTTAACGCCAGAAGAGGTAGTGTCTTACGATTTATCTGCTGAATGGTATTTCGCTGAAGCCAGCGTGGTTAGCGTAGGTATCTTCCACAAAACCCGTAAAGACCTTTTTGTTGACCAAATTGTAACGCCGTTTGAAGACCCAACTACAGGCTTCAGAGACCTTACTGATCCTTGTGAAGGTGGCGGTATATTCAACCCAATTGCCGATATTAACGTTTTCGGGCCTGATTTAGGCACAGGCGTTTGTGTGGGAACTGAGACCAAGATAAACGACACCGGCGAGACTACTCAGAAAGGTATCGAGTTCGCGGTTCAGTACGACCTATCGGGCTTTGAAAGTGAACTAGGTTGGGCGTCAGGTTTTGGTGTGCTTGCAAACTATACCATCCAAGAGTTCTCTGGTGGCGAAGCTGAGAACAGCGCAACAAGCCGTGCTTCAAACGTTTTTGCTGCAACTACGGGTGTTGATGATATAGACGTATCAGCAGTGCAGGGGCTACTGAACCTATCTGAAAATGCGTACAACTTTACGCTTTACTACGAGAAATACGGGTTATCAGCGCGTATGCGTTACACCTGGCGAGAAGCATATCGAACCGATGACTTCGGCAGTACTTCAAGTTTTCCATGGGGCTTTCCAGCCGTACAGGGTGATCGCGGCCAGCTAAATGCCAGCGTTACCTATGACGTGAACGAAAACTTAAACGTCGGTGTGGAAGCTGTGAATCTTACTGAGTCAGAAGTGGAGCAATACTGTGTAAATGAAAACGCACTACTGTGCTTCCAAGGTTTGACTGACCGCAGAATTACGCTAGGCGCAAACTACCGATTCTGATTGAAAGAAAGGTTATTGCGGTATTTGAAGAAAAAGTTTTTAGATACCGCAACCAACTTTCCAGCTTTTGGTTTTACCAATGCGTCAGTGGTAAAAATGAAATTGTCAAAGCAAAGACGCTGAGTGAAAACATGGTGTGATTTGATTAAATTCAATTAAATCATGTTTTTGCTTTGATTTAACTTAATGTCTTGGCTTGATTCTTTCTTTTATTGGTATTACAGCTTTTTTGTTATTCTCAATAATTGGTTGACAAATTGGTTAGCTAATAATACTTTGAATACAAGCTTGAATTGGCATTTTTTAAAGCACATGCCACAACAAAGCGTTATTCATTTAATTTTCAGTTCGACGCTTATATTCGAGCAAGACAACGAATATCGTCATTAGGAGACAGTCATGTCCAAACCAACCATTGGTTTCATCGGTTTAGGCCTTATGGGCGGCAATATGGTAGAAAACCTTCAAAACAAAGGTTATGCCGTCACAGTGATGGACTTAAATAAAGATGCGGTAGCAAAGTGTGTAGAGCGCGGCGGGAAAACGGCTCAAACTGGTAAGGCACTCGCTGAAGCATCAGATATTGTTATGTTGTGTCTAACCACTTCAGACATCGTGGAAAAAGTGATTTATGCAGAAAACGGTGTACTGGAAGGCCTGCAAGAAGGCGCTGTGTTAGTTGATTTTGGTACGTCAATTCCAGCTTCTACCAAGAAAATTGGTGCAGACCTAGCCGAGAAAGGCGTGGGAATGATTGACGCACCGCTTGGGAGAACACCTGCTCACGCCAAAGACGGCCTTCTGAATATTATGGCTGCAGGCGATATCGACACTTTCAATAAAGTAAAAGGTGTACTTCAAGATCAGGGTGAAAATGTATTTCACCTGGGGGCTTTAGGCGCGGGTCACACCACCAAATTAATCAATAACTTTATGGGAATGACAACCGTGTGTGCTATGTCGCAAGCGTTCGCTGTGGCAGAAAAGGCTGGCGTAGATAAACAGCAACTTTTCGACATTATGTCTACAGGCCCATCTAGCTCTCCATTTATGCAGTTTTGTAAAAACTACGCCGTCGACAACGTAAGTGATTTGGGCTTTTCAATTGCAAATGCCAATAAAGACTTAGGTTACTTTCTGAAAATGGTAGAAGACCTAGGTACGGTATCTAAAATTGCCGAAGGTTCGTCTGCGAACTTAAATGCTGCGGTAGATGCTGGATTAAGCCAAGGCAACGTACCTGAAATTTTCGATTATTTTAAAACGCTCACTAAGTAGCGTGTCAGTTACGTCGTCACTAGTTCTACTTTAAGCAAAGGGCAGGCTGTATATGCAAGTACGTTTATTTGAATGGTTAGCAGTATTTATTGTGGTAAGTGCTTTGTCGTCAAATGCAGGCGCTAAACAATATATTGTTAGCTCACAAGATGAATACAGCGCAATAGCACCTTCGCTAGAGGCGGGTGACGACGTAATACTGAAAGACGGTGTTTACCGCGACTTCGAAATTTTATTAGAAGGTCAGGGCAGTGCAGATAGTCCTATCACGCTGTCTGCACAAACAAAAGGAAAGGTTATTCTGTCTGGCCGCTCTAATTTAAGGTTAGCTGGGCAGTATTTAGAAGTATCGGGTTTAGTATTCAAAAACGGCTATACCCCTACTAGCGCTGTTATCGCGTTTAGAAAAGATGCAGAAACGCCTGCTAATTATTCACGAGTAAGTGAAACAGTCATTGATGAATACAGTAATCCAGATCGCCAAGAATCAGATTATTGGGTTGCGCTTTATGGTAAGCACAATCGGTTTGACCATAATCATCTAACGGGTAAGCGTAACAAAGGAGTTACTGTCGCGGTCCGACTAAACGGCGAAGCACATCAAGAGAACCATCACAGTATTGATCACAACTACTTCGGTTATCGCCCTGTATTCGGTTCAAACGGTGGAGAAACGTTAAGAATTGGTACAAGTCATTACTCACTGAGTAATTCGTATACTCAGGTTATCAATAATATCTTCGAACAGACAAATGGCGAGGTTGAAATTATTTCTGTGAAGTCAGGTGAGAACCTGCTGAAGGGAAACGTTTTTCTATCCGCCAAAGGCACTCTCACCCTAAGACACGGTAATAATAACCGCGTTGAAAGCAATGTATTTTTAGGCAATGGCGTAGACCATACTGGCGGAATTCGCGTTATCAATGAAGGCCAAGTGATAACCAATAACTACTTGGAGAGGCTAACGGGCTATCGCTTTGGTAGTGGCTTTACGGTTATGAATGGTGTGCCTGACTCGCCTATCAATCGTTATCATCAGGTCAATAACGCGCAAATCACAAATAACTCATTCATTAACGTGTCACATATTCAACTTGGTGCAGGAAGCGATGAAGAGAGAAGCGCGGCACCTATAAATTCATTGTTTGCCAATAACCTTATTTACAATGCTTCGCTAAACCAACCTTTTACATTGTTTGATGATGTGAGCGGCATTACATTCGCTAACAATGTCGCTAATACCAAAATGATAAAAGAACTTAGCGAAGGTTTTACTACTGCAGTGCTACCCCTTGTTAAGAGTGAGAATGGGCTTAACGTCGCTAAGTTAAACGAGCCCGAGGTAAAAGGCGCAGAAACAAAAAATGTTGGTGTTGCTTCTGACATGAACGTCGTATCAAAAAGTGACGTCGGCGTAAGCTGGTATCCCAAAATAGTACCTGAAGTGAACTTCGCTGCAGGTAAAACAATTAACGTAGGTGCCGATGCTGTTGAATTTATGACAGCACTTGAAAATGCCAGTGACGGAGATGTTATTGCAATCGCACCTGGCACAATCGTTGTGCCCAGTGTTCTTATTATCGATAAAACAGTAACGGTTACAGCACAAGTTCCCAAAGCGACAACGCTGTCGTTCGAACGCTCTGCCTTGTTTGAAATACAGGACAATGGAAATTTGAAACTTGATGGTTTGGTACTGTCAGGAAAAAACAGCCCAGACGCCTTTGGCAATAGCGTTGTGAGAACAAAGAAATGGGGCATGCTGCATAACTATGTCTTCAATGTAGAAAACTGTGATATTGAACGTCTAGATATCAACCATTCTTTTAACTTCTTCACATCTGGCAAAGGTGCATTTGCCGATGACATAACACTTTCAAAAAATAACTTTAACGATGTTACTGGTCATGTTCTAAGTCTCGATAAAGAGATAGAGGATTACGGTATTTATAACGCTGAGTACGTCAGAATAACCAATAATACGTTTAAAAATGTGAGTGGTAGCGTTGTGAATCTTTACCGAGGCGGTACCGATGAGAGCACATTTGGGCCGCACCTAAGTATGCTGGACAACGTGTTAACTAACGTAGGCAGCGGTAAACGCAACAAACAAAGTGCTAGCGTATACGTTCATGGTGTACAGGTTTCGACGCTACACAACAATGAATTCAATGAGTCTGAGCCTATCGTGGTTAATCACACAGTTGGAGAGCCGAAAACAACAATAACAAGTAATGTTTTCGTAAATACATCCGCGCCGAAAATTGAGGAGAAATTTGCGCACGGCACCCATACTGCTTTGTTACAAGACAATGTTTCCACGAAAGCGAACAAGGAGTAAATAGCAATGATTAAAAACCTCTGTACCCTACAAAATAAATCTGCGCTGTTACTTTTCATTTTTTGTTCGCTTTCTTTTTCTTCACTTGCCGCCCATCCTAACTTAGTGATCACGCAAGACGACGTTGTAAAAATGCGCCATGCCGCAAAGCATGGGGGGCGTTTTCAAGATGCTTATTTGCAAGTTAAGCAAGAGGTAGATTTGCATCTAGCAATGCCAAACGTGGTTCCTGTGCCAAAAGACGGTGGCGGCGGTTACACCCACGAACGTCATAAAAAGAATTACCAGCTTATGTATAACGCTGGCGTGGTATACCAAATTAGTGATAACGAAAAGTATGCGGATTATGTAAAAAGTCTCTTGTTAGACTATGCGGCACTTTATCCTACTTTAGGGTTGCACCCACAGCGTAAAGTGAATGCACAAAATCCAGGCGTTTTCTTCTGGCAAAGCCTAAATGAAGCCGTATGGCTTGTGAATACTATTCAAGCTTACGACTTAGTGTATAACGCACTTAATGAAGAAGAGCGAAGCGTTATTGAGAGCCAACTGTTGCGGCCTGTAGCGTTGTTCTTATCTGAAGGGCAACCATCTACTTTCAATAAAGTACACAATCACGGAACGTGGGCCACTGCTGGCGTAGGTATGGCAGGCTACGTGCTAAACGAACCAGAATGGGTTGAAAAAGCACTATACGACCTTGAAAAGTCTGGCAAAGGTGGTTTCTTAAAACAGCTTGATACCTTGTTTTCTCCTCAAGGCTATTACAACGAAGGGCCCTACTATCAACGTTATGCACTAATGCCGTTTATAACGTTTGCTAAAGCAATTGAAAACAATGAGCCTCAACGCAACATTTTTGACTACCGCGATAAGGTTTTGCTTAAAGCAATAAATACCACCATTCAACTTAGCTACAATGGGCTGTTCTTCCCAATCAATGATGCCATTAAAAGTAAAGGCATAGATACTATTGAGCTTGTGTATGGTGTTGCTGTGGCGTACCAGCAAGCTAAAGATTCAGGTTTACTGGATATTGCTAAGCAGCAAGGACGAATAGTACTCACAGGCGATGGTGTTGACGTAGCGAAGGCCCTAGATGAGAACAAAGCAACGCCTTATGTTTTCGAATCGATGGCCTTGGGTGACGGTAAAGACGGCGATGAAGGTGCATTGGTTATTATGCGCAGTGAAGAAGCGCAAGGCGAAGCTGTTTTATTTAAACCTGCAGCCCAAGGTTTAGGGCATGGTCACTTCGATAAACTAACATGGCAGTTTTACGATAAAGGCAGTGAAATTGTAACCGACTATGGTGCGGCACGATTCTTAAATGTAGAAGCTAAATTTGGTGGTCGTTACCTTCCAGAAAATAATAGTTATGCCAAACAAACCGTTGCGCACAATACGGTAGTGGTTGATGAGCAAAGTCATTTTTCTTTTAATCTAGATAAAGCAAATGCAAACGCGCCTACGCTACATTTCTTTGAAAGCAATAAGCACGGTACAGTTGCTCGCGCTAGCATCGATAATGCCTATAACGACGTTGTACTTGATAGAACCATAGCGTTACTTTCCCTGCCTACTTTGAACAAGCGCATTGTTGTTGATGTGTTTGATGTATCTAGTGACAAGCCGCATACCTACGATTTACCGCTGCATTACAGCGGGCATCTAATCGATACTAGTTTTGAATATCAGGGGTATACCAATACGTTATCTGCACTAGGAACAGTAAGTGGATATCAGCACTTGTGGCTAAGGGCTAAGGGCATTCCTAAAGCTGATATGGCAAGAGTGACTTGGTTAAATAGCAACGGCCGTTTCTATTCACAACACAGCGTTGCACAAGGCAATGAAGCCTTTCTATTTACACAGTTAGGTGCCGGTGACCCTAATTTCAATCTTCGCAACGAGAGCGGCTTTATACGTCGTGTGGAAGGCGAGGCACATCACCAATTCGTTTCTGTTTTAGAGCCCCATGGTGAATACAACCCAAGCAAAGAATATACGTTGGGCGCAGAAAGCATTATTACGTCAGTTCACACTGTAGAACACGACACGTTGCTTTTACTTGTAGTAACGGCGGGCGAACAACAGTTTCTGATAGCCATAAATACCACAGACGGTAGTGAGTCGACCAAGTCTGTTTCTTTTGATTTTGATAAAAACCGTTACACGCTTTCAAGCCGTCTCGCTGTGTATGCGCTGTAATTTTTTAGGATTTACGTTATGAATAAGCAAAGCGAACATTTTCTATTTGGCAACGAGACCGAGATTGAAGACTTGGGCAACGGTTTAAAGCGTCAAATGCTGGGTTTTAATCATGAACTTATGGCTGTAAAAGTATTTTTTGATAAGGGTGCAGAAGGATATACCCATGCACATCGTCATTCTCAAGTAACGTATGTTGAAGAAGGTGAATTTCATTTCAGCATAGGTGGTGAAATGAAGATTTTGAAGAAAGGGGATAGTTGTCTTATTCCACCTCACGTAGAGCATGGTGCAGTTTGCCCTACTGGCGGTATTCTAATCGATACATTTAGCCCTGCTCGCGAAGATTTTGTGGGAGAATAATAATGAAAATTAATGGCTTGCGATGGTGGGTTATTGCCCTTATCGCGCTAGCAACCATAATTAACTACATCGATAGACAGGCACTTAGCGTACTTTGGCCAGACATTGTTGAAGATCTTTTCCCCGATGAATCTGCAGTAGAGCGCAAACAAATTTATGCAAATATTTCTATCGTCTTCGTTTTCGCTTACGCCTTTGGACAAGCTATTTTCGGAAAAATTTTCGATTGGATAGGCACCCGTATTGGGTTTGTATTATCAATAGGCGTATGGTCTCTTGCTACCGTGCTTCACGCATTTGCACAAGGTTTTCTAAGTTTTGCCATTTTTCGTGCCATTCTGGGTGTGTCAGAGGCGGGTAACTGGCCAGGCGCGGCTAAAGGTAATGCCGAATGGTTTCCAACTAAAGAGCGTGCATTAGCGCAGGGTATTTTTAATTCAGGCGCAGCCATAGGTGGAATTATTGCTATTCCAGCCATTGCCATGATGACCATTTACTTTAGCTGGCAGCTAATTTTTATTGTTGTGGGTTCGCTGGGCTTTTTATGGCTAGTACCGTGGCTTGTGCTTGTTAAAGCACCGCCTGGCTCACACCCTTGGATAACTGAAGAAGAGAAACAGTACATTCTTACTGGCCAGCGCGTGGAATCAAGTGATGATGCTGCTGATTGCGAGAACGAATACAACCCTTCTACGAAAGAGCTGCTGTCGAAAAAACAAAGCTGGGGCGTGATTATCGCTTCCGCTGCTATCGACCCTATTTGGTGGCTGTTTGTATTCTGGATCCCAATTTACCTTAACGAAGTGTATGGCATGGATGTTAAGTCTATTGGTTTGTATGGATGGGTTCCGTATGTTGGCGCCATGCTGGGAGCTTGGTTTGGCGGCTTACTTGCGCAGAACCGATTAAAGGCCGGTTGGAATACCGATAAAACCCGAAAGCTCGTTATCACGCTGGGCTGTGTGATTATGCTTCCTGCTCTTCTGGCAATGGCAAATCCAGGGTCTGCAATTACGGCGGTGTTGATTATGGCTGTCATTTTATTTGGTTTTCAAACCGCCATTGGTAATGTTCAAACATTACCTAGCGACCTGTTAGGTAAAAAATCGGTGGGAACCTTGTCTGGGTTTTCCGGAATGGCAGCCAAACTAGGCGCTGTGGGGTTAACTTCACTAGTGCCCATGTTAACCGCCGATGGCAACTATACCCCTGCTTTTATTATTGGCGCATCACTTGCCATTATTGCCGCTGCTTCGGTTTGGCTTCTTATCCCCAAAATCGAACCAATAAAACAATAGTGCTTTTACTGTGGGCACGTTTTATGTGCTCACAGTTTCAATGAACCACCAAACAAGGCGTACCAAATGAAAAAGCTTAGCTTTATTGGCGAATGCATGGTTGAACTGCGCTCGAATGAAGGCTCTGACACAACGTTACATCAATCTTTTGCAGGCGATGTGTACAATTCTGCTGTTTACTTAAAGCGATGTTTTTCTGATGTGCAGGTTGGTTTTGTAACGGTTGTGGGTAACGATACGTTTAGCCTTCGCATGAAAAATAACTTTGAAGTGGAAGGGCTAAACACCTCTTTCGTATTTTCAAATGAACATCGTTCTACCGGTTTGTATCTCATTGACACTGATGAATCAGGTGAGCGCAGCTTTACCTACTGGCGGTCACAGTCAGCTGCAAAAACCATCATGTCATATCTAAATCGAGAAACACTTAATGCATTATCTGCCAATGATATGTTTATGTTCTCTGGTATTTCCATTGCCATTATCCCACGCGATGAACGCCCATCCTTCTTTCGTTTTATTGAGGCGTTAAAAGAGAGCGGCGTAAAAATAGTGTTCGACCCTAACTATCGTGCACGACTTTGGGAAACACCTGATGAAGCAAGTAAGAACTTTAAGCAGGCACTTTCGCTTTGTGATGTAGCACTCGTTGGTGTGGAAGACATTATTGAGCTTTTTGATATTGAGAGTGCAAACGATGCCTTAGCCCTTTGCGAATCGTTTGGCGTCAATGAGATTGTTATCAAGAATGGACCTTCATCGGTACTTACCGTGTTAGACGGTGAACGTTTAGAGCACGCTATCGTTCCAGTTGCCAACGTAGTCGATACCACATCGGCTGGCGATGCATTTAACGGTGTGTATTTAGGCAGCAGGCTTAATGATATGCCTATTTCTCGTTCGGTTGAACTTGCGGCGAAAGCGGCAGGCACTGTGATTCAGCACCGCGGAGCCATTATTCCACAGGGCATTGTAGAAGCCGCGTTGGCTGAAAAAAGCTAAATCATTACCGAACAATCGATGCTTATTTTTAGTTAGGTGGAAGCGGTAGCACATCCATCACACTGTTTGCAAAACACTTAACGAACGTTTTTCAGGTTAAGGCCCATTAACATTTAACAACTAGAGAGAACATGTATGACACGCTTTTCTGAACTTATGTCAGGCCAAACCCTGTTGCCAATCATTCAGGCAGATTCCTCAGAACAAGGTGTAAATATTGCGAAAGCCATGTCCAAAGCAGGCTTAAACCTTGTAGAAGTGGTACTTAGAACAGAGGCCTCACTTGAAGCGCTAAGCGCTATTAAGTCAGAAGTACCTTCACTGATAGTGGGGGCAGGTACAGTGATTAACGAAGAGATATTATCTGCCGCTATTGAAGTAGGTAGTGATTTTATCGTGACACCCGCGGTATCTAGTTCATTGTTAAATGCGCTGGAGGCATGTCAGATACCGGTATTGCCTGGAGTGTCGAATACCGCAGATATTCTTATGACCCTTGAAGCTGGTTTTACAGAGCAAAAGCTTTTTCCAGCATCTTTATCAGGTGGAGCGCCTTTTTTAAAAGCAGTGTCATCGGTATTTCGTGATGTTACGTTTTGCCCTACAGGCGGCGTGAATCAATTGAACAAAACTGATTACCTTTCGCTACCTAATGTATTTGCAGTCGGTGGAACGTGGGTTGCTAAAAAAGAGTGGGTAAGTGAAGGCAACTGGGATGCCATTACACAATCTTGTATAGCCGCAAATGCGTAGCATGATTGATTAAATGAATGACCATTTTTCTAGTAACGTCTAGTTACTAACCTTTTTGTATGACCAAATTAGTGGTTTTAGTCCTTATATTGGTGTTTTTTCTAATGGTGGTAATAAATTTTATTTGTTTAAGTGTTTGAAATTTATATTTAAAGTTTAATTTTTAAATGGTCGGAGAGGTTGGATTGAAATATTACCAATTGCGTGTATATTGACGGTATATAATGATTAGTACTTTACTATAATCTTTCGCTGAGGTGAGCGCTCTCAGGTAGCATTTAAGCTTTTGATGAGTAGATAAACTGCGTGAAATATTCAGGGTTTTAAAGAAAAGGTTTTGAACATGAAAAGTCGTCGAATGTTCTGGCAAATTGCAGATAAAATTAAAGCATTAATTGCTTCTGGTTTGTACCCACCTGGCACGCGTTTGCCCGCTGAACGGGAGCTTGCAGAAACCTTCGACGTTAGTCGCCCAACAATACGTGAAGCTATTATCGCGCTTGAGGTGCTTCAGCACGTAGAGGTAAAGACAGGTTCAGGTGTTTACGTCCTTGATAAAGCGAGTGACCAAGAAGAAGCAACCACCGAGCAAATTAGTGCGTTCGAACTTACTCAGGCCAGGGCACTTGTAGAAGGCGAAGCCGCTGCACTAGCGGCGTTGTCAATTACAGACGAAGAGCTAAATGCATTAGAGAAAACGCTTGAAGCGATGAAAACCGGTGTTAATGCTGAAGAGGCCGACCGTGAATTCCATATTATTATTTCTAAAGCGACACGTAATAAAGCAATCTTGCTCGCGGTAAATAAGTTTTGGGCGCTACGCGATTCACAACCACAAATAATCCATGCCTATAGTAGTGTCTGTAGTCAATCTGACCAGGACAGATTGGAAGAACACAACCAAATTTTTCAGAGTTTAAAAGCAAGGAATTCTCAGGCAGCAAGAACAGCAATGCATGCACACTTTAACCGCCTGATTGATGCGCTATTCGCCGCAAGTGAGGCGGAGGCTCTTGAAGAAGTGAGAAAGAAAAGCAGTCAAACAAGGGGCCTTTATTCTTTAAGTCATTTGAGAACTAGCTAGCGCGCCTAGATCGTGAGTAGATTCAGTTAAAATAAAAAAAGCCAGTCAACGTTGACTGGCTTTTTTAGTTTTTCTAGACGTGCAAGGACTGGCTTATTGCCCCTTAATTTCGCTACGGCCTTTGTAAGTTGCAGCGTCACCTAGCGCTTCTTCAATACGAAGTAGTTGGTTGTACTTAGCAACACGGTCAGAACGGCATAGTGAACCCGTCTTGATTTGCCCCGCTGCTGTGCCTACTGCAAGGTCGGCAATAGTTGCATCTTCAGTCTCACCAGAACGGTGAGAGATAACTGCTGTAAAGCCCGCATCTTTTGCCATCTTAATTGCGTTAAGCGTTTCTGTTAGTGAACCGATTTGGTTGAACTTGATAAGGATTGAGTTACCAATGCCGTTATCGATACCGCGCTTAAGAATTTTAGTGTTAGTTACAAACAAGTCGTCACCAACAAGCTGTACTTTGTCACCAATTTTCTTAGTAAGGCTTGCCCATCCGTCCCAGTCGCTCTCGTCTAGACCATCTTCAATAGATACAATTGGGTATTGTGACGAAAGGTCTGCAAGGTAGTCACCGAACGCTTCTGAATCGAAGCTCTTATCTTCGCCAGATAGTACGTATTTGCCTTCTTTGTAGAATTCAGACGCTGCACAGTCTAGTGCAAGAGTAATGTCTTCATTCATTTTGTAGCCCGCGTTTTCAACGGCTTCTACAATTACCGCTAGTGCTTCAGCATTTGAGCTTAGGTTAGGCGCGAAACCACCTTCGTCGCCAACTGCCGTGTTAAGGCCTTTAGCAGAAAGTACTTTCTTAAGTGCGTGGAAGATCTCAGCGCCCATACGTAGTGCTTCTTTGAAGCTCTTCGCGCCAACAGGCTGTACCATGAACTCTTGAATGTCTACATTGTTGTCAGCGTGCTCACCACCGTTGATGATGTTCATCATTGGTACAGGCATTGAGTACTGACCAGAAGTACCGTTTAGGTCTGCAATGTGCTCGTAAAGCGCTACGCCTTTTTCAGCGGCGGCTGCTTTTGCAACGGCTAGAGAAACAGCAAGGATAGCGTTCGCACCCAATGTTTCTTTGTTTTCTGTACCATCAAGGTCAATCATAATGCCGTCGATGTCAGCTTGCGCTAATGCGTCTTTACCAATAAGTGCTGGCGCGATAGTGTCGTTAACTGCTGCTACTGCCTTTGTAACACCTTTACCTAGGTAACGAGACTTGTCGCCGTCGCGTAGTTCTAGTGCTTCGCGGCTACCAGTAGAGGCACCAGATGGTGCTGCAGCACGGCCCATAACGCCAGACTCTAAAAATACATCTGCTTCTACTGTTGGATTACCGCGTGAATCTAAAATCTCGCGCCCAATAATGCGACTAATTTTCGCCATGTTTCTTCCTCAACAATTGATTGGGGCGCAACGGGAGAGAGCGCCCCTTTTATTAGAAATTAGTGATTTTCTTTCTGGTACTTTCCTGCCGCAGCAACAAAACCAGTAAATAGTGGGTGTCCATCCCGAGGGGTTGAAGTGAACTCAGGGTGGAATTGGCCCGCAATGAACCAAGGATGATCAGGGATTTCTACCACTTCTACAAGTCGCTTATCAGTGGACAAACCACTTACCTTCAAGCCTGCTGCTTCAATTTGATCGCGCAAGTTGTTGTTCACTTCATAACGGTGGCGGTGACGCTCGTAAATTTCTGCGCTACCGTACATATCATGTACCTTGGTACCTTCGATAAGGTGACATAGCTGGCTACCTAGGCGCATGGTACCGCCAAGATCAGAACTTTCTGTACGCGTCTCTGTAGTACCTGCAGCGTCTAGCCATTCGGTAATAAGACCTACAACTGGGTAAGGGGTATCGGCATCAAATTCTGTGCTGTTCGCGTTTTCCATGCCAGCCACGTTACGTGCATATTCTATAAGCGCTACCTGCATACCTAAGCAAATACCAAGGTACGGCACTTTGTTTTCACGTGCATAACGGGCTGCCGCAATTTTGCCTTCAATACCACGCTCACCGAAACCGCCCGGTACTAGGATAGCGTCTAGTTTTTCTAGGATCTGCGTGCCTTTGCTCTCCACATCCTGTGAGTCTACGTAGTGAATGTTTACTGTTAAGCGGTTCTTCAAGCCCGCGTGTTTAAGCGCTTCGTTAACCGACTTATACGCGTCAGGTAGCTCAACGTATTTACCCACCATTCCAATGTTTACTTCGGCCGTTGGGTTAGACTCTGCATACAGAACTTGTTCCCATTCAGAAAGGTCTGCTTCTTTACAATCTAGACCAAAGCGGTCAACCACAAGCTGATCCATACCTTGCGCTTTAAGCGCTGCCGGAATGCGGTAAATGCTGTCTACGTCTTTCAGTGAAATAACGGCTTTGTCGGCAACATTAGTGAAAAGGGCAATTTTAGAACGTTCACTGGTCGGTAATGCACCTACCGAGCGGCATACCAAGATGTCTGGTTGGATACCAATAGAACGAAGCTCTTTTACTGAGTGCTGCGTAGGCTTAGTTTTTACTTCACCTGACGCAGGCATATAAGGTACAAGCGTTAGGTGCATGAACATAGCGCGCTCACGGCCTACTTCGGTTCCAAGTTGGCGAATTGCTTCTAAGAACGGTTGTGATTCGATATCACCTACTGTTCCGCCTACTTCTACAATAGCCACATCATGACCTTCAGCACCTTCAATTACGCGGCGCTTGATTTCATTAGTGATGTGAGGAATAACCTGAATAGTGGCACCAAGATAATCACCACGACGCTCACGCTTAAGCACTTCTTCATAAACACGGCCGGTCGTGAAGTTGTTGCGCTTCGTCATACGGGTGCGAATAAAACGCTCATAGTGACCTAAGTCAAGATCGGTCTCTGCGCCGTCATCAGTAACAAATACTTCACCATGTTGAATAGGGCTCATTGTGCCTGGATCGACGTTGATGTAAGGGTCGAGTTTTAACATGGTTACGGTGAGACCGCGAGCTTCAAGAATTGCGGCCAACGATGCTGCAGCAATACCTTTACCTAGCGATGAAACTACACCACCTGTGACGAAAATATAATTTGTCATGCGAAACCTAGAACGTTTGGGTTGTATGGTAAATATAGGCTGAGTTTAGAACAAAACCAGCTACACTTTGGACGGGGCGATAGTATACGCAAAATCATGTGGGCAGACAATCAATTTGCCCACATGATGCACAATTTGTATGCGCCTAAGACTGGCTTAAGCGTTTTAATGTATAGATAAGGTCTAGCGCTTGTCGTGGCGAGAGCTCGTCTGGAGAAAGGTTCTCTAGGGCTTCCATTACCGGATGTGGTTTATCAGGGAACAGCATTTCTGCTTGACCGGCGACAGAAATCCCCTTGGATTTAGCAGTTGTACTTTTGCTAGTTTTTTTCGCTTCATCGCTACTCATAATGTGCGATGACTCAAGGATAGCCAGCTTTTGTTGCGCTGCTTTTATTACGGGTTTAGGAACGCCAGCTAGCTGCGCAACTTGCAAGCCAAAACTCTTGCTGGCCGCGCCTTCTGACACCGTATGCATAAAGCGAATGGTATCTTCGTGTTCGATGGCATCAAGGTGCACATTTACTACGCCTGGCTGCGAATCAGGCAATTCAGTAAGTTCGAAATAGTGTGTTGCAAATAGCGTGTATGCGTTTAGCTGCTTCGCGAGATAACTGGCACACGCCCACGCCAACGATAAGCCATCGTATGTACTGGTGCCGCGACCAATCTCATCCATCAATACCAGTGAGTTTTCAGTCGCATTGTTAAGGATATTTGCCGTTTCTGTCATTTCCACCATAAAGGTTGAACGGCCAGAGGCTAAATCGTCAGATGCACCAATACGCGTGAAGATGCGATCTATCTTTCCAATATGTGCGTTTTCAGCAGGCACAAAGCTACCTATACAGGCCAGTAATGCAATAAGCGCGGTTTGACGCATGTAGGTTGATTTACCGCCCATATTTGGGCCGGTAATAATGAGCATGCGGCGCTCCGTATCAAGTGTAAGTGGGTTGGCAATGAATGGGTCTTTCATTACGTTTTCAACCACAGGGTGGCGACCGGCTTCATACGTTAACGCACACTCTTGGCTTAGTTGTGGACGATGCCAGTCAAGCGACAGCGCTCGCTCAGCGAAACAGCACAGAACATCCAGTTTTGCTAATGCTGCAGCGGTTTCAATAAGGTTGTTTAGGTGCGGCGCGAAGTTGTCGAACAACGCTTCATAAAGCTGCTTTTCAAGGGCCAGTGCTGCGCCTTGGCTACTAAGTACTTTGTCCTCGTGCTCTTTTAACTCTGGCGTAATGTAGCGCTCTGTATTTTTTAGGGTTTGCCTGCGAATGTATTCAGCAGGAGCTGCAGCGCTATTTGCACGGCTAATTTCAATAAAGAACCCGTGCACTTTGTTATAACCTACCTTAAGGGTAGAAATTCCGGTGCGCTCGCGCTCGCGCTGCTCCATAGCGTCTAAGTAATCGGTGGCACCTTGCGAGAGTTTGCGTAACTCATCAAGTTCAGCATTGTAGCCCTCAGCAATTACACCTCCATCGCGAATAACCACTGGTGGGTTATCAATAATTGCTTCGTTAAGCAACGTCTGCAATTCAGGGTAGGTACCAATAGTTTCGCTAATGCTTCTTACTTGTCCGGTATCAAAACGACCAAGGGCATCTTGCAATTCAGGTAGTGCATTAAACGCATTTTTTAAACGTGCGAAATCGCGTGGTCGAGCAGAGCGCAACGCCAAACGCGCCATAATACGCTCTATATCACCAATGTGTTTTAGTGCACCGCGAATATCTTCTGGGTCATCGTTAATGAAGGTCTCTACCGCATCCAAACGGCTATGAAGCTCATGCTGATCTGTCAGCGGTGAATGGATTATGCGCTGTAACATACGGCTACCCATGGCCGTAGTGGTGGTATCCATTACGCTAAATAAGGTGTTTTCCTGACCGCCGGATAAATTGTGGGTAAGCTCAAGGTTTCGGCGCGTGGCTGCGTCAAGCTGTACGCGACTGTCTTGCTGCTCGGTTTGAATACGGCGAATATGCGGTAACGCAGTGCGTTGGGTATCTTTTACATATTGAAGAACACAGCCTGCGGCACCTAAGCCTTTTGTTACCCATTTTATGCCAAAACCGTCGAGGGTTTTCGTCTCAAATTGCGCATTTAGCTGCTCGTTGGCAGTGTCGATATCGAATTCCCATTCAGGACGACGGCGAAGTCCCTTTCGTTTCTCAATAAGTGGTAAGCTTTCAAACCCTTCAGGATAAAGAAGTTCTGCAGGGTTTACACGCTGTATTTCTGCGAGTAGACCTTCATCACTATCGCTTTCAAAAATTACAAAGCGCCCGCTGGTTACATCTAGGGTAGCAAGGCCGTAGTGCATGCTATGGCCGCACACAGCCGCTAAAATATTATCTCGGCGCTCTTCTAGTAGCGCTTCGTCGGTAACTGTGCCTGGCGTTACAATACGCTGAACAGCTCGTTCAACGGGGCCTTTACTGGTGGCTGGGTCGCCTACTTGCTCGCATATAGCAACCGATTCGCCCATTTTTACAAGGCGAGATAAATAGCTTTCAACGGCGTGATAAGGCACACCTGCCATAGGAATAGGTTCACCGCCTGACTTACCTCTAGCGGTAAGAGAAATATCTAATAGCTCTGCTGCTTTTTTGGCATCGTCATAAAACAACTCGTAAAAGTCACCCATGCGATAAAACAATAAAATATTCGGATGCTGCGCCTTAATTGTTAGGTACTGGCGCATCATGGGAGTATGTGATTCCAAAAAAAGCCTCTGTAATTTTGTTGCTGGGTTTAATGCCTG
Source organism: Alteromonas sp. S167 (assembly GCF_036864375.1). Lineage (NCBI taxonomy): Bacteria > Pseudomonadati > Pseudomonadota > Gammaproteobacteria > Alteromonadales > Alteromonadaceae > Alteromonas > Alteromonas sp. S167. The sequence continues at coordinate 160,051 of NZ_JAZETR010000001.1, forward strand.
TTGAAGGGAATAAATGATAAACTCACGGCTACTAAGATCAAGCACCGATCTTGTAAAGCGTAAACTTATAAAAGCACAACAGGTGTAATCAGGTATAACGTTATGAGCTCAACATTTTCAACCGAATCTACTGTAAACGCTAGCCCTTTACAGCTTGATAGCGCATTAACTGCGCAAGTATTAGCATTGGGCGACGTGTTAAGAGAAAAAGAGTGGACGGTTTCAAGTGCGGAGTCGTGCACCGGAGGCGGTGTTGCCTTTGCTTTTACAAGCGTTGCGGGAAGTTCAGATTGGTTTAATCAGTCGTGGGTGACTTACTCAAACGACGCAAAGCAGCAAGAGTTGGGCGTTTCTGAACAAACGCTAATTAAACATGGTGCGGTATCTGAGCAAACCGTAAAAGAAATGGCCCAAGGCGTATGCCATAGAAGCGGCGCACAAATAGCTGTAACGGTGAGCGGAATAGCAGGCCCGGGTGGCGGCAGTGAAGAAAAACCTGTTGGCACTGTTTGGTTTGGTTTCATTTGTGGCGATAACGTAGCGCAAGTAAAACAAGTATTTAGTGGCGATCGCAACCAGGTAAGAAATGCCGCAATTCACTTTGCTATTTCTCATTTATTAAAAATGTTGCGCGAAAAATAAAAACACTGGTTGAAACTGTATGCCTGTACAGTATAGAATGCATTCATCATTTGGTAGTGTTACTTGTATCAACGCTACTTAATACAGAATTTAACCGCTAATCCTAGAGGATAATGACGTGGACGATAATAAATCAAAAGCTTTAACCGCCGCAGTTGGCCAAATTGAAAAGCAATTTGGTAAAGGTGCAATCATGCGCTTGGGCGACAACCAAGCCATGGATATTGAAGCTATTTCAACGGGCTCACTTACCATCGATATAGCATTAGGTATAGGTGGTTTGCCATGTGGTCGTGTTGTAGAAATTTATGGTCCAGAGTCATCAGGTAAAACAACGCTTACCCTTCAGGTTATTGCAGAAGCTCAGCGCAAAGGTAAAACCTGTGCGTTCGTAGATGCGGAGCACGCGCTTGACCCTGTTTACGCGGAAAAGCTAGGCGTAAACATTGATGAGCTTCTAGTTTCTCAGCCTGATACGGGTGAACAAGCGCTAGAAATCTGCGACATGCTAGTGCGCTCTGGCGCGGTAGACGTGGTTATTGTTGACTCGGTAGCGGCTCTGACACCTAAAGCGGAAATTGAAGGTGACATGGGTGACTCTCACGTTGGTCTTCAGGCACGTCTAATGTCACAAGCGCTTCGTAAGCTTACCGCTAACATCAAGCGTTCGAACACGCTTTGTATCTTCATCAACCAAATTCGTATGAAGATTGGTGTTATGTTTGGTAACCCAGAAACCACTACTGGTGGTAACGCGCTGAAGTTCTACTCATCTGTACGTCTAGATATCCGTCGTATTGGTGCGGTTAAAGAAGGCGACGAGGTAGTGGGTAACGAAACGCGCGTTAAAGTTGTGAAAAACAAAGTAGCACCGCCGTTTAAACAAGCTGAATTTATGATCCGCTATGGCGAAGGTATCAGTAAAGAAGCTGAGCTTATCGACCTAGGCGTTAAGCAGAAGTTAGTTGATAAAGCCGGCGCATGGTACAGCTATAAGGGCGATAGAATTGGCCAGGGTAAAGCGAACGTAATGAAGTTCCTAAAAGAAAACCCTGAAATTGCTAACGAGATTGAAACTAAGATCCGTCAAGAGTTGCTTCTGTCTAAGACGATGCAGGCTGATGAAGGGCTTCCTCAAGAAGACGAAATGCAGCCAGAATAAAATTATCGTATCGATGACTTTTTAAGACCCACCGCAAGGTGGGTTTTTTTATGCCTTAAATTCATAGCTTAAAAGAGAAATAAGCAGCTACATATTTATTAACACTTAATTGCCGGTTGAAACTTGTGCACTAATAAAAAAAGCGAGATGCTGTAATAAAATTTAAATAAGAAAGACTATATGCTTTGTAAGTGGTTTTTGGCATTGTTTTTCTTATAAAAAATAAAACCAAAAAAACAACATTGAAACGTTACGTGATAATAAAGAGGGAAGGGAAATGATTGAAATATCAGGTCTCGCGAAGCGGTTTGAGGTAGAAAACCCTAAAAAGCTAAGCGAACAAGAAAAGAAGGACCCAAGGTTAAAAGGGCGTTATTTTCAATCGGTAAGAGATGTGTCTTTTACTTGTGACCAAGGTCAAGTATTGGGTTTGTTAGGCCCGAACGGCGCCGGAAAAACCACTACATTACGCATGTTATCAACCGCATTACGCCCAGACAGCGGTAAAGTATTAATTGGTGGTGAAGACGTACTTGCCAACCCAAATATTGCACGTAAGAAGATTGGTTTTCTATCAAGCTCTACAGGCTTATATGGAAGGCTAAGCGGTAGAGAAAACATAAGTTACTTTGGTGAGCTGCACGGTATTCCTAAAGACGTCATTAATTCGCGAATTGAAGAAATGGCAGACCTCTTAGATATGCAAAACTTCTTAGACCGACGTGCAGAAAACTTTTCGTCGGGTATGAAGCAAAAAGTCTCTATTGCCCGTGCAGTTATTCACGAGCCGGCATTGGTTGTATTGGACGAGCCTACAACGGGCTTAGATATTATGGCAACCAGCACGGTGATGGAGTTTATCCAGCGCCTTAAAGATAAAGGCACACCGGTTATCTTCTCTACCCATCATTTAGATGAAGTACAAACACTGTGCGACAAAGTTACGGTGATTAATCAAGGTGAAACGGTATTTAACGACTCACTTGCGGCGTTTAGCGCGCTCTCAGGTGGTCAAATGCATAAGAGTTTCTTAAAAACGTTATCAATGGATTCTGAGGAGACAAGCAATGTGGTTAATCTTTAAAAAGGAATTCAAAGAGCTTTTAAGAGACAGAAAAACCATCATATTTATGATTGGCTTACCGCTGCTTCTGTTTCCAGCCATCTTTGGTGTGGCTATGTTCTTTATGAGCTCAGCCGCTGACAAAGCTGAAAACAAAGTGCTTAAGTACGCTATTGTTGGTGAAGCCTATGCGCCAGCTATTGTGCAGTCATTTAGTGATGCTAGCGATAAATTCGAAGAAGTCGCAATTGGTGATGAGACCGATTATGCGAAGCTAATCAAAAACGAAACGCTAGACTTCGTACTTGTTATTCCAAAAGGCTTTAACAGCGATGTTTTAAACTCTGGACAGCATACACTTCAACTATATTTAAACGATGCTGGCTTAAATAAGGTAATGGGCCGTGTTTCAGACATTGTTGACGAGTACTCAGACACGTTCCAACAAACCGCTTTTTCTTCACTGGGTTTAAATGAGTCACAGCAAGTTGCCTTGTTAAAACCTATAGAGATTGAAAAACAAAATGTAGCAGACGACAGAGAAGTGTGGGGCGAACGTATTGGTGGTGCGCTTCCGTACTTTATTTTTATTCTGTGTTTACAAGGTGCAATGGCGCCAGCGGCCGACCTAGGTGCAGGCGAGAAAGAGCGTGGTACGCTAGAGACGTTGCTCATATCTCCAATGGATAGACACAAGCTCGTGTTAGGTAAATTCTTTACCATTGCTGTCGCGGGTATTATTACCGCGCTTATTACGGTGTCGTCCATGGCACTCTGGGGATTAGTTTTGTCACAAGGCATGGCCGTGGAATTTGTTGTGAAAATCATGTCGATGATTGGCCTTGTTGATTTCTTCCTTATCTTCCTAATGTTAGTACCCGTGGTTGCTGTTTTTGCAGCGGTGCTATTGTCGCTTTCTATTTATGCGCGTTCATTTAAAGAAGCACAAAGCTACATGGGCTCACTCATCATGGTAGTTATATTCCCTGTGCTTATTGCAATGATGCCGGGTGTTGAGCTTAAAGGCGGATGGGTGTGGGTACCGCTAACTAATGTAGCGCTTGCAATGAAAGAGCTGTTTAAAGGCACGATGGACTATTTCGCTTTGTTCGGCATTTTCTCTTCAACCGCAGTAATAGCTGCAGGCTTAATTTACTTCTGTATTCATTGGTTTAATAAAGAAAAGGTACTATTTAGATAGATACTAGCTATCGTTTCAACTTTTATTGATGATAGTCAAAGCCCGCTACAGTAGCGGGCTTTTTACATTTCATTGTAATTAGTTTCGAGGCACAAACCGCCTGATAGGATTATTCTTAAACTTCAAAGTCAATCCGCTTGATAATTCCTTCCCATCCGGGAGGGATTTTTCCCTGAAGTACATAGGAATAAGCAAGCAGTTCGGCAATGACATAGTAAAGCGATTCCGGTATGTCTTGCCCTACATCAAGTGTAGCTAATACTTCACTAAGATACGGGTCTTCATGAATGAGGATCCCTGTCTCTTCTGCCATTGCGATAATAGCTTGTGCTAAGTCACCGTATCCTTTAGCCACAACCTTGGGCGTGTTTTTTTTGTCTCCGCCTTCGTATTTAAGGCCGATGGCCCTTTTGGCTTTATTATTGTCGCTCATACACGTGTCTCAAATATTTGGTGTGGGCGGGTGTTTAACGTGTCTGGTATCTGTCCTCGCTGATAGTTGGCCTCTGTTACTTCAAGCCCAAGAGACGATAATCTTTTTGTGAGGTAGGGAAGGGTATCTGCAAGTCTTCGTAGAATGATATCGTTCGATGCATATAAGCTTAACGTAATGGTGTTTTGGTCTATCTTCGACTTGGCCAGTACTTGACCTGCATCGCCTATATCTAGCTTCATGGTAACGTTCCACAGTTTGCGCTTATCTTGTGATTGTTCTTGTTGGTTTTGACGTTCTTTTTCCCGTTGTATTAGTAGTTCTGTTGGCGCCTGGGTTTGAGACAAAGACGGTAAAATGTAATAAAACGCCTCTTGGCCCTGTATTCGCGCTTCTGCATTACTTACCTTTGTTTGCTGGTGACTGGCCAACAGCGTTTTAAGTTGCGACAAAAGCTGCTGGCGAGTATCGAGCTGATTCACATCCTGGCTTACTCTACTTGGTGTAGTTGAAACGCCCATATTACTCAGCGTTTTTGCTATTACAGAGTCAGAGCTATCAATTAATGTTTTCAGGTTTGGCTGGCGCTGAAGAGCGCGACCTGCAAGCGCAAGTTGTAAAAGCGTGACGAGCCCTTGAACAAAGCCCGATTGATTAACCGGAGTGGTTAATGTTGTTGGCGTTGTAACCAATGCCGCGGTAGAAAGTACTTGTTGAATACGTTCTGGCAGTGATTGTTGCGAGATATCCTGTATTGTCTGCGAAGCGCTTAACTTCGAAGTGGTTTGAGCGTTCTCTCCTTTTATTACATCGGCTTTTGCATCGTTGATCGCAGCGGCTTGCCCTTCTGTTTTTGTTGATGCTGGTGCGGATACAGTAGATGCCGATGTAACAGTTGTCTGTTTAGCAACGCTTGAAGCAAACTGCTGAAGAACGCTTGTTAATACATTGCTTGATAGCGTTTTGGCCTGAGCGCCAACCGAGGCAGCCAATGAAGCAAGCGATTTATCGGTTTGCTGTGAGGTGTCTGGCTGTAAGGCGTTCTTAATTGTATTTTGTGCAGCAATTGTTTCAGACCGAGATACCTGATTTTTTAAATGCTCGCTTTTAGAGGGTTCGGTTTTAGAAGGAGTAATCTCACCTTGTGATGCAGGTATGGTTTTATCTAACGCTGCTGAGCTGGGATTTTCTGCTTTTTGAGGTAAAGGCCCCGCTGGTTTTGCGTTTAAAGCGTCAACTCCAGTGAGTTGTTGTGTAAGTTTTAGCAACGCGTTTGTCGGTAACGCTGTGCTTTCGCGCCCTTGTACCGTAGAAAGTAATTGCGACAGTGCCTCTCTTGTACTGCCTGTTTGGCTTAGCAATACTCGAGATAACGTACTTATTGCTTGATGTACATCAGTGCCTTTTAACGCTCTAGGGTCTTGGCCTTTTTCATTAATGTTTGCTTTTTCTTGAGTGCCAAGACCATCGGTAAGTGAATTCGCCAATACAGCATTGTTTGCAGGTAAAACTTTGCCTTGTGGTATTGTGTTTAGCGACAAGTTGGCAGTGTCTGATTTTGAAAGCGATGGAATAGCGCTATTGAGATCCGCAGACGAAAACGTTACAAGTGCTTTTCGCTGCGCAATGTTCAGTGTAAGTTTATTGCTTAACTGATTTTTATCTGCAGTGGCCTGAGTTAACGAGACAAGCGCTGTGCTTTGCAGCACATTCTGCCCCTGACCGACGTTTTGAGGTAGAAAGCGGTTGAGCAGCGCAGCGTTTTTAATATCGACGGCGACAGTACCTTGCTGTAAAGCAGCCTGAATAAGATTGTTTTTAAGAGTATTGGCTTTAACAGAAGCGCCTTCAGCAGACTTGCCATTTAGTGGGACCTGCAACGGCAATGAACCTGTTCTTTCCGGCTGAATACTTAGTAACGTGGCTGTTCCGGTGCTATTTACCAATGAAACAGTGACACGTTGCCCTATGAAATTTCTAAGCGCTTGTTCAGATTTACTGTTTATCTCAGGTAAGTTAAGTACGTTCCCTTGTGAGGTGGTAAGCGCTAACTGACCGTCTGGGCGTTGAAAAACTGTGGCTTTTATTGAAGCTGCTGCCGTATTTTTTAAAATAGCGTGCTCTATTGCCTTAATTAAAGAATCCACATCAGAGCGTGAAATATTCACCGATGACTGCGCTTGTGATGCAGTGGAAAGCAGTGCCAATGCGCCTGAAGGAGAGTTAGTCTTAGGTAATTCGGCGTTATTTAATAAAGAAAGTCGCGCATGATGTAGTGTTTGTTGATACACATCCGTGGGTACTTGAACATTTATCGACCGAGGTACTGAACTTGCTGATGCACTATTTGTGGGCTGCGACGTAATTGACAGAATTTGTTCTGGCAGTCTCGCGATGGTCGCTCTTGCTGAGTTAGTCAACGCTGTGGCGTTTGCTAGCGCTACATTGCTAAGCGGCTGAATTTGTTTTGGATTAGTTTGGGCAGCAGTTAACTCTACCGATTTATTTGCGGTAGCGTTGGCAATTAGCGATGAAAGCGGTGTGGTCATAGTAGTAATATCGGCATTGCGTCTATTTTCCTTATCTCTTTCCTCTCTTTCGCATTAGGAGGAATAGATAAAAACCTCCTTTGTTATTGAAGTAAATCATATTTAATTGGATTTCGCGACTGCGAAGAAGCGTGCTTGTGGTAGACTATCGCGGTTATAAATCAGCTTTAATTGGATTTGAGGTATTTAGGCCGTGTTAGAGGCTTGCAGGGTAACGTGCAGTAAAAGAGACAGAGTTTTATTTGAAGGCTTATCACTAAACGTGAATGCCGGTGAATTACTGTACTTGCGCGGCCCTAACGGTGCTGGGAAAACCAGTTTACTTCGCATATTAACAGGGCTTAGTGCCCCAGATGCCGGCTGTGTAAAATTTGCGGGCCAAGATATTCAGCAGTACCCAAAAGATTACTACGCTCAGCTGCTTTATTTAGGCCACAAGAGCGGCACTAACGGAAGCCTTTCTGCTTTAGACAATCTGGGCTTTTGGCTAGCCCAACATAACGTACAGCAAAACCAAGGAACACTTTACGACACACTAGCAAAAGTAGGACTAGTGGGTTTAGAAGATGTGCCAGTGCGTTACTTATCAGCGGGCCAGCAGCGCCGCGTTGCTTTGTCGCGTTTATGGCTTAAACCAGCGCGAGTATGGATATTAGATGAACCATTTACTGCGTTAGATGTGAAAGGCGTTGCCATGCTAGAGAGCGCTATGAATGACCATGTGAGCAATGGTGGTTTGGTCATCACAACATCACATCAATTACTATCGCAAGATGCAGGTGAACATCGTGTATTTGACTTGGAGTACCGTTTCTAATGTCGTTGTATGCGGGAATTTTCAAACGCGATTTACATATCGCTTTTAAACAAAAAGCAGAGTTAGTGCAGCCGCTAATGTTTTTGCTGATGGTGGTTACGCTGTTCCCTTTGGGTGTCAGCCCAGCGCCTGAAACATTACAGCGTATTGGGCCCGGCGTTATTTGGATTGCAGCCATTTTGTCTTCGCTTCTAGCGATGGAGCGGTTGTTTCGTGACGATTTCCAAGACGGAGCACTAGAACAATACATGCTCTCGGGCATGGCGTTACCTGCTGTCAGTGCAGTTAAAGTTGCTGTGCATTGGCTGGTAAGCTTTGTGCCTTTGTTAATTTTGTCACCGCTTCTAGCAATGTTTTTGAATTTAACATACGACATGTACATCGCTCTTATGCTTACCTTGCTACTGGGTTCTCCATTATTGTCCTTGGTGGGTGCCATCGCTGTTGGGCTTACCATTGGATTACAAAAAGGCGGTGTATTGCTTGCGCTGCTACTTATCCCCGTTTTTATTCCGTTACTGATTTTTGCCACGTCAGCAGTAGATTCTGCCGCACTGCAATTACCTTATCAGTCTCAACTTGCTATTATCGCCGCCATGCTTTTGTTGGCAGCGGCATTAGCGCCTTTTGCCATAGCGTATTCTTTAAAAGTGAGTCAGAACTAATGTGGAAGTGGTTACACCCATACGCTAAAACAGAGCGGGCTTACCAGCTTTGTTTAACCTTACAGCCTTGGTTTTGGGCTGGGGCATTGTTGTGCTTGTCGATAGGCACGGTATGGGGGCTTGCGTTTGCCCCACAAGATTATCAGCAAGGCGATTCTTTTCGCATCATTTACATTCATGTTCCAAGCGCCATTTTATCTATGGGCACATACGTTGCTATGGCAATAGCTGCACTAGTGGGCATGGTGTGGCAATGGCGCACTGCCTATATGAGTATGATTGCTATGGCGCCTATTGGCGCGGTAATGACCTTTATCGCCTTATTCACTGGTGCTGCATGGGGTAAACCTATGTGGGGAGCATGGTGGGTGTGGGATGCAAGGCTAACCTCAGAACTTATTTTGTTGTTTTTGTATATGGGCGTTATTGCGCTGTATGGGGCTTTTGAAGATAAACAGCAAGCAGGCAAAGCGGCAGGCGTCATGGCACTTGTAGGCGTGGTAAACATACCCATTATTCATTACTCAGTAGAGTGGTGGAACACGCTTCATCAGGGTGCCACGATCAGTAAGTTCGACAACCCTTCCATTGCCCCTGAAATGCTGTGGCCATTGCTCATTAATCTGTTGGGTTTTGCCTTGTTTATCGGCGCAGTAACAACAGTTAGGCTTAGAAACGAAATAGTGTTGCGCGAGTTGCATCGACCTTGGGTGCAAGCATTAGCGCAGCAACATATAGAGGGGAAAAGATAGTATGCAGTTTGAGTCTTTCTCTGATTTTATCAATATGGGTGGCTATGCGTTTTACGTGTGGTTGTCTTTCGGCGTTACTTTTTTTTCAATGGGCATCATTGCCGTACAAAGTTATTTAAAGCAGTCGTCGCTTTTAAAAGCGGTGATTGTTGAGCAAGAGCGTAAGGCGCGCATAAAAAAAGCGCGACAAGAAAATACTCACGCACAGTAAGGTTGCGCGGCATTTATTGTTAAGCGCACCAAATACAAGTGCTTGTGCACAAGTACATAAAGAAAAGCACTTAGTGCTTTATTTTGAATAAATTTTTTAGTTTTTCGAAGTGAGATAGTTGCATGAATCCCAGACGAAAGCAGCGATTAGCCGTAGTAGGCATAGTCGGTTTGTTAGTTATAAGTGCAATTGGATTAATGCTTTATGCATTAAACGACAGTATTGACCTTTTTTACACGCCTAGCGAAATCGTTGAAGGTAAGAACGGGCAAAAGCCACAAGTTGGTCAGCGCCTTCGTATCGGTGGCATGGTAGTGCCAGGAAGTGTAAAACGCGACAGCGAAAGCTTGGCGGTATCGTTCGATTTGATGGACACCGGCCCCATAGTTACCGTGACTTACAGCGGTATTCTTCCTGACCTTTTCCGAGAAGGGCAGGGCATTGTGGCAACAGGGGTGTTAACGGGTTCCACAAACATAAAAGCGCAAGAAGTATTAGCCAAGCACGATGAAGAGTACATGCCGCCTGAGCTTGCTGAGAAGATGAAAGGCATTAAGCACGTAAAACCTGAGAATATGCCTTCATATAACTCACCAAGCGAGCCTGCTACTATCGACAATTCTGGAGGGATGTAAATTATGGTCCCGGAGATTGGTAATATTGCGCTTACCTTAGCGTTAGTGTTGTCTATTTTGCTCGCTGTTTATCCGTTGTGGGGTGCGCATCGTCAGCATGAAACACTGATGGCGACGGCTAAGCCTTTAGCTATTGGCTTGTTTCTTTTTACACTGATTGCCTACTTATGCTTAACCTACGCTTTTGTCACAGACGATTTTAGCGTTGCCTACGTTGCTCAACACTCTAATAGCCGCCTGCCGATATATTACAAGATTACTGCTGTGTGGGGTGGGCATGAAGGCTCCTTCCTATTGTGGGTGCTAATGCTTTCCGTATGGACGGTAGCGGTAGCCATATTCAGTAAGGGCATTCCGCTTGCTATGGTAGCAAGAGTGCTATCGGTACTAGGCATGGTCGGTATCGGCTTTTACCTATTTATGCTGCTTACTTCAAACCCGTTCAACAGCATGCTGCCATTTTTCCCTGTGGATGGAAGAGACTTAAATCCGCTATTACAAGATTTTGGCATGATCATCCACCCACCTATGCTCTACATGGGGTACGTCGGGTTTTCCGTTGCCTTTGCTTTTGCTATTTCGGCATTGATCTCAGGCCAATTGGACTCAACGTGGGCCCGTTGGTCTCGCCCTTGGGTGATTGCTGCATGGGCTTTTCTAACCGTTGGTATCGCCCTTGGTAGCTGGTGGGCTTATTACGAACTAGGCTGGGGTGGCTGGTGGTTTTGGGATCCTGTAGAAAATGCGTCATTTATGCCTTGGTTAGTGGGCACAGCATTAATGCATTCTTTGGCGGTTACTGAAAAGCGCAAGGCGTTTAAGTCTTGGACAGTGTTACTTGCAATTGCTGCGTTCAGTTTAAGCTTGCTTGGCACTTTCTTAGTGCGCTCGGGGGTGATTGTTTCAGTACACTCATTTGCCAGCGACCCAACACGAGGGCTGTTTATACTTGGTATTTTGATTGTACTTAGCGGTTTTGGTTTGCTGTTATATGCACTGCGAGCCTCATCTCTCAAAAGCCCTGGGCGTTATCAAGCGTTCTCTCGTGAAGTTTTATTGATGGGTAATAACGTATTTTTATGTGCTGCCACTTTGGTAGTGCTACTTGGTACGCTTTTACCGCTAGTTCATAAGGAACTAGGCTTGGGCAGTATTTCTGTGGGCGCACCGTTTTTCAACCAGATGTTTACGCTGTTAATCGTACCGTTTGTGTTGATGTTGGGTCTTGGCCCATTAACTCGTTGGAAGCAGCAAAAAGCGAGCGAGTTACAAAAGCAGCTATTGCTTGCTGGTGGTATAGCGCTAAGTGCAGGCGTGCTGGTTAATTTTACTTACGACACGCCAACCTTTATGGGCGTACTTGGTATGGTGTTGGTGTTTTGGATTTTAGTTACTACAACACAAGAAGTAATGCAGCGTATTTCAGCCATGCCCGACAATAGTGACAACAGCACGCTTATGAAAAAGCTCGGCAAGCTAACGCCTAGCCATTGGGGAATGGTGTTAGGTCACGTTGGGTTCGCTATTTTAATTATTGGCGTTACCTTAGTGTCTAATTACGAGCATGAGCGCGATGTAAGAATGGACGTAGGCGACACCGTTACACTGTCTGGGTATGACTTTACGTTTAAAGCAGTAAAAGAAATTGAAGGGCCAAACTACAATGCTGACGCAGGCGTGTTTGACGTTTCTCGAAACGGTGAATTTATTGCGCAGTTGGTGCCAGAAAAGCGTCTTTACATAGTGCAACGTATGCCTATGACTGAAGCGGCTATTCATTCAACCATTGCACGAGATTTATTTATTGCGATGGGAGAACCACTAGATAACGGTGCTTGGGCAATAAGAATCTACATTAAGCCTTTTGTCATATGGCTTTGGGCCGGTGCTGTAGTAATGGCAATCGGTGGTATTTTCTCGATTAGCGATAAACGCTATCGAATGGCAAAAGTGAAAAAGGTAAAAAATGCCTATGCTGCCATGAAGGGAAGCAATGTTGTTAGCAATTTCAGTGTTGCTGCAAAAGGAGACGCGTAATGAAAAAAGCCCCCTTAGTTGCCATTCCACTAGTACTGTTTTTAATGTTGGTAGTCTTTCTATTTAAAGGGTTGTTTTCAGATCCACGAGAATTAGACTCTCAGGTAAAAGATAAAACGCTTCCTCCGTTTTCTCTTCCAGACTTAATGAACCCGGACACTACGTATACGCCTGAAGATTTAAAAGGGCAGGTGACTATATTAAACGTTTGGGGCGTGTGGTGTGTAACGTGTGCGGTAGAGATGCCCTATCTAACTCAGCTTAAAAATGAACACGACGTTCACATTGTTGGGTTATATTTCGACCAAGATTTAGACCCAGACTTTGGGACAAAAACACTTACTCGAGTACAACAAGAAGTAGTGGAGATGTTAAGTCGTTATGGTAATCCTTACGCGTTTAATATTTTCGATGTATATCGAGACACCTCGTTAGACTTGGGCGTGACTGGCGCTCCAGAGCACTTTGTCATCGACGCTTCAGGCATCATTCGCATGCACCATATAGGCGACATTAACGAGCGAGTATGGCGCAACAAAATAGGGCCGTTGTACGAGAAGCTTCGCAATGAATCGCTAAATGATTTAGCCAATGAAGTAAGTGAGCCAGCCGAATGATTGATTTAAGCCTCTCAACCCATCGCGCTAAGTTAGTAACGCGTGTTTTCGCTATATTAATTCTTCTTGCTTTGCATGTTGGCGGCGTGAGTGCCGCCGAAGATAAGTTTACATTCGACTCAGATGCCCAGCGAGCTAGCTTTTTGCGCTTAACTGCGGAGTTGCGCTGTCCTATGTGTCAAAACCAAAACATAGCAGACAGCGACGCGATGATTGCCCATGATATGCGTAGGAAGGTTTATAGTTTGCTCAAACAGGGGAAATCGGAACAGGAAGTTATTGATTACATGAAAGCGCGCTATGGCGACTTTGTGCATTATCAGCCACCGGTGACCGCGGCAACATTTTGGTTATGGGCAGGCCCTGTTTTATTCATTTTTATTGCTCTGCTTTTGGTCATTCGAAGACGCAGCGTAACCCCACCTGAAGATATGGCTGCAAAGCTGGCTAAAGCTGATGCAATGTTGGAGCAAGAAAAAGAATGAGTTGGTCTGAATTTTATTTGATTGTATCTGGGCTAATTACGTTTGTTTTGCTCATAATTGCTTTTCCCTGGCTACGACAAAAAAATCATGCGAAGCAAGATAGTCTTAGTAACACGCAAATTGTTAAGCAGCGTTTGGCTGAGCTTGATAGGGAAGTAAGCGAAGGGTTAATTACAGAGCATGACAAACGCCAAGCCGTAGATGAACTTAAACTTGCGCTTGTAGATGAAAGTGCATTCGAAACTAGACAAAAAGGTGGCGCAAAGCTGCCTATAGCCCTAGGGGGTGTTATTGCCATTGCTGCAGGCGCCATTGTTTATTCACAAGTGAATCAAATGCAGCGTGTAACACAGGCAAGTGAGGCCATTGATGCACTTCCTAAATTAAGCCAACAACTTGCAAATGGAAATGCCAACAACCTTTCACAAAAAGATATTGCAAACTTGGCGCTAGCCATTCGTCAACGACTTCGTGAAGAGCCTGATGATGATACCGGGTGGATGTACTTTGGCCGATTAATGTTGAGTATCGGTCAAGAGGTGCAAGCAATTGAAGCTATTGATAAGGCCGTGAGTCTGTCACCCAACAATACGAATAACCGCATTACGCTAGCACAAGCGCTGATGACGACAGGTGACGTAAACAACTTAGAGCGCGCGCAGCGTGTATTATTAAGCTTGTTAGGCAATAACCCAGAGAATGATAATTTAGCGCTTATGACGGCTGTGGTTTCTGCGCAGCTCGGCGACCTCGAAAATACAAAGCGCTACTTTGCGCAGGTTGAATCGAAACTTTCGCCAGAAAGTGATATGACAATGCGTTTGCGTTCTCGTATTAGCGAATTAGAATCACAGTCGCTTAATGCACCTGACGCTACTAAAAACAGTCCTTCCGAAAAGGACGATACGTCTGTTGCAAATGCCTCTGCTACAGGTTTTTCAGTGACGATAAGTATGTCAGAGGACGCAAAAGAGAGCGCACCTAAACGCGGCTTCTTAATTGTTTTTGCACAAGATGCAACGTCAGAAAATAAAATGCCGGCGGCGGTATTGAAAATGCCTATCCAAGGTTTCCCTTTAACGGTACAGTTAACCACAGACAACGCGATGATGCCGCAATATACATTGGCATCGCTGTCATCTGCGAAAATAACCGCACGCTTGTCATTAGATGGAGATGTGTCTGTTTCTGAAGGTGAGTGGGAAGGCACAACGTTAAGCCCCGTTGTTAGTGGGCAAATTTCTTCATTAAATGTGACTGTAGATAAGGAACTGTAGTTATGGATTTTTCAAAGTCACTCACTGCTGGGTTACTGATTGTAATAAGCTTGTTGGGTGGATGTGCGAGTAATAATGCACAACAGCAAGCGTCACAAAACGTTGCTTCACAAGAACTAACGGCAAATGAACAAGCAGCTGTTGATACGTCTGACCCAAGAGATCCGCTTGAATCGGTAAACCGCGTGGTGTGGGACTTTAACTGGGAAGTACTAGACGCCTATATCCTTCGCCCAGTAACCGTTGCATACGTGTCTGTTATGCCACAATTTGCTCGTACAGGCTTGTTAAATGCCGCACAAAACTTAGAAGAACCTGCCAACCTTACTAACAACTTATTGCAAGGTAAGGTGGATGACGGCCTCGATAGCCTGGCACGTTTTCTAATTAATTCCACGGTTGGCTTGCTTGGCACTATTGATGTGGCATCTAAAATTGGCTTGGACAGAAAAGAAGAGCAGTTTGGTGAAACCTTGGGCGTATGGGGCGTAGATACTGGCCCATTTTTAATGCTGCCTTTCTTAGGCCCAAGCGATCCGCGAAGCTTTACCGGAGATTATGTTGATGGTTTCGCTTTCCCAATGACACTGATAGACGGTGGTTTGAACTTCGCACGATTGGGTATTTCACTTCTTGAAACAAGAGCACAGTTGTTAGATCAAGAAGCGCAAATAGAGCAAGCTGTTGATGATTATGCATTCCTTAAAAATGCGTACTTTGAGCGTTTAGAGTTCCGTGTTACCGATGGCAGAAGCGGCGACAAAGTTATTGAAGAAGAACAGTTGGACGACTTTGCCGACTTCGAAGCAATGCTTGAAGGTACTGATTTTGAAGAATACGAAGAGAAAGAAGAGCTGGAAGAGCAAAAAGATAAAAAGGACAACGACGGTAACTAGTCGAACGCTAAGTATGGTAATTCTCTGCGGCAGTTATTGCTGGTTTACCTGTAACGTATAATCAACGGTGTAAGGCTGCCGCAAGTTTAAGTTGCTTTGCACCGTAATATTTCCAAACACATTTATTGTAAAGTCAGCGCCATTTCCTTTAGACCTTACATAAACGGGTTGATTATCATAAATAAAAGTCGTTCCCGATTTTGATCCAATTAACTCTGCCACAGGCGCGTAGCTTAACGATGTATTGCTGCTACCAGTCAAAATTACTTCTATGTTTCCGTTTCGAGGTAAGTTAGTAACAACTATCTGCCCAATAGATATTTCGCCATCGGTGGCGTCACAGTCACCCGAAATCACACCAAATTGAGACATGGTGCAGCTAAGACCAAGTTGGCCAGATACTGAGCCAAAGTGGACAGGAGTTACTTCGACGAGAGTGATAGCAAATGTACTGAAAGACATTGCCGCAAAAGTTGAGATGAGTAGGGTTTTAAACATGAAACTGCGCACTGTTTTATTTTTGTTTTTATAGATGATATCCGAGATGTGTGCGTTTGTTAAATTAGTCAAAAGTAGGGCGCATAAGCATGCGCCCCTCCAATATAATTACAGGCAAGCCTGTAATTAGGCTTTTGGGTAGCCTGTAGGATTTTGTGATTGCCAATTCCAGGTGTCAGCACACATTTCTTCTAGCCCCTTTTCAGCATGCCAGTTTAGCTCTGTTGCGGCTTTAGTTGGGTCGGCATAACACGCTGCCACATCACCGCTACGGCGAGGAGCAATTTTATAAGGTACTTTTTTGCCTGAGCCTTTTTCGAAAGCGGTTACCATCTCTAAAACAGAGTAGCCCTGGCCCGTTCCCAAGTTGTACTTATCTAGCCCCATGTTAAGTGCAAGGCGATCTAATGCTTTTAGGTGACCGTTAGCTAGGTCAACAACGTGTATGTAGTCGCGTACGCCTGTTCCATCAACGGTGTCATAGTCGTCGCCAAATACACTAAGCTGCTGTAGCTTACCTGTTGCTACCTGAGAAATGTATGGCATTAGATTATTAGGAATGCCATTAGGATCTTCACCTATCTGGCCCGAGTGGTGTGCACCAACAGGGTTGAAGTAACGAAGCAGTACAATGTTCCATTCGTTATCTGAAACATACAGGTCACCTAGCATGTGCTCAATCATAAGCTTCGACATGCCATAAGGGTTTGTTGGATGTCCTGTTGCCATATCTTCGCGAAGTGGAAGCGAAGCCGGATCGCCGTATACGGTTGCAGATGAACTAAACACAATGTTCTTTACATTGTGCTTTTGCATTGCTTTACATAAGTTTAGTGTGCCATATACGTTGTTTTCATAATAAGACAGTGGCTTTTCTACCGACTCACCAACGGCTTTTAAGCCCGCAAAGTGAATAACAGCAAATATGCTGTGCTCACTAAAGATATCATCTAGTACTGCGGTATCGCGAATATCGCCTTGCACAAAAGATACATTCTTACCCGTCAGTGCTTCAACACGTCTTAGTGATTCTGCGCTTGAGTTAGATAAGTTATCTAATACAACTACACCAAAGTCTTGCTCAAGCAGCTGTAAAACGGTGTGGCTTCCAATATAGCCTGCACCACCAGTAACTAGGATGGTTTTCATGCATTTTCCTTGCTTGTTTGCTGCGCTATATATTTTGCGCAAATAGAGTATTGAACGGGTTTAATCACTAATGGATAAAACAAAAATACCACAAATGCCCACAGTAACGAGGTCCAATTTGACGCGGTTTGAAGGATAAGAGCAAATACCGGCACAATAACAAGTAGTTTTAATACGTTAAGCAGTGTTTTTTCGGGCACAGACAATCGCTTTGCCGCTTTATCAAGCTGCTTTACGCGCTCAGTTAAGGGTAACCCTTTAAGTGCTGGAATGTCTCGAGTAGAAAAATAAAACTTCATAAAGTGCTCTTGGTAAAAATACGCTTAATAAAAAAACCGCCGAAACGTGAGTGACGGCGGTCATTGTAGGGTAATTGGTTAGTGGTTAAAACACCAACACAGCTTTCTTAAGCTTTTTCTTCAATACCTGCTTTTTCCCAGAAACGAGATTTAAAGCTCATCAAGCCAATGACGATTGCAATGGCAATGCTAAATAAGGCTATTTGAAGATAAAGGTCTGGCATTTGCTCTACTTTTTCAGGATCGAAGTTACCAGATAGAAGGCCTGCAATAATATTACCGATAGAGTACGTTAGAACGAATACGCCCATCATCTGACCCGCAAAGCGCTTAGGCGATAGCTTACTTACTGCACTTAGTGCTACCGGGCTAAGACAAAGCTCACCAACCGTATGAAGGAAGTATGTAGTTACTAACCACATTGGCGCTACTTTCAAACCTTGAGCAGCGTATTGAGAAGCCATAAACATCACCAAGAAACCCGATGCCATGATAACAATACCTATTGCACACTTGATGGTGTAAGAAGGATCTATCATACGCTTCGCAAGGTTAATCCAAAGTGCAGCGAAGAATGGCGATAAAATGATGATGAATAGTGAATTAGAAAGCTGGAACCACACCGTAGGGATAGCATCCATACCGAACCAAGACGTTAAGAATGAACTACTTTCTACTACACGGTCTGTGTAGTTCTGCGCAAATAGGTTTAATGAAGAACCTGCTTGCTCGAAACCAGACCAGAAGCATGCTGAAGCAACGCAAACCAAGAACAACGCCCACATACGCTTCTTCTCGTTGTCACTTAGCTTTCCATTGAAATAAATAAAGCCAAAATAAAGGAAGAAGATAGCGGTAAATACCACAGCCACCTGTTGTGCAAGTGCAACGGGTTCAATAACAATTGTGCCCATATGTGCAAGAATGATAACCACTATGGAAGCCGCTACTACACCAAAAACTCCTATCCACGCACGCTGTTTTGCTGCTCCCTCGTAAGGGTTTGCTGGTGATACTGATTCATCAGAAAGTGAACCATTGCTAAAGTAATATTGGATTAAGCCAATCGCCATCCCTACGGCTGCTGCGCCGAACGCATAATGCCAGCCCCAGTCTTCTTGAAGGTAGCCTGTTACAAGGTATGCTATTAACGAGCCTATGTTGATACCCATGTAGTAAAGGGCGTAGCCACTGTCACGTCGGCCATCATCGTCGCCATACTGCTGGCCAACCATAGCAGAAATATTTGGCTTCAGCAGGCCGGTACCTGTTGCTACAAGGATAAGACCAACGAAGAAAAGGTTTTGAAGGTCAATTGCCAGAACAACGTGTCCAGCAAAAATAATAAGGCCGCCATACCAAACGGCCTTTTTACCACCAATTAAGCGATCAGCTAACCAACCACCTGGTAGACCTAGAAAATATACGGCACCTGTATACAAGCCGTAGATGGCACCTGCGGTAGCTACAGTGAAGCCTAGGCCTTGTGTTTGTAAGCTAGCTGTCATGAATAGAACAAGAAGGGCACGCATGCCGTAGTAACTCATACGTTCCCACATTTCTGTGAAGAACAGCGTTCTCAAGCCCCCTGGATGGCCGAAAAAGCTAGTATCGTTAGATGATTTCATAATTTTATTTTAATTCCACATTGCTTATGGTTGTTATTGTAGAGCACTTATCTAGGCAGGCTCTTTGATTTTCTGATTGATTTTTTGAACTATGTCCGTACGCGGATAGCCATTTATACTGTAGCTTGCTTGCAGACACAAGATGTGGGCGATAAACAACCAAGAATGTGGTGTCAATCGCCCAACTTATGTCCATTGTAATTAAGAAGTAACTTTAATGAATTAGGTTTTTTGCTACTGCACTGAGTAAGAATTGTTTATGGGTTGACTGGTATTTTGAAAAACGTAATCCGTTAGATTTGAATAGTTATACAATTTCAGAATACTTTTTTGTTTATTCACTGCAGTGTCTGCTTGAGGGTACGCAATAAACGGATTACCATATTAGCCTCAGTTTCACCAATTTAGTGCAATTGCTGTACTAGCCCTATCCTTAGCGCTAGCTTTTGATGGGCAGAGTATACGCTGTGGTGGAGATGCTCTATTAATTGTACTAGAGATTTAGAGCTGGAATGCACATTGCATTAGTAAAATAATAACAGAGCATTATTTCGTTTTTTCTTCGTCAGGAAATGTAGAAACGAAGCTGATCAAAAAAGGATATTAAACATGAGTCAGGTAAAAAAAGCAGTTATTCCTGTAGCAGGCCTTGGGACAAGAATGCTTCCAGCTACCAAAGCCATTCCAAAAGAAATGTTACCAGTGGTTGATAAGCCGCTTATCCAATACGTGGTAAGTGAATGTGTGGCTGCTGGTATCAAGGAAATTATTTTGGTGACTCATGCTAGTAAAAACAGTATTGAAAACCACTTTGATACGTCATTTGAACTTGAAGCAACCCTAGAAAAGCGTGTTAAGCGTCAGTTGCTTGAAGATGTTCAATCTATTTGTCCTAAAGACGTTACTATCATGCATATTCGTCAGGGTGTTGCTAATGGCTTAGGTCACGCAGTACTGTGTGCTCGCCCAATTATTGGTGACGCGCCTTTTGCTGTTGTTCTACCAGACGTTATTATTGATGATGCAGCAAGCAATCCTAAGAAAGACAATCTGGCAGATATGGTAGCTAAATTTAACACAAGCCGTGTAAGCCAAGTAATGGTTGAGCAGGTGCCAGACGAAGACGTGTCTAAATTTGGTATTGCAGATTTGGACGGTGCATCAATAGAGCCAGGACAATCTGCGAAAATTCACAAGATGGTAGAAAAACCACCACTTGATGAAGCACCTTCTAACTTAGCGGTAGTCGGCCGTTATGTATTGTCTGAAAAAATTTGGGACTTACTAGAGTTTACACCGCCTGGCGCAGGTGGTGAAATTCAGCTTACCGATGCTATCGATGCACTTATGAATTTAGAACAAGTTGACGCCTATTATATGAAGGGCAAAAGCCATGATTGTGGTAGCAAGCTAGGTTATATGAAAGCTAACGTTGAATACGCGCTTCGTCACCCTGCGCTAGGCGAAGAGTTCAAAGAGTATCTGGCAACGGTGCTTAAATAAGCAGTTTTGAATTAAGTAATAAAAAATGCGCCTTTTTGGCGCATTTTTTATAGGTTTTATTGCGAATAAACAACACACCTTACTAGCTTTAGACGTTCGCAAAAGGTTTAAAGCGTTTCTAGCGATGAAGGAACTATATTACTTACGACTCGCTAAAGCTTCTTTTTTGCGAACGGTTCTATTAATTCGCCACCATCACAAAGTGTTCAATTTTACTTAGCATTTTAGGGCCAATTCCCTTAACTTCGGTAAGTTGCTCAACCTCTAGGAACTCTCCCACATCCGTGCGATAGTTAACGATTGCTTGCGCTTTCGATTTACCAATGCCTGGCAACGCTGTTAGCTCGTCTACTGATGCGGTATTAAGGTTAATCTTTTGGCTTACCTCGGCATGTTGAGCGGGTACAGAAACGTTCTCTTGGGCATGTGCAATATGCGCTTGAAATGCCATCGCAGTAATAATTGCTAAACCTGTCAGTGTTTTTTTCATGATCTTTCCTTATCTTTATTGCTGTTAATCCCTTACAGCGAAATGTGTGAGGGCATAGTTGTACAAAACGAGTACAAGGTAGAATGATACGAAGAAGTTGAAATTACACCAGTCCAGTTTTAGTACAGTTTTTCGTGAGTGAGTGAGGCGAATTGGTTGTTAAAAGAGGCAAGGTTAGAACAGATAAAAAAATAGCGGGCTGATGCCCGCTATTCTCTTGTCTGTATTAAACCACTTTCTATGGAAGTGGACTTTTACATAAGCTTTTAACTAGAAGTCTTATAGACGCTCAAGAAGCGCTTCTGTGAACTCAGTAGTGCCTGCTTCACCGCCAAGGTCGCGTGTAGTGCGGTCGCCAGACTCAATGACGTCTTTTAGTGCAGTGCGGATCTTCTCAGCTTTGTCGCCCATGTTAAGGTATTCAAGCATTTGTGCAGCAGCAAGAACAACAGATGTTGGGTTTGCAAGGTTTTTACCTGCAATATCAGGTGCTGAACCGTGCACCGCTTCAAAGATAGCGCAATCTTCACCAATGTTCGCACCAGGTGCCATACCTAGGCCGCCTACAAGGCCAGCACAAAGGTCAGACAGGATATCGCCGAATAGGTTAGTAGTAACAATTACGTCGAATTGATGTGGGTTCATAACAAGCTGCATGCAGCAGTTATCAACGATCATTTCTGCTGATTCGATATCTGGATAACGCTCACCAACTTCACGAGCTACTTTTAAGAACAGGCCAGATGTAGATTTAAGAATGTTAGCTTTGTGCACAGCTGTTACTTTCTTGCGACCTTCACGACGCGCTAGTTCGTATGCGAATGTAACAATTTTTTCTGCGCCGTCACGAGTGATCTTACTCATCGCTTCTGCTTCGTTGCCATCTTCTGAAACAACTTGGCCCAAACCAGAATACATACCTTGAGTGTTTTCACGTACTGTAATGATGTCGATGTCTTCGTAACGCGCTTTTGTGCCTTTAAAAGACATTACAGGGCGTAGGTTAGCATAAAGCTTAAATTGCTTACGTAGGCTAACATTGATTGAAGTAAAACCTTCACCTACCGGCGTAGTAAGAGGGCCTTTTAAGGCAACTTTGTTTTTCGCGATTAGATCAAGTGTTGCTTGAGGAAGCAATTCACCGTGCTCTTCTAGGGCTACCAATCCAGCGTCGGCATAATCATAGGCAAAGTCACAGCCAACCTTATCTAAAATTTTTGTGGTCGCATCGATGATATCCGGGCCAATGCCGTCACCGCGAATGACTGTAATACGTTGCTGAGTCATGTTGAGGGATCCTCTGGTAATTCTGTTGTCAAAATCGTTAGGTTTACTAAATTGCTATTTGGCGAGCGATATGCACCAAAGTTTGTCTGCTTGCTTATTATAATGGATTTTGTAGGGATTTTGCCGTAAGCAGCGCAAAAGTTGCCGTATTTTATACGATAGGGGGCGTAAGTTATAGCCATTCGTAAAGATTAATTACGTTATAACGTGTTTTTGCTTCATTCATCTCTGTGCGACTTTAGTGTTAGTGTAAGAATTTTACTTGTATAAGTTCAAAGAGTAAAACTCTGCATATATTTTGCGGCACGGAATTGTCTTGGCTAGCGGGCTTAAATAGGGTGCGAACTTAATTATATGACAACTTAATTAGGTAGCGGGCAAAAAAGCAGAGCACCCTGATCATGTACAGTGCTAGTTAGCGCGCTGAAATCAACGTTTATCCGATTAAGCAGGCTCTTAAACTCCAAATTTTGTTGTAAAGAAAATATATCTCCCTTGAACAAACACGCTTTAGCCATTGCGAAGCTTATCAACATAATAGCGTGTTCTTGCTTAAGTGAGCTTGGAACACTGTCGTTAGACTTTGCACAATGGTGAAGAACCGCTCGCCACGTAGCGCTCTGATGCCAATTCCCTGCCAGTTCGCTTGATATAGACAGCCAAGGTGTTTGTGACTTTACTTTGAACCCTTGGTTTATCATTAAATCATCAGCGTCATTGTTTGGAAGTGTTGATGCAACCTTCAGCCCCGGTAAGGTGAATAACGGAGCACAAACAAACGTCATGGTAAGTGCTGCTGACTGAGGCGAGAATTTACTGTTACATAAACTAGCCACATGACTTGCGAAAGAACACGAAAGTAGCGTGAACTGCTTGCACATACCAAGTAGTGGAAAATCGTTTTGTGTAAGGCGCTCTAGCAATGCAAACTGCATCAGCATATCGCCCACGCGCTCAATACCGTAGGTCATAACCGCTTGTTTTATATTTTTAACAGGTATCTGCAGCCTGTTATCTTGTCCTGCGGTATGCATTAAGAAGCGGTTGAAGGTTTCTACTTTTTCTATTTTTGTACAAAGTGCAGGAATTTCTACGTCTCGCTTTTGTAATTCGTCAATTATGCCAAGTAGGGCCTGAGGTGGACGCTGTATATCAAATGATACTGGTAAGAATTGACTTCCGCCGGTTGAAGCACGCTGTTTAGCAGTATCGGTATATAACGCGATAAAGTGAGCGAAAGGTATAAAAAGCGGTTTGGGGAATACAATAGTTGAAAGCGGAACCCATTCACCTTCAGTATCTTTGTTTGCTAGGCTAAAAATAAAGCCATGTTTTTGCTGAATATCGATGAGTACGCCTGGGGTGTTTTTGGCATACACCTTGGCGCCTGGCATGGGTTTTACAAATAAATCAATAATCGCCGTTACGTATTCCCTGTGATGCGTTGGTGTTTTCTTGGCTATAGCTGAAAACAGGGCAGTAGGAGATATGTTCTCTGAGCTATTCAGCAAAGTTGCGCTTATAAGGCAAATTCGTTGCGCTGCGCATAGTCTTACATCGGCAAGCGCGGGGCCGCATTTTTCAGAAAACATCACCTTTTGAATACGAAGAATATCTAGCCACACCATTAGCTTCTTTGCCTTCAAGAAACGTAACAACGCAGTAATATTTTGCTTTTTATTTGCTTCGGAGTGACACCAGTGGGCTGCGATGACCGCAGCGAGAATGTGTTGGGTGTAGTGGTCATTAAACTGGGTTAGTTTGCAAAACAGAGCAGTTAGTAAAGCCTGCTTTGTACAAAAAGGCAGTTCGCTTTGTAGCTGAACAAGGGAGGCCGGAATAGCTGGGTGCGCATGTACCAGCGTTATCACTCGCTTTGCCGTTTTGAGCCAGTGATTTATGCACTGTTCGGTGATTAGCGTGTTTTCTGGTTGTTGAACAAGGCGGCTAAGTGTGGAAACGATATCCGTCACTCCCGTTTACCTCAGCTTTTCTGATAGCTTGAGTAGGCTCCTTCTCCCCACGCTATCAGTTTATCATTTTCAAATAAAAGCGGAGTACATTCATCCTGAGTTGTTAGGCCATCAGCTCGAACGTGTTGCGTTCTAAAAAACATAACTTGTATTGCCATTGCGCCTTGGCGTTTCGCTTCTGTGATATCTGGAGACCCTAAAAGTGCTAACACCTCTTCACGAGTGCTACCCAGTTTCAGTTTAGTAATTTGAACTCGGTTGTATTCTTCACGGTCTTTCCAATCCATGTTTTCAGGCTTATCGGGATAAAAGGCGATAACCATAAAAACAAACACCGCGTAGAGCGCGACACCAGCTAATATTAGACGAATGACTTTGGTGTTCATGACCGTAACTTCTCGTTTCCATTTCGAGTCTAATGCAGTTGTCACCATGATCGCTTAGGCGTTGACGCTACGCAGCTGCGCAATGCATTAGTACTTTGTATCTAGTAAGAATATGTTGTTAGTTTACTAGTGTATCTCAAAAAGTGCCTTAAACATAAGTAGTAAACGTAAGCAAATGCATCAAATAATGTGTGTGCGTCATCGCGTTTCATTTTTGCTTAACAACATAGCAGGGTTCATAGGCACTACCCGGCAGTTTCATGCGGTGCTGCGCCACAAATGATTCTAACAACGTATCTATTTTGCTCATTAAATTGCTATCGCCAGTTAGTTCAAACGGGCCTCGCTCTTTAATTTGTTTTATGCCTTCTGCCTTCACATTTCCAGCGACAATACCAGAGAAGGCTTTTCGCAGGTTAGACGCTAAACTACTTTTACTTTGCGATAAATGAAGTTGAAGCTGCGACATCGATTCATGGGTAGGAATGAAAGGCTTTTGAAAATCGGCATCAACTTTCAATGACCAATTAAAGCTATAAGCATCGCCCATCGCCCCTCTAAACTTCTTCACTTTATCCAATCCGCTGCACAGGGTTCTTGCTACTTCTTCAGGATCATTGACGATAATTTGATATTTAGCTTGTGCTTCACTTCCAAGCGTATCAGCTACAAAAGCATCGATGGCTTCGAAATAGGCTTCACTTCCAGCAGGTCCAGTAAGTACCACAGGAAAGGGCTGTTGCGCGTTGCGCTCATTCATCAGTATGCCTAATAGATAAAGCAATTCTTCTGCGGTACCTACGCCACCCGGAAAAACAATAATACCATGACCTAGTCTTACGAATGCTTCCAAACGCTTTTCAATATCTGGCATAATAATGAGTTCATTAACAATCGCGTTAGGCGGCTCTGCAGCAATAATACTAGGCTCAGAAATACCTATATATCGGCCATTTTTTTGACGTTGCTTGGCATGGCCAATAGTGGCGCCTTTCATAGGCCCTTTCATTGCACCAGGGCCACAGCCTGTGCAAATATTCATATCTCGAAGGCCCAGCTGATAGCCAACTTCTTTTGTATATTTATATTCTGTTTGGTTTATCGAGTGGCCGCCCCAGCAAACAATAGTATTTACGCCATCATTACCTTCTAATGCATTGGCATGGCGTAACATATCGAAAACCATATCAGTAATATCACTGCTTTCAGCGGGTTCATCTTGGTGAAGAAATGCGTACTTATTACCCATGTACAGCATGTCACGAAGCACGGCGAAAAGGTGTTCATGAACTCCTCTTACTAAGTTGTTATCTACAAATGCAACTTCAGGAGGGTTGAGCAGCTCAATTTTTACGCCACGCTCGCGTCGTACAAGTTTGATGTCGAAGCTTTCATAGGGGGCAAAAAGTGTCTCATAGTTATCCTCATCAACGCCGCTGTTGAGTACTGCTAAACAACAGTTTTTGAACATAGAGAAAAACTCACTGTCTGTGGCATCCTGAAGGCGGGCTACTTCCACCTGAGACAGTTGGCTCATAGAGCCAACCGGATTAAGCTGCACTTTTTTCATATATCAGCATCCTTGTGCTAATTATTTAAATCTGTGATAACGCGGTTACGTCCATCCCTCTTTGCTCTGTATAAATATTCGTCTGCACGCTCAAATACCGAGTCTGTATTATCATCTTTGTGAAAGCATGTGGCGCCAAATGAAGCGGTAATTCTTACCTTTTCCTGTTTGAACTTAAACGGCAATGAAGCCAGGTGGGTACGCATTTCATTTAGCTTCTTGTCGACCCTATCAATGTCTGCGTTTGGAAATAACATAACAAATTCCTCACCGCCCCAACGTGCGATGAATTCATGTTTTTCCATGCTTTGTTTTAAGTGACGGCTTACCACTTGAAGTGTTTTATCTCCTGCGGCGTGACCAAAACGGTCGTTAATCGATTTAAAATGATCGATATCAACTACCGCCACAGCAAGGGGCTCGCCGGAATCTTTGAAATGTGAGAAAGCATGCTCAAGTTTTTCGTTATACGCTTGTCTGTTTGGTAGCCGAGTTAATGTGTCGGTTCTACTTTGCATCACTTGCTCGGCAAGTTTCTTTTTGTAAACAGCCGTTTTTTGTTGAAGTGTTTCAATACGCTCTTGCATTGATGACAGCAACGAGACCAGCGCTTCTTGCCCTTTCTCGTCATTGTTCTGTTGTTCAGATAGCGTTGACATTAAGTTTTTCACACAAGACTGAGCCTGTTCTTTTAGCACTTCTAGAGAGTCGCTTTCAGACACGGCTTCTTCGATACTATCGATGTGAGACTTAAGCTGTTCGTTACCTGCTTTACGCTGCTCAAACTGCGACTTACTGCCTTCAATGCTTTCCGATACGCTGCTATTAATTTGCCCTAACGAGTTGTGTAGGCTTTGTATTACCTTTCCGGTAAGACTTGCCTCAGACATTGCATCTTGAACAATCATCCGCAATATTACTACACAGCTTTTCAGCAGCTGATTTTCATCCATACCGCTTTCTAAACGGTCTTTGATATCATTAAGCTGCTTATCGTTAGGCTTTTTCTGAGCATATGAAGCAATCAGCTGATTTAACTCAACAAGGATAGAACGGTAGTGAGGGTTCTCGTCTTGTGGAGCCGTGTGATTTTCTTCACCATCGCTGATTGAAGAAATGTGCTCAGCCGGTGAGGCATTTAACTTTTCTTCAGTGGGTGCCAGCGATACCATTTTCTTGTTTAATGCTACACGATGTAACGTAAGTGCCTTTGCATAGAGTTTGTATATGCTATACACATCATTAATAGGCTGATTTAACTTGATGAGCTCTTTCGTCGTCAACGTTTTCAGTTCGTCATCTTCAAAAACAATTTTTTGAAGTTGTTTCATCGAGTCTTCAATAGAAGCCGCGGTATCAGACGTGTATTTCTTTAAGGTTACATCTTGGTGCTGAATTAAATTATTAAGCTTTTCAATGCTAACTGCAGCTAGGCTAAAGTTAGGCGTGCCAGAAAGGTGCCCACGTAGTTTTCCTAATTCGTTATCAATCTTATCTGAAAAGCCTTCATAAAAAGCTGAAAGCCTGATGATAAATTGGCAAAGAAGCGCATTGTTCTGTTTATAAGCTTGTAATTGTTTAGCTTCCATTTTTATTTGTCTTCATTGGTTAGCTTAATAATTGTTTTTTTGTAAGGTACTCGCGCTACACATTATTGTCTGGCTTGACGATGATTTGCATAAGGCGCTTCAAAGTTAGAACGGAACGGGTTGATGTCTAGCCCGCCGCGACGCGTGTACCTTGCACACACGGTAAGCTTATTTGGCTTGCAAAGCTGCATAATGTCGTTGTAAATACGTTCAACACATTGTTCATGAAATTCATTGTGTTGCCTGAAGCTTATCAAATAACGCAGTAACCCCTCGTGCTCAATAGCTTTTCCTTGATAGCGTATTTGAATACTAGCCCAATCTGGTTGACTTGTGATCAAACAATTCGATTTTAGTAAATGAGATACTAAGGTTTCACTCACCTCGTCTTGCTCGCTATCTACGGCTAAGAATCGAGTCTCAGGGGAATAATCGGTTACTTCTATATCAAGATCGTCAAGCAAAGTACCGCTAAATTCTTTAAACTTTAAGGTCTCAAAAGCACTGGGAAGAATTAAGTTAACGCTTACGCCTTCTCCTGCACAGTTCGAAAGGTCTGCCTCTAGTGTCTTGCGAACGTCTTCAGGCGACGCAAACTTACTTTGGTTAAAGCTATTCAAATAAAGTTTGAAAGACTTCGATTCAATCAGGAATTCAGAGGTAATTGGTACATCACATTCCAAGATGGCGATTTGTGGCTTACCTTTAGTATTTAGCCACGATAACTCGTATCCCGTCCATGTATCTATACCTGAGAATGGTAGTGCTCCTTTACCCAAGGCCAAGGTGTCTCTACTTAAACTACGAGGTACGCCTTGGAGAAGGCCAGGGTTGTATTCAAATTCATATTCAACCTGCTTTCCTAAGGAAAGATCATCGGGTGCTTTTATTGATACTTTTGAGGGTGATTTGTCTGTCGACATAAGAACCTTTTAACATTATCTAGTAACAACAATGGCAAAGTTGACATCGCCATTTATAAGTATAGTGTACCCCAAAAATACGTAGGTAACTCCACAATGGGTCTAACAATTTCAGAACAAATAGATAAATTTGTATCATCTTATGTCGACGCTGCAAACGAGAGTGGTCTCAAAGTGGCTTATGAGGCGAACTGGCCATCTCCGTGTCTAGAACAAACAGCTACCATTGGTGCGTTAGCGCCTAGTGAAGGTGAAATGGTAAGTTGGGCACCTAAAATGCAAAACAGAACGCAAGACGAAATGCACGAGGGAACGCAAGGAAGAATGCAAGAACGCCAGAATAGTTTTTCCAATGTTGAGAATGCGATGTCGCTTTCATTGCATCCTGATTTCTGTGAATTTTTCACCCGTTATTACAGTGCGAATTTTACAGCGACCGCTGAACAAGGTCAGTGTGAGCTTCTTCAAGTTTGGAATGATGAAGATTTCGAAGGTCTTCAACAAAACTTGATTGGACACCTGCTTATGAAACAACGACTTAAGCAAGCTCCAACGCTTTTCTTTGGCTTGACCGATGAAGAAGATTTTATTCTTTCTATTATAAATGACACCGGTGAAGTTGCGCTTGAGCAAGTAGGAAAAGAGCCGCAGCAAATTGTAGCGCCAAATTTGGCGGCGTTTTTAGCATCTCTAACGCCAACACCTACTTGAGCGCTACAGCCAAAGCCAAAAGCTGCAATGCAGAAATTGATTAGGTCACTTTGATAATTGTTTAATTACATCACTTAAAGAGCGCTTTAAAAGCTCAACCTCGTTTTCTAGTTGGGCGACTCTTTCGCTTAGTGCTTGTTCCGCATTGTTCGTGGCAACTACCTTTTTAGGTGTATGCGCACTGCTTACGTTAAAGCGTTTTATAGTCTCAATTGCTTCGGTTACCGATACTTTGAACGGCGCTTTCGAGCGCAGCATGCCAACCGAGGGAGTCACTCCCTCTTGCTGCATCTTATGACACAATAAAACAAGCTTTTGTATATTGTCGTTATTCATTGGTCTTCAGGCTTCCGATAAATAAATTCTTGCTTCAGTTTACCTTGTGAAAAGTGTGAATTTCACTAATAAGTTTGTGTATTCGCCATTTTAATCGGTTAATAGAAAATGCTTTGTAAATAATTTTGATATTAATCAATGGCTTAAAAGTTGGCCTCAATTTTGTTTAACTGTGTTTAGTTGATATATATCAAAACAACGAGTGCACTAAACGTTCAGTCATTATTCATTTAGTGCGTTCTACTATAAAAACTAAGCACATAATGTTTAAACAAGGAATACACATGAAAACGCTTCTATTATCAGTCACACTGGCTTCTTCTGTTCTTCTTTCTGGCTGCGTTGTTTCGGTAGGCGGTGGATCTGATAGTCATTACGGCGCAGACTGGGAAGATAGAGAGTTTAATAATCGCAAGCACATAGCAAAGCTGGAAACAGGCGCAACATATGAAAACGTGCTGCGGAAAATGGGCGTTGCCGACTTCAACGAGCTCTTTGAAAAGCAGGATGGTACCTATCGTGTTTTATTCTATCGTACACAAAAAACCATGGGTGATGGCGTTACAACAAAAGATGAATGCACGCCACTTGTTTTCAAGAATGGAAGCTTGGTAGGTTGGGGCGATAGCGCGTACAGCTTAATGAACTAAAGCGTTGCGCTATATGTAGACTTTAAATGTTAATAAAAAGTTAACATGTGAGGGTTTTTCAAGTAGGCTAACAAATGAACAGTAAAAGTTAACGGATTACGTTTATGTAATCGATATTATTTTACTGATTCAAGTAACCAGTACTTTCAAGTAGTTGATAGTGCCGTTGCATTTCAGCCTTCGAGGAGACCCTCATGAATACTCACGCCTTAAATGATTCAACGGTGCCGCTGCACGAAACGGTTAAAGCAATCTATCTTACCGTCGACGATTTAAAAGTAGCCGCCTCTATTCTCTACAACGCTTATGTAGACGATCCTTTATTTATCGATATTTTCCAGGCCGAAAAAGAAGGTTATGAAAGTCGTCTTCGTTCGGCCATTCGGGAAGAGCTAAATGCATTTTGGGTAGCGGAGCAACCTATAATTGGATTGTTTGATAAAGAACGTCTTATTGCTGTTGCGTGCCTAACTGCGCCTGATGCAGCGTTTGGTGCAGGGCGTTATTGGCATTGGCGTTTGCGTATGCTGCTTACTGCAGGATTATTTGGCACTAAACAAATGCTTGAGAAAGAGGAAAAGGTGCGTTCACTGGTACCTGCTGAAAATTTTCACATGTTGAGCTTTATTGCGGTGCACCCCGACTATCAAGAGCATGGTTTGGGGCATGTTTTACTTGGCGCCATAGACAGCGTAGTAGATGAAGACAATAAGAGTGAAGGTGTCTCTGTTTTTGTCACGGTTGCCAAACATCGTTCGTTTTTCAACGATGATAACTATGAAATTGTAGGACAAGTCAGTCTTTCGCATGTTACTGGCGAAGTAATGTACAGAAAAAAGTAACAGCAATTCGCAAATTCTTTCCCTAAAGTCACATTTTCTTCAGCGTTTGTAAGACATTTCCTACAAATGCTGTGAGCGATCTTACCTATTTTGTGTATATTAAAATTAGACTAAAGTCTAAAGTCACTGATTTAATTAAATTTTTCTAGAGAAGACAAAAAAGTCCAAAAAAACACCCTTAAAAGTTTGTAATTCCATATGGCGGTAATATTTGGAAGGGATACTATGTACATGTCACAGGGATACACGACGAGTCAGGAAGATTTGAAAGGACTAACTGGGACAACTTAAGGACGAGATTCTCACAGGACAGTGAGTGAATGGAATGGAACACAGCGTGGACGCTGTAAACGAAAAGTACGGAATGCTGGGATGGATTGAAGGGACTAGTTCAAGGATAAGCGTAAGGGACTGGTTCAAGGGATTGACTGCGTGACAGGAGTCACAACAGGATGTAGCAGGAAGCCCACCTCATGGAAGAATTTGCACGGACGAGCAAACCACGGATGACATAGGACACGCCACGGATTTAGGTAAGACTACAGCAGGATGTGTAGTTATAAGGGAGTAACGGAAGGGATAGTCAGCGGAGTCTGACAAGGACAGCCTCAGGAAGAGGAACACTGCACGCAGGATGTGCAGTTATTAAGGATAAATGGAAAGGGACCTGCTCATGGATGGGTAGCTCGCACAGGAAGGCGCGAGAGAAAATGGAAAGGGGCGAATACGGATTTTAATCGGGATGATTTTAGTCGCAAAGGATCGCAGAGAGGGAAACTCAAAATTCCAAGAAAAAGGGGAGCCGTAAGGTTCCCCTTTTTTTTATGTTTATGCGAAAGCTCTCGTATTTGCATACATGCCAAACAGCAAAAGTTATGTTTACATTTTATGCGGTGGAACTTCAGTTCTGACAACGCGTAGCCCAATCATTTCAACCTCGCCGCTGTACCTGTCCTCTCCATTACTGGAAAATTCAAAAACAAATGTGCTTTGCCAGTCTGGTTTACCATACTTAAATGAAAAGCGAGTTTTACTACGGGCAACACTAAGCAGCTGTAATCCATGCGTGTCACAGTACTGTTTTAAATAGCTATTACTTCGTTCTGAAATGCCTCGTACGCGCCAAAACTGATACCCTGTAAAGCCAATAACCAACCACACAACCAATTCAAGTAACGTCATGTTATTGTCTCGCTTGAGCAAACAGCTTTTCAAAGGCACTGTATAGCGTTTTACTTTTCTGAGGCGAGTGCAACAGTGTTAGTACTTGTCTTCTTAATTTAGGAATTTGGACCAAGTCAGAAAAAAAACCGGAAAATAATGCGCCATTGTGAGCTTCTTGTTCATCGACCAAAGCGGCTTGCTCTAAGAAAGACGCGAGTAATTCATCATCGAGCTGCTCAAAATGGCGGGCAGCCACAACACTTAAAACATCTACACGTTGCGCGTTTTCATTTTTAAGAAGCTCTGTAAGGGCCTTATTAATGGTACCGCTATATTCCTGTGTAGACAGTCCGCGAAGCGCGGCAAGAGAAACATCAGCATCGCTATTAAGCCTATTAATAAATAGTGTTTCCATTGCTTCGTGAAGAGCAATGTTTTCGCACATTTCCATCATGGTATTTAAGAATACATCCGAATATAAACCATGATTTTTCACAAATGCGTTTACTAAACTATCGCGCTTGTCATGAGAAGGAAGCGAACATACAAAGTCAGCCACACTCTGCATTGATAGCTGCTGCCAGTCTACTAATTGAGGTGCTTGTATGTACGCTTCTACTTTTTGCGCATCTTCGCTCAATGGTTGGCTTAATGCGGTTTTTACCATAGCGTTGAACTGGGCAAGCAGCGTTTGGCCTGGTACAAATGAGTACGGGTTGTCAGGAAGGGTTTGCGCTTTCTCAGAATCATCTGCAACACTTTGCCCTAACGCATCCACAATAATATCTAAAAAATGATTTCGTGCAGCGGCAACTACCAAGCCTTGTTCATCAAGAGGCAGTTTTACAAACCAAATATAATGTTGTGTCGACGCGTGTTTATTCCAAAATACAATGCCAAACCAGGCGTGCTGTTGACGTGGGTACGGAGCGTATGCTGCGCCATTTTCTATATCTAGAAAGGCTTG
This sequence comes from Alteromonas sp. S167, assembly GCF_036864375.1. Classification (NCBI taxonomy): domain Bacteria; kingdom Pseudomonadati; phylum Pseudomonadota; class Gammaproteobacteria; order Alteromonadales; family Alteromonadaceae; genus Alteromonas; species Alteromonas sp. S167. Next base: position 193,458 of record NZ_JAZETR010000001.1, read on the forward strand.
TGCATCGGTGGGTACAAGTCGTCGTCCCATGTCGTACACATGGTACTCAGTTCCCGCATGTAATAAAAATTCGCTTATGGAATTAATGTTTTTAGCGCTCATTGCTCAATCCGAAATACTTCTGTTTGTGAAAGTTTATCACAGGTGTGCTTTTTACGGGTACGTCTAACAAATTGAGCGGTAGCAATGCTATACTCCGCTCGTTTTTTTACTGACAGCGCGATATACAAAAAGCCTTAAACGAACGCTGTCGTGTTTGTCGTTTTGTTCAATGAGGTGAAAGTGAGTGAATTCAATGCTGAGATGGCCGATGAATTGGTATGCCTAGTTCAAGCCATGAAGTCTGCAGAAATGTGGCCCAGCACACCTCCATCACAGCAAGCCATGCAGAGTACGACGCCTTTTGCTGTTGATTCAATGCCATTTGAGAGCTGGCTGGCTTTTATCTTCATACCCAAAATGCAATGGCTTTTGGACAGCGGTAATAAAGTGCCTGAAATGCAAATATACCCCGCGGCTGAATTGTATTTGGACTCTGGTGTTAAAGGCCGTGTAGAGGGGGGGGCCAAAGATAATGCCGATGAAAATGTTGAACAGAGAGTCTCTGGTGTTCTGGCATGCTTAAAGCGCATTGATGACATTGCTGCGCTAGCTAGTAAGGATGTAAATTAGTGGCCGAAACTCAACTCCCTATTAGCAATGATCTTCGCGAAAACCACGGCGGGAATGTACTTAACGTGCTTTACCAAGATGAATATATCGTTGCGATAGATAAGCCTCCCGGCATGTTGGTTCATCGAAGCCCCATAGATAAACACGAGACAGTGTTCGCGGTTCAAACACTGCGAGATCAATTGGGAAAGCACGTTTACCCAGCGCATCGTTTAGATAGGCCAACGTCGGGGGTACTGTTATTCAGCTTCAGTTCTGATATCGCAGCAGCGCTTGGCAAGCAAATGATGGAAAAGCAGATAGGTAAAACTTACCACGCATTGGTAAGAGGCTTTGTGCATAACAGTGGAATGATTGATTACGCGCTGAAGTATCGCTACGACAAAATTGCGGATAAACACAAACGTCCTCAACAGCCACCTCAGCAAGCTACGACTGTTTATGAGAGCGTACAGCGTTTTGAAGTACCTGAACCTGTTGGTAAATACCAAAGTGCAAGGTATACGCTTGTACGTTTATTACCAAGCACCGGCCGTAAACACCAATTAAGAAGACACATGGTGCATATTCGCCATCCTATTATTGGCGATACGACACATGGAGACGGCAAACAAAACAAATTCGCTAAAGCGCACTTTAATTTTTCAAACTTGGCCTTAAGTTGTACACAAATGGGCTTCACGCACCCAGTGCACCAAAAATGGATAACGGTTAATAGTGAAATGCACCACGAAATGCGAAAATTATTGGACGAGTTGGCGCCTTTCGCTGTTGGGTAGTTAGCCGCTTCACTAGGTGGGCAAAAAGTACGGGCGGATAGCGTAGGGTAGATTCAATATTCGAGCAGCACGGTTAATACTGCGGCGACATTAAACAAAGAAATAGAGGGTTAAATGAGTACATTGAAAATAATTGCGGGCACCGTGTATGGCAATGCTCAACATGTTGCTGAACAAGTTGAAGAGAGTTTAGCAGGGCAGGGCTTTGATTGTTCACTAGAAAGCGACCCATCAGTATCTGACTTCACAGATGCAGATGCGCTACTAATTATTACATCAACCACAGGCCAAGGTGATGTGCCACCAAATTTGGAATTTGTATTCTCCGATCTTCAAGATGAGTCTCCAGAACTGGCCGGCAAGCCTTTTGCTGTTGCCGCATTAGGCGACAGTAGCTACGGTGAAAGTTTTTGTGGGGCGGGCAAGCAATTTCAAACGCTTTTAACTGAGCTTAAAGGCAAGGCAGTAGCAGACATGCTTGAAATTGATGCAATGGAAACACTTGAACCTGAAAAGGATGTAGTAGAGTGGGTGAACTCAATTAAAGATAAACTGCTAGCGTAAGCTCACTACAACAAATGAAAAAGGCGCCGATAGGGCGCCTTTTTTGATGCAGTTATCTCAACAACGCTTTGTGGATCACTGCCTTCGTTAATATTGTTACTATTCAGCGTCGCGTAATAGGGCGTTTATGCCCACTTTTGCACGTGTTTTTGCATCTACTTTCTTAACAATGATGGCGGCGTATAGGCTGTATTTGCCATCTGCACTTGGCAGGTTACCTGCTACCACTACAGAGCCTGCAGGTACACGACCATAGTGTACTTCACCAGTTTCGCGGTCATATATACGCGTGCTTTGACCAATATAAACGCCCATTGAAATAACAGAGCCTTCTTCAACGATAACGCCTTCTACAATTTCGGAGCGCGCACCAATGAAGCAGTTGTCTTCAATAATGGTTGGGTTAGCTTGTAACGGCTCTAGCACACCGCCAATGCCTACACCGCCAGATAAATGCACATTTTTACCAATTTGGGCACATGAACCAACGGTAGCCCATGTATCTACCATGGTACCTTCGTCAACAAACGCACCGATGTTCACATAAGAAGGCATAACAACCGCGTTCTTTCCAACAAAAGTACCTGTACGTACTGCAGCTGGTGGCACAATACGCGCGCCATCAGCAGCAAATTGCTCAGCGGTGTAGTTGGTATATTTTAGCGGAACTTTATCGTAGAACTTGCTCTCAGCACCTTCAATAACATCATTGTTATGCAGACGGAAAAAAAGCAATACCGCTTTCTTTAGCCACTGGTGAACAACCCATTCGCCAGCAATCTTTTCTGCTACGCGCGCCTTACCGGTGTTAAGTAGGTCAATGGCTTGGGCAACGGCTTTCTTGACTTCCTCTGGCGCAGAAGTTGGGCTAATACTGTCGCGATTTTCGAAGGCGTCTTCAATAATGGCTTTCAATTCATTCATGGTATTGTGATATCTTCAAGTTGGTCGAGTTTAAACAGGATGTGCTTTTTCAGGCTTACCTGTTGTTCTTGGGTTAATGCTTTGCCAGCCTCGTTGCTGACGATAAAAATGTCTTCCGCGCGTTCACCAATGGTGGCAATTTTCGCAAGTTTTAGCGTAATGTTCGTATCAACGAAAGCGTGTCCAATTTTAGCTAAAATGCCGGGGGCGTCTAGGGCTTCTAACTCTACCAACGTCGCTTCATCGTTAATAGTAAAAAAGCGAACTTTTGTTGGAACGTCCAGTTGCTTCATCTGGCGCGGTAGCTTACGTTTATTTTCGTGTGAACGTCCAGGCTTTTCTAGCTGAGCACAAATAGCATTTTCGATAGAAGCAATACGCGAATCTGACGACAGTCTATTTCCGTCATTCTCCAGAATTAACATGCTATCAAATACGTAGCCATCTCTGGTTACCGTAACATGTGCATCGTGAATTGAGCAGTTGCGACTATCAAGTACCGATGCAACCTGCGCAAACAGTGCTTTTCTGTCTTTGCCGTATATTAATAATTCGGTACCGCCTTTAGCGCTGTTGTCATTTGCTTTTACCAGCAGCCCTTCGTTGTCTGGCGTTAGCCAGTCATCCTGTGCTTTCAATATTTCATCAGTGTGCCACGCTATTTGAGTGGGTTTGAAACGCACAAAATAATCATCGTCTAGTCTTGCCCATAGTGCGTCGATAGCGATAGGGTCGATGGCACGCTCTTGTAGTATTTGTCGCGCTTGGTGTTTGTGGGTAGCTACCCTTTCATTAAGGGTTATTTGACACTGCAGCCCGTTATCAAGGGCTTTTTGCGTCATCAAATAAAGCTCGCGTAGCAATGACGCTTTCCAATCGTTCCATAAATTATCGTTAGTAGCGCGAATGTCAGCAAGCGTTAATGTATACAGTAAGTTAAGGTGATTATGGCTTCTTACTGCACTGGCAAATTCACTAATAACGTCAGGGTCGTAAATGTCTCTACGCTGAGCAACAACACTCATTAGTAAATGATTTTCAACAAGCCACGCTATCATTTCGGCGTCATCTTTGGGCACATTGTGACGCTCGCAAAAAACGGCGACGTCTTTTGCACCAAGCGTAGAATGGTCGCCGTTTCTTCCTTTGGCGATATCGTGAAATATAGCCGCAATGTAAAGTACTTCTGGCTTATCTAAGTTTCGACAAATTCTTCCGCAGCGAGGAAAGGCTTTGTTCTCTTTTGAAAAGAAAAAGTTGACGTGTTTTACCAGCCTATGGGTGTGTTCATCTACTGTGTAGGCGTGAAATAAGTCAAACTGCATCATCCCAACAATGGTATCCCACTCCGGAAGATACGCCTGTAAAATACCGTATTGGTGCATTACGTCCCATGCGAAGTTAAAAAAGTCTGGCTGTTTCATCAATACCATGAACTTTTCGCGACAGGCGGGGCGTTCAACGAAGTATTCTGTCTCAAACGCGCGGTGTGCATTACGCAGTTGTCGTATGCAAATTGTGCTTAGGCCCTGAACTTCTGGTGTATTGGTGATCAGATTTAAAAACTCCAGAATGGCTTCAGGTGATGAAAAAACCTTTTCATGCCGAGGGGAAATCATATTGTCTAGCAATTCAAAGTCATCGTTAATAATCGATGTGCGCTGTATGCTTTGGTTAAGCATATCGTATTTGAAACGCTGTAAAAGCATCTGATTGAGTTCTGAAACGCGAGCAACGGTTCTAAAAAAATCACGCATCATTTTTTCTACAGACGCTTTACCTTCCTCGCCGTACCCCATCATTTGAGCAACATCGGGCTGATAATCAAACAGCAACCGGTTCTCACTTCTGCCAGCGACCAAATGCAAAGCACAGCGCATTTTCCATAAGTGCATTCTGCAGGCAATGAGCTCGCTGTGTTCTTGCTCGGTAAAATAGCCGTGACCGACTAAATTCCAGCCGTCGTATTCTTTAAAGTGCTTTTTGGCAACCCAGCCAATCGACTGTATATCTCTCAAACAGCCCGGGTTTTCTTTGATATTTGGCTCTAGGTTGTAAGCTGTGCCGTTAAACTTTGCATGGCGCTTCTTTTGCTCTTCATATTTTGCCGAAAAGAAAGCCTTACTGCTCCAAGAGTTTCGTCCGTTGGCGTCTTCCCATAATTTTTCAAACGTGTTTTCACATCCGCAAAGCAAACGGCTTTCAACAAGGTTTGTGGCAATAGTGATATCGTCTTTGGCAAGCTTTACGGTTTCTTTTATCGTGCGAACAGATTGCCCCACATCTAACTTGATGTCCCATAATAGGGTAATGAACTGGCCAATCTTCTCTTGTGCTTCTTGCTTGAGTTTTTTCTTACTTACTATCAGTAAATCAATATCGGAATGTGGCTGAAGGTGGCCTCGCCCGTAACCGCCTACGGCGCAAAGCGCTAGCTCGCTCACTGTATCCAAACCATACAGTTGCCACAAATGGCATAAAAGTGCATCAACGAATTGTGCTCTGCCGGTGACCAGCTGATTTACGGGTGTGCTATCAAATGATGTCGTGATCCAAGAGTAGCTGTCTTCAACACAGCGTTTAATCGCTGGGATATCGTCTACTGAAGTAATAGCATCGATGTTTTTAATCAGTGATGGCAGGTTCAAAATACACCTTTTACATAGATTTGTTTTTAAACACCATGAACAATATCACGAATTGTCGAGTTTTCGCAGTAGCCTATAGATGCATAATTCAAGGTTAAATGTGAATATTTATGGTGTTATGTTACGAAAATGTTTCAGTTGAAAGTCTTGATTACAGAAGAGTGCAACAGCAGGCCAAATAAGACGCGGCTTACATGAAAATGGCAAGTGTGAAGTGAAACGAAAGAAAGCTGCTTTTTAGCGATAAGTTATTTAAATCAGAAATAAAAAAAGCAGTAAGAAAAGACTTACTGCTTTTAAATTAATGCCGAAGGCAAAGCTCTAACTGTGAGAAATTATACGTGGTAGTGTTTCATCTTCTCGCAGTGTCAGCACCTCAACACCGGTTTCCGTAACTAATAATGTGTGTTCCCATTGGGCACTCAAGCTACGGTCTTTTGTGACTACCGTCCACTGGTCGGGAAGTACTTTTGAATAGCGCTTGCCCGCGTTTACCATTGGCTCGATGGTAAAGCACATGCCTGGCTCTAAAACGTCACCCGTTCCCGGCTTGCCGTAGTGCACTATTTGTGGTTCTTCATGGAAACTTGCGCCTATACCGTGACCGCAATATTCACGCACAATTGAATAGTTATGCTTTTCTGCATGGGTTTGGCAAATGTGGCCAATGTCGCCAAGGCGCATACCCGGCTTCACTTGTTCAATGGCTTGGTACAAACATTCTTGAGTGATGCGGATAAGACGCTCTGCAAGAATAGAAGGCTTGCCTACCACAAACATTTTAGACGTATCGCCGTGGTAACCGTCTTTAATTACGGTGACATCAATATTTATGATATCGCCATCTTTCAATTTTTTGTCAGACGGAATGCCGTGGCAAATACAGTGGTTTACCGACGTACAAATAGATTTAGGAAATGGCGGATGACCATAATTTAACGGAGCGGGAATTGCCTGTTGCTCGTTAACAATATAGTCGTGACAGATGGTGTTTAACTCATCTGTTGTCACACCTTTTTTAACATGCGGCGTGATCATTTCTAGAACTTCTGCCGCTAGCTTACCAGCGACGCGCATTTTTTCGATTTCTTCAGGGGTTTTGATAATTGCTGACACAGCGCCTCTCAACTCGTTAAAGTTAAAATCTGTAATTAATAACTATTTTACGCAGTATAACATTAATCAGGTCATTCTGAGTAAGTTGCTGTAAATTATGGTTAATTTTATGTGTCGGTAAGTTAATCAGCCTGCTTTAGTTTGGCTGAATACTTTAAAAGAAAAACACGCTACCTAACGCAACCTTTACTCAGAAAAAAGATACGGTTTAAGCGCGAAAACTTGAGCTCAAGTGCTTGTTGTGGTATAAAGCGCGCGCCCTGACGGAAAGCTCAATTTTTCTTAGTGTTTACACCAAGCGAAAGGCGCCGTTTTTGAGGGTAAATTTATTTTATTAAAACACACATATACCGTCACTTCGTATCGGGGTGTTCAGCTCAATCTAGGTTGGTCTGGATCGATACAAGGGGTATATGGAGGCCTAACCCCAAGAGGAAAATAAAATGGCTAATGTTTCTATGCGTGACATGCTGAAAGCCGGTGTGCATTTCGGTCACCAAACTCGTTACTGGAACCCAAAGATGAAGCCTTTCATCTTCGGCGCACGTAACAAAGTTCACATCATCAACCTTGAAAAAACGGTTCCACTTTTCAACAACGCACTTAACTACCTTTCAGGTGTTGCGTCTAAGAAAGGTAAAATCCTTTTCGTTGGTACTAAGCGCGCAGCTGGCGAAGCAGTTAAAGAAGCTGCTCTTAAGTGCGACCAGTACTACGTAAACAAGCGTTGGTTAGGTGGTATGTTGACTAACTGGAAAACAGTACGTCAGTCAATCAAGCGTCTTAAAGACCTTGAGCAACAAAGCCAAGACGGTACGTTTGAAAAGCTAACTAAAAAAGAAGCGCTAATGCTACAGCGTGAAATGGACAAGCTTGAAAACAGCCTTGGTGGTATCAAAGATATGGGCGGTCTACCAGACGCAATCTTTGTTATCGACGCAGATCACGAGCACATTGCTATCACTGAAGCGCGTAACCTAGGTATTCCTGTTGTTGGTGTAGTTGATACTAACTCTAACCCAGACGGTGTTGATTACATCATCCCTGGTAACGACGATGCTATCCGTGCTATCCAACTTTACTTGGATGCAGCTGCAAACGCTATCAACTCAGGTCGCGAAAGCAACCTTGAAGTACAAGCTGAGCAAGACGACTTCGTAGAAGCAGCAGAGTAATTCTGATTGCTGACTGTCATATGTAGATAATATGACGGTACTACAATACGAACCGTATTGAGAGGGGCGATATCGCCCCTTTTACCTAACGAATTTTATATTTAATGCTGAGGAATTGAAAAATGGCAGTGACTGCAGCACTAGTTAAAGAACTGCGCGAGCGTACTGGCGCAGGTATGCTGGATTGTAAAAAAGCCCTGGTTGAAACGGATGGTGACATTGAGCTAGCCATTGAAAACATGCGTAAATCAGGTCAAGCGAAAGCAGCTAAAAAAGCTGGTCGTATCGCAGCTGAAGGTGTAATCCTTACTAAAGTTGAAGCGGGTCGTGCGACTATGCTTGAACTTAACTGTGAAACTGATTTCGTTGCACGTGACGAAGGCTTCCTTAAGTTCGGTAACGAGCTTCTAGAAGTAGCGGCAGCTAACAACATCAACGATATTGAAGCTCTTAACGACGCTGAAATGAACGGCGCTAAAGTTAGCGAAGTACGTGATGCGCTAGTTGCTAAAATTGGTGAAAACATCTCTCCACGTCGTGTTATCAACGTTGAAGGTGACACACTAGGTGCTTACATCCACGGCGGTCGTATCGGCGTTATCTCTATCCTTACTGGTGGTGACGACGAGTTAGCTAAAGACGTTGCAATGCACGTTGCAGCTGCAAGCCCGCAATTTGTTAAGCCTGAAAACGTTCCGGCAGAAGTTGTTGAGAAAGAGAAAGAAATCCAAATCGAAATCGCTATCCAGTCTGGTAAGCCAGCTGATATCGCTGAGAAAATGGTTGCAGGCCGCATGAAGAAGTTCACTGGTGAAGTGAGCTTGACTGGTCAACCTTTCGTTAAAGACCCTTCAATCTCTGTTGCTGAACTTCTTAAGAACAACAGCGCAGACGTAATCAACTTCGTACGTTTCGAAGTTGGTGAAGGCATCGAGAAGAAGACTGAAGACTTCGCTGCTGAAGTAGCTGCTCAAATGGAAGCTGCTAAGAAATAATTGAGCGTTTATCTTTTGCATAACGCAATAGTTAGATAAACTACAAAGCACCTCTTCGGAGGTGCTTTTTTATAGCTGTCTATCATTATTGTTGCCATTGCTTTATATCAATGTAAAGCTAATCTTGTGCAACAGTAGTAACAAGGCTTTTAAAACGGCTTGTCCTATGTTTTCTAACGCAATATTTTGAGAGAATATAGGACAAACTGGGTTTACGAGGACATTCCAAATTATGAGTATCACACCAAAATCAGCATACCGTCGCATTCTGTTAAAACTTAGCGGTGAAGCCCTTATGGGTGAAGAAGGCTTTGGCATAGACCCTAAAGTGCTTGATAGAATGGCGCAAGAGATCAAAGAGTTGGTTGAACTTGGTGTTCAAGTTGGTCTTGTTATTGGTGGTGGTAACTTATTCCGCGGTGAAGGTCTAGCAAAAGCTGGTATGAACCGTGTAGTGGGCGATCATATGGGTATGCTTGCAACCGTAATGAACGGCTTAGCGATGCGCGATGCGCTTCATAGAGCGTTCGTTAATGCACGAATGATGTCTGCTATTCCACTTAACGGCGTTTGTGATGCTTACAATTGGGCAGAAGCTATAAGCCTTCTTAAATCAGGCCGTGTTGTTATTTTTTCTGCAGGCACAGGTAATCCTTTCTTTACGACAGACTCTGCCGCATGTTTGCGCGGTATCGAAATTGAAGCTGACGCGGTGCTTAAAGCAACAAAAGTAGACGGCGTATACAGCGATGACCCTGTTAAAAACCCAGAAGCAACATTGTATGATGAACTGTCATACCAAGAAGTGTTGGAAAAAGAATTAAAAGTAATGGACTTGTCAGCGTTTACTCTTGCACGCGACCACAGCTTACCTATTCGTGTATTCAACATGAACAAGCCAGGTTGTCTTAAGCGTGTAGTGATGGGTGAAAAAGAAGGCACTGTTATCCGCCACACTGACAACGGTTAATTAAGAACAATAGGATACAAATCGTGATTGATGAAATTGAATTAGATGCGCAAGAGCGTATGGAAAAGAGCCTAGTTTCACTTAAGGGCCAATTCAGCAAAATTCGTACGGGTCGTGCGCACCCAAGCCTTCTAGACGGCATTATGGTGCCTTATTATGGTGTTGATACTCCGCTAAAGCAGGTTGCTAACGTAGTTGCTGAAGACAGCCGCACACTAGCGCTAACTGTATTTGATAAAAGCGCTATTCAAGCAGTTGAAAAGGCCATCATGCAATCTGACTTGGGTCTTAACCCGATGAGTGCAGGTGGTTCAATTCGCATCCCACTTCCTCCACTTACCGAAGAGCGTCGTAAAGACCTAATTCGCGTTGTACGTAATGAAGCAGAAGGCGGTCGCGTTGCAATCCGTAACATTCGCCGTGATGCCAATGGTGATGTAAAAGACCTGCTGAAAGAAAAAGAAATCAGTGAAGACGAGAGTCGTGCCGCTGAAGAAAACATCCAATCAATTACTAACGAGTTCATTAAGAAAGTTGACAGCATGCTTGCTGACAAAGAAAAAGAGTTAATGGAAGTATAAGTAATTAGTATGATTGGAAAGTTGTTTAACGCGACCAAACCAACCGAAGCGAAGGCGCCAGCGGAAGCTGCTGGCCCTAAGCACGTTGCTATTATCATGGATGGCAACGGTCGTTGGGCGCAAAAGAAAGGGAAAATTCGTACATTTGGCCATAAGGCCGGTGTTGATTCTGTGCGCGCAGTAGTTCGCTTCGCGCGTCAAAACAATATTGAATCGCTAACGCTGTTTGCTTTCTCTAGTGAAAACTGGAAGCGCCCAGAAGAGGAGGTTAGTGTATTGATGGAGCTGTTCAACCTAGTGTTAAACAGTGAAGCCAAAAAGCTAAATAAGAACGGCGTGCGATTAAAAGTCATTGGCGATGTGAATGGTTTCGATGCAAAACTTGTCGAAAAAATTCACAAAGTAGAAGAAATGACGAAGGACAACAGCGAACTTGTGCTGAACATTGCAGCAAATTACGGCGGCCGTTGGGATATCGTAAATGCAGCTAAGCAGCTTGCCGCACAAGTGAAAACGGGCGAAGTCAAAGAGGCTGACATAAACGAAGAGTTGTTTAACTCGTTTACGTCTACAGCCGAGTTGCCAGAACTCGATCTTCTCATCCGAACCGGTGGTGAACATCGCATCAGCAATTTCTTGTTGTGGCAATGTGCGTACGCCGAACTCTATTTTACCGACGTACTATGGCCCGACTTCAACGAAGACGTGTTTCAACAAGCCGTAGACGATTTCAAAGTTCGCCAACGCCGATTCGGCCTTACCGGTGAACAGGTTGTCAAAGCCGATGGTTAAGACCATGCAGGCAATTATCAGGCTTGCCCTGGTAACACTAGCCAAGGGCAAACTATGCTAAAACAACGAATAATAACTGCATTAATTCTTGCGCCGTTGGCGCTTTACGCTATTTTATTTCTCCCCATTTTTTGGTTCGAAATTGCCATTGCTGGCGTTGTAGGTATTGGTGCCTATGAATGGGCAAATATGTCAGGTGTTTGCGAACGACCTAAAAAGCTTCTCTACATGGCTGGCGCCTTTCTCTTCTGTATTTTACTCTCGTTCATTGTCGATGCTGAAACCATATGGTATCAAGGCCAGTTGCACGGCCTTTATCGCGCCATTTTAACGCTCTCTGTTTTCTGGTGGATAGCGTCTTTATTTATGGTGCTTGCTTATCCAAAGTACTCAAAATTTTGGCGAGATAGTAAAAGTGTAAGAACTATTTTTGGTGCGTTAACACTTATTCCAACATGGGTGGCGGTTGTTGCGCTGCGTACTAGTTTACATGATGTTGACCCTTTCTATGGCGCGTCACTGATGTTTTACGTGCTGGGTATAGTTTGGGCTGCTGATATAGGTGCGTTTTTTGTAGGCGTTAAATTTGGTCGCCACAAACTACGTCCTAATGTATCACCAGGAAAAAGCCTAGAAGGGCTTCTTGGCGGTATTGCCGCTTCTTTTGCTATTATTGCGTTTGCTGCTTTGCACTATCAGGTTGAACCTTCACGCATTTGGTTGCACCTTGCCATTGGTGGCGTCACAGTTGCTGTGTCAGCGCTTGGCGATTTGAATGAAAGCATGCTTAAGCGTTGTGCAGGAATTAAAGACAGCGGTAAGATCCTTCCAGGTCACGGTGGCGTTTTAGACCGTATTGACAGCTTAACTGCGGCATTCCCTGTTTTCGCGTTTTGCTATGTAACGTGGATGGCGTAATGCAAACAGTAACAGTGTTAGGAGCCACAGGCTCCATTGGTTGTAATACACTAGACGTTATAAGTCGACACCCTGAAAAGTATCGCGTTTTCGCGATAACAGGGAACTCACAGCTTACACTTTTGATGGAACAGGCGCTTAAATTTGCACCTCGCTATGTTGTGGTTGCCGATGAATCGCTTTATCAAGACGCTTGTGACATCGCTAAGCAAATGGGGGTTGCTGCAGAAGTATTGTGTGGCCAACAGGCACTTGAAGATGTAGCTAGTGCGCCTGAAGTCGATTCTGTTATGGCGGCCATTGTTGGAGCGGCTGGGTTATTACCAACCCTTGCAGCCGTGAAAGCAGGTAAACGGGTACTGTTAGCCAACAAGGAAGCCCTTGTCATGTCCGGCGCGCTCTTTATTGAAGCCGCCAACCAAAGTGGTGCCACGCTACTTCCTATAGACAGCGAACATAACGCTATTTTCCAGTGCTTACCGCATGACTATCAATATGGCGACTTTGCCTCGTCAGGTATACATAAAATTCTGCTGACGGGATCTGGTGGACCTTTTCGCTCTCGTGCTCTCGACACCTTCAAGGCCATAACTATTGATGAGGCGAGCACTCATCCAAATTGGTCCATGGGAAGAAAAATTACTATCGACTCTGCCACTATGATGAACAAAGGGCTTGAGTTTATTGAAGCATGCTGGCTGTTTGGCGCGGGTGCAGATGATATCGATGTGGTTATTCATCCTCAAAGTATTATTCACTCGATGGTTCAATACGTTGATGGTTCTGTGATTGCGCAGATGGGGAACCCAGATATGCGCACGCCCATTGCGCATGGCTTGGCTTATCCAGAGCGTATCGATGCTGGCGTTTCGCCGCTCGACTTTGCAGCGGTTTCTGACTTCACATTTCAAACCCCATGTTTTGAGCGCTACCCAAACCTTAAGTTGGCTATTGATGCTTGTCGCGAAGGTCAATGTGCTACAACGCGTTTAAACGCGGCTAATGAAGTGGCGGTAGAGCACTTTCTGTTAGGCAATATTCAGTTTTGTGATATCGCAGATGTGAACGACGCCACATTAAATGCTATGGCATCGGTGTCTGTAAATTCAATACAACAAATCGTCGAGCAAGACGCATTAGCAAGAACGAAAGCTAACGAAATCATTCGAGGTAAATTCCAGTGCTAGCATTCTTTTGGAGTTTGGGCGCTTTCATTATTGCCCTTGGTATTTTAGTTGCTGTTCATGAGTGGGGGCACTTCTACATAGCGCGTCGCTGCGGTGTTCAGGTTGAGAGATTTTCAATTGGTTTTGGAAAGCCCATATGGCGCAAGTTAAGTAAGTCGGGTACGGAATACGTGATCGCTATGATCCCACTAGGTGGCTATGTTCGCATGTTGGATGAACGTATTGACGACGTGCCGGCTGACAAAGCGGACAAGGCATTTAACAATAAGCCCGTGTTGCAGCGTATGGCAATTATTGCTGCTGGGCCAGGTGTTAATTTTGTCTTTGCCTTTTTTGCGTTGTGGCTAATGTATTTGGTAGGTCTTGAAACCGTAAAGCCTGTAGTAAAAGACGTTGAACCTCAAAGCATTGCAGCACTTGCGGGTATTCAGCCTGGCGATGAAATTATTAAAGTAGGCAGTCGAAGCACACCTGATTGGGAAGCCGTTAATCTAGAGGTGGTTTCTAACATAGGCAGTGAAACTGCGGTAGTAACGGTTAAAAATTCATCAAATGTCGAAAAAGAGCTGACATTTACATTGAATGGTTGGAACTTTGACCCAGATATCGAGTCTCCATTAAGCAGCTTGGGGCTTACACCGTTTAGACCTGACCCAACACTAACAGTAGGATTTGTTGGAGAGGGGAGTGCTGCAGCGCAAGCAGGTCTTCAACCTGGAGACAAGTTAGTCGCGTTAGACGGTAACGCATTAGCATCGTGGAATGCACTGGTTGATTACATTGTAGACAACCCTGGGCAAACAATTGCATTAGATGTTGAAAGGGATGGACAACTACAAACGCTACGTGCCACGATAGCGCGCCGTGATACGCCACAAGGGCAAAGTGGTTATCTTGGCGTAAGCCCAACGTTTGAGCCTTGGCCACAGGGGTATGTGTTTACACATCAATATGGCATTATAGAGGCAATAACAAAGGCGCTTGATAAAACATGGCGTCTTATGACACTTAGTGTCGAGATGATAGGAAAGCTAGTAACCGGCGATGTATCGGTGAAGAACTTAAGCGGGCCTATCTCAATAGCTCAAGGAGCGGGAACAAGTGCTGGTTACGGGCTTGCCTATTTCTTGAGTTTTCTAGCCTTAATTAGCGTGAATTTAGGCATTATAAATTTATTACCCTTGCCCATGCTTGATGGTGGTCATCTGATGTTTTATACCGCAGAGTTGATCACTGGCAAACCTGTGCCCGAGGCGGTTCAGGAGTGGGGATACAGAATAGGTGGCGTGCTTCTGTTTACGATTATGGGTATCGCTATTATTAACGATATTGCTCGCATAACCTGATTGAAATCAGGAAGTACAAAACAGTAAATATAAAAACGCGGCCAGGAAAAGAAAAATAGATGAAGTTAAAACAGTTAGTAGCAGCCGGAGCCATTCTTTCCAGTGCTAGCTTTGCCAATGCTGCGGCGCAAGACAGTGAGTTCGTTGTTGAAGATATTCGTGTAGAAGGCTTGCAACGTGTTGCACTTGGTGCAGCGTTAACATACTTGCCCGTACAAGTTGGCGACGAGCTAAATACATTTAGGGTAACGCAACTTATTCGTTCGCTTTACTCATCTACTCACTTTGAGAACGTAGAAATTCTACGTGATGGCAATACGCTAGTTGTTCGCGTAGCTGAGCGCCCGACCATCAGTAATATCATCTTTGAAGGCAATGACGACATCAAAGATGAACAGCTTCAAGAGAGCCTAGATGGCAATGGTGTAAGACTGGGTGAGCCGCTTGATAAAACCGTATTAACGTCAATCGAAAATGGCTTAAAAGATTTCTTCTACAGCATCGGTAAATACAACGCCGATGTAACGGCAATTATTACGCCATTACCACGTAATCGTGTTGATCTTAAACTTCTGTTTGAAGAAGGTGATGCGGCAGCAATTGAGCAGATCAATATTGTTGGTAATAATCTTTTCTCTGACGCTGAGCTTATGGAGGCTTTTGAGCTTCAGTACGACACGCCATGGTGGGATTTCCTTTCAGAAACCCGTTACCAGCAGCAAACATTGCAAGGTGACATGGAAACGTTACGTAATTTCTATTTAGATAGAGGTTATCTGCGCTTTAATGTTGACTCTACTCAAGTGTCAATGACACCCGAGAAGTCAGGCATTTATATTGCGATGAACGTGTCAGAAGGTGAACAGTACACTATCTCTGAAGTTGAGTTGGTGGGTGATGTTCTGGGTCACGAAGAATATATAGAACGTGTGTTGCCGCTTACGTCTGGCGAGCTTTATAACCAAGCGGAAGTGACGTACACCGAAGAGTTTATCAGTAAATATCTTGGTCGATTTGGATATGCATACCCAACGGTAACGACAGTGCCGGATATTAACGATGAAGATAAAACGGTAAAGCTTACGCTATCGGTAGACCCAGGTAAGCGTATCTATGTTAACCGTATCAAGTTTAACGGAAACGTAGTAACGGCAGATGAAGTGCTTCGTCAGAACGTTAGTCAAATGGAAGGCACATGGTTATCTAACGGTCTTCTTGAGTCTTCAAAAAACCAGTTGTCTCGTTTAACTTATATGGAAGAAGTGGAGTTTGAAACGATTCGAATTCCTGGTTCTGAAGACAAAGTTGATGTTAACTTCAGCGTAAAAGAGCAGCCATCTGGCTCGTTCAATGCTGGTATCGGCTATGGTGATAGAACGCGATTAAGCCTGCAAGCGGGTATTCAGCAAGACAACTTTCTTGGAACCGGTAAACGAGTTGGTATTAACTTGAATACAACCGCGTTCCAACAATCGATCCAGGCAACGTACAACGATCCATTCTTTACCATTGATGGCATCAGCTTGGGTGGTTCAATTGGATACAGTGAATTCGATGGTTCCGACTTTAACGTTATTCAGTACAACTCGAAGCGTTATTCTTTGGGCGCCAACATTGGTTATCCAATTAACGAATTCAACCGAATCAACTTTGGTCTAACGTACAGCGACGTAGAACTTTTCAATAGGGGGTTCTTCGAGCAAACAGAGCGTTTTTATAACCAATTCACCAATGGTGCAGATCCTGATGCAGCTATCAGCTATAGCAGTTTTCTAGCAAGTGTTAGCTGGAGTCGTTCAACGCTAAACCGCGGTTTGTTCCCAACTGCGGGTTCAACGCAGCGTGCTTCATTTAGCATCACTACACCAAACTCTGACGTTAATTACTTCAAAAGCGTATTCGACGGTAAGTGGTACTTCCCGTTAACACGTAATCAACGTTGGTCATTACTTACTCGAATTCGTTTAGGTTACGGTAACGGTTACGGTGATATTAACGGTAACGAGCAAATCCTTCCGTTCACTGAAAACTTTACTGCTGGTGGTGCAGATTCACTACGTGGCTTTGAAAACAACACGGTAGGTCCGCGAGGCGTTTCACTAGCTACAACAGGCGGTGTAACCGGCCCTGATGGCGAAGTGTTCCCTGGCGACCCTAACAACGCACTCGTATCATGGTCTCAGCGAAGCCTTGGTGGTAACGCGATGGCACTTGGTGGTGTAGAGTTAATTGTACCGACGCCATTCGTTGAAGAAGAAATGGATAACTCAGTTCGTACAAGTTTGTTTGTGGACATCGGTAACGTATGGGATACTGAGTTTGATTTCGACCGTTATAGTCAGCTTGAGGTTAATCCAAATCAGCGCTTCGGCGATGAGCTGTTGGACTATTCTGACTGGAGTCTGTATCGTAGCTCGGCAGGTGTCTCTGTTCAGTGGGTTTCACCGATGGGGCCTATGGTATTTAGTTTCTCTAAAATAATTACAGAGCGAGAAGGTGACGACGCACGATTCTTTACCTTCAATATCGGTCAAACTTTCTAAACATTAAGATGGGCGCAAGAAAAACGCGCCTCATAATAAAAGACGCAAAAAGGAGTTCCTTTTGAAACAGTTGGTTAAACATATCGTTGCAGGTGCAATGTTGGGTAGCGCTTTAGTAAGTACGTCTGTAATGGCGGAGCAGAAAATTGCCGTAGTCGATGTGCAAGGCATTTTTCAGGCAATGCCTCAGGCTGCTGAAATCCAAAATGCCATTCAGGCTGAATTTAAAGACCAGCTTGAAGAAGTAAATCAACTTCAGCGCGACGGTCAGTTCTATGCAGAGCGCCTTCAGCGTGATGCTGCAACAATGAGCGATGCTGAGAAAAAAGAGCTAGAGCAAAAAATTCTTACAGTTCGTGAAGAGCTTTCTAAGAAAGGCCAGCCTTTACAGCAGAACATTCAACGTCGTAGTAACGAAGAGCGTAACAAGCTTCTTGGTCTTATCAAGCAAGCTATTGATACCGTTGCAGCGAAGCAAGGCTACGACGTAGTACTTAATGCAGGCGCGGTTGCTTTTGCTAAAGAAGAGCATGACCTGTCTGAGCAAGTACTAAATCAGGTTAGCAAAGCAAACTAATCTTCTACCAAGGTTGGTAGTACAAAAACTATTTTGTCAGACCAACACCCAAAAGGTGTTGGTCTGATTTGTTTTTCACGCTTAACAGCGTATGGTTGCCGCCGTTTTCAGTTTTCACGGCGAGTTTGACCATAAATCAGTTGTAGGTCATGCTTGTACATAGGAGAAAGTTTTTGACCAATTCACTCAATACCATCGAAATTCAAGAAATTTTGGCGTTGTTACCTCATAGGTATCCATTTCTGTTGGTTGATCGTGTAACGGATTATGTGCTGGGTGAGTCTATCAAGGCATATAAAAACATTACTATTAATGAACCTTGCTTTATGGGCCACTTTCCTGAACAGCCTATCTTTCCTGGTGTGCTTATCCTAGAAGCGATGGCACAGGCTGCGGGTGTGCTAGGTTTTAAAACCATGGGAAAGAACGATAAGCTATATTTATATGCAGGGATTGATAATGCGCGCTTCAAGCGTCCGGTTGTGCCGGGTGACCGCTTAGAGTTTGACGTGGCTTTGGTGAAAGAACGCAGAGGGATTTGGAAATTTAAAGGTACTGCAAGCGTCGATGGCGACATAGCATGCAGTGCAGAATTTATGTGTGCGATGAGAGAGATAGCATAACGTGATCCATCCTTCTGCTGTAGTTTCTGAAACTGCAATCATTGGTGACAACGTCACCATAGGCCCATTTTGTGTGGTAGACGACAACGTCACCATTGGCGACGGTTGTATACTGAAATCACATGTGGTGGTGCGCGGCCCCACGCGTATCGGTAAAAATAACAAGTTTTATCAATTTTCTTCTATTGGTGAAGATTGCCAAGACAAGAAATACGCGGGCGAACCTACCGAGCTGGTTATCGGTGATGATAATGAGTTTCGTGAAGGTGTCACTGTGCATCGAGGTACTGTTCAAGACAATAGCATTACCATTATAGGCTCTAGGGGCTTATTCATGGCTAATGCACATATTGCACACGACTGTGTGTTGGGCGACGATATTATTATTGCCAACAATGTTGCGGTAGCAGGCCATGTTCACATGGACGATTTCGTTATTGTGGGCGGTGCTGTTGGCATTCATCAGTTTTGTAAAATTGGCGCGCACGCCTTCTTGGGCGCAGGCGGCATTATTCTTCGCGATGTACCACCATTCGTAATGGTAAGTGGCCAGAAAAATATTCCGCAGGGTATTAACTCGGAAGGGTTAAAGCGTCGCGGCTTTGCTAAAGATGAAGTGATGGCTATAAAACGCGCTTACAAAGCGATTTATCGTGAAGGCAATACTATTGATGAAGCGCTAGCAAAGCTTGCTGAGCCTGCAGCTCAATATCCAGGCGTTGAACGCATGGTAACCTTCTTGAAAAATGCAGAGCGAGGCATTATCCGCTAGTCATGACAAAGCCATTAAGAATCGGCATGGTTGCCGGAGAGCCCTCTGGCGATGTTCTTGCAGCCGGCATGGTGGCTGAATTAAAACGTCAATACCCTGATGCAATTATCGAAGGTATTGGTGGTCAGCATATGATTGAGCAAGGTTTTCATAGTTTATTTGATATGGAAACTTTATCGGTGATGGGATTGGTTGAAGTACTGTCTCATCTTCCCTCCATTCTAAAAGTAAAAAAGCAGCTTCTTGCACATTTTGAGAAAACCCCCCCAGATATTTTTGTAGGTATTGATGCCCCCGACTTTAATCTGCGTGTTGAAAAGGCACTGAAGGCTAAGGGTATTAAAACGATGCATTACGTTAGTCCCACCGTTTGGGCGTGGCGTGAAAAGCGTATCCACAAAATCGCAAAAGCCGCTAATCGCGTATTAGGCCTGTTTCCTTTTGAACAGCAGGTGTACGACAAATACAATGTACCTTACACCTTTGTGGGTCACACAATGGCTGATTCTATCGCCCTTGAACCCGACCAAAGCGCTTCACGTTTAGCCCTTGGACTTGACCAAGACAGTAGAGTATTAGCTGTGTTGCCTGGCTCTAGACGAGGCGAAGTTGATACCTTACTTCCCGTTTTTCTCGACACTATTGAGCTTATTCATAAGCAGCGGCCTGACATTCATTTTGTTATTCCTGCGGCAAACGTACATCGTCTTGAGCAAATTCAGAGTCTACTTAAAGATACCAACAATGCAGAGCAGCGTTTGCCTATCACAGTAACTCAGGGAACAGCGCGAGATGCCATGATAGCCAGCGACGCTATCTTATTGGCGTCGGGCACCGCTACACTTGAAGCAATGCTGTGTAAAAGGCCAATGGTTGCAGCGTACAAGCTTGCGCCACTTACCTATAAAATCATGCAGCGCTTATACAAAGCCCCCTTCTTTACCTTGCCTAATTTATTGGCAAACGAAGCGATTATTCCCGAACTACTACAAGAAGAAGTGAATGCCGATAATATGAGCAGTCAACTTCTTAACTTCTTCGAAAGTGACAATTCAGCCCTTATTTCCCGTTTCACCGACCTCCACCATACGCTAAAATGCAATGCTGATAAAACAGCTGCAAAAGCCGTCGTGGAGGAATTGTTTGCATAATTTAATTGCCGGAGTAGACGAAGTTGGGCGTGGCCCATTAGTGGGTGATGTTGTTACCGCTGCCGTAATACTAGACCCAGCCAACCCTATTGAAGGGCTAACCGACTCAAAAAAGCTGAGTGAAAAAAAGCGTACAGCCCTTGCCGCTGAGATTAAAGAAAAAGCCTTGTATTGGCACATTGGGCGCGCAAGTCCCGAAGAGATTGACGAGCTTAATATTCTTCACGCAACTATGCTTGCCATGACCCGCGCGGTGGATGGTTTAGCTGTTACTCCTGACTTTGTGCGTGTAGATGGCAACCGTGTTCCACAATGGCGTTACAATGCTGAAGCCGTGGTAAAAGGCGATAGCTTACATGCTGAAATTTCTGCAGCATCTATTATTGCTAAAGTTGAGCGAGACAGTGATATGCTGACGCTGCACGAGGCCTATCCGCAGTATAACTTTGCCGGTCACAAAGGTTACCCCACAAAAGCACATTTTGAAGCCATTGCTGAATTTGGTGTGTTAGATTGTTATCGTAAGAGTTTCAAACCCGTTAAAGCGTTACTTGAAGAGAAATAACATCATGTCATCGCCATTTATTCATTTACGCGTTCACAGCGACTTCTCAATGATGGATGGGCTTAATAAAGTTAAGCCTATATTGGGCAAAGTGTCGGCCCTTGAAATGCCCGCTGTGGCAATCACTGATCAAATGAATATGTGTGGTTTGGTGAAGTTCTATTCTGAGGCGCACAACTTAGGCATTAAACCCATTATCGGTACTGATTTCTGGGTAACCAACGATATTTTTGGCGACGAACCCTTCAGACTCACGCTTTTAGCGATGAACAATGAAGGCTATAAGAACATTACCATTCTTATATCTAAAGCATACCTTCGTGGGCATTTGTCACATCGAGCTGTCATCGATCAAGAGTGGCTTGCTGAACACAGTGAAGGGGTTATTGTGCTTTCGGGTGCGCAGCACGGTGATATTGGCGTGGGTTTGATGAAGAATAACGCCAAAATTCTTGAGGGTGCCTTAGCGTTTTATAAAACCCATTTTCCAGACCGTTTTTATTTAGAGCTTATTCGTACCGGCAGGGCAGGCGAGGAAGATTACCTTCACTTGGCCGTTGAGTTTGCTGAAGCCCAAAGCCTACCTGTTGTAGCAACTAATGAAGTTTGTTTTATTAATCAAGAAGGGTTTGATGCACACGAAATTCGCGTGTGTATTCACGATGGTTACACGTTAGACGATAGCCGTCGCCCTAAACGCTACAGCGACCAGCAATACTTGCGCACCGCTGATGAAATGATTGAGCTGTTTAGCGATATTCCAGAAGCAATAGAAAATACCGTTGAAATAGCAAAGCGCTGTAACGTTACCGTTCGATTAAATGAATACTTCTTACCCCAGTTTCCCACGGGCGGTATGACCACGGAAGACTTCTTGGTTAAAGTATCCGAAGAAGGCTTAGAAGAGCGCCTTGAGTTCTTATTTCCCGATGAAAATGTAAGAAAAGAAAAGCGACCGGAATACGATGATCGCTTGCGTATAGAGCTTGAAGTAATAAACCAAATGGGTTTCCCAGGTTACTTCCTTATCGTAATGGAATTCATTCAATGGAGTAAGGATAACGGTATTCCAGTAGGCCCTGGCCGTGGCTCTGGTGCTGGCTCATTAGTGGCTTATGCGCTTAAAATCACCGACCTCGATCCATTGGAATTTGACCTGCTATTCGAGCGATTCTTAAACCCCGAACGTGTATCAATGCCAGACTTCGACGTCGACTTCTGTATGGATAGACGAGACGAAGTAATCGACCACGTTGCTGAGCTTTACGGTCGTCAGGCGGTATCGCAAATCATTACCTTTGGTACGATGGCGGCAAAAGCGGTTGTGCGCGATGTAGGTCGAGTTTTAGGCCATCCTTACGGTTTTGTTGATAGAATTTCTAAACTTATTCCACCCGACCCGGGCATGACGCTTGAAAAGGCGTTTGCCGCAGAGCCACAGTTGCCCGAAGTGTACGACAGCGATGAGGAAGTAAAAGACCTTATTGATATGGCGCGTATTCTTGAAGGGGTAACGCGAAACGCAGGTAAGCACGCCGGTGGTGTTGTAATAGCGCCAACTACCATTACCGATTTCTCGCCACTTTATTGCGATGACGAAGGTAAAAACCCGGTAACACAATTCGATAAGAACGACGTTGAAACTGCGGGCTTAGTAAAATTCGACTTCCTAGGCCTCAGAACGCTCACCATTATTCAGTGGGCTATTGATATGATCAAAGAAGGGAAGAACGTTGATGTAGATATCAGTGCTATTCCTTTAGAAGATCCGAAAAGCTTTAGAACCTTACAAAACGCAGAAACCACCGCAGTATTCCAGCTTGAATCTCGCGGTATGAAAGAGCTTATAAAGCGCCTTAAGCCCGACTGTTTTGAAGATATTATCGCATTGGTAGCACTATTTCGCCCTGGACCATTGCAATCAGGCATGGTAGATAATTTTATCGACCGTAAGCACGGACGCGAAGAAATCTCTTACCCAGATGCTGAATACCAGCACGAGTGTTTGCAAGAAATTCTAGAGCCTACCTACGGCATTATCTTGTATCAGGAACAGGTAATGCAGATAGCTCAGGAAATGGCGGGCTACTCGCTTGGTGGCGCCGACTTACTTCGTCGTGCAATGGGTAAGAAAAAGCCAGAAGAAATGGCTAAGCAGCGCGGTACGTTCGCCGATGGTGCTAAGGGAAATAACATCGACCCAGATTTGGCGATGAAGATTTTCGACTTGGTAGAAAAGTTTGCAGGTTACGGCTTCAACAAATCGCACTCTGCAGCATATGCATTGGTGTCTTATCAAACACTATGGCTAAAAGTACATTATCCGGCTGAGTTCATGGCGGCGGTAATGTCGGCTGATATGGACAACACCGATAAAATTGTAACCCTTGTAGATGAATGCGAACGCATGGGTATTGAAATTTTACCACCAGACTTAAATGTGGGTAAGTACAAGTTCACGGTAGATAGCGAAGGGCGCATTGTTTACGGTATCGGTGCCATTAAAGGTGTGGGTGAAGGTCCAATTGAAGCCATAATTGAAGCGCGAGAAACGCAGGGTGCGTTTAAAGACCTTTTCGATTTTTGTGCAAAAATAGATATTAAGCGCGTTAATAAACGGGTATTAGAAAAGCTAGTGCTCGCAGGCGCGATGGACAACTTAGGCCCGCACCGTGCCACGCTTATGGCGAGTCTACCAGAAGCGCTGGCTGCAGCCGGTCAACATGCGAAGGCTGAGTCGTTTGGTCAGTCTGATATGTTTGGACTATTAACCACCGAGCCTGAAGATGTGAAACAAGCTTTTGCAGATGTGCCTGAATGGCCAGAAAAAGTATGGCTAGAGGGTGAAAAAGACACGCTTGGCTTGTATTTAACCGGCCACCCAATAAATCAGTATGCAGACGAGCTTCGCTATTATACTGATGGCCGTTTGGTAGATTTGAAACCTACTAATAAGGATCAAATGGCAAGCGCGGTGGGTTTAGTACTTGGCGTTCGCGTAATGACAAACAAGCGTGGCCGTCGCTGGGCCATAGTGACACTGGATGATAAGAGTGCAAGAATAGACGTACGTTTCTTCCCCGATATGTACGAACAGTTCGAAAGTGTGTTAGAAAACGACAGAATTTTGCTTATAAAGGGACAGGTCAGCTTTGATGATTTCTCTGGGGGCAATACAATCACCGCCCGTGATGTAATGGACATTGTTCAGGCACGAGAGAAAAACGCGAGAGCGCTGGCGCTAAACATAGATACCCAGTTGCTTGAACCAAAGAAAATGAGTCAGATGCAATCTATCCTGCAGGCATTTAATGGTGGAAGTTGCCCTGTTCAGCTGGCTGTGACACACCCCGATGCAGAAGTTACACTCGCATGCGGAGCAAAATGGTATGTTACACCGGAAGATCAGCTCTTACACGACCTCAAACAGTGTTTGGGAGAAAAAGCCGTTTCAATACTCTACCATTAGCGGTCAGAGTTCGATAGATTGGACATCTCGCGTTTGCATAGACGAGCGTAGTACGAATAGGACATGAAATGAGTATACAGTTTTTGGACTTTGAGCAGCCAATAGCCGAATTAGAAGCAAAAATTGAAGAGCTAAGGTTGGTGAATCAAGGTGGCGAATTTGATGTAGGTATTGAAGAAGAGATCAATAAGCTTCGTGGTAAAAGTGCCGAACTTACCAAGAAGATCTTTTCTGACCTTGGCGCATGGCAAGTATCACAGCTGGCCCGCCATCCAATGAGGCCTTATACGCTTGATTATATTCCGCGTATTTTTACCGAGTTCGATGAACTAGCCGGCGATCGCGCTTTTGCAGATGACAAGGCTATTGTAGGTGGCCCAGCAATGCTAGATGACCAACCGGTAATGGTGATAGGTCATCAGAAAGGCCGCGATACCCATGAAAAGATTAAGCGCAACTTTGGTATGCCGAAGCCCGAGGGCTATCGTAAGGCGCTGCGCCTTATGAAAATGGCTGAACGTTTTAATATGCCTATTATTACGTTTATCGACACGCCGGGAGCATACCCAGGTGTTGGTGCTGAAGAGCGTGGACAAAGTGAAGCGATTGCTAAGAATTTATTTGAAATGGCCGAGCTTAATGTACCTATCATTTGTACGGTAATTGGTGAAGGTGGTTCGGGCGGCGCACTAGCAATTGGAGTAGGTGACCGTGTGAATATGCTTCAATATTCCACATACTCTGTAATTTCACCTGAAGGCTGTGCCTCTATTTTGTGGAAAAGCGCTGAAAAAGCGCCACTTGCTGCCGAGGCAATGGGTGTCAGTGCACCGCAAATTAAAGAACTGGGTCTAATTAACAATATTGTTGAAGAGCCGTTAGGTGGCGCCCATAGAGACCACAACTCAATGGCGGCTAACTTAAAAGCCGTGATTAAGCAGCAACTTAACCAGCTAAAAGAGTTAGATAAAACCAAATTGATGGATGAGCGTTATTCACGCTTAATGTCGTTTGGTTATTGCTAAACATCTCAAGCTCAATAAGTAATAGAGGTATTGCCGGTAAGTGAACTTTGATCTGTGAAAAGTGAATTAGAAAACGCGCATGAGCATACCGTAAATGCACAGCATGTTGCTACACACATAGCTAAACATGTAGCGAAGCGTATAACCCATACACTTACCGAATTTAACCTTGCTATCGATACACCGCTCGTTGTCGCATTCAGCGGCGGTGTAGACTCTTCAGTTCTCTTTCATGCCGCTGTTAGCTTACGAGACCAAGAAGGTGGAGAGCTACATGCCGTTCATGTTCACCACGGGTTAAGCGATAACGCAGACGCATGGGCACGCCACTGTGAATTGCAGTGTCGTTTGAGCGACGTTAATTTTCATCTTGCTACTGTTGAAGTGGCGCAGGAAAACCGAACAAGTCTTGAAGCTCAGGCGCGCAAAGCTCGATATGAAGCGCTGCTTCGCGTTTGTAAAGAAGTTAACGGTGTATTGCTGCTTGGGCAGCATGCCGAAGATCAGCTTGAAACGGTATTACTTCAATTAAAACGCGGTGCCGGACCTCAAGGCCTTGCTGCAATGGGCGAAGCGACTTATCGCGATGGTGTACTTGTTTTGCGCCCTATGCTGTCGTTAGAAAAGCAAGCTATTGTGCAATATGCCAAGCAAGAAAATATCGCTTGGGTGGAAGATGAGTCCAACGCACAAAATAGCTTTGACAGAAATTTTTTGCGTAACGACATTATCCCTCAGCTGGTGGCGCGCTGGCCAAAGCTTGCAAAAACGGTAAGTCGAAGCGCCGAATTATGCGCTCAGCAGTCCGTATTATTAAATGATACAGCACAGCAGCACTTGCAGCGTTGTATGGTATCTGAAAACCAATTAAACGGTGACGCATTGGCATCGTTGTCTGTACCATGGCAAGCCAATGTATTAAGAGCGTGGTTTACCAATCATGCTGAATTACCGCCCAGTAAAGCTCAAGTTGATGAAGTAATTAAAATGCTTTCAGCGAAACAAGACGCTACGCCAGAAGTGCTTTTCAAATGGGGAAAGGTGGCACGTTTCCAACACGATTTATATTGGGTTGAAAAACAGCAGGTCTTGCCGGAAAAATATCTGATCATTGAAAACGGAAAGCCAGTGCAGCTGCCTTGGTTGGGTATAGTAATAGTTGTTGATGTGGAAGACACTAGCGGCTCTGAGATGGATACTTACTTCAAAGACAACGTCACAACTTCATCTTCAGCTATTCCGTGTATTCGTCTGGAAACAAACAAACGCGCTTTGAAAGTAAAACCCGAAGCTGCCAGCGTGACGAAAAGTTTGAAAGACTGGTTTAAGGTGTGGCGAGTGCCTTTGTGGGAGCGCGATGGCGTGCCAGTAATTTATATTAATGATAAACCTGTGGCACTAATACTTAATAAAACAGTCGAATGGTTTGAGCCCCGACAAGCGGGGATAAGTATTAAGTTAACAGGTGACTTGCTTATAAATACTTAAAAACGTGTTGAAAACATCACAAACGTTTTTCAGTTAATAGCAAAAAGCGGCAATTCACTGCCGCTTTTTTGTGCTTTTATTGTTGCCACTTTCTGTGACCCCGTTCTATTGCTCGTTACGCAGCTTGATAAGTATTTTTACCTGCATTCTTCGCGCTATAAAGCGCGCTGTCAGCGCGGTCGAAAAGTGTGCTTGTAGTATCGCTATCTCGATAAATTGCGCCTCCTAAGCTACAAGATACGCCCATTCTCGCTAAATAGCTTGAGCCGTTTATCTTTGCCTGAATACGTTCAGCGGCACAAGCTAGTTGTTGTTGATTTTGACAATCAAGCAAACAGCAAAACTCGTCTCCACCGAATCTAAATGGCTCGTCCTCATCACGAAGCACATTTATAAGGAGGGAAGCGACATGAGCAAGTACTTTGTCGCCCTCGCGATGACCAAAGTTATCATTCACGTATTTAAAGTTATCTAAATCGATTACGAGCAATGCGAAAGTTTCGCCATGTCTCTGCGCCCACGCCTGCTGTCTAATCATTGATTGTTCGAAGCCGCCGCGGTTGCTTAATCCTGTCAGTGCATCCTTTGTTGCCATCTGCTTTAAGCGCAGGTGCTCTACGGCATGTTTTACTTGTTTTCCAAATAAATCATGAAGTTGGAATAATGTTTCTCGTTGCGACAATGACAAGGGTGAACTAATGTAATAGTAGGCTTGAGCTTGTTCGCCAGATATTGAAGACACGTTTTTAAGTGGTAAATCAATTAACGTTGAAGATACCTTGGCGTGACCGAACACCCAGCGGGCATCAAAGTCTGAAAGGCTTAGGCCTACAACAGGTAAAAGTGTATTTAGCTGTTGATAATAAAGAGCGCCTAGCTCTTGTAACTCAAGCGTAGAGAGAAGTTGCGTTATAAAACCGCTAAGTTCGCTAACCGATAGCGCGTTTCCGATACTCTCAGCTGGATAAAAGTTGTTATGTTGTGTGCTATCGTAGATAGGCGTTGATAAATCCACGGTAATACCTCATGCAAATGTGCTTCGATATGCAAAAAATAAGCGTCAAAGCCCTGACGAATCTGCGGCGAGTAAGAGCCTTTAGAAGCCCTTATATCGCTGGCAGCGGCAAAACTTGCCGGATTTGCATCTGTTAGCAAGGCAGTTGCAAACTGAATGCCAACAGTAAAATTGACGCTGCTATATATGAGCTCAATAAGAACTTCATAAGCCTTCAGTGAATGAGATATACAAGGTATGTTTGTTGTTTTTAGATTCGAGATAAACTGGGCGCTCGCCGTTAAAAAAGGTGACAGATAATAAGCAATAAGAAAAAGCGAATTTCGAGGGTGAGCTAGCTAAAAGCCGTGGGCTATGGAGGTTGTGTGGGAACTAGTTTTTTAAATATTGTACTGTTAATGTTTATCTCAGTTTGCGCAGTGGCATTGTTCAAAAGAGTACATTTACCGCCAATTTTGGCATATCTTTTTGCCGGCGTATTGGCCGGCCCTCAAATTCTTTCCGTTTTTGCTCACCCAGAAGAAATGCATTTACTGGCAGAGGTGGGCATCGTTTTTCTTCTTTTCTCTTTAGGGTTGGAGTTCTCTTTACCCAAACTACTTGCCATGCGCTCATTAGTTTTTGGAGTAGGCCTTGGTCAAATGGTCTTGACCACCGCCGTTTTTACTTGCGTACCTTATTTTCTTGGCATTGGGCTAAGTGCATCAATCATTATTGGCGGAACTTTAGCGCTAAGCTCGACGGCAATTGTAATAAAGCAAGCCACGGAAATGGGCATACTGAATAATCGCAGAACACAGCTTGCTGTAAGTATTTTATTGTTTCAAGACCTTGCTGTGGTGCCCTTTTTAATTGCTATTCCGCTGTTGGCACAACAAGGAGAGGTCAGTATTGCAATGGCTTTGGGTGGGGCATTGCTCAAAGGCTTATTTGTTATTGCATTCTTGATGTCTGTTGGTAAGTGGTTACTACCTTGGGTGTTTCGTGAAATAGCGAGGACACGAACCGATGAATTGTTTGTTCTCACCACCATTCTCATTGCTTTATTGGCCGGTGGGCTGACGTATTACTTTGGCCTTTCCATGGCGCTAGGGGCTTTTCTTGCGGGAATGATGTTAGGTGAAAGCCAGTATAAATATCAATTAGAAGCCGATATCAGGCCATTCCGAGATATCTTGATGGGGCTGTTTTTTGTAACGGTTGGCATGCAACTAGAGCTTACCGTGTTAATGAACAGTTTGTTTGAAATCGTTTTCGGTGTGTTTGCGCTAATGATAGTAAAAGTGATCTTGGTTCGGGCTGCGTCAGTGTTAGTAAAAACTGATGCGGTAGATGGCTGGTCCGCAGGTGTAAAGCTTTGTCAAATTGGTGAATTCAGTTTTGTTATAGCAGCATTGGCAACCACTCATGGTGTACTTACCAGTGAACAATCCTCACTAATTGTATGTATGGGCGTAATCAGTATGGCGCTTACGCCATGGCTTATGAATAACAGTGTATTAATAGCAAAGCGCATCGTTAACAAAGATACTCTTGTCGATGAAGAAAATCATCCATTACACACCGAGCTATTACGTAACCACGTTATTATTTGTGGCTTCGGACGCGTAGGGCAGTCGGTTGCGCGAATGCTAAAAATGGAAGGTATTAACTTTGTGGCAATTGATATGGATCCGGTGCGTGTTCACGAGAGCCGAAATGCGGGCGAACCTGTGATTTTTGGTGATGCAAGCCAAAAAGACATTCTGCAAAGTGCTAACCTTAAAACAGCCAAACTGGTTTTGGTGACATTTGACCAAGTAGATAAAGCGAAGCAGGTCATTACACAAGCGCGTTCCTTAGTAGACACCATAGACGTAATGGTGCGAACAAAACGTGACTATCAGCTTGAAAGCTTGTATACCGCAGGCGCTAATCAGGTAGTGCCTGAACTGCAAGAAGGTAGCCTAATGCTGGTATCTCAGGTTCTGCATTATGCTGGAGTCCCAATGTCGCGAATTTTAAAACGAGTCCGTGCAGAACGAAAAGGTCGCTACGATCATATGCACGGTTTTTACCCAGGCGAAACAACTGAAATTACCTATGGAACGGAAGATAAGTTGGAATTTATCCACGCCATTGTGCTGTCTGAACATGCGTCGTGTATTGGTAAATCGCTAAAACAAATAGACTTTGAACGTATGCGCGTGAGTGTGAAAGGGCTAAGAAGAGATGGAAATGAAATTAAAGACCCCGATAGTGACGCAGTTTTAAAAGCCCATGATGTGTTGGTAATAGCAGGTAAACCAAGACGCGTTGAACGTGCCGAAAGGCGACTGCTTGAGGGAAGTTAGTTCATCTTTGTTTGACGCTGTACGAATACCGCTGCCCAAAAAGTTGAGCAGCGTTGTTTAAAGCCTTATCCGATAGGGACTAGCGAATATTAACGCGCCGCTTGCTATAAGCAGTTAAGTGCAGATATTGATAAAAAAGACGGCTTAAAGTCAACGTTGTCAGTAAGACTACGCAACACGGTCTTTTTCTAAATCTGCAAACTGTTTTTTAAGGTCGTAACGTTCATCGGTTACAATTTTTTCAAGTACAGAAACACGTTCTTTTAGTTCAGCAATCTCAGCTTTGTAAGCATCCGCTTCTTTGGTATTCAGCTTTTTACCTTTTTTATCTTTAGCACTTTCGATTATAGTAACAAGTGCCCAAGCACAAATGGCAACAATAGCAACGGCAGTCATGTTCACGGCGGTATCCCTCTCTGGTGATGTTTAAAAAGTGTAGTTGAGAACAGGGTATTTCGCCTGCCCTTCTATTTTTCTACTTACTGCGATAGCCCTTTTGTTACTATAACCACTATCGGTCATATTTTTTAAGTAAAAGATGTAACGGTTTGCATATCGCAGCGTATTTAGTTCGGTTAGTTTAGCTACTATGTAAGCTACTATGCATTATTTGCAAATCTGTTGCCAAGTGACAAAAGTCATTAATTATTAGCTGTTTAAGTGTTTTTTATATTGCGTGAAGCACTGCCAGTTAACGTATTTCACCACCCGAAGTAGTAAAATTGACGAATGAGTAACGAAAATAGTCACAAAAAACAGAACAGTGCTGAAAGTGAAACGCTTTTAAGCCCAACTACCGAGCATGACGTGAAATGGATGCGACATGCCCTTGCTTTAGCAGACAGGGCAGAAGCTATTGGTGAAGTGCCTGTTGGCGCATGCGTTGTATTAAATGATGAGGTGATAGGAGAGGGGTGGAATACACCAATAAGTGATAATGACCCGTCAGCTCATGCAGAGTTGCGTGCGGTAAAGGACGCAGCACAACACATCCAGAACTATCGCTTGGTTGACGCTACGTTATATGTCACCCTTGAACCTTGCTCTATGTGTGCGGGAATGCTTGTGCATGCTAGGGTTAAACGAGTGGTGTTTGGTGCGTGGGACGCGAAAACAGGCGCGGCGGGTTCAGTAATGAATTTACTTCAACATCCTGCGCTTAACCATCAAGTCGATATTCAATCTGGTGTACTTGCTGATGAATGCGCTACAAAGTTGTCGCAGTTTTTTCAAAAGCGCAGGAAGGAAATAAAAGCGGCTAAAAAAGCCAAAAAAGAAAGCCAAAAGTCCTAGTATCTTAGCTAATAGAATCTCGGCTAATGTTATCTCGTATAATAGTATCTTGGTTAATAAGTATTACGGTTAATAGGTATCACGGCTAGTTAGCAGGGCGTACCAGTTGGGTAAATAAGTCGGTGGTTACAAATAGCTTGCGGCGTTGTAATACTTTTTGGTGACAACGTTTCAACATCATTCTACGTCGATTGTTATTTTTCAATGGTGTTCCTTTTCTCATAAAACGGTTTTTCTTCATTTATCCTCCATGCAGCATCTTCTTGATAGCAATACGGGACAGCTAGCCTCACGTGAAGCGATATTTTTACTGTACATAAGTAAGATGACACCGAAATGACAGTTATCAAGCCATTGATGGTTTGCGTTGAGCTTAAATTTTACCCTGTTCGTCGAGCCACACTAAACTATCGTAATAACGACGTATGTTTTCGACATAGGTTAATGCTTCATCTCCACGAGCATATCCGTATTTCGTAGTACGGTAATACTTTTTCTGGCGCAGCTGCGGTAGTCGGCGTTTAACATCTACCCACAAGTCAGGATTTCCTCCCTGACGTTCTGTAAGGATCCTTGCATCTTCAAGGTGTCCCATACCAATGTTATACGCGGCCATTGCCATCCAGGTTCTATCTGGTTCACCAATACGGGCTGGAATACGCTGAAGAAGGCTTGCAAAGTAGCGCGAACCACCGCGAATGCTCTGTTCTGGATCGGTTCTATCGTCAACATTCCAGTCGCTCGCAGTATCGAGTGTGAGCATCATTAACCCTCTAACGCCTGTGCGTGAAACTGCATCGGGTTCCCAATGACTTTCTTGGTAGCTCATGGCAGCAAGCAAACGCCAGTCTAAATCTCCTGAGTACTGTTTAAACAATGCTTCATATTGAACAAGGGTATGTTCAGCGGCAGCGTTAAATGCGCGGCTATCGACATAATCAAACTGGCGAATGTGCCCAAAATATTTGTCTTCTAAAACCGTAAACCACCCCGACTGATGCACGGTACCAAAGTATTCAATAAGCGCTGCTTTTACTGAATCATCTTGGTTGCGGGGCAGGGCCCATGCCATGGGCATGGCGTCGTTAACAGTAAAAGCAACAGCAAGGTTTGGATAGCGACGACGCTGTAAAGCTAAACGGTTACTGTCGGCCACAGTATATGAAATATCACCAAGCGCGACTTGTTGAAGCAGTTCTTCTAAATCAGAATCTTCAGTGGTAACAAGCTTATTTTTATCCCCCTCGCTATTTGTGTTTTCTAGCGCTTGGTAAAGTAGAAATGACTGACTGCTGCCTGTCACCGATACCACTGGTGCTTCAAGGTCTTGCATACTGCGTGGACGCGCTGTGCCCGCTTGAAATACCAGCTGTTGTTTAACTTGTTGATAGCGAGGGCCATAGTCAAATCGAGCCATCAACTGGCTGGTAACAGCATCACCCGTTGCTACGATATCCAGATTACCGTCTTCCAACTGCTGCAGCATTTCGTCGTAATTGTAAAAAGGATAAACGTCGAGCGTTACGCCTAAATAGTCGGCAAAACCAGCTAGCAATTCGTATTCAAAACCCTGAGGACCTTCCGCACCGTTATAATATGTTGCTGCGCCATAAACCGTGCCTACTCGAATAGATTCACGTTCAAGCAGTGATGATAATGCCGTTGGCACGTGTGGCGTACCACAGCTGAACAAAAGTGCAGTAAATGTGATTACCAAGAATGTTTTTAATCGCTTTTTATAGCCGTCTTGCTGCATAAACCTTTACTTATTGTTATTAAACCAACTAAGTTTAAAAAAAACGTCATGTTAGCGCGTTATGAGGTTACCAAGGAATGATATTTACTCTATAATCCGCGCCGAAATACTCATCAATCCAAGAGGCAACGGGTCGCATTGGTGGTCGTTGTTTCTAACAAACCAGGTAAAACAATATGTTGGTCCTAAGAGGCGCTCCCGCACTATCAGAGTTTAACCAAACTAAACTGATTGCAAAGCTGGGTCAATCCGGCGTTAAGGTGAAAAACCTTTACAGTGAATATGTTCACCTAGTCGATTCCCAAGGTGATTTGTCTAAGCAGCACATAGAGATACTAGAAAAGCTGCTCACTTACGGCCCCGCGAGGCAAGCACAATCACCTTCTGGAACCCTCTTCCTTATTACTCCTCGCCCCGGCACTATCTCTCCCTGGTCTTCTAAAGCCACCGACATCGCTCACAACTGTAACTTAAAAGAAATCAATCGCATTGAACGCGGCTGTGCCTTTTATATTGAAACGGAAACCGCATTAAGCGAAAGCGATTATGCGCATGTTGCAAGCTTTCTACACGACCGAATGACAGAGTCGGTATTTACGCAAACAGCAGACGCAGCAGTATTGTTTATGCAAGCCGAAGCAAACACCTTTGCGACGGTTGATGTATTGGGTGAAGGCAAAGAAGCACTTGTTAGTGCAAACTTAACATTGGGCCTTGCACTCGCTGATGATGAGATTGATTACTTATTCGATAGTTTTACGAAACTGGGTAGGAACCCAACTGACGTAGAACTATATATGTTTGCTCAGGCAAACTCTGAGCATTGCCGACACAAAATCTTTAATGCAAGCTGGACCATCGATGGTGACGAACAAGAAAAGTCACTGTTTAAGATGATTAAAAACACGTTCGAGCTACTGCCTGACCACGTTTACTCTGCATACAAAGACAACGCAGCAGTAATGGAAGGCTGGCAAGCGGGCCGTTTCTTCCCTAATCCTCAGTCTCATCAATATGAATATCACAATGAAAACATTGATATTCTAATGAAGGTGGAAACGCACAACCACCCAACCGCCATTTCACCATTTCCAGGTGCAGCTACTGGCTCTGGCGGTGAAATTCGCGACGAAGGTGCAACAGGCCGCGGCTCAAAACCAAAAGCGGGCCTAGTTGGTTTTACCGTATCAAACTTGCGTATTCCTGGTGCAGTTCAGCCGTGGGAAGCTGAGTATGGCAAGCCACAGCGTATTGTTAGTGCTCTTGATATTATGATTGAAGGGCCGCTAGGTGGCGCAGCATTTAACAACGAGTTTGGCCGTCCAAACCTGCTGGGTTATTTCCGTACGTACGAGCAAGAAGTAAATAGCTTTAACGGTGTTGAGGTGCGCGGTTACCACAAGCCAATTATGCTTGCCGGTGGTTTAGGTAATATTCGTCGTGAACACATTGAAAAAGGCGAAATTACAGTAGGTGCCAAGCTTATTGTTTTAGGCGGCCCTGCAATGAACATTGGCCTTGGCGGTGGTGCAGCGTCGTCTATGGCATCTGGTCAATCAAACGAAGATCTAGACTTTGCTTCAGTACAGCGTGATAACCCTGAAATGGAGCGCCGTTGCCAAGAAGTCATCGATGCATGCTGGCAGCTGGGTGATAATAACCCAATCCAATTTATTCACGACGTGGGCGCGGGTGGTTTGTCTAACGCGCTTCCGGAACTTGTGAATGACGGCGGTCGTGGTGGTAACTTTGAGCTACGTAAAGTATTGTCTGACGAACCAGGCATGACGCCGCTTGAGCTTTGGTGTAACGAGTCGCAAGAACGCTATGTATTGTCAGTAGCCCCTGAAAATCTGCCTGTTTTTGAAGCAATATGTGCACGTGAACGCGCACCTTTTGCGGTAGTAGGTGAAGCAACAGCAGAGCAGCATCTTAATCTTAATGACAGCCAGTTCGATAACAAACCTATCGATATGCCCCTTGATGTATTGCTAGGTAAACCACCTAAAATGCATCGCGATGTAACGTCTTCAACCGCTAATTCTGCGGCATTAGACGATAGCGGTATCACTCTTAGCGAGGCGGCTGAACGTATTTTGTCGTTGCCAACGGTGGCGGAAAAAACCTTCCTAATTACCATTGGCGATCGCTCGGTGACAGGTTTGGTAAGTCGCGATCAAATGGTAGGTCCTTGGCAGGTGCCGGTTGCTGACGTTGCGGTAACTGCTTCTGCGTTTGATACCTATCACGGCGAAGCAATGTCGATGGGTGAACGTACACCAGTAGCACTGCTATCACATGGAGCATCTGCTCGCTTGGCGGTAGGTGAAGCACTAACTAACATTGCTGCAGCAAACATTGGCGACATTAAACGTATTAAGTTATCGGCAAATTGGATGGCCGCGGCAGGTCACCCTGGTGAAGATGCAGGTCTTTACGAAGCAGTAAAAGCGGTTGGTGAAGAACTTTGTCCTGAGTTAGGTTTAACCATTCCGGTGGGTAAAGACTCAATGTCGATGAAAACCGCGTGGACAGATAACGGCGAAGACAAAGCGGTAACGTCACCGCTTTCACTTGTTATTTCTGCCTTTGGTGCGGTTAAAGATATTCGTAAAACGGTAACGCCACAACTGCGCACTGATAAAGGCGATAGCCGTTTGTTACTTATTGATTTAGGTGAAGGCAAAAACCGTTTAGGTGCTAGCTGTTTAGCTCAGGTTTATACGCAGTTAGGCGATAGCCCAGCAGATGTAGTTTCAGCGACACGTTTAAAAGCCTTCTTCGATGCCATGCAGGCGCTTATCGAAAAAGGTTTGGTTCAGGCATATCACGACCGTTCTGACGGTGGTTTATTCACTACTGTTGCAGAGATGGCGTTTGCCGGTAAAACCGGGGTAAGTGTTAACCTTGATGCATTGTCTGGAAGCGATATTGCGGTACTCTTTAACGAAGAGCTTGGCGGTGTTATCCAGGTACTTGAAAGCGACATTGATGCGGTTAATCAAATCTTTGCACAATTCGATTTAGGTGCGTTAACGCACGATATCGGAACGCTGAATGCTTCAGATACTATTGAGTTTGCTCGTGACGGTGCTTTTATCCTAACTGATAGTCGCGTTTCTATGCGCACAACGTGGGCACAAACTACGTTTGAAATGCAAAAACTACGCGACAACCCTGCTTGCGCTGAACAAGAACACGCTGCCAAGCAAGATTCACAAGACCCAGGTTTACATGTAGCGTTAAGTTACGACGTAAACGACGATATTGCGGCGCCATACATTGCCAAAGGTGTAAAACCTAAAGTAGCTATTTTACGAGAGCAAGGTGTTAACTCGCATCTAGAAATGGCAGCGGCGTTCACCCGTGCTGGCTTCAACGCAATAGACGTACACATGAGCGATGTTTTGTCAGGCCGTGTTACGCTTGAGCAATTTGCGGGGCTAGCTGCATGTGGAGGTTTCTCTTACGGTGACGTACTAGGTGCAGGTGAAGGCTGGGCTAAATCAATTCTGTTCAACAGCATGGCTCGCGATCAATTTGAAGGCTTCTTTAACCGCGAAGATACATTCAGCTTAGGCGTTTGTAACGGATGTCAGATGCTTTCAAACTTGAAGTCACTTATTCCTGGCACAGAGCACTGGCCTCACTTCGTAACTAACCAATCTGCGCGCTTTGAAGCACGCGTAGCCATGGTTGAAGTGATGGAGTCGAAATCGGTACTGCTAGATGGTATGGCTGGCTCACGTATGCCTATTGCTGTTTCACACGGTGAAGGGCAGGCCGAGTTTGCAAATGAGCAAGCCCTAAGTAACGTAGGTCAGCAAGTAGCAATGCGCTATGTTGATAACTATGGCAACCCGACTATGCAATATCCGGCTAACCCTAATGGTTCGCCACAGGGTATAACAGGACTTACCTCACAAGACGGTCGTAGCACTATTATGATGCCTCACCCTGAACGTGTATTCCGTGCTGTTGCTAACTCTTGGCGTCCAGACGACTGGCAAGAAGACGGAGCCTGGATGCGTATCTTTAGAAATGCACGAAAGTTTGTGGGTTAATAAAGAAATTTCATAGTACAAAGCAGGGGGAAACCCCTGTTTTACTGTAGGTGAAAATAATGTCTAATTCATTCATGTTTACTTGATAGGCGTCAATGTTTTGGCAAAGCGTCAATATTCCGATTTTAGGTCTTGTCATCAGTGTGTCACTGTTTTATTGTATGTCTTGCAAGGAATGCGCGTGAGTCACAGGAGTTTAGTTGAAGTAAATCAGTATCGCTCAGCGTGCTGGTTTTAAATAATAAGAGACGACCAATGAATCGTTCTTCAAAAGGGTTTGGCTTAACCGGAGTCGCTGTTGCTGTAGTGCTGATGTTTGTTACTGCTGTGTTTAGCACTTCTGCAAAATCTGCCGAAGCTCCATCGCCGCTAAGTGTGCAGTCTTCAGTTAAGTAGTCTGAAAGAAAAATTCGAGGGCCCGTATCAAGATATTGATACGGGCCTTTATCATTTATACGCCCCACATTTTAAGTGTGGACAACTAGCTTTAGTGTGAACTTTTAGCGTTTTCTATTGTTTTCTCTGTTGATCAACTTCTGATCAGGATGCTTCTTAAGCAATACATAAGTGGCACCAAACCCACCATGCATAGGTTGAGCGGTATGGAAAGCAATCACTTCTTCAAGCTCTTTTAGCCAGTGATTTACGTAGCTCTTTTTTAATCCAGGAAATGGCTTGCTGTTAACCCCTTGTCCGTGTTGAATGAGAAGTGCTCGCACGCCGCGCTCATGGCTCTGCTTTATGGTTTGGTATATGCGATCGCAACTCTCTTTAACCGTTAGACCTTTTAGTGAGACCTTCACTTCTAACGGATATTTCCCCAGCCTAAGTTTCTTAAATACACCGTCTTGGATCCCTGGCTGCTGAAAGGTAATGAAATCATCTGCAGGGACCGGCTTTACACCTTCCATGCTTAATGGGTTTAACAATTTATCTCTAATACTTGCCTTTGCAGACGCGCGCTTTTTCTTTTCTTCTACCGCACTTTCAGCGTTGTGCAAGTTTGCCACATCGTCATTTTTTATGGGCCTTACGTCTTTCATTTCATCAAAGAACGAACCTACATCGTCGTCATTATCGAAGGTCATGTTGCTTCTCCTTACATGGCGTGTTCTTTGGGACTACAAACTATCCTAAAGTAGGGGCGTATTTATATTTTACAATGATACAGTTACCTTTCGGCAAAGTATAAATTATAGGTTATACTTACTGCGTACTAATATATTTAGGTGCTCATTAATTGCGTTTTTTCATCATTAGTTTGGTCACATTTTCTAGCGTTACTTTTGCTGCTTCGAAGCCATTTCAAGCATCAGTAGTTGCGTTTGATGAGGCTATAATTAATGAATCAAATCCACTTCATTTTGGCACTATCCTAACCAATGCAGGCGCATCGTGCTCACTAGATAGCTCTGGTAGCACTTCTGGATCTTGCGCAAGTGTAGATGCAAATATTGCGGTTGGCGTAATAAATTTATCTGGACTGGTAGCAAACCAATCTTACCAGATAGAGGTTGTGGGCAGCGACAATGGGGTTATTCGTTTTAGCCCGGCAATTTCTGTAAATAGCATAGAAACGTTCGACGATGACAGCAATCAGGTCGTGAGCACTACAACGACGCCCTCAACAAGCGATACTGATATAGTTGTATTTGGAAGCCTTGAGGTTTTAAGCCAGCTTACGGCGGGGGCAACTTACAATGCAAACTACACAGTTAACGTTAGTTTCCAG
This sequence comes from Alteromonas sp. S167, assembly GCF_036864375.1. Lineage (NCBI taxonomy): Bacteria > Pseudomonadati > Pseudomonadota > Gammaproteobacteria > Alteromonadales > Alteromonadaceae > Alteromonas > Alteromonas sp. S167. The sequence continues at coordinate 232,531 of NZ_JAZETR010000001.1, forward strand.
TAATCATTAGCCATACATTCAGCCATACATTCAATAGTTACATAGCTACATAATTACCAGAATCACATACAGCAATATTATCTGGGTAACACAGCATCTTTGTTAACTTTGAATGGTTGCTTTCGATACTCACTATCAAAGTAATCATCTGTACAGTCATTGTCGGCATTCATCGGTGCAATAAGTCGATAAAACTCAGCATTATTCTTTTTATTTGGTAATAGCATCAGCGCTTGGTGCCTGAAAAGTATTTCAGGGTTAATAGACGATTTCGAATAGTAAGCTGAAAGCTGGCATAACACGGTGTTTGGTGTGTTTTCTATGGCCGATAAAGACTGCTCTATTCGCTCTTCTAATGGTGTGTATACAGCCTCTTTTCGCCATTCATTCCCAACGTAACGAGATACAGGACTTACAAATGCATTGCTGAATGCGGGGTGTGTTTTGATAGTATCTAAAAACGCGTTTGCTGCGTTAAAGGAATCAAACTGTCCCACTGTGACATAAGTCATAGCAACGTTGTGGTTTCGGTAATACTGAATAGCATTAGTCGGTACGGGTAGCTGTTTCAATACTTCGTGAATAGAGCGGGCGTGTCTAAATATACCTACTTGGATTTCATAGGAAACATTGGTTTGAACACTAGGTTCAGTCATAACAACTTCAGCGTTATCATTGGCGTCGTCTGTGGGCAGCATGACTTGAATGTCATCTAGAAAGATAACATCACCTTCTTCTGGTGCAATAAATTCAATTTCACCATTTTGTACAACAAGGTTATTCCTCTCTAAATATTTATCATCCACCAATAGTTTGTATTTACCTGGTGGAAGTCTATCCATATAGAAATAGCCATCACTTTCAGTTCTTGTTTGAGTAACAACGGTATAATCTTCATCCACAACGTTAAGTAACAGGTTAGGGGCACCGCGGCTACTTGTCGAACCAACCAGATATACCGTACCTTCAACGTCATTTACGGCCTGTACTGCAAGTTCAACTCGACTAATGCCACCACCGTGGGTCTGAACGTCAACGAGGTTATCGGTCGGTACCATAAACGGGTCGGGTAGTGATGAGGGCTTAATTGATAAGGACTGCGTCATATGCCCAGTGAGCAGCCTAGCTCGGCCATTTTCGTTAGTGTAGTTATTTTTCCAGCGCGCATGTCCATCAAATTGAACGCCTTCAATAGCGTAGTCATCACCATCAAACGCGTTATTTCTGTTTTTATCAAAAAATGCAAATGCATCAACACGACCTGCAGAGGTTGTTGCTGCGCGATCATAGCTAAATGAACTCGCATAGGGGTCGTAATTTATATTGCCTGTGAGCGTTAGGTTAAAAGACCAGTCTCCGCCTTCTGCAACACTGGCACCCATACCAAGGTTAAACGAATCAAAGCTCCAGTTATGCGTGTGCAGAAGCTCCAGTTTACTTGACCCGTTAGCTCTGTACTGAAGTCGAGTTTCTCTATTTTGTTTTAGCAAATATGGCCATCGAAGCGCAACATAAAAAGATTCAGTGTCAAAATGCTCTGAGGGTTTAAAATCCCAAGAACTCGCTACCTGCCAGCCTTCAATTAACTTTGAATAATAAAGGCGCCCTAGTAAGGATGATTGCTGATTATCGGTGTAGGTTAATCCTCCTGAGGCAGTGCCACCTAAAAAGGTATCATTGAGGGCTAATGAGACAATATTCTGCTCATCGCGGTTAGAGAAAGTACGTCTTGATAAATTGGCATTCCAACCTAGTCGATTGCCAAAAGTAGTTTTGCCGTTGAAACGCAGTGCAGTTTCACTTTCTAGCCCTCGAGCTTCATCGAACCTGTGACTTACAAAGTCGTTTAGTTGACTGTGCGTAAAGTTAAATGCGAGGTTGCTATCTATGCGTCCACTCCAGCCAAAAAATGCACCTATCCCTCTGTCTTTTTGTTTTGTTATTGATGCGTTTAAGGCTGAGCCAACAAACTGGGTGTCTATACTGGCAGCGAAGTATGATAAAGGTTCATCGTTGATCCAGATTTTTTGAGTTGAAGCTGAAATAGTGGTTGAGTCGGTTAAACCATACCCTAATTTGGCTATAGTCGATTTGCCTAAGCCAACATCAGATATTTGTCCGTCGAGTAGTCGGTACTGGTTGTCACTTGCGCCTAAAAAAAAGTTTACACTTCCGCGTTGCGTTTGGTCCTCACCCACACTGATGGTTTGCGTTCTTGTTTCTTGCTGTCCTTCAGGTCCGTAGAGTTTCAGTTCAAAAAGGTTATTTCCATAAAAGGTATCCACATCTTCGAAAACCACTCTGTTTTGTTCGTCGCTGAACTTTTCATCAATAAACTGACTGTTCCTAAAAAGCTGAACGCGCCATCCGGGGAGTACGAATTCTTCTATGGTTGTTTTCGAAAAGTTACGCTGGCCGCGCTGATTGGCGTTGTGAAGTACAAAGCCTAGCGATTGTGAAGGATTGGTAACAAGGTTATCACCTAATAGTTGAATATCACCAAACTCATAAGTTAGGCCCGTGTTTGGGTTGCCGAAACTCGTATCCCTAATATGGCGTGAAAAACGTAAAAAATGATTACTTTTATCGTTGACTCGGCTAACTCTAAAATTTGTTGCATGGCTAGCAAGGTCAAACGCCGAATTAAAATTAATACTCGTACGCTCAGATTGAGAGCGCGTTTTACTTGCAGCAATGCGATAGCTAACCAGCGGCGATGTATACCATTGATATTCATCATCTATAGTGCGGTCAGCAAAAGCGTTATCTGGCTTGAAAAAGTTAGGAATATGGATAGCGTTGTCTTTCTTATTCGCATCAAGTGAGTTACTGAATAAATTAAGATGTAGCAGAGATAGGTTATATTCGTACTCTACAGAGAGAAGGCTAGGGATAAGTTCTACATCTATATAAAGGTCAAACTCGTCTGTAGCCCAATAAAAAAGCGCAGACGGGTCTTGCATATTTTCGAAATTTATTTCAAAGCTACAAACTTGGCTCTCATTTTCATCGCTGTAAGCCAAATAGCCAGACTGAATATTTAATTCCCAGTCCAAGCTCATAGCATCAATAAAAAGTGATGCAGGAATTAGTAGTCTGTCGTTAACAGCATAAACATCAAAACCATCTAAAATAGGTTGGCCATTCAGTCGAAGCACGCTTATAAGAAAGTCATCGTCGCTTAACGTTACTTTTTTAAACGATGAAGGTGTGTTACATACTTCTGCATAACTACAAAAAGAGAGAAGAATACAGCATGCAGCACACCACAACCTCATAGAGAATTTTGTCCGCAAATATTAACTATTCGAGTGTATGCTCTACGGCGAGAACGAGGTCTCCACCGAATTTCTTATTTTCGGTGTATTTTATAATGACTGGGCCTTTTTCAATTTCTTGCAAAGGAATTAACACGCGTCTGCGCTCTAGAGGGCGATATACTGCAACGTTATTCAGCACACCAAGTACTTTCCCATCAGGTGTCTCAACCGAAAAGTTACCAAACAAAGAGCGATTTCCCTTTCTAGTAACCCATACTTGAACATTTAAAGTGCCGTTGTGCATCACCGTTGATGGTTCTACCAACGCTGACTCAACAAACACCTCACCGTGTCGAACAATAATCGGTAAGCTATAGGCTAGTTTACTAGCAAGATTAATATTACCACCTTCAGTTGGCGCAAGCTCAGAGCTAATTCTTACAATTGCTCTATATTCTCCGTGCTCTAAACCCGATGGTTTTCGAAGTGCAAATCTTATTGCCTGACGTTCACCCGGTTGAATTTCACCGCGTTTAGGTGAGAAACGGATAAAGTCGAGGGCAGAATAAGGCTCTTCACTTACAACGTAAATTGAACCTTCTTCGGTCATCGCATTAAGGTCAAGCTCTGCCGTGAATTTCATTGGGCTTCCGCCTGTATTTCTAAGCTGCAAAGATTCCGAGCGAGAGTTCGAATCAAAGAATACTCTGAACTTTGACATTGCGACGTTTGCCGAGGCAAAGCTAGAAAATAAGAGAGCGAAAATGAAAACGGTGTTATGGATAGGTTTGAATTGAAACATAAACTACTCGACTACGAAAAAGGAAAAAGGGCGCTTTATCAAGCGCCCATAGTAATCGATTTACTGGAAAGTAACATCAACCACGTAGTCAGCAGTGTATGTTGAACCAGGTGTAAGTGCAGTGGTTACAGTCATAACACCGTATACATCAATAGTGATGTCATCAGCAGTAGCATTGGTTGTTATGGAAGTAGTAGTACTATCTGCGATATTGATATGAGGACTTGTTGCGTTATTGATATCGTATTCAGCATCAAAATCTACATTGGCACCACCAGAACCGGTTACAGTGATATTCATTGGTGTGTTTGCAGAAAGAGAAGAAACCGTTACAAGACCAATGGCGATGTTTGCGTCAGCAGCATCGCAGTCACCGCCTACAGAACCGTCGTCCGCCATAGTACATGCTGCACCTACTTGTGGCTGCATTGCACCGAAGTGAAGAGGCGTAGTATTTGTAATGCTTGCATCAGAAATTGCGTTTACTGATGCAGTGTAGGTAGCTGTTGCAGCAATTGATGAACCAGAAGCTGCAGACAATAGCGCTAGCGCGATTAAACGTTTTTTCATTGTTATATCCCAAATTATCCCAAAAAGAGCGTTTGGTAACCAAACTGCTCACTAATTTTATGATTTTATTTTTAATAAATGTACGCCTTGGAGACTGCAAGCATACTTCACAATCTATTCAACCACTGACTTGACAAATTTAAAAGTATGTTAACATATACTTAAAGCATTCTTTTCTTACTTTTCAGTATATTAAAAAACGATAATAAATTTAAATGTTTGATATAAAAGTTTTTTTTATGGTGAACAATGTGTGTAAACGGTTTCCGAAATAATTTCATACTTTCGTATAATTTTTCAAAAAACACTGATTTACATGGTTTTTTTGCAAAAAAACGGTTTGCCGATCGAAGAAAGGGTGATTTTTTCTGTGAATACAGGAATATTTGCGATCAGCGGATAGAGTAAAAATGCTAAAGGTATGTATAAATATAAGTATTTTGGCGTCCCCACCGCGACTCGAACGCAGATCTAAAGCTTAGGAGGCTCTTGTTTTATCCAGTTAAACTATGGGGACACGGCATTTATTATACTTAAGTCTTCAAAATTCTAAAGCGTTGATGTTATTAAGTTTATGTGCGCTTGATTTACAGTGGCCAACGCTGGTGTGACTTCCTGTAGCTAGCAGCCCAAATTAGTTGATCAAGGTAATATAAAAAGGCCCCTTCGAGTGAAGAGGCCTAGTATTTTCATTCAACCTGCGAAGCATTAAATATCCGTAGGTGGCAGCTTATCTATTACGGTTTGCAAGATCTCAGAGTCAGTCGGAGAGTTTGATATTGTACTATCGCCGCTCTCGTCTACACTCGTTTCGGATCCATTGTTATCTACCGTCATGTCTTCTTGCGATCCCAAGTCGTCTTCTAACGTTGGAATTATCAATTCCTCCGGTGGAAGCTCAAGATCAACTTGCTCAAAGGTGACTACCGTTGAACTGTCTTCAGTTGCGATATCATCAGAACCTGGAAGCGTGATGGTATCGTCAGGCATGCCAATAACCGGAATAGTTTCATCAGGTAGAATCGGTGTAACGTTTCCATCAGATTGCGGCTGCGGTGTTTCCTTACTACCTGGCTGCAGAACGATCTCGCTAATTGGCTCGTCGCCTGCAGTGTTACTCTCTTCAACACCACCTGTACCGACAGCGCCGCCAATCGCATCCTCACCAGGTAAGGTAATTCTAGACTCTGGAGTTGTAGGCGAAACAGTTCCTTCATTAAGAGGAGTTATCTCAACACTTCTACCAGTCTCTGTAATAAGCGCATTGTCGTTGCTTTCATCTACTAATCCCGTTTCGGAAACAGTGACTACCGTTTCATCATTTTCCGGTAAAGTGATGGTGTCCATAGGTGGAAGCGTAACTGTTGCATCTACTGCGATAGGTGCAACGTTGCTTACTCTGCCAGTATCCTCAATGTTCGTACGTTCTGTAACAAAACCTGCTGTTTCACCACTACTTGTTGACGATGAAACTGTATTCTCATTCGAACGTACAGTGTCATCTTCTGGAAGCGTAATGGTATCGTCAGGCATGCCAATAACCGGAATAGTCTCATCAGGCAGAATCGGTGAAACCTCTCCGTCAGATAGCGGCAGCGGTATTTCTGTGCGACCTGTTTGCAGTGCGATCTCGCTAATTGGATCGTCGCCTGCAGCGTCACTTTCTTCGACACCACCCGTACCAACAGCTCCGCCAATCGCATCCTCACCAGGTAAGGTAATTCTAGACTCTGGAATTGAAGGCGAAACAGTTCCTTCATTCAGAGGCGTTAATTCAACACTTCTACCAGACTCTGCAATAAGCGCATTGTCGATGCTTTCATCCACTGATGTCGTTTGAGAAACACTGGCTATAGTTTCATCATTCGCAGGCAAAGTAATGGTGTCCATAGGTGGAAGTGTAACCGTTGCATCTACCGCGATAGGTGTAAGATTGTTTGCTCTTTCAGTATCGTCGATGTTCGTACGTTCTGTACCAAAACCGGCTGTTTCACCACTATTTGTTGACGATGAAACTGTATTCTCATTAGAACGCACAGTGTCATCTTCTGGAAGCGTAATGGTATCGTCAACCGGTAACGGTGAAATTAGAGACGCGCCTAACGCCATAACGCTGAATGCAGATGAACCAGATTGCCCAGCAATATCCTCATTGCCAACTTGGCTACTTGAAGTAACTGCACTGCCACCTCCAATAGGCCCAGAAGCCCCTACTATACTGAAAGCAAAATCATCGTTCGGTATGGTAATGGAGTCTTCAGGCTGAACTGGTGCATCCGATATTCCAGTGTTGTCATTTGTGAAATCGCCAAACAGCGAGTCTTCAAATAGCGAGATTGAACCACTGCTGCCGGTATCGTTTATCTCATCACCATTAGAGTCATACTCTTGTGTAAGCGTAACAAGATTTCCGGCTGCGTCGGTCATCGCTACTTCAATAGTTACAGTGGCGAGAGCGCCTAAGCTTAGTCCAAGAGAAGCTATTTCAAAACTGCCATCAGATTGCACCAATGCAGTTTTAATGATCGGTAGCCCCACTTGAACACCAAGTAATTCAACGGTCAGAGTTACCGTAAGTTCAAAGCCTTCAAATTCTTGCCCAACGGTGCCACGCAATATTTCTGAACCTAATATTCCAGTATCTAACTCTGTAATTTGAATGTTAGGCGCTACGTTAATTAGCTGCGTTAGCGATGTAGTTTCAGTACCACCGCTACCATCAGACACGCTGGCTGAAACCACCAAATCTCCTACTTTTACAGGAGCAGCAGGTACCACGCTGAAAGTACCGTCATTTTGAACGGTTGCCGTTTCGTTATATACGTTGCCTAATGCGTCAGTAAGTGTGAAAGAAACCACTTCGCCAATACGATCGCTAGTGCCAGAAATCGTTGGGGTCAGCGAAGAGCCGTCAATTGGATCTAGCTCTAGCGTCGTTAAATTAACGCTCATCACACCATTTGTGTTTAATGTAGCAATAGACGTTGTTCCATCATTCACATCAATAATTTCTGCATCGACAGTAAGTAGCCCGTCTACAAATGCCTGCGCAAAATCAATACTGAACGTACCGTCGTTACCTACGGTTGACGTAATAGTCTCTGTATTGCCCAACCTATCGGTAACCGTAATGCGAATAAGATCGCCTACGTTCTCACTTTCACCAGTGATCGTTGGTATAGCATTTTCGAAACTCAGTGAATCGATGCTAAGTACATCCAGATCTACATCAATTAATCCCGTAGTTGTGATATTGGCAAGGGCATTGTTCCCTGAATCCAAAATAGTGGCGTCTACAGTCAATAAGCCATCGGCAAGGTTTGCCGTTACGGGAATAGAGAAGGTACCGTCGTTAGACACAATACCCGTTACGGTTTGTGTAGCGCCGGTGCCATCGGTGATAAGCAAGCTAATGGTTTCACCAATAAACTCGCTTTCGCCGGTGATAGTTGGTGTAGCAGAATTAAAGTCTAAAGAGTTCAGACTTAACACATCCAGATCTACATCAATCAACCCCGTAGTTGTGATATTGGCAAGGGCATTATTCCCTGAATCCAAAATAGTGGCATCTACAGTTAATAAGCCATCCGCTAAGTTTGCCGTTACTGGAATAGAGAAGGTGCCGTCGTTTGCCACAATTCCCGTTACGGTTTGCGTTGCGCCGGTGCCATCGGTAATCAGCAAGCTAATGGTTTCGCCAATAAACTCACTTTCACCGGTGATAGTTGGTGTAGAAGAATTAAAGTCTAATGAGTTCAGACTTAGAACATCCAGATCCACGTCTATCAAACCAGTGGTAGTGACATTGGCTAATGCATTATTCCCTGAATCCAAAATAGTGGCATCTACGGTTAATAAGCCATCCGCTAGGTTAGCTGTTACAGGAATAGAGAAGGTGCCGTCGTTTGCCACAATTCCGGTTACGGTTTGCGTTGCGCCGGTGCCGTCAGTTAATAGCAAGCTAATGGTTTCACCAATAAACTCGCTTTCGCCGGTGATAGTTGGTGTAGCAGAATTAAAGTCTAAAGAGTTCAGACTTAACACATCCAGATCTACATCAATCAACCCCGTAGTTGTGATATTGGCAAGGGCATTATTCCCTGAATCCAGAATGGTGGCATCTACAGTTAATAAGCCATCCGCTAAGTTTGCCGTTACTGGAATAGAGAAGGTGCCGTCGTTTGCCACAATTCCGGTTACGGTTTGCGTTGCGCCGGTGCCATCGGTAATCAATAAGCTAATAGTTTCACCAATAAATTCACTTTCGCCGGTAATGGTTGGCGTAGCAGAATTAAAGTCTAAAGAGTTCAGACTTAGCACATCTAGATCTACATCAATCAACCCCGTAGTTGTGATATTGGCAAGGGCATTGTTCCCTGAATCCAGAATGGTGGCATCTACGGTTAATAAGCCATCCGCTAGGTTAGCTGTTACCGGAATCGAGAAGGTACCGTCGTTGGCCACAATACCCGTTACGGTTTGTGTAGCGCCGGTGCCATCGGTGATAAGCAAGCTAATGGTTTCACCTATGTATTCGCTGACACCAGTAATAGTAGGCGTTGCCGAGTTGAAGTTAAGTGCATCAATGCTTAGTTCGCTAAGGCTTACGTTAATGATGCCTGTTACATCAGCGGTTACTAAATTGTTGTCTGCATCAAGTACGCTTGCTTGGACAGACAGCAAACCTTGTTGAAGGTCAACGGGGACCTGATAGCTGAACGTACCATCATCTTGCACCGTTACCGATACTGTTGTTGTGCTGCCATCAGGCTCGGTAAGCGTGAGTTCAACGGTGCTGCCAATGCGTTCGCTTATACCAGAGATTATCGGTGTTAGGGTAGACCCATCAATGGCGTTTAATTGAAGCACTGGTAAATTGAAGTCAACAATTCCACTAGTGTTAAGTGTCACCAAATTACCGTCGCTGCCTAATACCGATGCGTCTATATCAAGCAAGCCTTGGGCTAAATCGCTTGGTACAGTAATTGAGAATACACCGTTATTTTGCACTACCGCTGTAAGGGTTTGTACCGCGCCACTGCTATCTGTAAGCACGAGTGTTACGGTTTCACCGATTCGCTCACTTACGCCAGTAATCGTTGGTGTAAGTGAATCTAAGGTTAATGTATCTAGTTGCAGCACAGGGAGTGTTAGGTCAAGTACGCCCGATGTGGACACAGTGACTACATTGCCATCGCTACCGAGTACTGATACATCAACGTCTATAAGGCCTTCACTTAAATCGCTTGGCACGGTAACGGTAAAGAACCCATTGTTTTGTACAACCGCCGTAAGGTTTTGAACAACGCCGTTACCATCGGTAACAACCACAGTAACAGTTTCACCGATGCGCTCACTCATACCCGTTATGGTTGGGGTTAGGCTATCAAGGGTTAAGCTGTTAATGTTCAGCACCGGAATAGTTAGATCAAGAATACCCGAGGTGCTAACTGTTGCTAAGTTGCCGTCAGCATCAAGCACTTCTGCTTGCACGTTTAGTAAGCCTTGCGCCAAATCGGTAGGTACGTCTACCGAGAACGTACCGTCGTTTTGAACAATAGCTGTAAGTGTGTAATTGCCGCCATTACCGTCTGTTAGCGTAATGGTAACTTCACTACCTACACGCTCGCTGATACCGGTTATGGTTGGGCGAAGTGTATCTAACACCAATGCGTCTAAATTGATGACCGGCAGCGATACATCAACAATACCCGATGTTGTCACTGTTGCTAGATTGCCAGCATCGTCAAGCACCGATACATCCACAGAAAGCAGCCCTTGCGGTAAATCGCTTGGTACAGTAATGGAGTATGTGCCATCGCCCTGCACTGTGGTGGTCAACGTGGTTTCATTACCTGCGCTGTCGGTAAGTACTATGGTAACGGTAGTTCCAGCTTCACTTAGCCCGCTTATGGTTGGACGAAGTGAATCTAGATCGGTGATATCAACTGTAATTGACGGTGGAGTGATATCGATATCACCCACCACAGTTACACTTGTAGTATTGCCCGCTTCGTCAGTAATTTCGGCGGTAATGGTGACCGCACCTTCAGGTAAATCACTTGGAACCGCTATTGAATAGGTACCGTCGCTTTGTACCGTGGCACTTAGCGTTTGTGTGCTGCTATCGCTGCCAACTACCGTGATGGTTACTGTGGCGCCAATTTCGTCACTGGTTCCACTAATAACCGGGGTTAAATCGTTCACCGCGCCCAATGCGTCAATAGTAAGAATTGGCGCGGTTACATCAATTTCAACGTCTGTGGTAACGGTACTGACTACGCCATCGTCAACAGTAACTTCAATGGTAGCGGTACCTTCATTAAGCGTTATAGGCACTGTGCCTGAGAAGGTTCCATCAGGTAGCACCACAGTGTTTATGGTAACCACTTCACTGCCATTTTGAGAGATAACGATAGTAACTGGCGTACCAGCAATGGCATCGGTGACACCTGACACTACCGGCAAGTCGCTTACAACATCAGCGGTGAGATCTAGCGTTATGCTTGATGCTGTAAGATCTAATTCTAAGATTGTGGTTTCAACTGAAGAATTACCCGCAGGGTCGGTCGCATCGACTTGTATTGTTAGCAGACCTTCTGCAAGTGCATCGGGTACCACAACAGAGAAGTCGCCAAATTCATCAACAATAGCCGTTAAGATTTGCGTATCACCATTTGAATCTGTAATGGTTACAAGAATCTCTGTACCTTCCTCAAGGTCTACAGAGCCTGAAATTTCTGGGGTGGCAACGTTTATTACGCCGTTTTGGTCAATGCTAATAATAGGTGCTGTCGTGTCTACTTCAGCGTTAATCGACGCATTAACAATATTACCGGCCTCGTCGAGTACCTGAGCACTTACGGTAAAGTTACCATCTGCAAGAGGTAGCGGCACATCCACACTCCAACTGCCATCAACTTGAACTACGGCCGCAATGGTTTGCTCAATGCCCGTACTACTTGTTACCGTTACTAGTACGATAGTACCTACGCTCACATCCGTAGAGCCGGTGATAGTTGGCGTTGGATCGCTGGTAAGGTCAATAGGGTCGATGACAATGGCCGGTGGCGTAGTATCTACTTCACCCGTATCAGTGGCCGTTGCACTGTTTCCGGCGCTATCGCTTACTGTTGCACTTACGGTGAAGTTACCTTCTGCAAGCGCAGTAGGTACTTCTACAGAATAAGTACCGTTCGCTTGTACTATTGCTGACAGGGTCTGAACCGCTCCATTGCTGTCTGTAACCGTAATGGTTACTGTGGTTCCAGCTGCAGCATCGGTGGTGCCGTTAATAACCGGAGTGGTATCGTTGGTGACATCATCAACATCCACGGTAATGGTGGGGGCCGTGACGTCTATCACACCTGTATCAGCATCGCTTGCGGTATTTCCGGCGTCGTCAGTGGCACTTACTGAAACAGTAAAGCTTCCCTCAGCCATAGCAGCAGGCACATCCGCGCTAAATGTGCCATTAGCGGCCACAATCGCCGTGAATACTTGCGTAACGCCAGCATTATCTACCACAGTAATTTGAACACTACTTCCAGTAGGTAGGTCTGTAGAGCCAGTGATGGTAGGCGTTGTATCGTTACCTGTACCTGGATCGTCCACACTTATCACAGGGGCCGTAACGTCAATAGTGCCGTTTTCCGTGTCTGACGCAGTATTACCAGCAAGGTCGGTAACTTGAGCTTCTACTGTATAGCTTCCTTCAGCCAAATCGACAGGTACTTCAACGCTGAAGCTACCGTCTGACTGCACCGTTGCAGTTAAGTTTTGAACGTTACCCGCACTGTCCGTGACGGTTATAGACACCGTACTTCCTGCTGGCTGGTCGGTAGTACCGGTAATTAATGGCGTAGCATCGTTTCCTAAACCTGGATCTGCAACGTCAACTGCGGGTGAGGTAGTATCAACCACACCACCTGTTTCCGTATCTGTTCCAACATTGCCACTACCATCAGCAACTTCAGCTTCTACAGTGTAAGCACCCTCAGCTAAATCGGCAGGTACGCTTGCGCTGAACGTGCCATTTGCCTGCACAGTGGCGGTAAATGTTTGTACGTTGCCCGCGCTGTCAGTCACCGTAAGCGTTACCGTACTGCCCACTGGCGCATCAGTAGTACCGCTGATTAACGGCGTAGGGTCGTTGGTTTGACCTAACGGGTCAATATCGATATTCGGTGCACTTGTGTTAATGGTGCCACTGTCACTCACCGTTGTGGTATTGCCTGCAGCATCAGTGGCGCTAGCCGTTACGGTGTAATTACCGTCAGCTAGGGCAGTGGGTACTTCTACAGAGAAGGTGCCATCATTATTCACCGTTGCATTAAGTGTTTGTGTGTTGCCGTTTGCATCGGTGACTACCAGCGTAACAATGCTGCCTTGTGGTAAATCGGTAGTACCGCTTAATGTAGGCGTGTCATCATTGCCGCTACTTACAGGAGTTAGCGATATAACAGGCGCGATAGTATCTACTACACCATCATTGTTTGATACCTGAACCGTGTTACCCGCATCGTCTGTGGCAGTTACTGTTACGTTGTAACTACCTTCAGCAAGTGCAGTCGGTACTTCAGCTTGATAGCTGCCATCATTGGCAACCGTTGCTGTAAACGTGTGGCTAATGTTGTTGCTGTCTGTTACCACTATGGTAACCGTGCTGCCTGGTGGTAAATCAGTGGTACCTGAGATAAGTGGTGTATCGTCGTTGGTTAGCCCTTGTGCACCAACCGTAAGTGCAGGAGCTAGCGTATCTACTACGCCGTCGTTGTCATTGGCAGTAGCCGTATTTCCTGCTTCGTCTGTAGCACTTACCGTAACCGAGTAGGCGCCCTCAGCTAGGTCTGCAGGTACGTCAGCACTGTAAGAACCATCGGCATTAACCACTGCGGTAAAGGTTTGAGCGTTGCCAGCACTGTCGACTACGGTAATAGATACTGTGCTTCCTTGAGGTAGGTCAGTAGCGCCAGAAATCGTTGGGGTTGCGTCGTTAGTAAGCGCTTGCGCATCAACAGTAATTGCAGGTGGTATGGTATCTACAATACCGCCATTTTCTGTCACCGTTGCCGTATTGCCTGCTCCGTCGGTTGCGGTTGCGGTTGCGGTATAAGCTCCCTCGGCTAGTGGCGTGCCAACCTCAATACTGTATGAACCATCTGCTTGTACGGTTGCAATGAGGTTTTGGGTATTGCCAGCACTATCGGTCACGGCGATAGACACAGTACTACCCGCAGGTAAATCGGTAGTGCCCGATATAGTTGGTGTGGTGTCGTTGTCTGCACCTAATGCATCAATTGTAAGTGATGGGGCGGCCGAATTGATGGTACCGCTTACGCTATCACTTGCAGTGTTGCCAGCTTCATCAGTTGCATTTGCCGTTACGGTGTAGTTTCCGTCAGCCAATGCCGCTGGTACTTCCACAGAGAAACTGCCATCGCTGGCAACTGTAGCATTAAAGGTTTGCGTTGCACCGGCACTGTCGGTAACCGTTATTGATACTGTGCTTCCTGGGGCTAAATCTGTGCTTCCGCTTATAACAGGTGTACTGTCATTTCCAGTACCCTGAGGGTCCAGCGTTATAACAGGTGATGTAGTATCTACGCTACCGCCAGTTTCTGTTACTGTGGTTGAATTGCCTACCGAATCAGTGGCCGTGGCAACAACATCAAAATCACCTTCAGCAAGTGCAGTAGGTACTTCAACACTGAAATTACCAGCTGCATCAACCGTTGCTGTTAAGGTTTGAACATTACCCGCGCTGTCCGTCACGGTTAACGTTACGGTAGCACCTTCTGGCAGATCGGTGGTGCCCGAAATTGTAGGCGTTGGATCGTTGTCGGTGTTAAGCGGCGTAAGTGTTAATGTTGGCGGAGTAGTATCAATGACGCCGTTTCCATCAGCTACTGTTGTGGTGTTGCCATCGCTATCTGTAGCAACCACTTCAACTGTATACGGGCCATCAACCAGCGCTGCCGGTACGTCTGCAGAGAAGTTTCCGCTTGCATCTACGGTTGCGTTAAATACCTGAACGTTACCCGCATCGTCTGTTACTGTGATAGATATGGTGCTACCCGCAGGTAAATCGGTGGTGCCAGAAATCGTCGGCGTTGAATCGTTTCCTTCACCTTGTGGCGCTAGTGTTAACGATGGCGCAGTGGTATCTATACTGCCATTTTGTGTTGCAGATGCGGTGTTACCCGCGGCATCGGTGGCTTCTGCAGAAACCGTGTAGTTTCCTTCGGCAAGTGGGGTTGGAACGTCAACTGAAAAGTTGCCATCCGCATCTACGGTTGCCGTTATCACCTGAATATTGCCCGCACTATCAGTAATGGTTAACGTTACTTCGTTACCCGCTGCAAGGTCGGTGCTACCTGATACTGTAGGCGTATTGTCGTTGCTAGCGCCAAGTGTATCAAGACTTATAGAGGGTGGGATGGTATCGATAACACCACTGATTGATGACGCCGATGCTGTGTTTCCGCTGGCATCAGTACCTGTAGCCGTAACCGAGTAAGCGCCTTCACTTAATGGTGTTAGTGCATCCACACTAAATGAGCCATCAGCATTCACTGTGGTAGTAATCGTTTGCGTGTTACCAGCGCTATCTGTGATGGTTATGATTATGTCGGTGCCAACCGGTAAATCAGTGTTGCCTGAGATGGTTGGCGTATCGTCATTACCCACCGCTAGCGCATCAAGCGTGAGTGTAGGAGCATTGGTATCAAACGAGCCTGTCTCTGAATCGGTGGCGGTATTACCTGCGTTGTCTGTTACGCTCGCTGTAACTGTATAATCGCCCTCTGATAGGTCGTTTGGCACATCTGCACTAAAGTTTCCGCTAGCATCCACGGTTGCGGTAAATGTTTGAATGTTGCCGTCACTGTCAGTTACCGACAAAGTAACGACACTACCTTCTGGCATATCGGTAGTACCAGAAATGGTTGGTGTAGCGTCGTTACTAGTACCTAAAGGCGTTAGCGAGATAGTAGGCGATGTTGTATCTATGTTGCCGCCATTTTCATTCGCTGTTGTGCTATTACCCGCGGCATCGGTAGCGGTTGCTTCTACTGTAAAGGCGCCTTCCGCTAGCGGCGTTGTAGCCTCTACGCTGAAGTTTCCATTGTCATCAACAATAGCGGTTAAGGTTTGTTCGTTGCCAGCACTATCGGTAACAACAATGGTTACTGTTGCCCCTGCGGGTAGGTCAGTGGTTCCCGAGATCAGTGGTGTCGCATCGTTGCTATCGCCTAACGTGTCAAGCGATATTGCAGGTGCCTGAGTATCAACAGAGCCACCAGTATCAACTGCTGTTGCTGAATTACCACTTCCATCCGTTACAGTTGCTGTTACGGTGTAGTCGCCTTCAGCCAGCGCGTTTGGCACTTCTGCGCTAAACGTTCCATCGCCTTGAACAATGGCTTGGAAAATTTGGGTGTTACCGTCAGCATCAACAACGGTAAGGGTTACTGTTGTACCTGGTGTAACATCAGAAGTGCCAGAAATAAGCGGTGTTGCATCGTTATCAAGCCCTTGCGCATCGAGCGTAATTGTTGGCGCTGCGCTATTAATATTACCTGTTGCGCTGTCGGTCGCTGTGTTTCCAGCGTCGTCAGTTGCAGTTGCTTCAACGGTATAGTCACCATCTGCAAGTGCATTGGGTACTTCTACACTAAAGTTGCCATCAGCATCTACGGTAGCGGTAAGCGTTTGTGTAACACCGTCATTGTCGGTTACCACTAGTGTTACAGTACTGCCTTCTTCTAGGTCGGTACTACCGCTAATGGTTGGTGTTGTGTCATTTCCGCTTGTTAAAGGGTCCAACTCTACAACCGGAGGTGTCGTATCCAAGGTTGCGGTGGTAGTAGTCGTGGATGTATCGCCATCGTCATCTGTTGCTGTAACTTCAACCGTAATTTCACCGTCAACAAGACCATCTGGTATTTCAAAACTAAAATCACCATTTTCGTCAGTAGGCACTGTTATAGTTTGGCTATTACCTTCGCTATCAGTAATGGTAACGACAACCTCTGAATTAGGCGTATCTGACGAACCGTTAAACACGTCATCGCCATCGGTAACAGGCTGTGGCTGCACAACAACATTTGGACCATCAGCATTTATAGCAGCATTAATCGACGTTGACGTTGTATTGCCTGCTTGATCAGAAACCGTTGCAGTGACACTGAAGTCACCATCTGCAAGCTCCTGCGGTACTTCAACACTGAAGCTTCCGTCTTCTTGCACAGTGGCTGTAAGATTAATTACTGTTCCATCACTGTGAACCAATTGAATGGTAACTGTGGCACCCGCGCCAGCATCGGTTTCACCTTGAATTAGCGGTGTGGTGTCATTGGTAGTGCCTATGGCGTCAAGCGATAAGGTAGGAGGCGTCGTATCAATAACCCCTGTAACCGTATTTGACGAAGAATTACCGCTTGGGTCAGTGACCGTTACGTTTACGGTATATTCGCCCTCAGCAAGTTCTGCTGGTATATCAGCATCAAAGGAACCATCGGCGTTCACCGTTGTAGTAAACGTTTGTTCGTTCCCTTCACTATCAGTCACTACAATCACAACGGTACTTCCAGCAGGCGCTGTTGTTTCACCAGAAATATTCGGCGTAGTATCGTTGGTGGGAGCAGGCTGATTTACAGTAGTTGAAGGGGCTGTAGTGTCATAGTTGCCGTTAGCTGTGGCTGTCACTGTATTACCCGCGGCGTCTGACACAGAAGCTGTTACATCGTATGCACCTGGCGCTACGTCCGCAGGTACTTCAACGCTAAACGTTCCGTCATCATTGACCAGTGCCGTAAATGTTTGTGTGTTTCCTGCACTGTCGGTAACCGTAAAACTAACCACACTTCCAGGTGCTGCATCGGTGAAGCCCGAAATTGTAGGTGTTGCGTCGCCGTTCGAGCCTGGGTCGCTCAGCGTAATGGTTGGTGCTGTGGTATCAACGACAGACGCTATACTATCTGTAGCAGTATTACCTGCTTCATCGGTAACGCTAGCGTCTACCGTAAATTCTCCTTCAGCTAGGTCTGCGGGCACCTCTGCGCTAAACGTGCCGTCTGCCTGAACAACGGCAGTAATAGTTTGCGTGTTGCCGGCACTGTCAGTAATAGTCAGCGTTACCACGCTACCGGGTGTGGCATCGGTTGTACCGGAAAGAAGTGGCGTTGTGTCGTTAGTTGTAGCAACGGCATCTAGCGCAATTGAAGGTGCAGTTAGGTCTATTTCACCTGTTGTGCTATCTATTGCCGTGTTGCCCGCTTCATCGGTAACGCTAGCGTCTACAGTAAATTCGCCTTCAGCTAAGTCTGCGGGCACTTCAGCGCTAAAAGAACCGTCAGCTTGAACAACGGCAGTAATAGTTTGCGTATTTCCTGCGCTGTCTGTAATAGTCAGTGTCACCACGCTGCCCGGCGTGGCATCGGTTGTACCAGAAAGAAGTGGCGTGGTGTCGTTAGTTGTAGCAACGGCATCAAGTGAAATAGTGGGGGCAGTAAGGTCTATCTCACCTGTTGTGCTATCTATTGCAGTATTGCCTGCTTCATCGGTAACGCTAGCATCTACCGTAAATTCGCCTTCTGCTAGGTCTGCGGGCACCTCTGCGCTAAACGTGCCGTCTGCCTGAACAACGGCAGTAATAGTTTGCGTGTTGCCGGCACTGTCAGTAATAGTTAGCGTCACCACGCTGCCCGGTGTGGCATCGGTTGTACCGGAAAGAAGTGGCGTTGTATCGTTAGTTGCTGCAACGGCATCTAGTGAAATGGAAGGTGCAGTTAAGTCTATTTCACCCGTTGTGCTATCTGTTGCCGTGTTGCCCGCCTCATCGGTAACGCTAGCGTCTACGGTAAATTCACCTTCTGCCAAGTCTGCTGGCACTTCAGCGCTAAACGTGCCGTCAGCCTGAACAAGGGCAGTAATAGTTTGCGTGTTGCCTTCGCTGTCAGTAATAGTTAGCGTCACCACGCTACCGGGTGTGGCATCGGTTGTACCGGAAAGAAGTGGCGTTGTATCATTGGTTGCTGCAACGGCATCAATTGAAATAGTAGGGGCAGTAAGGTCAATCTCACCCGTTGTCGTATCGGTAGCCGTGTTGCCGACGGTGTCAGTCACGCTTGCATCAACAGTGAACTCGCCTTCAGCTAGGTCTGCTGGCACTTCAGCGCTAAACGTACCGTCTGCCTGAACAACGGCAGTAATAGTTTGCGTATTTCCTGCGCTGTCCGTTACCGTTAGCGTTACAACACTGCCTGGAGCTGCATCTGTGGTGCCCGAAAGCAGTGGCGTTGTGTCGTTGGTCGTCGCAACGGCGTCTAAAGCAATGCTTGGTGCTGTTGTATCAATTTGACCTGTTGTTGAATCGGTTCCTGTGTTACCAACCTCGTCAACAACACTTGCATCAACGGTAAATGCTCCCTCAGCAAGCGCGGCGGGAACTTCTGCACTAAACGAACCATCAGCTTGTACCACAGCAGTTACTGTTTGTACGTTACCAGCACTATCAGTAATAGTGAGTGTTACAACACTGCCTGGCGTGGCGTCTGTGGTACCCGACAATAGCGGAGTAGTGTCGTTTGTTTCGCCAATATCATCTAGGTCTATCACTGGCGGTGTAATATCAATAACACCTGCGCCGCTGTCTGACGCCGTGTTTCCAAATGGACCAACCACAGTGGCATCAACGGTAAATGGTCCGTCTGAAAGTGGCTGTGTAACTTCAGCACTAAATGAACCATCATCTAATACCGTAGCGGTAACGGTTTGTACATTACCCTCTGCGTCAGTAATGGTAAGCGTAACAGTACTGCCTGGAATTGCCGATGTTTCACCCGTAAGTAGAGGGGTTGTATCGTTAGACGCTGGAATATCATCAAGCGTTAACAGTATATCAGCCGACTGGTCGCCATCACCTGATAGGCCATTGTTTGACGTGTCGTTAGTGTTACTCGCATTGCCTTCCTCTCCAAAAGAGGATGGTGTGGTTTGCTCACTAATTCTGTCGACACGCACAAACGTACTACCGCCATCGGCACCACCGCCGCCATTGAGACCTGCAGCGGTTGCTTCTAACGACTCAAGAATGTCACCGTCGCCTGACAATAAATCTAAAATATCATCGCCATCACTGGTCGCCTGCTGATTACCATCATTATTATCAACACCAAGCAGTGCGGCAACGTCATCTAAACTTTGATCGAATACACTGAACTCATCGTCTGAATTGTCTTCAGTAAAATCAGCTTGAAGTGGAAAAACAACATTTTGCCCTGCAGGTAAAACGCGAAGTTCGCCGTCTATCGATACAACAACGGTTGATGATGAAGGAATTTCAAGTCTGTCGCCTTCTAAAATAGTGTCGCCTTGTTGAAGCGAGACAGTTTCGCCGGTTTCGTTTCTTATTAACGTCGCTGTACCGTTTATTTCATTAACAATTACTGAGGCCATGTGTGTATCTCATACTTTTTTTGCCGATATCTTTTAAAAGTAGAAGAGATTTTTTTATTCGTTACCGGACCGTAGTACGGGTAGCCGAAAGTCTAGTGCTTACATCGTTACTCACCTAAGGAGTTACCCCTAATTTCACTTAAACTTTAGTCGTTAAGTACTGAGTTCGTTTGCGGTTTTTTTTTAACCGACTACTGTTTAAGTACAAAAGAAAATTTGTCTTTACATATGCGTAACAGGACAAGCCTTGGTAATTTGTTTGCGAGGATATGGTCAATGAATACGTTAAAAACTGCCGCGGCACTTTTTACAGTCTGTGTTAGCTGCAACAGTCTAGCCCAAACAATTGCAGACAGTACGAATGCGCCTACGTTGGAAGATTACGTGCGTAAAGTGGTTACAACAAATCCCGAGGTGCAGGCTAGTTACAGACAACTACAAGTGGCGATGTCAGACGTTGACATTGCACGCGGAGGCTTTAGGCCACAAATAGATGCCTTAGCAAGTAGTTCATATACCGATCGTAATTTCGGGCTTGAACAAGAATTCGCTGGTCACACAGCTGAAATCGCGCTTACGCAAATGTTGTATGACGGCTTTCTAACAAGTAGCGAAGTAAAACGCTTTAAGCAAGCACAGGTCGTGCGCTTGTTTGAATTGTTCAACGAAATTGAACAAAAAGCATTAGAAACCTCGCAAGCGTATCTAGACGTACAACTTTTCCGAGAACAACTGCGCCTTGCTGAAGAGAATTTGATAACGCATGTTGATGTGTTCAAACAAATTGAAGAAAGCGTGCAAGCGGGGGTAGGACGCCGTGCGGACCTAGAACAAATAAGCGGTCGTTTGTCACTTGCTGAATCTAATGTCCTGACTGAGCTATCGAATTTACATGATGTTACAGCGCGATTTTTACGCATTGTAGGTGAAAAGCCAGCACCAGAGCTTGCGCCTGTTAATGTGTCTTCTGCCTATCTTGATGTAAATGTTACTGATATTAAAACGTTGCTTAATAATGCTTATGTTACTAACCCGCAGTTCAACGCTGCTATTTACAACATAGATGCGCAGCGATATGGGGTACAGAGCGCGAAGAGCTTGTATCATCCGCGCGTTGATTTAACAGCAAGCTATGGTGCAAATACACGAGATCAAGCAGCGCTAAACAACACAATTACTGAAGCCTCGGTTGGTATTAACTTTTCTTATAATTTGTACAATGGTGGCTCAGATGCTGCGGCCATTCGTCAAGCGCTATCTCAAGTAGACCTTGCCAAAGACCTGCGCGACAAAGCGTGTATCGACATGCGTCAAACCGTGCAGATTGCGTACAATGATATTATCAATATTTCTGATCAGTTGCCCTCACTTAATGCGCACCGACTATCTTCAGATCGCGTAAGAACAGCTTATATGGATCAGTTCACCATTGGGGAACGTTCATTACTGGATTTACTTGATTCTGAAAATGAATATTACGAATCAAGCCGTGCTTATCGCGAGGCACAATTCACACTAGAAAAAGCTCGCGTACGTTTACTCGCAGCGTCAGGTAACCTAGCGCAAACGCTAGGTGTTAAGCGTAGTGATGTACCTGAGGTCTTAGATCTTGCAGAAGAAAAAGTCACATTCGATCCTAACTACGTTTGTCCTGCACAACGTACGCATTTCGAAGATGACGCCAACATACTCAAGCGCGATTCTGACCGCGATGGCATTGTTGATTTATGGGACGACTGTAACGACTCTACACCTGGTGCGGCGGTAGATGATTTTGGCTGCGAAGCCGCGAAAGTTGAGCCCAAAGCTTCCGAGTTCACAATCGATAATGCCAACATTATCAATACCATTAAAGTGAACATTGAATTCGCTTCTAACTCTAGCAAAATACGCGACGAGTATGCTGCGTCGTTGAATGATGTTATTGCCGCACTAGAGCAAGACGAAAATACTGGCGTAATCATTCATGGCCATGCGTCTTTAGACGGAGATGCATCTTATAACCAGCGACTATCTGAACGTCGCGCAAATGCAGTAGCGTCAATGCTCATGTCTATCACGGATATCGAGCCTCGCCGAATTACCGCTGTGGGATACGGTGAAACACGCCCTTTGATAGACGAAGAGTCAGAGTCAGCAAACAAGCGTAACAGACGAATAGAAGCGTCTATTATTCAATTACCACCATCGCAGTAAGTAGTAAGGACCTTTATGACGGATGACAAGGTCGATGAAATATCGTACTTAGACATGCAAGGGGGAATGCTAATGGATTGTCTTATGACACTCTGTCAGCATTACCAGCATAATGTATCTCGAGTGAGTTTGCTTAGTGGGCTTCCACTTGACAAAGGTATGTTGTCGCCGAGTGGGTTTGAACGTGCCGCAAAGCGCGCAGGCTTTACAAGCCGAACGGTAAAACGTGATTTAGACAAAATTAACACCGCATTGTTGCCGGCAATTTTGCTGTTAAAAGACAATAACGCTTGTGTACTTCATTGTTTTAACGATGAGTGCGCAAGTGTGAGTTATCCCGAGCTAGGCGAGGCAGTGGTTGACGTACCTTATGAACAAATTGCTGAGCAATTTACTGGGTATGTTATTTTTGCGCGCCCTGAAATGACGCCTAGTGGAACATCGTTACACGTTGATAAGTCTTCTGTGGGTCACTGGCTATGGTCATCGGTGAAGCTCGCTAAAGGCTTGTACAAAGACGTTATTCTTGCCTCGGTGTTTATTAGTTTATTGTCGATAGCATTACCGCTTTTTGTGATGAACGTGTACGACCGCGTTGTGCCTAATGCTGCGCTTGAAACATTATGGGCATTGGCTATTGGCGTCCTCGTCATTCTAGCGGCAGACATGTCGTTGCGCATGCTGCGTCAATACTTTGTAGAGCTTGCTGCAAGCAGGCTTGATGTCACCTTATCGTCTAAAATTATGGAAAAGGTGCTTGCTATAAACTTAGCCAGTAAGCCCGCGAAAAGCGGAGCCTTTATCAACAGCCTTCACTCCTTTGAAAGTATCAGACAGTTTTTTGGTTCAGTGACGTTAGTGGCTCTAGTCGATTTACCGTTCGGGATAATTTTTATTGTCATCATCGCCATGATTGATTTTTATTTAATTATTCCGATGTTGATAGGCGCTGGTGTGCTTTTGCTGTACGCGCTTAAAGCACAAAGAGTTCTGCGTACTCTGTCTGACGAATCAATGGAGATTAGCTCTAGGAAAAGTTCACTTATTACAGAAAGCGTAGTGTCGCTTGAAGATATAAAAGCATTCGGGTTTCAAAGTAAAAGGCAAAGCGACTGGGAAAAGCACACAGTGTTTTTAGCTAAGGTGAACGCTAAGCTTCGCTTGGTTTCAATGTCTGTTAATAATGCCGCACTTTACATTCAACAAACAGTGGGTGTTGTCATCATACTCACAGGTGTTTATCTGATTATTGACGGTCATATTACGCAAGGAGGTCTTATTGCAGCTTATTTGCTGTCTAGTCGAGCAATGGGCCCTATCTCACAAGCGGCAGGTTTACTTGCGCAATACCATCATGCTGAAACAGCCAAAAACACCCTTGATGAAATAATGCAGCTTCCCAGCGAAATGTGTAATGGCAAGAAGCGTCAGAGTAAAGTAAACGTTAACGGCAATATTGAAGCTAACAATGTGTGCTTTAAATATCCCGATGAAAATGTAATGGCGCTCAAAGATCTCAACGTAAAAATAAATGCGGGTGAGCACGTTGCAATTCTCGGTAAAAACGGCTGCGGTAAGTCCACATTAAACAAACTCATTATGTCATTTTATAAGCCTGAATCTGGACAGATATTGCTTGATGGCGTTGATTTGCAGCAATACGACCCGTCTGTAGTTAGGAAAAGCATTGGCTACGTACCTCAAGATGTAAGCTTGTTCTACGGTACGCTTAAAGAAAATATATTGTGCGAAGGTACAAATGTAGATGACGAAAAACTATGGCAGGTTATTCAAAGCTGTGGGCTTGCCAATATTGTGAATAAAAGTGCCTATGGTCTGCAGCAAAATGTGGGCGAGCGCGGCTGCATGTTTTCAGGAGGTCAACGTCAAGCAGTTGCTATTGCACGTGCAATTGTTAATTCACCGTCTATCTTCATTATGGACGAACCAACCTCGTCAATGGATACCAATTCTGAAGCGCTAATTAAAAAGACAATAGCGAAAGCCATAGAGGGTAAAACGTTAATTATAAACACCCATAGAACCACGTTGCTTGATTTAGTGTCCAGGGTGATTGTTATTGAAAACGGCAAGGTTATTGCCGATGGACCAAAAGAAGCGGTTTTAACGCAGTTTAAAAGTACTGAAAATGTGAAAAAGAGGGGCGTGTAGTCATGTCTGAAAGCACAGATTCAGGAATATTGTCTCGCTTAACTCGGGGCTGGCTTGCGCCTACCTCTGGGCAAGACTGGGTACTTGAAGCCGAATGGCAGCGAATAATGCAAACACCTGTTAAGGCGAAAGGGCTTTTATACAGTGTTGTGCTGGTTATTTTTATATTGGTGGTATGGGCGTACTTTGCGCAAATCGACGAAGTTGCAAAAGGCGATGGCAAAGTTATTCCGTCTCAGCAGCTGCAGGTACTGCAGTCTTACGATGGTGGTATCGTGCAAGACATACTAGTAAGAGAGGGCGAAAGAGTCTCGAAAGGTCAGGTATTATTACGTGTCGACCCTACGCGCTATATATCATCTTTAGAAGAGAACACCACTCAGTTTGCTGCACTTGCAGCAAAAGTTCAGCGTCTGTCTGCATTAACGCAAGGAACACAGCTTCGTTTTGGTCAGAAGCTGTTGTCACAAGCCCCTGTAATTGTGGAAAACGAGCGCAAGCTGTATAACTCAAATTTAGCCGAGCTAGACGAGGTCGCTGCTGGTTCTGACACTCGTATTATGCAGCGCAGGCAAGATGTTGAAGAGGAAAGAGCTAGTTTGTCTCAGTATGAAGATGTACTGACATTGTCTGAAAAAGAGTTAGCGGTTACTAAACCATTACTGGCCTCGGGGGCGGTATCAGAAATAGAAGTATTGCGTTTAGAACGCCAAATTGTAGAGCTAAAAGCTAATATCAAAAAGTCGAAGGTAGCTATAGCCCGTGGTTTAAATGCCATTGAAGAAGAAGTCATTAAAAAAGAGGAAAGCCGGCTTCGCCTGATTAATCGATGGAGCCAAGAGTTAACCGAAGCAACCGGTGAAATGGCAACACTTCAACAGTCGCAAACCAGTTTGGAAGATGTGGTGTCGCAGGCCGAATTAAAGTCGCCTATCAACGGCACCGTCCAGCGGATGCTGTTTAATACTGTTGGAGGCGTTATCACTCCTGGTAGCGCGGTTGTTGAACTGGTACCGCAAGACGACCAGCTTATCGTTGAGGCTAAGGTGTCACCCAAAGACATTGCTTTTATCAGAGAAGGGCAGTCTGCAATACTTAAGTTTAGTGCGTACGACTATACTATTTATGGGGGCATGTCAGCTGAAGTGAAACATATTAGCGCAGACGCCATTACAAACGAAAAAGACGAAACCTATTATTTGGTTCGTCTTGAAACTAAAGAACATATTGGAAATGCTGAGCTAGATATTATTCCAGGAATGATTGTTCAGGTAGATATCTTAACCGGTAAAAAGACGGTACTTAACTACATACTGTCCCCATTGTTTAACGTGACATCTTCAGCATTACGGGAGCGTTAAATGGCTAACTATATTTTGAACACCGACCAACAAGGCGTTTTACTGGATTATTTTCCTAATGCGTTAGAGTCCGTTGCGCACATCCCCAAAGGTGAAACACTGTGGTTGTTATCTAACAATCAAGAATGGAAGCGCAATGTGTTAGACGCCAAGCGCCATACTAACAATATCGTGCTGCTAACCTACGAACTAGAACGCCAAGAAATGCAAACTGCATTGGTTCTTGGGGCGCGTGCATATTGTCATGCGTTGAGCGCCATATCAATGTTTGACTCGGTCTCAAGGGTGTTGGATGCAGGTGGCATGTGGATACCCAATGAGCTTTTGGCTCCTACAACGCGCAACATTGCGAATCAACTTAATACAAGTGTAGCGCTGTCTCAACTCAGCCATTTAACCAAGCGAGAGCGTGATGTGTTAAGCGGTATTTTAGAGGGACGCAGCAATAAAGAAATTGCGAGAGACTACGGTATTAGTGAACGAACCGTGAAAGAGCATGTTGGCACCCTATTACAAAAATTTGATGCCAAAGACCGCATTAATTTACTGCTAAGAGTGGGTGAGTTTAGTCATCTAAAAGGTGCTCTATAACTTCCATATGTGATACCACGCCATCAATCCCCAATTCTGTAAACAGTTCCTTATTGTCAGCCTTTTTCACACCGTCAGCATACACTCTAATACCAAAAGTATGCGCGAGTGTGCAGAAACCCCTTATAAATGCGTGGTTCGCGGGGTTAAAGTCAATGTCTGACATAAAGGCCGAATCTATCTTCACATAATCAAGCCCCAACTCTTGCACGTTTAATAATTGCGAGAACGATTCTCCAACGCGTTTTAGGCCTACCTCAACATGTTTGGCTTTCAGTGTTGTACAGAGCTGTTCAAATTCTTCTGGGAAACGCGTTGCGGTAGACTCTCGCACTTCAATACACAGCTGGTTAGCTGCTTTTTCGTTGTGGCCTATAAGGTAATAAAGTTGTGCAATGGACTCTGAGTCTAGCATAAACTGTTCAGAACATAGGAACGCATATTTGGCGTTCGTGTTCTTATTGTTTATGTAGTCGATTAAATAATTAATTGTGGTGAGTTCAAGCTTGGGCAATAAGCCCAAATAACGGGCCCAATGCGTGTAGTAACCGCTTTGACGAAGTTCGCCATCAAGCGTAACGCCGGCCCAGCTTTGGTAATGCACCAAGTCGCGATTTACGTTTAAAACAGGGTAGTTAAAGGTTTCTACATCGCAATTCTCAATAGCATCACTCAGCATCATCTGCCATTTTTGAGCTTCGTCTTCCTCTGTTGTATTGAGTAACACTTCTTCAATGTTCGGGATTTGTGTGTCTTGTTCTTGAGCTTCATCCAACATTTCATCAGTACGCATAAGTGCGCTGGAGAAGCTGTCATCTGGGCGCAGTTTTACGACGGCCTGATAAACTCGAGGGTCGTTTTCATTACAAAAAACGTTTTTGCATGCCTCGTGCAGAGCCATTGTGACAGTACACACATCATGGGTTTCAGTAAGTAACATGGCAAATTCGTTTTTCTGCATACGCGCCACTCTGCTATCACTGAAGTGGTGATGGTACAAATCTAATGTGTCGTTAATTGCTTCTACAAACTGGGTTAAGCGTGCACGCCTTTCGGGATAAGGTGTACGAAGGAAACCTTCGTCTTCAGTAAAGCGAATGATAAACAAACAATTAATACCTTGGGTGTCGCGAAAGGCAATTTGACCTTTTAGAATGGATATAAAATATTCGCGATTAGCCAAATCGGTCTCGTCATCGAATTGCGTCTTGTATCGCATGATGTCAAGTCGCGCGTTTTCTTCTTCCATTATTTTGCGCGATTGATTAGCGAGGAAATTCATGGCTTTAACTACGCGTTTAAGTTCAAGGGTGCGCGGCTCAGCAAGTTTGATAAATTTCATTTTTTGAAAGGATTGGGCTTGGTGTACAACGCCGTCTAGCGGTTTTAGTATGAGTTTCATTAACCAACCGCCAACAATGCCTGCGAAAAGGCCTACCACGGAAAGACCAAGTATTAAGCGGTATGTTGCCTGCCACATTGACGCAATTGAAAAGCTTGTGTCAGATTCTACGTAAACCGTACCATACTGACCCCAACCCTCGCTGACTTGTGCAACCCCTGGTGCCACTTCGGGGCCAAAGTATTTTGCAAACCATTTTGGTGTATCTTCGTCGAGTTTCACTTCAACATTGTGTTCAGAAACTA
Organism: Alteromonas sp. S167; assembly: GCF_036864375.1. Taxonomy (NCBI): domain Bacteria; kingdom Pseudomonadati; phylum Pseudomonadota; class Gammaproteobacteria; order Alteromonadales; family Alteromonadaceae; genus Alteromonas; species Alteromonas sp. S167. The sequence goes on from NZ_JAZETR010000001.1 coordinate 260,589, forward strand.
CTTCGCCCTCAGAAGTCCGCAGTGATATAGAGGCATAATGGCCAATATCAAACTGAGACATAATGAAAAGGTCGAGAGAAACCGGGTCTTTTTCTAGGCCACTTAAGGTAAGCGCCAGCATACTGGCATTATCAAGATTTTTGGCGTAAAGCTGTTCTTCAACGTATTTTTTCGTAGTAACGCCGTGGATTGTGACACTACCAGCGATAGCTAGCAGGATGGTCACAACTATAGCTAACCACAATTCTTTAATTATCGACATAAACGCTTATGACCCTCTGCTTATTCCTTCTAACTTCATGCGTTCGATAACATCACGCCAGCGCGATAAACGGCTTGTAGAAGAAGAAACCTGGCTTGCTTGTCCAGGCTGCCAAATGCCAGAATCATTAAAACTAAACACAGGCACTAAGTCGGTTCGTTCTGAACCCGGTAAAACATTAGACACTAAGCTGTCTAGCACTAAGGGGTCTGACGATGGGGTTTCATAATACCCCAACACCATATGTGCTTGCGTTACGCGACTTCGACCAATTCTTGCTTTTACATATATCAGGCGTAGTTTTGCACTATCTACCCCTAAGTGTAGCAGAGCCACATATTTTGCAATGGCGTAATCTTCACAATCTCCTCTGGAATGACCGAAGAACTCAGAAGGCGTTGCCCAATAATCGGTTTGTTTAAATACAATGTCGTCGGTTGCGTATTGAATGTGTTCGTCGAAAAACGCATTTACGCCAACAAGTTGGTCTTTAACAGATTTGTTTTGAAGGGTTCCAAGTGTGGTCTGGAGTGCTTTTACGTCTGGCGCGTTACGTGGTCCAAAATTATTAATCACTACCTGTTCGAGTTTTGGAAACTCAATAGTTAGTTGAGCCCTCATTTGCTGAGCAATTGCCATAATAAGCAGTGCCAGTAACGCTAAACAAGTTGACGCAATTTTAGACCAAGTCATAGGTGCAGAGAGTTCTCAACGTATTAAACAAATGAGCAGATTTGTCTAATTACAATCGATACTCATTTAACACTTTTTTATACGTATAGCACGCCAAACAGGGAAAACCAATTATCATTTTGGAGGGTATTTAGAGCGTGTTGACCCTTTCGGTACTCTTTTTGTTCATTCCAAGCGAGTTTCAGGCAATGAACGAGTTGCGTGGTTTGGTTATTCCAAATTAGCAACGAGAAAAGCAGCATGAGACTCGCTTGGATGAACCTTTCAGGCAGCAATTGTTTAGCATTTATCCTGCGTCTGTGCACACTGATGTAGATAGCTACATTACGTGTACACTTCCTTGTCTAAATGCTAAACACTTTGCTGCAAAAACGTACCGAGAAGGTCAGCACGCTCTAGCCCGACTATTTTTTAACAACAAAGTCCTGCTCTTGAATATTTGCAATGATTCCCTCTTCCTTACTGACAAGCGTAGAAGATTTTGCATAAGCAGTTTTTACTACGAACGTTCCGGGATAGAGCTTGTACTGTAGGTACTTACGTCCCCGGCTGTCAGTCAGCTCTTTCGCTTGATACAAGAACAACTCGTCGTTTATATCAATGCCGTTATCTCGCCCAAGTGATACTGACACTTTGTCATAAGTAACGCCTAGAACGCGCCCTGTTACTGGCTGACAGGCCACCGTTTCTTGGATGTCGAGTATTGCTGTTTGAAGTGTTTTATCGATGGCTTTACCATATTGCGTGCGCCAGAACATTGCAGAAAATTCATCTACTATTTCAAAACGATCGAATTCCCAAGGTGCTTCATTTTGATAGGTGTTGCTAAACAACTGTCCACCGCTAACGCCATCATAAACCCTCAGCGTAATACGAAAATTACGCATGGATTCACCGTTTGCCCAAGGCAAAAACACGGAAGGTGCTTCTGTAGTAATACTTAAATCATCAATGGTGCCGACCACCACGAACTGTGTATTGCTAAGTGTCGACAGTGTTCTTACATTCTCATCAGTAAACTCGTTTTTGAATTTAGCGGTATGCGGTGCAATGTGAGTCATTTTCATTGACTGCGTGTTCAGGCGCATTGTTTCTGCAAAACGTTGAGTTACCGCCTCGTCAAAATGGGTAATGCTGCCTTGCGCTAACTGTTGGCGGTTACGCACAAGAAAATGGGTGCTAGAAAAGTGTTTTTCATCATTTTGCGCGCTACAGGTTTTCATTTTTGGAAAGATGTCGGCTCTTACACTTACCGTTACCATACCATCGCTATACACTTCGTCGATAAGTTCAAGACGTTCAACTTCACCTGTTGAGCGAATGGTCATTTCCTCGTTTTCTAATAGACCGTTAGTAAGCGTATGCACGCTCTGAATAGAGGCGCCAGCAAATAGCATGGCTTGTTTTAGCGCTTCTTCAGTCGCTACGCGTTTTGCTTGGGCTCTATTGCCATCAATAACCTTCGCCTGCCCCTTTGCCTCGAACCAAGCGGCATGGCTTTGCCCTCCGTTTAAGAAAAGTAGGCAAGTTAGCGCCATCATTTTCATCATGGAAGCGATATAAAGCATAGATTTAGCATGTAGCACAGGGCACCTCTGCGTAACTAGTTTGTGCTTTGTCACAGGCTTTTAAAATATAAAGCAAGTGTCATATTGAATTTCGTTAACAAGCTATGCCAGAACAGTGCCAGAAAAGCGCCATGAAAAAGTAAACGAGAGCTGGACTAAAGCTGGCTTAAAACAAACGGGCTTACTTCTTGCTTACTTTTATAAAGTCAAATTAAACGCCGTTTCTTTGTAAAGGAAACAGTTAAAGGCCTCAGTGCTTTGTAAGGAGTAACCTTATGTCGTTACCAATTTTTTCGCGCATGCGCTCTGTGTGCAGGTTTGCAGCGATTGCCGTCGTTTTGGGAATAACCGGCTGCGGGATAATCGACAAACATGTCGAGTATGAAACCATCGAGCCCGACACTTACCCAACGCTCACGGCAATAGGCTATGCGCCTATAATGTCTCAGCGAGGAGAAAGCGACAGTATAAAACGCATTATGGCGATGAAAGCGTCCAAGCTTGATGCTTACAGAGAGCTTGCTGAACAGGTTTATGGTCAGAAGCTACAGGGCGATCAGGCGTTATCCAGCCTGGTTGTTGAAAGCGAAACCCTAAGAGCATCAGTAGAAGGTGTTATTCGTGGTGCGAAAGTTGTGAAAGCTTACCCTGTAGGTGATGACACGTATGTTACCGAACTATCGTTAGATATGAAGCAGGTATATGATTTGTATTTAACTACTGCAAAGCCAAGAAGGGTCAGGGAAGTTAAGTATTACTAACAAGTAATGTTTAGTTAATAGGTTGTAGCACGTAGAATCAAAAAACGCCCATCAGGTGGGCGTTTAACGCTGAACGCCTTAAATCACGACCACGTTTAGGCGCTTACCCCAGAACCTAAAGTTCCACCTTTAGGTTTGCCTTTTTTGTCATAAGTCAGCGACTCTTTTGCTCGCACTTCCATCATCAAATTCCGCAAATGTGTGAGGCGTAGCTGTCCTTGCTCAACGGCTTTTTGATTAACTTGAGTGCGATACTTGCAGTCGTCTAACAGTGATTTGGCTTGCTCCATCAGCGCGTCGTCTTCAGCTTGCATACTGCCTTGAGCGCTAATAGCTTTTTCAATTTCAACGTCAGTTTTCTGTATAACTTCTAACAACTGAGTTTTGTCATCAAGCAGTTTCATCAATGGCTCTGCTTCACGTGAGCTAATAAGCTGCAGCTCTTTCTCAAGCACTGCAGCAAGAGTAGAAAGGTGTTCAACCTGTCTTTTTAAAAGCTCTGAAACAGATGATGTTTGTGACGTCACACAGTGTCCTTAACAGTGAATTACTTTGAACTAAAAATCTCAGATTCCAATTTTGCTATTTTATTCGCTAAAACCTCTGGATTTACTCGATACTCGCCGCTTTGAATCGCTTTTTTAAGGCGATCAACCTTTTCTTGGTTTACTGGCGCTTCAGAGCCTTTTTTCTGAACCTGATTTAACTGTTGTGCAGATTGCGTCAATGAAACTGAATCTTGACGTGGTGCTGCAGGAGCAGCCGCTGCATTTTGTGCAGACGTTTGCTGCTGAGATTGCTGCGTTTGATTTTGCTGAGCAACCTTACCATTATCAACAGGGGTTTTAGGTAACCCATTGTTTATATTGTTAATTGCCATATTAATTCCTCACTACCTTTTTGCCTCTGTAAGATGTATCGGCCGCAGAGCCTTTTTCTTTAGCCTTTTTCTCAACAAAAAGGAACGTATTGAGAGCCTCAATCACAAGTGTATCACGACTTCTTCCGAACTGGCGACTCTTGCTACTACCGCTTTCTGGCTACTGGCGTTAATAACCTTGATACTGTCGCCTACAACACCGTCCTGTTGGGCAATTCCTGCTGTTTTTACTCTCATTCCTGCAACTTCAGCGGTAATAGTAATGCGATCGCCCTTACAGATAAAACATAGCATATTAGCTTGTACTGCTTGTCCGTTGGTTGCTCTGCGCTTCATGCGGGCACCTACCACACTATCGATGTCACTAAATGCGGTGTGGCGTAGTCGCTTAACATCAATTTTAGCAAGCGTTAAATTTGAAGATGTGAGCACGGTACCAGGGCTGACGGCACCTTGTAGCACCACTATTTCTTTTGTCCTAGTCACCTGGCCACTAGTAAACAAGTACCAGTCGTTGTTTCGACAGCTTACTCTTACAGAGATATATGATTGAGCCAGTGCTTCTTCTGACGCATTGTACTGAAATCCGGTAGGGCAGTTGGGTATATTTATTCGTTCATCAATTTCCACTATTGATACATCAAGGTCGGTGTTGCCGGACGCTTCATCAAGCTGCGATAGTAAATATTGTTTGGCTCCTTCCTCCACTTCGGCGTGTTGTGAAGTCGATGCCGTCGCGGTTGCTGAAATAAACAACAGCGCTGACACAGCCCAAAATTTAGCTATATTGAAATGTAGGCGAATATTTGTTTGTTTCATCGTAATTTTTCGTGTTCAGTTAGTGAGTTATTGACTATGCTTAATAATCTCAACGCAGCAAACGCGCTTAAGTAACACTCTGTTTGGCCGATAACCAACAAAGCGTCATTTTTCTGTCGTTTAACCTGCAAAAATTTAGTGATATTGTCTATCTTTAACATAAGAGGCAATGATCGTGCCCAGTATTATTTAGAGGTGACTTATGTCGGGGATTTTAGATTCAGTAAACCAGCGTACACAGCTCGTTGGTCAGAATCGCTTGGAGCTATTGCTGTTTAGACTCAATGGGCGTCAGCGTTTTGGAATAAACGTGTTTAAGGTACGAGAAGTACTGCAATGCCCACCTCTAACCGCAATGCCTAAATTAAATCCTTTGGTGCGTGGCGTAGCGCACATTCGTGGTCAAACAATATCGGTTATCGACCTTAGCATGGCAACCCGAGGCAAAAAAATAGAAGATCTTAAAAACGCTTTTATTGTGATTGCCGAATACAATCGTTCGGTACAAGGGTTTTTAGTTGGTGCGGTAGAGCGCATTATCAATACCAACTGGGATGCTATTATGCCTCCACCTCAAGGCACAGGTAGAGCGAGTTACCTTACTGCAGTCACCGAAGTTGAAAACGAGCTAATTGAAATTTTGGACGTTGAGAAGATCCTTAACGAAATATCTCCTCTTAATGCGGAAGTGAGCAATGATGTAGCTGATAGCCTGACCACAGAAGGCCAAGAGAATAAAATTATATTTATTGCCGACGACAGCGCTGTTGCGCGCAACCAAGTTAAAAAGGCACTTACTGCGCTTGGGCTCGAAATGGAATTGGCTAAAAACGGTTTAGAAGCCTTGAATCGTTTAAAAGAGATCGCTGAGGAGTACGGTGACGTCACGAATCGTGTGGGTGTTTTGGTTTCTGACATTGAAATGCCTGAAATGGACGGCTATACCTTAACTGCAGAAATTAAAAATACCCCTGAGCTTCAGAAACTGCATGTTGTATTGCATACGTCATTAAGCGGTGTATTCAACCAAGCAATGGTTCAAAAAGTGGGGGCTGACGACTTTATCGCTAAATTCCACCCAGATGAACTGGCAACTGCGGTTCAAAAGTGGTTGATGACTGAATGTGAATAACGGAGCATAATGCGATTGGCCAATAAAGAAGTATCGCCAGAAAGCTACCTAAAATTTCGAGAATTTCTCGAAAAGCAATGCGGCATCGTGCTTGGCGACAGCAAGCAATATCTAGTACGAAGTCGCCTTGCCTCACTCCTGTATAAACACAAATACGAATCTGCAGATGAATTAATAAGTGTTGTGGTAAGAGGCTTTGACCGCAACCTTCTGCAAGATGTAATTGACGCAATGACCACTAACGAAACCCTTTGGTTTCGTGACAACTATCCGTTCGACCTACTGGTAAAAGAGCTGTTACCCAGCCTAGCGTCGCAGAATAGAAAGATTCGAATTTGGAGTGCAGCATGCTCGTCTGGTCAAGAACCGTACTCTATTGCTATGTCGGTGCTTGAATTTCAGCGCCAGCGTCCAGGTACACTTCGCTCTGGCGTTGAAATAGTTGCAACAGACCTTTCTTCTGAAATGCTTAAAAAATGTGAGTTAGGTATCTACGATGAGCTTTCATTAGCGCGAGGCTTGTCAGCTGGACGACGGGAAATGTTTTTTCAAAAAAACGACGAGGGCGCTATGCAGGTGAAACCTGAAGTAAGAAAAATGGTGAGCTTTCGAAGCTTAAACCTACTTTCAAGCTATGCCGCACTCGGACGTTTCGATATTGTATTTTGCCGTAATGTGCTTATTTACTTCTCGCCAGAAGTAAAGCAGCGCATACTGCAACAAATTGCCGGACAGCTGCAAAGTCACGGTGTACTTTTCCTTGGCGCATCAGAATCTATCAGTGCCGCGAGTAACTCCTACAGCATGGTTAAGTGCAGCCCTGGCTTGTACTATCAAAAAAAGTAATTTACTTAAATGGTCTGAAATATAAAGCTTTTTTGTATTTCAGACTCACCTGCATCCCTTTTAAATTTCCGTCAAAAAACATTTTGGCATCTGCCTTGCTATGAATCCTTGTACTTACTGTATGGAAAACTTCCAGTCAGCATAAAAAACTATGTATGGCAGCAGTAACTGAACATTAATTACGTTATGCAGGGGTCATCATTATGGCTATAAATCTTGATAAATTGGTCGGCTTCCACGAGTCTGCGCTTAAGATAAGAACCGAGCGCATGGAAGTGATTGCGGGCAATTTAGCTAACGCCAACACCCCCGGATACAAAGCAAAAGACATCGATTTCAATAAGGCAATGCAGTCGGCAATGCGTGATAGCGCAGGCGGAGCTCCTTCTCGGAGTGCTGGCGGTTTAGTTAAAACCAACGATCGCCATATGAGCGGCAATTCTGCGTCGGTAGCGGCAAATTTTGACATGCAGTACCGCGTACCCACACAGCCAGATACTGGCGATGGTAATACGGTAGAAGTACAAGCAGAAAGAAATCGGTTTCTAGACAATGGTTTGCGTTACCAAGCCACCCTTGAATTTATTAACGGTAAGGTCAAGGGTATGAAAAAAGCGCTCAGCTCAGGAGGACAGTAATCATGGGCCTATTTAATGTTATGTCAATCTCAAGCACAGGTATGGAAGCGGAAAACGTTCGCCTTAATACCACGGCAAGTAACATTGCTAACGCAAACTCTGTGAGCAGTAGTTACGATGAAACTTATCGAGCTCGTCATCCTGTATTTGCGACAGCGCTTCAAGATGCGATGCATAACCAGTCCAAAGGCACAGGGGTCCAAGTTAGAGGCATTGTTGAGAGTGACGCGCCTCTTCAAGTTGAGTATTCGCCTAATAACCCTATGGCTGACGCAGATGGTTACATTTATAAGCCAAATGTGAATATTGTCGAAGAAATGGCAAACATGATGTCTGCATCAAAAGCATACGAAACTAACGTGCAGGTAGCCGACACTACCAAACGTATATTCCGTCGAGTGTTGCAACTTGGTCAAGGGCAATAATCTGCCGCTTGGTTAATGTGAGGAAATATCAGTGAACACGATAAATAACACCGGTTTAAACAACGACCTTTACTGGCAAGAAGAAACCGTAAAAGTTGCAGATGGCACCGAGCAGCAACTTACGCAGGAAGATTTCTTTGCGATGCTGACCGAGCAGCTTGCCAACCAGGATCCGACTAAGCCGGTAGATAACGACCAGATGGTTGCCCAGATGACCTCATTTACCATGGCAGACGGTATCTCTAACTTGAACGAAAAGTTTGAGGCATTTGCGACGTCGATGACGTCTAACCAAGCACTGCAGGCGTCTAGTCTTATTGGGCAAAACGTTTTGGTTCAGGGCAATGTGGGTTATCAAGCTGCTGAAGGCGACGGTATTTCGGGTGTTATTGTTAACGACAAGACAGTACAGAACATGACAATCACCATCGAGAACCAGTTTGGTGAGGTGATTAAGACCATTGATGCAGGCACGCAGGCGGCCGGTAATATTGAGTTTGAATGGGATGGCAAAGACAAATTCGGCAATGCCATGCCGCCAGGTGAATATGTAGTAAATGCTAACGCGGAGCTTAATGGTGAAGGGGTGCAGTTAAACACCGCCATTAATCGCCACGTTGGAAGTGTAAGTTTGGCTGGAAGCAGCCAAGGCGTAATTTTGAATTTGGATGGTGATGTCAGTATCAATCTTGATGACGTCATTCAAATCGGCAGTTAGTAGGAGAATCAATAATGTCTTTTAATATTGCACTGAGTGGCGTTTCAGCCGCACAAAAAGATTTGGATGTAACCGCCAACAACATCGCAAACGTAAATACGGTTGGCTTTAAGGAATCACGCGCAGAATTCGGTGATGTATATGCTGCATCATTGTTATCTGGTGGTAAAACTAAAGTAGGTGATGGTGTTCTAACACAGGAAGTTGCACAGCAATTTTCTCAAGGTAGCCTACAGTTTACCAACACAGCGCTTGACTTAGCGATTACAGGCAATGGTTTCTTTACTACAATACCCGAAATTACGTCCCGAGACTTTTCTTTTACACGTGCAGGCCAGTTTAAACTGGATAGTGATAACTTTGTTGTTAACAGCAACGGTGACAACCTAATGGGGTTTCCTGTGAACAGTGATGGTACAAGTTCTTCGGTAGCACTGAGCACAACAGTACCAGTGCGTATTCCCGACTCATCCGGTTCCCCGCAGCAGACATCTGAAGTTGATATTAGAATGAACCTCCCTGCAGGTGACGTAGCATTAGATCCTGCCGATTTCAACCCTGAAGATCCGCTTACTTACAATGCGGCAACCTCTGTTACCGTGTATGACTCACTTGGCGATAGCCATGTAATGACATACTACTTCATAAAAGATGGGACACCGGGTGTTAATAATGAATGGTTTGTTGCAACTGCTGTCGATGACACATTAGTAGATATGACCGATTCAAATGGTTTAGACACAGACCCTGCGACAGCTGTAAACGCGGTAGGTGCTAACACAGGTAATGCGGTTACTGCGTCTAAGCTTATTTTCTCTCAAGGTGGTGATTTCATTAACATGGAAACACCTGACGGCCTGCCAACCCTTGATTTTAAAATGCAGACAGAGGCGCTAGGGGCCACTATTCTGGCTAACGGTTCAGATCCAACGCAGCAAATTAGCATCGATTTTAACCTTGATGTTAATGGCGCAACGCCAAACGAACCAACACAGTTTGCTTCTGCATTTGAAGTAACATCACTTGAGCAAGATGGTTTGCCGGTAGGTCGTTTAACGGGGATCGACATTGGCCCAGATGGATTAGTTCGAGCTACATTCTCTAACGGTACATCAGAACCTATTGTGCGTGTTGCACTGGTGCGTTTCTCTAACGAACAAGGCTTAACACAGGAAAGTAGTACGCAGTGGAAAGAGAGTATTCTTTCTGGTGAAGCGTTAGCTGGTGAAGCTACCACAGGTACTTTCGGTGAGATTAACTCATCTGCGTTAGAGCAGGCGAACGTTAACTTAACGACTGAGCTAATCGACATGATCATTGCTCAGCGTAACTTCCAGGCTAACTCGCGAGCGCTCGAGGTTAACAACTCGTTGAATCAGACTATCCTTAACATTCGATAGTAATAGCATTCGATAACACGACTACTTAATAATAGTTTCATCCCACGGTAGTAAGCGGCATTCCCATTCCGCTTACTATCGTTTTTTGTTGTTTAGACACTGCAATAACGTTCCTTTTCTGTAAGTTGTAACTTCTATTTATCTAACATAATCAATTGTATAGGTGATTTTTTCTTTCGGTTGTTCTAAAAAAGCACACGTTGGCACTGCCCTTGCAAAATCCCTAGTAAGGTTTAATTAGAGTCAAAAGTCAGTCATGGACAAACTTCTCTATATTGCAGCAAGCGGTGCTTCTCAAGATTTATTGGGTACAGGTGTACGTGCCAATAACTTAGCGAATGCGCAAACAACAGGCTTTCGAGCTCAGCTTGAGCAGGCTAGGTCAATGCCCGCCTACGGTGAAGGCTTACCTACACGTGTTTTCTCTATGACTGAAAGCCCGTCAAACAACTATGAATCTGGCCCAATGATTAAGACCGACCGAGATCTGGATGTTGCTATTCAAGGTGACGGTTGGTTTGCCGTTCAAGATGAAAACGGCCAAGAGGCTTACTCGCGAGACGGTAATTTCAAACTTGGTGATGACGGTATTTTGACAGATGTCCACGGACGCATGGTGCTAGGCGACAATGGACCCATCTTTTTACCCGTTCCGCTGGACAATTTAACCATCGCATCAGATGGCACTTTATCTATGCGTCAGCTTGGCGCGCCTGCCAATGTGATTGAAGACGTTGGCCGCTTAAAACTTGTAAGTCCAAATTATGCAGACATGGAAAGAGGCTATGACGGCTTGTTTCGTATGGAAGACGGATCAGTGGCGCCAGCGAACGCCAACGTAAAAGTGATGTCGGGCATGTTAGAAGGCTCGAACGTTAATGCGGTTGAAGAAATGGTAGACATGATTAGTTTACAGCGTCATTACGAGCTACAAGTCAAAGTCATGAAGCAGGCCGAAGAACTCGACACACGCGGCAACATGCTGCTTAGGATCTTATAAATTTATTTTTTATTCGTTGCTGTTATTGCAACGTTGGAGGTTAACATGCATCCAGCTCTGTGGATTAGTAAAACTGGTTTAGATGCTGCACAAACTGATGTCTCTGTGGTATCGAACAATCTTGCCAACGCTTCAACGGTGGGCTTTAAAAAAGACCGCGCTGTTTTTGAAGATTTGCTTTATCAGAACATCAACCAGCCTGGTGGGCGTTCATCTGCTGATACTGAGCTACCCTCTGGCCTTATGTTAGGTTCAGGTTCAAAAGTAGTATCAACTCAGAAAGCACACACGCAAGGCAACCTTTTAACTACTGAAAACGCGCTAGATTTGTCAATTCAAGGTCGCGGCTATTTTGAAATTCTACAGCCAGATGGCACCTTGGCTTACAGCCGAAACGGTCAATTTAGCATGAACGACCAAGGCCAAATTGTAACATCGGGTGCGGGTTATCTATTACAGCCTCAGGTTACAATTCCACCTGACGCGCAGCAAATCACTATCTCTCAAGATGGTCAAATAAGCGTAAGCATTCGTGGGCAAGCTGAGCCTCAGCTTCTTGGGCAGCTAAACGTTACCGACTTCGTTAACCCAACGGGCCTTCAGCCGGTAGGTCAAAACCTGTACGTTGAAACGGCATCAAGTGGCGCACCTATCCAAGGCATTCCTGGCCTGCAAGGCTTGGGTATGATTTCACAAGGAACGCTTGAGACGTCTAACGTAAACGTAACCGAAGAGTTGGTAAACCTAATCGAAAGCCAGCGACTGTATGAGATGAACTCGAAAGTTATTTCATCGGTGGATCAGATGCTTGGTCAGGTTATTCAGCAGCTGTAGGAGTGCTTTAATATGCGTATTGCAATTAGCCTTATTACTTGCGCACTGTTGTCAGCCTGTCAAAGCACGCCAGATACCAGAGTTCAAGCGAACGACCCGTTTTACGCACCTGTGGTGCCTGATTACCCAAGAGAGTCGGTAGTAGAAAATGGTTCTCTTTTTAAGCCACATCTTGCTAATAGTCTTTATTCAGACGTAACAGCAAGGCAAGTAGGCGACATTATAACGGTAGTTTTAAGCGAAAATACTGCTGCAACAAAGTCGGCTAATACTGCAACGTCACGAGATACTAACGCCGATTTGCAACCTATCACAGGGCTTGGGGGCGATGCGATAAACATTGGTAGTCAGTCAATTCAGCTAGGTTTAAGTGCTTCAAATGACTTTACTGGCGATGCAGCGGCGAACCAGACTAACAGTTTACAGGGCTCGATTTCGGTAACGGTTGTAGATGTTCTACCGAATAAAAATCTAGTGGTTCGTGGCGAGAAGTGGATGACGCTAAATCACGGCGATGAGTACATTCGCCTGACAGGTATTGTTAGACCGTTAGACATTAACCCAGACAATCAGATTGAGTCGACACGCATTGCTAATGCACGCATTCAATACAGTGGAACAGGCACATTTGCCCAAGCACAAGAGAAAGGCTGGTTAACTAAATTTTTCTCATCTTCGTGGTGGCCTCTTTAAAGAGGGAGTGAGTAACTATGCGTTTTGTAACTTTCACAATTTTTTGCCTTACCGCGTTGGTTTTAAGTATTTCTGACGCAGCGGCTCAACGAATTAAAGACGTGGCTTCAATTCAAGGCGTCCGCTCGAACCAACTTATTGGTTATGGTTTGGTCGTGGGTTTACCTGGCACAGGCGAACAAAACCCGTTTACCGAGCAAAGCTTTCGTACCATGCTTGCGAACTTTGGTATTCGAATGGACCCCAATACTCGTCCGAATACGCGAAACGTGGCGGCGGTAGCGGTTCATGCTAATTTGCCAGCGTTTAGCAAGCCCGGCCAAACTATTGATGTCACTGTATCATCAGTGGGCGAAGCGAAAAGCTTACAAGGCGGCTCGTTACTACAAACGTTTCTCCGCGGCGTTGACGGTCAAGTGTATGCCATCGCCCAAGGCAGTTTAGTAGTAAGTGGTTTTGGCGCTGAAGGTGGAGACGGTTCGCGTATTGTGGTTAACACACCAACAGTGGGACGCATCCCCAATGGTGCAATGGTAGAACAGTCGATACCAAGCGGCTTTGCAAACGGAGACTCATTAACGCTTAACCTTCACTACCCTGATTTTTCAACGGCAAAATCGCTGGCAGATACCATTAACCAGCGCTTAGGTGCGCAACCTGAAAATGGATATCTTATTGCCAAGCCAATTGATGCTGCTTCTGTACGTGTTACTGCTCCAAGAGACGCAGGACAAAGGGTTGGTTTCTTAGCAGCGCTTGAGAACTTCGAGTTTACGCCAGCAGATGCGCCTGCTCGCGTTGTTATAAACAGTAGAACGGGCACCATTGTAATTGGTAGTGATGTACGACTGCTTCCTGCGGCCATAACTCATGGTGGATTAACCGTTACCATTTCTGAAAATCAGCAGGTTTCACAACCTAACGCCTTTGGCGATGGCCAAACTGCAGTAACCACACAATCTATTGTCGATGTGGACCTAGCAGACAGTCGTATGTTCAAGTTCGAGCCCGGTGTAACGCTAGACCAGCTTGTGCGTGCGGTAAACGAAGTAGGCGCAGCCCCAGGCGATCTTATGGCAATTTTAGAAGCGTTGCGTCAAGCAGGTGCGCTTCGCGGTGAACTGGTGATCATCTAATGGAAGCACTTAGCACAAAAAGCCAGCTTGATATGGCCCGTAATGTTCACGATTTGGGAAGTATCAATAAAATGCGCGAGGCTATCGCTTCGGGTGATGACAAAGTTCTGCAAGAAGCTGCAGAGCAATTTGAAGCTATTTTTGTGCAGATGATGTTGAAGTCAATGCGAAAAGCACAAGATGCACTTGCCGACGAAAACAGCCCTTTCAATTCACAGCAAGTGAAATTTTATCGTGATATGCACGACCAGCAGCTCGCCACTGACCTCACCGCCAATGGCGGCATGGGTTTAGCCGATATTATTGTAAAGCAGCTTGGGCAAACGGAAGATAGCTATACACCTTCTAGCGTAATCAGAAGCGACGGTAATTTATCGTCGTTAAATAGCAATCGAGTAAACGATGTTAATCAAGCGCAAGCGTTTGCGCTCAACTCCCAATCGATCCGCACGAAAAGTGCGACTAAAGATGCCATGTTCGATTCACCCGAACAGTTTGTAGAAACGCTTATGCCGATTGCTGAAAAAGTTGCAGCACAATACGGCATGGATCCAAAAGCGATTGTATCTCAGGCTGCAGTGGAAACAGGATGGGGCAAGTTTGTTATTCACACTGGCGACGGTAAGAGCTCACATAACCTCTTTGGTATTAAAGCCAACAAAGAGTGGAGTGGAGAGCAAGCGGTAGTAGACACTCTTGAATTCAATAACGGCGTTGCACAAAAGCAAAAATCGGCGTTTCGTGCTTATTCTTCGTTAGAAGAAGCGGTACAAGACTATGGTCGTTTCATTAACTCGTCGCCTCGTTACTCTAATGCTGTTGAACAAGCCTCAAATGCAAAGCATTACACAAAAGCGCTTCAGGAAGCGGGCTATGCAACTGATCCTGAATACGCAGATAAGATAATGGCTGTGTACAACAGCGAACGCTTGAATACGCTACTACCTTAGTGATGGAGAATCCCCGTGAGTTCTGTTGATCTTTTTTCTCTTGCCACAAGCGGTGTAAACGCAAGTAGCAAACTTTTAAACACCACCAGTAACAACATTGCCAATGTGAATACTGAAGGTTATGTTCGCCAGCGCACAGAGCTAAGCAACAGCCAGGTATTTGGCGTAGGAATAGGTAACACCGAGCGAATCATTAATGTTTTTGCTCAAAATCAATTGCGTCGCGACATAACGTCGGTTGGCGAGTTAGAGTCATTCTCACAAAAGACATCTGCTATTGATACTCTTTTGGCCAGCGAAGCGAATTCAATATCAAAAGGTTTCAGTGAATACTTTGCCGCCGTACAAACCGCAGCAGACGACCCAACCAATCTCGCATCGCGCGACCAAGTTTTAGGTAAAGCAAACTCGCTTTATCAGCGCATGGCAACACTGTCAGACTATATGGTTGAGAAAGAGGAAGAATTAAATTTAGAGTTCACCTCATTGGTTAATCGCGCCAACACACTTATCGAAAACATTGGCAATTTAAATAGAAGCATAGTTGTTGCCAAGGGAAACAGTACAAGTGATGAACCAAGTGCGTTGCTAAACGAGCGGGACTTAGCCGTAGACGAACTGTCGTCGATTATGGGTATAACGGTTAAAGAAAGTCAGTCTCAAAATGGCGCTATCAATATTAATCTAACGTCTGGTGAGTCTTTGGTTCTGGAAAATGGTTCGTTTAATGTTTTCGAACTAAGTTCAGATGCCGATCTGACATTTAAAGAGCTAGAACTAGCGACTGATTTTGGTTCACAGACAAAAGCAGATACTGCATTGCGTCTTGTTGAAGATGATTTAGGTGGTGCCCTTGGTGGATTATTCCGATACCGAAACGAAGTTTTGGGGCCGGTAATGCGAGATGTTGGTCAATTGGCGGTAGCTTTCGCTGATGCAGTTAATGAGCAAAACAAGCTGGGAATGGACTTAGATGGCCAGTTAGGTGGCAATATATTTGAGATCCCATCGTTTAGAGGCTTAGCTTTCGATGGCACTACGGGCGATTACGTGGTCAGTGCACAACTTACAGAAGGCAAGGGCGCTGAACTAACTGATGCCGATTATAAAATTGAAGTGACTAACGTTGTTGCGGGTGTACCTACTGAAATTGAGGTAACCTTGTTAAATGCCGACGGCATTCCGAAAAAAGATGGCTCGGGCAATGATCTTGTTTTCTCAAACGTACCCGTAACGGGGGGCTTTGCGGAGCTTGAAGGTGGCATTGAAGTTGATTTTGCTGGTACTTCGGCTTATACCGTTGGTAATGAATTTCTGATCCAGCCTACTAAAACCATTGCATCGAGTATAACCCTTGCTACCAATAGGCCTGAGGATTTAGCTTTTGCGAGTCCCATTCGCGCTGGTGCCGATGGTGACAACCTAGGCAGTGCTAACGTTATAAATACTACAGTAACTAATACTACCGTTGGCACAGGCAATGATCGCTCGGCATTTGATGGAGCCGGTGGCATCGATCCGGCTGCACCGGCTGAAATAGTATTTACAGCAGCAAATTCATTCGATGTTATTGATGGTACAGGTGCAACAATTGCCACAGTGACGGGCACAACTAATCTGAATAACTTAATTGAACAAGCAAAAAACAGCGGCACATGGCCCGCTGCTTTCGCAGGTTTGACGGATTATCCTGGTTACGATTTTAGTTTAGACGGTATACCACGTGCAGGCGATAGCTTTAACATTAGCTATAATACAGATGGTTTTAATGACAACAGTAATGCGCTAAATATTGCCGGTTTACAGAACGATAATTTAGTTCAGGTGAGCAGCGAATCTACCAACCCGCCTAGAACCTTTCAGGATGCTTATGCATCTATGGTTGGTCGCGTGGGCGAGAATGCATCGATGGCCAGTGTTTCTCTTGCTTCTGCAGAAGCGATGAAAGTCCAATCTGAAAACTGGTTCGATTCTGTTTCTGGCGTAAGCTTAGATGAAGAAGCAGCTAATTTGATAAAGTATCAGCAGAGTTATGCCGCTGCGGCAAGAATTCTTACAACAGCGCAAGAATTGTTTAATACCATTTTGCAGTCTGCGAGGTAGGTGAAAAATGCGTATATCAACTAACCAGATTTATGATCAAAATATCCGCTCAATTATGGAAAATCAGGGCGAATTGTCCAAAACGCAGCAGCAGTTGGCTACTGGCAAACGCATTCTCACTCCAAGCGACGATCCAGTTGGTGCGGCAAAGGTACTAAGGCTTACCGAAGAAATTGATGAGTTAACGCAGTTTCAAAGAAACAATGATTTAGTTCAAGGTTCACTGGGTCAGCAAGAAGCTGTTTTAACCAATGTGACAGACTCAATTAACCGTGCCAGAACACTTGTTGTACAAGCGGGTAATGGCATTGTTGCTGGTCCTGATAGACGCGCAATTGGCGCTGAACTAGAGCAGATAAAACTTGAAGTGTTGGATTTGATGAATACGCAAGATGCTGATGGCAACTTTTTATATTCAGGTTTCCAATCTGGTAATCAGGCCTTTGAATTTAATCCCGCATCACCGGGCAATGCTATTACTTTTGTAGGTGATCCAGGTGTGAGTTTTGTACAGCTATCTAACAGTTCTAAGGTTCAGGCAACCAGTAATGGTTATGAAGTGTTCGAAAATGTGCTTTCTCGATTTAAGTTTTCTGTAAACGGTGCCACTGGCGCTACGCTAGAAAGTTCTTCCGTTAAACAGCAGGGCGCGTTTGACACTTTTTTTAACCAGAATTATGACCCTGTAACGGCAGCCAACAACGATTATCGCATTGATTTTCTCGCGGGTAATCAGGCTCAGTTAGTCAACCAGGGAACAGGTGCCATTATTGATACGGTAGCGTTCGCATCTGGAGAGCCCTTTACCATTAAGGGAATGGAGTTTGAAGCCGTGGCAGTAGCAGGCGATAGCATAAGCCTGTCGTTAAACGCGCCAGAAAAAAAGAGCATGGCGCAGACACTTCATGAAGTGCAAGAGTTATTGTCTAACCCTCTTACTACCGACCGCCAGCTTCAAGAATCTATCGCCGATGCATTAGTGGGGCTTGATAATGGCTTA
The DNA here is from genome assembly GCF_036864375.1 of Alteromonas sp. S167. Lineage (NCBI taxonomy): Bacteria > Pseudomonadati > Pseudomonadota > Gammaproteobacteria > Alteromonadales > Alteromonadaceae > Alteromonas > Alteromonas sp. S167. Next base: position 278,447 of record NZ_JAZETR010000001.1, read on the forward strand.
GAAAAACTTTCACTGGAACGTGCGTCTATCGGTAGCAGAATAAACATCGCTGAAAGTACCTATGAAAGTAACCTTGATATGGAGATTGCGGCTAAGGCTTCGCGTTCATCTATTCAAGATGTGGACTACGCAGAAGCTTCTACGGAATTTGCCAAACAGGAAACGGCGCTTAATGCTGCGCTGGCTACCTTTCCAAAGGTGTCTAATTTATCGTTGTTCAACTTTATTTAAGGTCTTATTTTTTTGCGTTGAATAAGGCCATAAATATCGTCGAATTTAGTAACGTAAACACGTGCTTGCTGCTCGATATGCGATGAGTAATACGACATGTAGAGCGTGCTGTTGCTTTTGTCTAATACCATACCGGGGTAGCTGGTATCTAAACTACTTGGTAAAATTGCAAGTTCGCTCAGCTTTTTCGTTTCACGATTAAAGTGCCACAGCCTTGTGGTAAATTGCCTTTTGTCCCAATCTATATGTCGTCCTGAAACTAAAAAATGCCCATCATTGAGTATCACTGCCGCTGGACCGCCGATATATATCCCTAAGTCATACCACTGCCACTGTGTATAAGGCGGTTTTGACGTGCCAAATTGCGCACTAAATGTGTCAGCGTCACGTCGCAAGAAAACGTATGCATTGCCTTGATGGTCAAATACAAATGCACTTTCATTAGGATAACCCTTACCTGTTTTTTCAAGCCCAAACACGTTTCGTTTATGCATTAACATGCGGCGCATTGGGTTTCCACTAAATAGTGAAATACTTTCAGACGGGCGATGATACCCAAAACCATACGCTTTACCTTCTATGCAGGCATAGTTCCAAAGCCAGTGTCCAACTACACCTAGTTTGATCTGCGAAGACCATGAAAAGCCATCTGAGGATAAAAAGCTCAGTGCGTTGTAAGATTTTTTATCATCGTTGTGCTTCGTTTTGGCATAGCACGACATAATCAAATTGCCGTTAAAGAAAGTCAGTTTTGGGTCGCGTAAATCAGTGTTAGGCAGTGAAATACGCTCGGTTCGTGTAACTCGAAATGTCTGCTTATCTATCGTGAGAATAACTATTTTTCCATCCCAGCTTACGTGGTTTGTCGCCTCTCTGTAGCAGCAAAATAGTGTATGGCCAGTTTTATCAAAAGGGTTTTCATGTAGGTCGGTAAAAGCAGCATGCATTGCAGGAGCGGATACGCGATGAATATCAATGTCTGAAAAAATGTTGCTCATAATTACTCCGCGTTAGTCCTTAATTTTCTTAACTATTACCTTTATGAACCGGCAATTTCTTTCCGGTCATCGGCAAAAATCGTATTTTTTTCTAAAGGGATTCTAGTTCCCGTCGATAAAGTTTCTGAGAGAGCCAGTTCATCAATTACCCCTCAGGTGTTGATGACTACGAAAACAAAACTGTCGGATTACCCGACTGCCAGCACCAGCTGGACTGAGAGTGTAGGAGAGACTTTATGTCTATGTTCGTCAATACCAATGTATCCTCATTGAATGCCCAGCGTCAGCTTTTTGATGTGAGCACATCTTTGAGTACGTCTTTCGAGCGTTTATCTTCAGGTTTCCGTATTAATAGTGCATCTGACGATGCCGCGGGTCTGCAAATAACCGACCGTATGACTTCACAAGTTCAAGGTTTGAATCAGGCTGTACGTAATGCCAACGATGCGATCTCACTATCGCAAACGGCTGAAGGTGCACTGCAGGAAACCACAACTGCACTACAGCGTATCCGTACGCTAGCTGTGCAATCGCAAAACGGTATCAATAGCTCTGCTGACCGTGTAGCGCTTCAAAAAGAAGTATCTGCGTTACGTACTGAAATTTCAAGAATTTCAACCACTACCCAGTTCGCTGGTGTGAATGTACTTTCAGGCGATTTCTCAGCTAAATTCCTTGTAGGTGCAAACGCAGGACAAACTATCTCTGTTAACTTGTCATCAGCAGCATTAACGCGTGCTGGGGTTAACGGTTTCAGTGCAACAGGCCTAGGTATCACTACCGCTGACGTGCTTACTGGCACTAATGCATCAAGCATGCTTGCTGCTGTAGACAGTGCTATTTCAGCAGTTGGTGGCTTGCGAGCAGACCTGGGTGCGCTTCAAAATCGTTTCCAGTCAACAATTCGTAACTTGAGTAACATATCAGAAAACGTATCTGCTGCACGTTCACAAATCAAAGATACGGATTTTGCGACAGAAACAGCAAACTTGACGCGTAACCAGATTATCCAGCAGGCGAGTACAACAGTGTTGTCGCAGGCGAATCAGCGTCCACAGGCAGCATTGCAGCTATTGGGTTAATAATAGCAGCGAGAATGGAGCCAGGAGGTAGTGCTCTAGCTTGATTCAAAAATAAAAAAGCCGATATACCTATGTATGTCGGCTTTTTTTATGCTTTTTCAAAGCTAAAGTATTGTTTTTATTGTAATTGTTATGGTTTAAGAAAAAAATCAAAAAAAACCTAAAGTAAAAAGTAGAAGTTGACGATAAATATAATACAGGAGAGGTAAAGCGAGTATTTACCCTCTAGCGCTAAAAATAATAATAATAAAAATGCTTTTAAAGCCTGTTTGCTGAATTTAATTGTTTTTTGAATTTGGTGTTTAGTTAGGAAAAACAGTGCTTTAAATAATTAAAATGTTTTTTAAAAACTTCTAAAGTAAAAACGTTTTAATGTCGATATAAAGATAGGTTTGCTGAAGTTGGGTGGAGCTGCTGACAGGCGAGAATGAAGCCAGGAGGTAGTGAGAGGTTGAGGTTCTGGAACAACAATCTCACCGGCCAGCAAAGAGAAGTAACTTCTCTATTTAGCAAGTTTTATCGGTAGTGTGCCGATAAAACGTCAGTATAACACTGACACTCAGGTAAAGCATAGGCTATGCCAATATTCTAAAACATCTGCGCAGACAACAAAAATAATAGCGCTACACTTAAAACTGTTAGGAGAGACCCATGAGTCTATTTGTTAATACTAATGTGTCATCATTAAATGCACAGCGTCAATTATTCACTACTGGTAACAACCTAAGCACTGCTTTCGAACGTCTGTCTTCAGGCTTCAGAATTAACAGCGCTGCAGACGATGCTGCCGGTCTTCAAATTACCGACCGTATGACATCTCAGGTTCAAGGGTTGAACCAAGCTGTTCGTAACGCAAACGATGGTATTTCTCTTGCGCAAACTGCAGAAGGTGCAATGCAAGAAACCACCACAGCGCTTCAGCGTATCCGTACATTAGCTATCCAGTCGCAAAACGGTATCAACAGTTCGGCTGACCGAGTAGCACTGCAAAAAGAAGTGTCTGCGCTACGCACGGAGATTTCAAGAATTTCAACTACGACACAGTTTGCTGGTGTTGATGTACTTACGGGTGATTTCTCGGCGAAATTCCTTGTGGGTGCAAATGCGGGTCAGACGATTTCAGTAAACCTGTCTACAACTGCATTGGCACGAGCTGGTGTAAATGGGTTCAGCGCAACCGGCTTGGGTATTACCTCTGCCGATGTGCTAACAGAGCAAAATGCATCCAGTCTTCTGACTGCAGTTGATTCGGCAATTTCTGCAATAGGTAGTCTACGAGCAGACCTTGGTGCGCTTCAGAACCGCTTCCAGTCTACGATTCGTAACTTGAGCAACATCTCTGAAAATGTGTCTGCGGCAAGATCGCGTATTAAAGATGCAGACTTTGCCACTGAAACGGCAGAATTAAGCCGTAACCAGATTCTGCAGCAGGCGAGTACAACCATTCTTGCTCAGGCGAATCAGCGCCCACAGGCAGCATTGTCTCTACTAGGTTAATTTAGAAAAGTTAATTGGTGATTATTCGGGAAGGAGTTGAGAGGCCATCCCCTGAGAAAAGGAAAGCGGCCATGAGGCCGCCCCTTTAAGAAATCGCCGACTAACAGGACTGAGAGTGTAGAAGTGTTGGTTGAGAGGCCAGTTTATCCTACTTAAACCCTGCCAGCCGACAGAAACTGAATTTGCTCAATCTCCTAACGTGAGCAAATTGGCCGAGGATATAATGTCTCGGCCTTTTTTTATTCTTACCGAAACGCCCCGCCAATTTCAAATACAAACTGAGCAACTTTTGTATTCGCTGATACTAAAGCATATACGATGCCAACTTTTTTGAATTTGTGATTCGCCTTTCCTTACCTAGCTACTTCCACTTCTATCCGCATACCTTTGTTCGAATGGTTGCTTTTTTGCTCAATTTTTTGCAGCTAGCCATTGAAATACGGTACTAAGGTGTTGGAGGTACTTGGTAGCCAAATCATTATTCAATAACTATTCCTCCAGCTCAGGCTTTTGACTTCGTTTTCTTCTATTTTTTTCAGTTTTAATTATTCGAGAACGGTATTTTTACTATTTTTTTAAAGTGAAAAATTGTATAAAAAACAGTGCCTTACCTTGTTTGTTGAAGTTTTTAAAAAAATAATTCAAAAAAAAGCTAAAGAACCTAAAGGCTTTGCCGATACCTATTGTTGAGGGGTAATTTAATTTACTTTTACGAGAGGAGTTAGCCGGGAGTAGTGACCCAGCTAATTTGAACTGGAAGGGTTTGATGATACCACAAAGGCCATCGAATCCCTAGGAGGTAATCTAATGTCTTTATTTGTAAACACCAATGTGTCTTCATTAAACGCTCAACGTCAGCTTTTTGACGTGAACGATCGTTTGAACACATCATTCGAAAGACTATCATCGGGATTCCGTATTAACAGTGCTGCGGATGACGCTGCTGGTCTTCAAATCTCAGATCGTCTTACATCACAGGTTCAGGGTTTGAACCAAGCCGTACGAAACGCAAACGATGCAATATCGCTGTCACAAACAGCAGAAGGTGCACTTGCAGAGGTAACTACAAGCTTACAGCGTATTCGTCAGCTTGCAGTTCAGTCACAAAACGGTATTAACTCGTCTGCAGATAGAAATGCGCTGCAAAAAGAAGTATCTGCACTACGCACAGAGATTTCACGTATCGCTACTACAACGCAGTTTGGTAACGTGAATATCCTAGACGGTAGCTTCTCAGCGAGTTTCCTTGTTGGTGCTAACGCTGGTCAAACTATCTCAGTAAATCTGTCTTCGGGTAACTTGGGTTCTATAAGCGGCTTCAGCGCAACAGGCTTGAACATCACTTCGAATGACGTGTCTACAGCGACGGGTGCATCGGCACTGCTATCAGATGTTGACGCTGCGATTTCTGGAATTGGTGGTGTTCGTGCAGACCTTGGTGCACTTCAAAACCGTTTCCAATCGACTATTCGTAACTTAAGCAACATCAGTGAAAACCTATCTGCTGCTCGCTCTCAGATTCGTGACACAGATTTTGCGACAGAAACTGCAGAGCTTACAAGAAACCAGATTATCCAGCAGGCATCTGTTTCTGTACTAAGCCAGGCTAATCAGCGTCCTCAAACAGCGCTATCATTGCTTGGATAAGCTATACTAAATTAGTAACCTTAGTTGAGATGTAACGGGTGCTTGCTGTTTTTAGCAGGGACCCGTTTTGTCGTTTCGGTAAGGAGGTATTAAGTGGAAATTCAAAATACCCAAATTGGCCAAACAATTGCATCAGTTCCTTCGAGTGCTGCACAGGTGGCACCGGTTAAGCAGGACACGTTGCTTGTTGCTGACGCAGATCCGCGCAGCAATCAGCAAAATGAGCAAGGTGAAAGCCGTAATACATCCGCACAACCGGCTGATATTTCATCACCTGTTGTGGGGCAAAATTTATCTCAAGCTTCTAGTCGGCAAGCCGATAACACTAGCAGTGAGAGAGATCGCGTACAGCTTGAGGAAGCTGTCGCAAACGTTGAATCATTCCTAAAAGTTCAGAATCGAGATTTAGCGTTCACTATCGACGAAGACACCAATCGTTCGGTGGTAACGGTAAAAGATTCACAATCTGGTGACGTCATAAGGCAAATACCTTCAGAAGAGGTTTTAAAGCTGGCTGACAGGATCCAAGAATTGCAACAGGATGTTGGGAACAGTGTAGGAGTGTTTATCAACAATCAGGTTTAATTGAGGTGATGTATGACAATTCAGTCTCTAGGTGTAGGTTCAGGCTTAGCGCTTGACGATCTGGTACAACAGCTTTTAACTGCGGAAAGGCAGCCTAAAGAGGCGCGTCTTAACGCTAAAGAAGAGCGAATAGAGGCTGAAATTTCAGGCCTTGGTCAAATTAAATCTAAATTGTCTGATTTTAAAGATGCCGTGGATGAGCTTCGAAGCGATAACGGCATCAACGGTCGTGAGCCCACCATTACAAACCCTTCTGAAGATAATGACGTACTGTCAGCAGAAGCGTCTAACTCTGCGCTTCGAGGTAAGTACGAGGTTATTGTAGAACAACTCGCTGCCGGCAGTCGTATCACGACAGACGACGGCGCATTCACCTCAAGTTCCGATGCAGTACTTTCGTCTGGTACTGGGTCGCTTACTTTCGACGTAGGCGGAAGTGATAGTTTTACCATCAATGTATCTGCAGGTATGACGCTTACACAGCTTCGTGAAGCGATAAATAATGCCGATGATAACTTCGGCGTTACCGCTAATATCATCGATACAGGCACCAGTGCTGGACCCAGGCTTGTGTTTTCTTCAAGTGAAACTGGTGAAGGTAATGATTTGGTTATTACTAACGACACTGGTGCAGCAGAGCTTGACCGCTTGTCGACCACTGGTGGTACTGGAAGTATTAGTGCGGCCAACATTGAAAGCGCTAGAAATGCGATAGCCTCTGTTGATGGTATCGAAGTACAAAGCAGTACCAACGAATTTGAAAATACCATTCAAAACGTTTCATTTGAAGTGAACGAAGTGTCGCCAAAAGACGCCGCTGGTGATTTTCTTGCTACCAAATTAAATATTGGCTTTGACAAAGATGGTCTTGATAAGAAAATTCGCGACTTTGTGGATAATTACAACTCACTGATAGACGAAATTCAAACGCTCACTCGATACGGTGAGTCGGAGCTTGAAGAGGATGGGGCGCTAGCGGGAGATTCTCTGCTTCGTGGTATTCAAAGTGGGTTGGCCTCAATTATTGGCGACAATGTGAGTTCTTCGGCACTAGGTGGTTTGTTTCAAGTTGGTATTGAGTTTAACGATGAAGGCAAACTTGAAATAGGTACGACAGACTTTGGCCTAGGCTCTGGTGAAGACCGTCTTGAAGATGCATTGGAAGATAATTTTGATGAAATTGCCAAGCTGTTCACTGATGACAATGAAGGTATTGCAACACGTCTGTACGAGTTTTCTAAAGAATACACTTCATTTAGCGGGCTTATTAGTTTGCGAGAGCGTGCGGCAAAAGATAATCGCGATGAGTTGTTTGACGAACGTGAAACTCTCGAGCTACGTATGTTGAATTACGAAGAAATTCTTCGAGATAAATATTTAAACCTCGACCAAACCGTTGCCCAGTTAAATCAAACTGGTTCCGCGCTACTGGCGTCGTTGTAAGCTGTAAAGAATTGTTGGAGTTTTTATGTCACTTAAAGGTATTAACGCGTATCGCAAAGGCAACTTAAAACAAGATGTTGCAAATGCAGACCCGCATAAACTTACTTTGATGCTGCTTCAGGGGGCGCTTGATAGGGTTGCCTATGCGAAAGGGGCGATGGAAAGAAAAGACCTAGTTTCGAAGGCTGATTTTATTTCAAAAGCAAGCGCCATTATTATGCATTTACGTGACACACTTGATTTAGAAGCTGGTGGCGAAGTTGCTGACAATATGTTCGCGTTATATAACTATATGGTTGATCGACTAAACGAAGCGCACATCAATAACGACTTGAATATGTTGGAAGAAGTGTCTAGCCTGTTAACACCAATTCGTGATGCTTGGGTGCAAATTCCTGAAGAAGCAAAGCAGGAAGCTTATGAAGCCCAGCGTCAAAAACGACAAGCTGTTTGAAAAATACAATATTAGATCACCAATCTACACCTCTTTTTCTGCAAGCAGTTAATGCTGAGCTAGCTGCTTGCCTATCATCTGACGCTGAAGAATTCTCCACCGAACGTTTTAGGCACCTTATTCAGGTTCGTCATAAAGTCGTCACGCGTGCTTTACAGAGAATGGAAGGTTCTAAAAAGTCTGCTTTTTCATCTAAAGAACTTGAAATAAATCAGAAGCTTGAAGAGCTGGCGCAAGGTTTGCTTGAAAATGCAAAAAAAGAAGCGGTTAAATTTTCAAGAGGCCGCGCAGCCGTGAAGAAATATAAATAACTATGCTACAGCAGATACAGTTTCATGTTCATGAAGATGAACAGACCCAACAGCAAATTGAAAAGACTATGGCGTTACAGATTAGAGAAAACTATCGCCATAGCATTGGTGCGATAGAACGCTATATCCCTCCACTTGCCGAACTTGCAAAAAAAACAGACACTGCTGTATCTACTTTGCTGTGCAACAAGTACTCCGAACTTAATATTGTTAACTACAACAGTGGACAGGTGCTTTATGGTATGCATCCAAAAGCTGAAGTGCTAACTCATTTTTGCGAGTACATGTCAAAGGCGCCGAAAATCGAAATTCAACCCAGCGATGTAAACTCCTCTGAGGCTTTGGTGTGTTTCGGCTTGGGACTTGGATACCACTTAGAACATATTGTAAATGAGGGACTGTATAAACATGTTGTAGTATATGAGCCTAATGTGGATTACTTCATTTGTGCTTTATCATCACTAAGCTGGAAAAGCCTTTTACAAAAAGCGAAGGACAAAGGCATTGCTCTGTATATGCAGATTGGTGCAGACGGTACCAGCTTCTCAAAGGATATGCAGGAGTTGGTGTCTCACATAAAAATAGATACATTACTTTTCTATAAGCACCTGCATACGCCTGTGTTTAGTGAAATTGAGCAAAAAGTACATACTGCAACTTGGGCTGAACTATACAATTGGTTCGTATCATCGAATAAGCTGTCTTTGAGTGAGAGCTTTTTGCCATTGTGGGCTCCCTTGAAAAATGATGAACAACATTCTGTTGCATTTCTTAATGAAGAGCGCAAAGCAGCAAATTTATCAACACTGGAGAAGTACTTTCCCGACGTTTACAAAGAATTCAAAGATTACACGCCTGAGCGATGGGCTCCTATCGCCAATGCTTCAGGAGAGGTATTTCTTTTTCATAAATCCACCAATGCTTTATTTTCCGGAGAGTCCGTTCGAGACGCAAGAACCAGCTATGAGCGTTTCGCTTCAAAACCTCACAAAGACGGCTTATTGCTAAGTTATAAGGGAAAGAAGCTTAAAGGCTACCTTCATTATCAATTAGTTGAAGAGTGTGAGCGCCTATTTGATGGGTTAAAAGAAGCTCAGAGTGAATTGCCCGAAAAAGTTAAGTCATTGATTCAATTTGGTATTGGAAGTGGTTACAGCTTAGCGTCCTTAGTGGAAAATCATGACATTGGTATGCTTTTCGTTTGTGAGCCTAACCGTGATTTCTTTTACGCGTCGTTATATGCAATCGATTGGAGCCAGATAATTTCTTCATTCGATAGAGGCCAAAAGCGCTTATACCTCAACATTGGTGATGACGGAACTAATCTTACCAGAGACTTATTAGTACAATTCCAGTCAGTAGGTCCTTACATACTTGCTAATACCTTCTTTTACCAAAGTTATGTAAATGAAAAGTTGACCGACGCAGTTGCTCAATTGCGAGAACAATTATTGGTAATTGTCGCAATGGGCGATTATTTCGACAATGCAAAATACGGGTTAGCACATACAAAATGGGCGTTAGAGAATAATATCCCTTTCTTGAAAAAAAATACCAAAGACTTACTGCCTGTAGATGTTCTTGATGTACCTGTATTTATAGTGGGTAATGGACCTTCATTAGATAACCTGATGAATATCCTGAAAGAAGAAAGTGCTAAGGCCATTGTGATTTCCTGTGGTACCGCTCTCCAAGCGCTTCACAGAAACGGAATATGCCCAGATTTCCACGCGGAAATTGAAACTAACCGTTCAACTTTCGATTGGCTCAAAAGGATAGATGATGAAGCGTTTCTAAAGCGGATCACTCTTTTGAGTTGTAATGGGGTCCACCCTGATGCTGCTACATTGTTTGGTGAGACATTACTAGCGTTTAAGCAAGGCGAGGCCTCTACTGTAGCATTCACTGAACTTGATAAAGAGCATGGGTTTGCAACTTTAGATTTTTCCTACCCAACTGTAACTAATTTTGCATCTGATTTAGTGACTACAATCGGTTTCACTCAGGCCTACTTGTTTGGCACAGATATGGGGTTTGTTAGCGACTCTTATCATCATTCGAAATCATCAGGGTACTATGATGGGAAAGGTAATGAGTTATATGATTATTCTGCTAATCATGCAATGTCGCTCACTATTCAAGGAAACTTTAAACCATGGGTAAAAACTAAGTATGAATTTAAAGTCTCTAAGAGTGTTTTAGAGCAAGTATTTACCTCAAGAGATAGTGAAGTTTACAATTTAAATGATGGAGCAAGGATATTTGGAGCAAAACCTCTTCGTGCGGAAAATATTTTGGTTGTTTCAACACAGGAAACCAAAAAGCGTGCAAAGTCTTTACTCTCTGAAACTGCATTTACACACGAAAAAAACCAATGGTTCGTAGAAGAGTTTGCGTCCTACTATAGTAGTGAAAGGTTAATTGAAGAGCTTACTGCTTTATGCGACGTAGTGAATGTAAATTTTGATAGCATATCGGATATAGACGACTTCATTGTAAAGCAGAGAGACTTTATCGTTTCTTCTTTCCATAGAAAAAAGTCCTTAGCGTTTTATTATCTTAATGGCACGTTTAATTACATAAACAGTATTTTTAGTAAGTTGCTTAATATTGCCGATGATGTGTTAGCAATAGATGCCGCAAATAGCCTTGTTCAAACTTGGAGTGCCTATGTGAGAGATATTCTCGCCATCATTTCCAATGATCAATATGGGTTAGACGCCATTTCATCGCTTTCAGGAGTACGTCGTCAAAAAGTCCTTTCGAAGTTCTTTAATGAAACAACATTTAATCTTAGCTTCGTACCTTGTAAACAAGTGACTGCAAGTCCACTAATGAATCTGTTAGCAAATTCGCAGGGTGAAACGACAAGAGATATATCAATTAATTGGCTTAGTAAAGGTGCTTCTTTTAAAAGCGAACAAGCATTTTGTAATGTATCTCTCAATGTTAATGAATTTGACGATAAACCTATTCAAGGTATTACAGTATTATCGCCAGGTAACTTTGAAAACAGTAGTGAACCGCTTCAAGCAAATGATACTTCACGTTTAGACCTAGCATTGATAGCAATGGTGTCTGGTTTAAACAACGTCATTTTCTTACAAAAGTACACTCAGCACCCTAGCCTTGATATTGAGTTTTTAAAACAGTTCGAAAAAATAGGAAAAGGCAGATTCTCCTATGGGGGCCCAGACTTTATTGTTGTAAGTGATGTGCCAATTAGTGAAAAAGATCTCATATTGCCCAGCGGCGATCGCTTAATCTTAATGCCCCGCATAAAAGCGATAGACTTGCGCAGAGAGTATATTGATGAGGCCGAGTATGCGCAACGTATGTCTGCGAAACTCAAGCAAGTTGGCGTCTCTAAGGGAGAGTGAAAAAATGCCCTTAGTTACGGCGCTCATGACAACTTACAATGCCTCTAGATGGGTGGAAGATACGATTACGTCTATTCTGAATCAAACCTTTGACGACTTTGAATTTCTCATAATTGATGATGCCTCTACTGACGACACCGTTGAGACTATTCGGCGTTTTTCTGATAGCCGGATAAAGCTAATTGCAAATAGCCGTAATAGAGGGGTAGGGCATTGCTTAAACCAAGCCCTTTCGTTTGTAAAAACACCTTACGTTGCCAAAGTTGACGCTGATGACATAAGCGTTCCTACACGATTCGAAGAACAATTACGTTTCTTAGTCGAAAACGAATTTGATATTGTAAAGAGCTACCTTTCGTATTTTGCAGACGATGCGAAGGTTCAGGTCTCGGAACGCTTCAATCAATTCAAAAACAAGAAAGAAGTATTGTTGAACGATATTAGACATCCTCACGATATTGAAGCAACACTTCTTGATTGGCCTTGCTTTCCACATACCACTTATTTTGGAAAAGCCGATTTAATTAAAAAAGTTGGTTACCCGAGCCTGAGAATGTTCGAAGACTATGTGCTTTTTCTTAGACTGCTCAAAGGTGGGTATAAGTTTGGTTGTGTTGAAAAAGTGCTTGTTAATATGAGAGTGAGCAATTCTTCGATAACTGCTTCCTTAAGTGAGAATGCTTTAGGAGAAGGCTTATCCTGTGTGGTTGATGAAAAATGGAACAGGCTTTCACTTGGTCTTCAAGGTAAATCTCTATTCATATTTGGGACGGGGCAAATGGCAAAAGCATTTGCACGCATAATGATAGGTAGAGGGGTTAATGTGTCAGGGTTTGTAGAAAGCTCTCCAATTGCTGAGACAGTAAACGTGGGAAATGATGCTTTCCCAATATTGACCTTAAAATTGTTTCTGGCCAAGACCAATGCTTTTCTAGTGATCGCCGCGCAGCCGGTTAGAGAGGAGATCTCGACGCTGCTCAGGGAGAGAAATTTAAGCAATAGCCATGACTTTTTTGTTCTTGCATAGTATCTGTAAAAACGTGGAATAAAATGAAAATATCCATAATAACGGCAACTTACAATTGTGCTCATTTAATAGAAGAATGTCTTCGCAGTGTTGCTGAGCAAACAGCAATAGATAAAATTGAACATATAATTGTTGATGGTGGTTCTACTGACAAAACATTGTCCACGATTTCTCAATACCCCCATGTCGCCAAAGTTTATTCGGCACCAGACAGAGGTATTTACCACGCATTTAATCGTGGCGTTGAATTAGCATCAGGTGACATAATTTATTTTCTCGGCGCAGATGACTCACTGTATGAAAAAAGCTGTATTGAAACTGTCGTAGATGCTTTCGAATGTGAAGAGATTGATTATCTGATAACAAAAGTAAGGTGTTTTGATGAGGTGTCAGGAGAGGTATGGCATGTCAACACAGAGATGTCAGATGAGGCAAATATCTGTCATCAAGGATTTTTCTGCCGGTCCTCGTTATTTGAAAAGATAGGCCCTTTTAGCGAATGCTTTCAGTTATGTGCTGACAGTTTCTTTATGAAAAAAGCAATCGCACGGTTTCACGGTATTCATATCGACACAACTTCCGCCAATTTTCGTCAAGGAGGCGCAAGTTCCAGCAGTGCCAGTCGGTTATTACTAAAAAGAGAAGCTAATGCTGTTGCTCAATTACTTGGAGAAACGACACCGAGTAAGCAAGTGCAGTTAGATAAAAATGTTATCGATTTAAAGTTACTTCTCGATAAGGTTTTGAGTAAAAAAGAGCCTCTAGCCATTTATAGTGGTATGAAAATTGGTGTATTTGGTACTAGGCAGCTTTCCATAACAATTGCTAATGCGCTCAGGCAACAAGGTGCCATTGTTGCCTGTTTCCTGCAAACCACACAAGTAAGTGTAAATGAAATAACTGGCGTTCCAGTAAAGTCCATAGAGGAAGCTTATGAATTAGGGCTTTCGCTCGTGATAAATGGCATTGAAGGCGAGCACGAGAGTACTATAAGCAAAGTGCTGAGAGAAAAACTTGAAGGAATGAAAGTGATAAGTTGGAGAGATATGTAATGCCTGAAAAAAAGAAAGCGTTAATAACAGGTATCACCGGCCAAGATGGTTCCTATTTGGCCGAACTCCTATTAGAAAAGGGATATGAAGTTCATGGAATTAAGCGAAGAGCTTCATCATTTAATACCCAACGTGTTGACCATATCTATCAAGATCCTTTCGAATCGAATAGAAACTTTATTCTGCATTATGGCGACTTAACCGATAGCTCAAATATCATCAAGTTGGTGCAAATGATCCAACCAGATGAAATTTATAATTTAGGAGCGCAAAGCCATGTTGCTGTGAGTTTTGATTCACCTGAATATACTGCCGATGTCGATGCAATGGGCACCTTGAGGCTACTCGAGGCTATTAAGTTATTAGGTTTGAAAGATAAAACAAAATTTTATCAGGCCTCTACTTCAGAGCTTTATGGCAAAGTTGTTGAAACACCGCAAAGAGAAACTACACCTTTCCACCCGCGCTCTCCTTACGCCGTCGCCAAACTATATGCGTATTGGATAACGGTCAACTATAGAGAAGCATATGGTCTATATGCGTGTAATGGTATTTTATTTAACCATGAATCGCCTCGCCGCGGTGAAACTTTTGTAACGAGAAAAATTACGCGTGGACTAGCCAACATTTCTCAGGGCCTAGAGAGTTGTTTACATTTAGGAAATTTAGATGCGCTCAGAGATTGGGGGCACGCCAAAGATTACGTTTACATGCAGTGGCTGATGTTGCAACAAGAAAAACCTGAAGATTTTGTTGTAGCAACTGGGGAGCAATACTCAGTTCGACAATTTGTTGAATGGTCGGCAAAGGCATTAGGCGTTGATCTTAGGTTTTCTGGTTCAGGTGTTCACGAAATTGCTACGGTAGTTTCTGTCGACAAAGCACTGTCACCAGCACTGAATGTAGGAGATGTGATAGTCAGGGTAGATAAAAAGTACTTTAGGCCCGCCGAAGTTGATTCCTTGCTAGGTGATCCTTCCAAGGCAAAAGAAACCTTAAACTGGGAGCCTACAATCTCAGCGAAAGAAATGTGTGAAGAAATGGTAGCATCAGATGCCGAAGAGGCGCGTAGGTTAGCATTTTTAAAAGCGAACGGGTTTGAACTCCCTATCAGTGGGGAAGGTTGATAATGTCGGCTAAACGAATTTATGTAGCGGGCCACAGGGGAATGGTGGGGCGCGCCCTAGTTAGCGAACTATCTAAAAATAGCAATATTGAAATAGTAACAGCCACTCGTGATCAACTTGACCTCACAAATCAACTTTCGGTAAAGCAGTTTTTCAAAAGCCATCACGTTGATGAGGTGTACTTGGCGGCTGCAAAAGTTGGGGGAATACACGCTAACAATACATTGCCAGCGAGTTTCATTTACGAGAACTTGATGGTAAGTGCAAATGTGATTAAAGCGGCACATGAAAGTGATATTAATAAGCTGTTATTTTTAGGGTCAAGCTGTATTTACCCAAAATTTGCGGAGCAACCTATTAAAGAGTCATCACTTCTTTCAGGCGCACTTGAACCAACGAATGAGCCTTATGCCATTGCCAAAATAGCAGGCATTAAGCTTTGCGAAAGCTTTAACAGGCAATATGGTAGAGATTATAGAAGCGTGATGCCTACTAATTTGTATGGCCCTTATGACAACTTCGAGCTTAATGGCAGTCACGTTATTCCAGCGCTTATCAATAAGTTCGCACAGGCGAAGCAAAATAATGCTTCATCGGTAAACATTTGGGGTAGTGGCAGGGCTAGAAGGGAGTTTTTACATGTCTCTGACTTGGCTCGAGGCTCTATTGAAATAGCAAACCTTCCAAATGCTGAGTTTAATGCAGTCATCTCACCAATGAGTTCACATATTAATATGGGGACAGGTACAGACTGCTCTATTCGAGAATTAGCTGAATTGCTTTGCGAAGTAACCCAATTTACAGGGAAGCTTGATTTCGACACGAGTAAGCCCGAAGGAACACCAGTAAAACGGCTAGATGTTTCATTGGCACAATCCTTAATTAATTGGAAACCTAGTATTTCACTTCGCGATGGCCTATCCAGCACCTGGAGATGGTTTCAAGAAAATAGTAACAATTGTAGGGTGTAGAGAAATGGGACATACGATGACTATTACCCCTGAAAATAGGTTGACGGGCTTATCTAGCGAAGATGTTTTGATAGTCTCGTTTCCTAAAACAGGTTCTACATTCACACGCTTTGTTTTTGCGAATGTTGTTCATTTACTCAACAAAAGCTCGGAACCTGTGGATTTTTACAATCTTGGGCGAATAATGCCTGAGTGTCTAAAAGATAACCTTGTCGAGTTTTGCTGGAAAGGTGCCCCCTTACCGCGACTTGTGAAAACTCATCAACTTGCTGAAGACAATTCGCTATACGCTCAACCCAAAGCACTTTATATTTTAAGAGATCCGAGAGATACAATGCTTTCGTTCTACTACTATGCGAGTAAGCGAAAGAAAAGCAGGTTTGAAGGTACGTTCGACGAGTTTGTAGAACATAGTACATTTGGTATCGATGCTTACAACAAACACATTGAGAGCTGGTATAGCAAAGCCACTTGGGTATTCGATTATGAAACGCTTATGCTTGACCCCTTATCTAGTTTTCTCAGAGTACTTGATGATTTAGGAATAAATATACAAAGGGAGCTAGTTCAGAAAGCTCTTCTATTCTCACAACCTGATAAATTGAAAGCAGTAGAAAGAGAAAATTCCAGACCGAATCACTCAGTAAATTTTGACGAAGATTTCACCTTCGTTCGCAATGCGTCCGTAGCGCAATGGAAGGACAAAATGTCACCAGAACAAGCTACACATATTTGGGACCGTAGTTCAGCAATATTGAAGGCACGTTATGACCGCAATTGATATTCCCCAACTGATAAATCAATTCAAACGTGACGGTTTTGTTGTCTTAAAGCGACAAATTGCTCCAGCTGTCTGTCAAGAGATAGGTAACACGCTGTCTCGTGCCGTAGAGATTATTTCTGCGCAGTCTTCAAGAGATATTACTAATCGATGGTACCTTACTCACCGCACTGATAGTGGCGTGCTTTACGACGTTTATCAGCGTTTTCCAGACACTAGAAAAGCAGCTGAAATGCCTGGGGTCACAGCATTCTTGCAAAACTACTTTAATAAGAGTGTTTACCTTTATGTGAACTCCTACCTTTATAAGCCAGCAGACAAAGACAATGAAGTGCCTTGGCACCAAGATTTTCTTAATCGACCTAATGAGAGCGAGAAGGTATTAGCGTGGGTTTCTCTTGATTCAGCTACACAAGAAAATGGGTGTTTACAGGTAATACCTGGTTCGCATAAGCATGGATTTAGAGAATGGTTTCATGTCGAAGGGGCAACGCACCACGACCGTATTGTGTTAGCTAAGAACGAGGAAACTAACAAAGTTTTTGTTGAGACTGAGCCTGGAGATATCGTTTTATTTAGTAATTATTTAATACATAGTTCAGCTCAAAATAGCTCTGATTTACCGCGCAGAGCATTACGGTTTGTATATAAAGCACTTGATGACGATGCGTTGCCGCGAGGCTCGATGATTATGATACATACTGAGTCGGAAGATTTTTACACTGCCGTGCCTTTACCTAGAAACTAAGGTTTGCGGAAAGATGTGTCGTTTCTTAAATCATTGAGGTATAGGTTAAACATCTCTGCCTGACGAGATTGAGAGTAAGTGTTTCGCGCGTGTTGTGATATTTGCCCTGATGTTTTTGACACGCCGTTATTCAGCACGTCGTTAAGCGATGCTAGCAACCCTTCTGCACTGATATCGTTTGCAAGCCTTCCGTTTACTCCATCCTCAATCATATCTGGCATGCCTCCAATATTAAAACCCACCACAGGAGTGCCGCAACATATCGATTCAATAACAACATTAGGTAAGTTATCTTCTAAAGCTGGTAACACAAATACATCAGCTGCGCTGTAGATTAGCGCAAGCTTATGTTCATCATGAACCTCGGAAAAATCATGAACTTCAGGGAGGCTGCTATTTAAATTTTTTCCCACACTGCATAACATGATTCGACTGTTATTCGCTTTAATGATGGCTTTTTCAAGCAAGTGAAAACCCTTTCTTTTATTATTAACACTGTCACTTACAAAAAGGACGATGTCTTTATCCTCAGGTAGTCCTAAATGTTTTCTGGATTCTCGCTTGTCCATATAGCGGTATGTTTCTGTATTGACACTATTGGCAATCAGCTTTATCGGATAGTGTTTAAACAGCGTGCTAGATGTCGCGCATTCGTGTAACCAATTCGACAATGAAATTACGGCAACTGGGATATCGCTGTTCCGTAGAATGGTTTGTTTCGAGAGCAATAACTTTTTAGCAAAGTCAGGATCACTGGTTTGCCTTAAAAAATGTGGATTACTGTCATCGGTTTTATATCCTTCAAACCCGTCACTATAATGATATCCACCCGTAAATGATGCCATGTCATGTAACGACCAGATAACCCGACGAATCTTTTTAGAAGCGAAAAAAGTAGGCCAGTTCAAGAACCGAGAGGTCCAATGAAGATTTACCACGTCATACTCACTAATCTGAGGCGCATTTTCAATTCTAAAATCACTGTAAATTGAAGAGAATACATCGGTATATTTAGACGCAGCAGTGCAAATATCTTTGATATCTTGAGTCTTGTATTCGTGTTCGCCATTTACAGTAATATGGGAAACACGATTTAGGATATTTCCACCTTCTAAACCAGTGAATGATTTGTAATCGAAATGGAAAGGGATATCGTCCCTAGTCTTATTTAGTGTCAAAAAGTGACTAGTATGTCCGGCATCGATTAATGCTAGATGTAGTCTGATACACGCGTTCGCTGCTCCACCTTTATCGTATGTATTAACGAGTAAAACTTTCATTAGCGAGCAAGCTCTTCGGGCGAATACATGCGCTTGAGTTCATTGTTGTCAGTAAGGTAATTGGTAATTTTACCGCCTTTAGTGTAATCAATAGCGCAAAAATCGGTTTCTAATGTATGCGCAAACAAGACTGAGTGGAACCGCATGCAAATGTTAAATGACGCACTCTGCATCGTATGGACAACACTAGCTACAGTAGATAAACGTTTATTAAATGAAATGTCGATGTCAGGCTCGTCTGCGAAATAAGTATCAATAAAGTAACGACTGAAGTCCCTATCATCATAACCTACATCAAAATTATGCATATGATCGAGTAATACGGTATTTACGCCCAGCTCCTTTACTTTTTCTTTTATTAATCGAGCTATACCGGCCTCAAATGCTTTTTTATGAACTTCAAATTCCTCTAATGTCAATTCGCGAGAGTATTCGTATGTCCACTCGCGTAAGAAGCAGGCAATAAATGGCGTGCTGGGTTTTATTGACTGCTTAATAAAATGACGTTCAATGTAAGGTTTCGCGAAATCACCTGAAAGCGAGGCGTTTTTAAATCCCCATGCGTTGGCTGTGGCTACGCTTTTTCTATCTCTCAGCTTAATATCAGATGATAACGCCAGTATTTGTTTTACTGCTTTTTCATACTTATCTTCATGAAGTGGGCCAAGGCCACAGCCATAAACTACGGTTTTCTTTCCATTGTCTTTGGCTACCTTAAATCCTAGCAAAGGAATGTAAAGTTCGTGTAGATCCATGAGGGGGCCGCCACCCATAACAACTTCGTCGGCACTTTTCGAATATCGCAATACATCAAGGGATTTTGTAGAAACAACCTTAGCGTTGATTTTGAGTTCTTTGCATGTTCTTTTGGTTACAAATGGATATAAGCTTCCCAAAACAAACTCAATATTATCGCCGTGCAATTTCGTGTATTCATCTACGATTCCGCCCAATATTGCTTTGTCTCCCACGGTTTCGGTGCCATACCAGCCAAATATAAATACTTGGTAGGGTTTGCTTTTGTGTGGGGTTTTTAATGTTTTCGCTAACCATTTAATCAGGTGAATATTGTCAATATTCAGAAGCCTGTGATGAGTTAATTCTGTAAGTTGCGTTTGTTTTTCTGCATAGGTCATGCCTGCGTGATAGTCATGAATGCAGTTTTTACAGTCGCGTTCTGCGATAGCCTCTTTTTGCGCAAAGTTGTTTTTGTACAAAACTTGCGAAGAGGTTTCTAATGCGTTGCCAATATCGTTACCTTTAGGCGCGCAGTAATTGACCTGTCCTTTAGAACCTAAAACAACACCATCGTTATGATAGGGACAACCTATCAAGCGTTCGCCGCCTTGTAGCATGTTTTGAATACTGCGATATGTTCGTTTGATCGTGGAACCAGGCTCGTATTGTCTTTTTAATTTCTCAAAAAATAATAAGAGGTTATAGGTTTCATCTTCATCGAAATTGCGTATTACCTTATCTCTATCACCGTTGTATAGGCGGTTGATAAACTCGGCAACACGAAACCTACCATACATGTCGTGTTTTTTAGCATAATAGAGGAAGTCATCCACTTCCCAGACATTCTGTTTAGAAATAGTGCACCCGAACGTAGTAGGAATCCCTAACGTGGTTCGGCAAAATTCGAAAATAGCGATGGCAGACGCGAAGTTATCTTTTATTCCACGAACCCTATCATGAGCGCTCCCTACACCATCAATAGATACCATAACGGAAAAGCTCATGTTTCTGCTTTTGCAAATATCATTAATAGCGGTAATTCGATTCTTTACGTCTCTCTCTACAATAGCATTAGTTATCATGCTCACGCCTTTGAGTGAGGGCAGCGTATCGATAATGGTCCTATAAATATCCGGTAAGTCTTCACGCAACGTTGGCTCGCCACCCGTTACACCGACATGCTGTAGTTCACTGTACAGCGGGTCAGACAAAATTAGGCCGAGTTCTTCAGGGGTAATATCTACGCTTTCTTCATTCTTCCATATGTTGCACATTGTGCATCTGGAATTGCAGCTATCAACAATATTGAGATTTAGGGCCTTCGGTTTACTGTCTGGTCGAAGCTCATTCACCCGTTTCATTTTTCTTAATTGTGAGTAGCTATCGTAGATGTGGCGAATATCTTTTTTCTTTAACATATATCGGTAATTCGAAGGTTAGGCTATTAATGCTTTATCGCTATTAATATCGACTAAAAATGAAAATACTTAAGCGTAATGCAGCGCTGTAGTAACGAGCTAAAGGGCAAGTGATGTGCAGTTTCTGCTATATTCGAGCAGCTGCCTTCACTGAATTCACAATTAACTCAGCTTCTTCAAATTTAAGCTCCGGAAACAGCGGCAACGTAACTGCCTGCTGGTAGTATTTCTCAGCATTTGGGAAGTCGCCTACCTTAAAGCCCAAGTTTTTATAATAGGGCTGCATATGGATAGGAATGTAGTGCACATGCGCAAAAATGCCTTGCTCACGTAAATTCGTCACCAGGGCAGCGTGCTGTTTACTGTTAAGTAAATCTATGCGAACCACATAAAGGTGATAGCTGGAATAGCTATTAGCACTTTGCTTCAAAGGCGTTATGCCTTCACTTTTGCTAAATAATTCATCGTAGTACGCTGCCAGCGCATTTCTCTTTTCCAAAAACGCTTCTAGCTTATCTAACTGGCTCAGCCCCAATGCGGCCTCTACATCCGTCATACGGTAGTTAAAGCCTAACGAGGTTTGTTGGTAGTACCAAGGCCCATGACTTTGTTCTGTCATCATGGCTGGATTGTTAGTAATGCCATGGCTGCGCAGCATGCGCATTTTCTCGGCCCACTCTTTATTGTTGGTAAGCGCCATGCCACCTTCCATCGTGGTAATTATTTTCACGGGATGAAAACTAAAAACACAGATGTCAGCGTACTTTCCGCAACCTATAAAATCGTCTTTGTACTTTGCGCCAACGGCGTGGGATGCGTCCTCAATAACATAAAAGCCAAATTGTTTTGCTAATTTATGAAGGCTTTCCATATCGCATGGTTGCCCGGCAAAGTGAACTGGAATAACCACCTTGGGAAGTTTATTAACGCTTTGGGCATATTCAAGCTTCTGCTTTAGTGCTGTCATGCACATATTGCCAGTTTGTAGGTCTATATCTACAAAGTCTACTGAAGCACCGCAATACAGTGCGCAATTCGACGAGGCTACAAATGAATTAGGTGACGTCCAAACATAGTCTTCTTTACCAACGCCTAACGCTAAACAGGCGATATGCAGTGCTGAAGTTGCGCTGTTTACCGCTACGCCAAACTCTGCATTACAATAAGAGGCAAGTGCCTCCTCAAATTTGGGTACGGCGGGGCCTTGGGTGAGCCAATTCGATGTTAACGTTTCTACGACCGCTTTAACGTCGATTTCATCAAGGTGCTGGCGCCCATAGGGGATCACTTTTTGGCATCCTCATTAAACTGCTGTATTTCCTCGATGCTAAGAAAGTGCTCGTTGGTGTCTGATACATATTCGAAACCAGACTCAACGGGCTTACCCTGTTCATTTAGCGCGTTCGAGGTAAAGTTGTTACTTCTGTGGAAAAACTTAATGGCCGGGGCAATAACAAAGTGATCGTCAAACTCGAAAGTATGAAGCGACATATCACCAGGACACATCATCTCGTGAAGCTTTTCGCCTGGACGAATACCAACATACTTAATGGGGGTGTCTGGTGCCATTGCTTTGGCTAAATCTACAATGCGAAGTGAAGGAATTTTAGGAACAAAAATTTCGCCACCAAGCATGCGCTCGAAGTTTTTAAGTACAAAATCCACGCCTTGCTGCAGTGTTATCCAAAAGCGCGTCATGTCTTTGTGCGTAACGGGCATATGGTCGCTGCCTTCTGCAATAAGCTTATTGAAGTAAGGAACAACTGACCCTCTAGAGCCTACTACATTACCATAGCGAACAACGGAAAAGCGTGAGGCACCGGCACCAACGATATTATTAGCGGCAACGAATAATTTATCAGACGCTAATTTTGTGGCCCCGTACAAATTAACAGGGTTAGCGGCTTTATCTGTAGAAAGCGCAATGACTTTCTCTACATTATTATCAATAGCAGCATTAATAACGTTCTCAGCACCATCTATATTGGTTCTGATACATTCAGTGGGGTTGTATTCAGCGGCTGGAACCTGTTTCATAGCAGCGGCATGAATAACGAAATCCACCCCTTGCATAGCGCGGTGCATACGCTCTTTGTCGCGCACATCGCCGATAAAATAGCGCATGCATGGCGCGTTAAATTTTTGCTGCATTTCGAACTGTTTAAGTTCGTCACGCGAGTAAATGATTAAGCGCTTTGGTTTGTGTCTCGCCAGCAGGGTTTCGACGTACTTGTGACCAAATGAGCCGGTACCGCCTGTGATGAGAATGGATTTTCCGTCGAACATGGTTTGCTCGCTGTTTTTATGGTTATAAACACAATATATCATGTGTCGGCATTTTTGCCATAAAGCATTAGATTCTATGCGCTTAGGTGTATGTTTAAGGCGCACTTGAACAAAAATACTCTACTCACATGCGTAATCGCTGAGGCCTTAATGTTAAAGATTAAGCGAGTGTAATTCTGTTAGTTTCGAAATGGTGTATTTGGCATCAAAACCAGGTTGAGCTTCTACATTAGCATGCACGCCTGTCAGCACTCGCACGGTGGGCATTCCTAATTTGTTTAAATTTACAAAATCTTTGGCTGGGTTATCACCTATATAAACCATATCTTGCCAGTTGGCGCTCTCGGCTTGTTTTATTTTTTCAAAACAATAAGTAGATGGTTTTGCGTGCTTCACGCCAAATCGGTGAGTAACAAACACGCGTTTGAAGTAATGAGCAATATTTAGGGAATCAACTTTATTGCCTTGTACTATTTTGTTTCCGTCAGTAACCAAATATAGCGGTGAAGGCAATGACTCAAGCAAGTCTCGGTGGGAAGATGGCATTTCAATAGAGGGTGTGTGAAGACGATAAGCTGACACGCAGGCTTTTACGTTTTGTTTGGTGACCGCAATGTTATGCATAGCAAGATAATCGTTAAATACTCGGCCTCTTCCATGTTGATCCAACAACGATACTAACTGGCTGAATCCTTTTTCACTGTCTATGCCCCAGCGAGACTCAGCAAAGGTAGCGACGGCCTCCAGTCCCGATTCAACATACTGACGCTCGTCGTATAAGGTGTCATCTAGGTCAAAAATATAAATCATAAATAGTAATCTGTTGCTGCACGCACTTGAGTAATCTTTTCACGTGAAAGGTTTACCGGAAGTGAATCTACATTTTCACCAGATGATTCCATTAAGCTCCAGTACAGGCTGTCTACGCCTGCTTTTATGCCAAGCGTAGAAGCTCCGCCAAAGCGAGTATTGCATTCAATAATATGAAGTTTGTTATTGCTTACTATTGCTTGAAGTACAACTGGGCCTGAAAGCTTTAGTGAGGTCAGTGCTTTTTTAATTTCAGATAGGAATACAGATTGTGGCTGCGTATAGGTAATTTGAGATTCACCATTAATGACAAGTGCGCGCACACGGCACATGGCTGCTTTTACTTCATGTTTTTCTGATAACCACGCATCTACACTAATCTCTTGTCCATCTATAAAGGGCTGATAAATTGGTGTTGAGAGTTTTTTGGCGTGCTCAGCTGCCTCGCTTGAATTCAGATTTACACCTATCGACTTGCTACCTGCACCAAACCTTTCCTTCACCACGTAGCGCTCAGAGTCTGTATTCTCTTTAAGTGCTTCAAGCGCGCTAGAAGTAGGGATAATGCAATTTGATTCAGCACCAGGTATAGAGTGATTTCCAAAGCGTAATTTGTCTAAGCACTGTTCAACTGCCTCTGGCGAAGAAACGATAACGTGAATATTGTGGGCTTTAAGTGAGCTTTTTAGCTGTGCCCAAAACAGAAGTTCACCATCACGACTGGGAAGTACATGGGTAATACCACGTTGTTCCAAAGCACTAACGATTTCATCTTTATGTTGCTCTATGGTGGCTGGCATCTGCCAAAACTCATCACAAAAATGCCGACTAAGAACATTCGAATTCAAATCGCCAGCCGTTACAATTCCATTTGAGGTAACCCTTTTGACGGCATGTTGTAATGCGCGAAGAAGCGGTATTTTGTTGCTAGCACTTGAGAGAAGAACGTTCATATTAATAGGGCCGCACTAGACTTCAATAGTGCGTTTTCGCACGTTTATACCACCTTCGGGCGTTTTAAGCGTTGCACGACGGTTTTCATACTCTGTAATTTGGGTGGTTTTTCTAGGGGTTTCCCAATGGCCATACATAAAGGTTAAAAATGCATGTGCATTATGGGGTGCGAAAAAGGTATCACCGAGAAATTGTATAGGCTCGTAGCTATCGAAGTGTTCGGCAGGAGCGAAGAAAAGACCTCCCGATGACAATAGTTCAGAATACCCGTTGATAGATTCTCGACGTTGAATACTGACATCGAAAAGCACAAATTCACTTATTTCCGAGTTGCTAAATTCAATATTAATGCAAGCGTCTGTACCGTTGACGGTTATTACCACGATATGCCAGTCAACATTGAATTGCTGCTTTAACTGAGCCTTCAGTTCCGGTAAAGCTGAATGTAACTTAGCAAAGTCTTTAGCATTAATCGCTAGGTCAATATCATCGTCCCATGGAATTAGCCCTTTGTTTCTTATTGCTCCCAACAGAGTGCCAGAATCTAAGCACACTGAGATATCGCGCGACTGGCAAAATCTATTTATACAACACAGTAATTCCTGAGCAAAATTGAGAGTGGCTGCATCTTCAAAAGGAAGGGCCGCTTTCACTGCCTGCTTGTTTGGTATAACAATTTTGGATTCGGGCACATGTTGTTGCTTGGTGAGCTGATGAAAAATCTGGTCAACCCACTGGCTAGTAATAACAATACTGTCGAAAGAATATGTAGTTATATCTGCAGGTGCAATAACAGGACGGTCTAGAAATGTAGTGCCGTGTTTTGACTCGTCGTTATCACTAAAAGCGACTACGTCGATATTAGGGTGATTGGCAATGTAGTTCTCACCACCTTTGCTTGCACCAAACAGAATAACTTTCATCTTATAAAAGTTCCCAGCTCATTGGCGTGCCTTTCGGCGCATCTTGACGTAATTTTTTACCTAATAATAGGGGCAAATATTTTGGTGCCAGTCCAAGCCCTGGACGCACCGAGCGCAAGTTAGTCTCGTTTAATGTATCGCCTGCTTTTAGATCTTCTGCAATATAAAGCGACCGTCTATGTACTAACGACGCTTTTTCTCTTTCAGTTGCGCCATAGCTAACCTTGCCAATTGCCACTGCTGCACGCGCAGTTTCTTCGACAAGCAGTTTTAACTCAGCAGGCTCTAATGAAAACTCGGCATCTACTTCACCGCCGCTGCGATCTAAAACAAAGTGTTTTTCCACCACAGTTGCACCTAGCGCAACCGCTGCAACGGCAACCCCTACACCTGGAGTATGGTCAGACAGGCCAACATGACAATCGAAAAGCTCACTTAAATGAGGAATGGTTTTTAAATTCGCATCAACAGGGTTGGCAGGGTAGTTACTGGTACACTTTAACAAAATAATGTCGCTGCACCCGTTATCTCGCAGTACTTCCACCGACTCTGCAATTTCAGCCTGACTTGCCATACCGGTTGATACAATCACCGGCTTTCCCGTTTTTGCGACTGCCGCTAAAATAGCGTGGTCAGTATTTTCGAACGACGCTACTTTGTAGCAAGGCGGGTTTAGCGTTTCCAGAAAATCTACGGCAGTTAAATCGAAAGGTGTGCTAAACGCCATCAACCCTTTTTCTTTGGCGTAATTAAATAGCTCTTCGTGCCATTCCCATGGTGTCATGGCCTCTTTATATAAGTTGTAAAGAGAGTTGCCTTTCCACAAACTGTTCGGATCTTCTATAAAGAATTCGTTTTCGTGGCAATCAAGGGTAATGGTATCAGGCGTGTAAGTTTGCAGTTTAATAGCGTGTGCGCCCGCGTTGGCAGCGGCATCAATTAAACGATATGCCTTTTCGAGTGATTGGCCGTGGTTTCCCGACATCTCTGCAATAATAAAGGGCGCCAAGCCTGGCCCAATTTGCATATCACCAATTGTTATTGGCTTCATGGCTACCTCGTAATAGCGTTAATTATAGTGTCCATCACATAGGAAGAACATTGTTCATGGTTTAATAAACTGCGTGCGTTATTTGCAATATCGCTTATTTTTTCTGGCGAATTTAACGCAAATTCAATGGCTTTGCGAATTTCTTCACTCGTTACCTTTTCACTTTCCCCTAGCCACATACAGCAGTTTCTTTGGTGCAGGTAACGCGTTGTTTCAATCTGATTATCAGCAATAGTTATAATCAGACCCGCCAAATTCATTTGGGCACGTTCCCAATGCATAGAACCGCCAGCACCAATCATAAAGCTCGCTTTTTGCATCAACTGTGGCATCGAAGGCGTATTGTGATGAAGCGTCATGTGGTTATGTTTAGCAACTAACGTTGTTAATGCATCAACGTGAGCATACGCTCCGCCAACTACGATATCGGCCGTGAAGCTGTATGACTTTAAATTACTTAGCTCAGCTACTACTTTGTGAGTGACATCGCATGGATCGCTCCCCCCAAAACAAACCAGTATATGATTTGACTTATGAAGCGGTATGTCCTGCTCAGACTGCAAAGTTGGTTTCACTGTTATTTCAGTTGAAGCTTGATAAAACGCTTCTTTCAAAACAGCAAACTCAGGCCCTAACAAAAGTACTGCATTACCGGGAACCAGCCCTTTGTAACGAGTATTGGTATTTTCAAACAGGTTTTGATCAAGCAACACATCGCAATCATGAGAACGGTTTGCAAGGTCGTCGATAACTACAATATGTTTGCAGTAATCTCGCATTGCCGTGCAAAACGGTGACGATAATTGGTAGTGGTCAACGATAAGAATGTCGGGTGGTGTGTTTGATTGTACCTGAAGCGCTTCAATGCAGTAACGTGCTTGCTTGTGCTGCGCTTGCTCAGGTAAAGCCGCGCCTGAATGCACATTCGATTTATTAACACTTTCTGCGCTTTCAATATCTGACAGTTTATAATTACCCAGTAGCCATTGAGACTCATCAAGTAATATCAATGCATTCACGGAATCCTTTAAAAGCGATTCAACATGGTCGGGCAATTCGCTACAGATGAATGTAACATCATGCTCATCCATGCACTGCTTCGCCAAGGTTAAGCAACGCATAATATGGCCTAAGCCTATATGGAGAGAGCCGTCCACTCTAAAGGCAATATGCACTAACGTTGCTCTTTGTGAATTAGTTGATAAAGCAGTTCGGCGCGTTCCCAATCTTCAAGCGTATCTATGTCTTGCACTAAGTGATCGGGCATAACCACCATTTGAGAATTAGCACCAAAGATTTTTTTAGAGGTATCTAACCACGTTTTATAGTGACCCCAATACAGTTGTCCTGCGTCGTGATAAGCAGGCTCTAAGTCTTGTGAGCGCTGAGTAATCCCAAATGAATCGAATGGCTTAACACCGCCCGATTCGGTTTGTAATATTGCCCGTTGAATAGGAAAAGAAAAGCGCGCAGCGGTGAATACATAATCTGTATTCTCACTGGCTACGAGCTTTTCATAGCAGCTGTTAATAAGTGCGGTGGATAATAGCGGTGAAGTAGCATATACACAGGCACAGTATGCGATATCCCAACCACTTTCTAGTAAGGTAGTTAATGCGTGGCGAACAACTGGGCTAGTACCGGTATAGTCGTCTGCAAGCTCAGGTGGCCTAAGAAAAGGCACATCGGCCCCATATTGTTTAGCAACTTCCGCTATCTCTTGGTCGTCGGTCGACACAACCACATTATCGATAAACTCACTCGCCAGCGCAGTTTCGATGGTGTGCGCTACCATTGGTTTACCACAAAACGGCTTTATATTTTTACGTGGAATACGTTTACTTCCACCTCTGGCAGGGATGATTGCTACGTTCATTGATGCCCTTCGCTACACTTTACATTTACACTTTCAACGGTAATCGGCCGTTATGTTGTTAACTTTACTTCAAAAAGTGAAACAGCACTAACAGGCTTTTATAAACGTATACATAAAGTGTATGCAGTATAGCGTTTCATACATAAGGCTGGTTATAACTTGACCAGTGGTGTGCTATACTTCACAAAAGTGAGAGTTGAGGGCTTTTCTTATGCAAATTAACAACGACGGTGTTTCGTCTCTTCTAAGCCAAGTTCAAGAGAAGCAAAATAGCCTTTTCGAAAAGTTGGCTTCAGGAAAAAGGGTGAACAATGCGCTTGATGATGCATCTGCGCAGCAAATTATCGATCGTTTAACCTCTGAGGTTGAGGGAAATCGCCAAGCTATAAATAATGTGTATGACGGTATTTCTGTTGCTCAAGTTGCAGAGGGCGGCCTTGGTAGCATCAACGACGACGTTAATAGAATTCGTGAGCTAACTCTGCAATCCGGCAATGGCGTGCTAAGTGCAGGCGACCGCCGAGCGATTCAATCTGAAATCACCCAGCTGCAAGAGAATATTACGCAAACAATCGAGCAAACGAACTTTGCTGGTACGCCTTTGTTATCAGAAAACGGTACGTTAGACTTTCAGTCTGGCTCGAGTGCAGGGCAGTCTATTAGCATTAACACCCAAGACATTGCATCTCAGTTAGGTGATGTGCTGGCTATTGATATTACGTCGGGTACCAGCGTAAATGACGCGCTAGAAGCAGCCGATGCTGCAATTGAGACCGTGGGTGGTGCGCGAGGCGACCTTGGCGCTACACAAAACAGATTTGAAAGCGCTGCGCGTACGCTTACTCAAGCAAACGTTAATACGGCTGAAGCGCGAAGCCGCATTCAAGACCTCGACTTTGCGCAGGCCGCGTCGGAGCGAGCGTCAAACGATGTGTTAAGCCAAGCTTCAATTAGTGTACAAGCGCAGGCTAATCAGCGTGAAGGACAAGTACTCTCACTGCTAAGTTAATGCTAAACAAGCAAAATTATCCAAAAGAAGCAGGGCAACCTGCTTTTTTTATTGATAAATTTCCTAAAACAGCAGTTGCGCAACTCTCTTTTGCCGTTACAATTTAGAAATACGCTAAACTGTAAATAATAACAAAGCGTTTTCGGGGAATTAATGAAGAACATTTTGCTGGTTAGTGACAACCAGGAACTTATTCAAAGCTTAGAAACTATTGTTGTTTTCATGGGCGAGTCTTGTCAGGCACGCGGTTTTGATGAAGCGCAGCAGTATCTTAAAGAAAGCGGTGCAGATGCGGTGCTAATTGAACATGTATCTGCGCAAGCTGTGAAAGGGTTCGTTGAACAGTTTCCTCATGTTCCTTTCGTTGCGCTTGTTGAAAACAACGGCGAAGCATCAGCCCACCGAAATCTTGTTAGCGTCATCGCAACACCACTCACTTATCCTGTGCTTACTCAGGCTATTCATCGTTGCCAAGAATATACCAAGCGCAAGCCTGGGTTATCGCGTGCTGGTGGCAACAAAATGCGTTTGTTCAGAAGTCTCGTTGGAAAAAGTGACCAAATTCAAATTGTTCGTCGCTTAGTTGAGCAAGTAGCCCCAACCGACGCCACTGTGCTTATTTTAGGTGAGTCTGGTACGGGTAAAGAAGTGGTTGCGCGCAACGTACACTTTTTGTCTGAACGCAAAGAAGGCCCATTTATTCCGGTTAACTGTGGCGCTATTCCTGGCGAATTGCTAGAAAGTGAATTGTTTGGCCATGAAAAAGGGGCGTTTACCGGCGCAATAAGCTCGCGCAAAGGGCGCTTTGAACTGGCCGAAGGCGGTACGCTGTTTCTCGACGAAATTGGTGATATGCCACTTCAAATGCAGGTAAAACTACTGCGTGTTCTGCAAGAGAGAACCTATGAACGGGTTGGTGGGAACAAGCCACTACAGTGTAATGTTCGCATTATTGCTGCTACTCACCGTAATTTGGAAACAATGATAAACGAAGATAAGTTTCGAGAAGACTTATACTATCGCTTAAATGTTTTTCCAATTGATAGCCCTGCGCTACGACAGCGCAAAGACGATATTCCACTATTGCTACAAGAGCTAAATAGCAGGATTCAAGGCGACGGTGTTGAGGGCGTTAGGTTTACAGAACGTGCCATTGCGTCACTTATGGAGCACGAGTGGGCAGGTAACGTACGTGAGCTTTCTAACCTTGTTGAGCGACTTACCATTTTGTATCCTGGGCAAATTGTTGATATTGCGGACCTTCCCGAAAAATATCAGTATGGCGAAGTACATGCCTACGAGCCTGACTATCCCGAAGAAATTCTAGAACGCGACGCTTTCAATGAGCTATTTGCACAAGCGGCAGCCGACGAAATTGACGACGATCTAGACGAAGGCGAGCAAGACACTATGACTACAATGGTATCTTCTTCGCTTCCAGAAGAGGGCGTTAACTTAAAAGAGTATCTATCTGAGCTTGAAGTTAACCTTATTAAGCAAGCGCTCGATAACCAAGATTGGGTAGTTGCACGTGCAGCTGACAAGCTTGGTATGCGAAGAACAACCCTTGTAGAGAAAATGCGTAAGTACGATATTCAGCGTACGGAAGATGTGTGACGTCAGGTTATTGACGTTACATATAAACCTTTCTATCCCTCTATGTTGCTGATATATAAAACATATTAATATTGGCACACCTTCTGCTTTAACTAGTCATAATGAAACAGCGTCTGCAATTTGACGAGGGTATTATGGCTTTTGACAGCACTTACAGTTCATCTGACAACACAGCGTCGCGTTACGTATTAAGTGACATCGACAGTGCAATAGCGGGCAATGGCTATTCTGAAGCTGCAAGCGATGATATTGACTCGCTTCGTCTTCAGGCAAGTCGCCTAGAGCATTTGTTGCAAGTTATGCCCGCTGGCGTGATTGTGATTGATGGCAAAGGCGTAGTACGTCAAGCCAACGAACAAGCCAAAGCGCTTCTTGGCGAACCGTTAGAAGAAGAAGTGTGGCGCAGTATTATTACGCGTTCGTTTAAGCCTCGTGCTGATGATGGACACGAAGTATCCCTTGTTGATGGACGTCGAGTAAAGCTATCTATTACGCCTTTGGAAAAAGAGCCAGGACAACTCATTGTTATTACCGACCTCACCGAAACCCGAAGACTACAAGCACGCGTAAGTCATATGCAGCGGTTGTCGTCGTTGGGAAAAATGGTGGCTTCGCTTGCTCATCAGATACGTACGCCATTGTCGGCAGCTATGCTGTATGCTGCGAATTTAAAACGTAAGGGACTAGGGCAAGACTCGCAAACGCAGTTTGCTCATAAGCTTTCTGACCGATTAAAAGAGCTTGAGAGCCAGGTTAACGATATGTTGTTGTTTGCCAAGTCAGGTGAAGAGCAAGTCGTAAGTGAATTAAGTCTTCAAGACATTTTTGCCGCCATTGAAGGTAATGCCAACACCATGGCGTCGCAGCAAAATCAGTACGTTTCATTTAAAGGCTTCGAGAGTAATGTGTGTATAACGGGAAACCTAACTGCGCTGCAGGGAGGGCTACTAAATCTTATACACAATGCCATTCAAGTTTCACCCAAAGACAGTGATATTTGTGTTGAAGCAAAACATCATAACGAAAAGCTTATCATCTCAGTTATCGATAGTGGCACAGGTGTTCCAGACGCGTTAAAAGTCAAAATATTCGAACCTTTTTTCACTACTAAAACCCATGGAACAGGTTTGGGGCTTGCAGTAGTGAAGTCGGTTGTGGGTGCACACAATGGTAATTTAAGCGTGACAGATGCCGCTAATGGTGGTGCATGTTTTAGCGTAGCGTTACCGTGTAAGCCACAATCAAATTCATTCACGCAAGTGGCATAATTAGGAGTTCAAAATGGCAAAGACAACAATCTTGATAGTTGAAGATGATGCAGGTCTTCGTGAAGCGCTTTTTGATACTTTATTATTAGGTGACTACAACGTTATTGAAGCTGATTGCGCAGAGACCGCACTGATGAAGCTTGGCGCACACAAGGTTGACCTTGTAGTAAGTGACATCCAGATGGGCGAAATGAATGGGTTAACATTGCTTAAAAATATTAAAGCAAAATACCCAAACATGCCTGTCTTGTTAATGACAGCGTACGCCACCATTGACGATGCCGTGCAGGCAATGCGAGATGGTGCTACCGACTATTTGTCTAAGCCATTTGCACCAGAAGTGTTGTTGAATTTAGTAGGTCGCTATGCACCGGCTCAGAAGATAGAGTCACGCATGCCAATTGTTGCCGACCCCTCTAGTATTAAGCTTCTTGAGCTTTCTAGAAAAGTGGCGAAATCAGAAGCCACCGTAATGGTGTTAGGCCCGAGTGGCTCGGGTAAAGAAGTGTTGTCGCGTTACATTCACGATCAGTCTCAGCGAAGTGATGCGCCATTTGTTGCCATCAACTGTGCGGCTATTCCGGAGAATATGCTGGAAGCAACATTGTTTGGTTACGAGAAAGGTGCCTTTACCGGCGCTATTCAAGCATGCCCTGGGAAATTTGAACAAGCGCAAGACGGTACGTTACTGCTTGATGAAATTACGGAAATGGATTTAGCGCTTCAGGCCAAGTTGCTGCGTGTTCTTCAAGAACGCGAGGTTGAAAGGCTAGGTGGAAGAAAAACCGTGAAACTGAATGTTCGCGTTATAGCAACAAGTAACCGCGACCTCAAAAAGGCGGTTGAAGCCGGTGATTTCAGAGAAGATTTATACTATCGCTTAAATGTATTTCCAATTGAGTGGAAGCCTTTAGGTCAAAGACCTGGTGATATTGTTCCCCTTGCTGAGCATTTGATAGAGCGTCATGCCTCTACGCAAGGTTTGGGAGCCATTCGATTAAGTGCAGCCGCTCGAAATAAGCTTAGTCAGTATAGCTGGCCTGGTAACGTGCGGGAGCTAGAAAATGTCGTTCAACGCGCTCTTATTCTTTGTGAAAACGGCGAAATTGGCGCTGGCGATCTAATGATTGATGAAAGCATTACCTCACAAGTCGAGGTAATGTCAGAGCCTGTTGACGATAACAAGCTCGGCTCAGAGCTTAGATACCAAGAACATCAAATCATTCTTGATACCTTAGCGTCGTGTAAAGGTAAGCGTAAAGATGTAGCTGAAAAGTTGGGCATAAGCCCACGAACCCTTCGCTACAAACTAGCGAGAATGCGAGAAGATGGCATAGAAGTTCCCGCATAATCGATTTCATAGCCGACCGTCGCCCTTGCTGTATTCAGGGTGGCGGTTTTTTGGTGTCCCGCGTTTAACCCCTGTCATAATTTTGGCTTTGCTTACTTTCTCCTTCTTAAGTTGCTGAAATTATTGATTAATTAAAGTTGGCAAGCCCCTTGCTAATCTATATCCATTACTAAGATTCTTGCCCTGAATTCGGGCGCACGCAAAGTACTTTATACTAGTACGCTAGGAGTGGTTATGGACGTTAAAGCCAGCAGTTTGTACCAAGAAATGCAAAACATGATTGGACAAACTCGTCTTCAAGTTAACGAGCCTCAGCAGGTCGCAGAGATTAATTCGTCTGCAGACGACTTTGCATCCATGCTTAAAAATGCAGTAGACGGTGTGAACGGACTTCAACTTGAATCAAGAGATATGCAAAAACGTTTTGAAATGGGCGACCCAAATCTGAGTCTGGCTGAAGTGATGCTAGCGAAAGAAAAGTCGGGAATAGCTTTTGAAGCGACAGTTCAAGTGCGTAATAAAGTGCTTGAAGCATACAAAACAATTATGAATATGCCGGTGTAGGTGGAATAGGTTATGGCTGAAGCAACTGGTACAAATCTTACCGTCCCTGATCAGAATACGGCGACAGATAACGAAGCCGAAAACAAATCAGGCTTTATGGATGCACTAGGCAGTGCAGATATGATGCGCCAGATGGCACTGGTTGTGGTGCTGGTTATTTGTGTGGCTATCGCCATTTTTATACTTATTTGGTCGCAAGAGCCAGACTATCGTCCGCTGGCGAAAATGGAAACGCAAGAGCTTATCGAAACGTTGGACTACATGGATGCCAACCAGATTGAATATAAGCTTGAAGGCAACACGGTTTATGTAAGAAGCGACGAATTTCAAAAAATTCGTTTAGGTATGACGCGCCAAGGTCTCACTCAAACTACAAGCGCGGGTACCGACATTATCATGCAAGATATGGGTTTCGGCGTAAGTCAGCGCGTTGAAATGGAACGCCTTAAGCACGCTCGCGAACAACAGATTGCCGCCACAATAGAAGACATTGCGAGTATTCAAAAAGCGCGCGTGCTATTGGCAATGCCAAAAGAAAACGTGTTTGCAAGAAGAGAAAAGAAAGCGTCAGCCACTGTTGTACTTACTGCGAAACGCGGCGCCGTTATTGCAGGTGAAGAAGTTGACGCGGTGGTAGATATTGTGGCTTCAGCAGTGCAAAACATGGAGCCTTCAAAGGTAACCGTAACCGACAGTAACGGCCGTTTACTTAACTCTGGCTCGCAAGATTCTATGAGCGCACGCGCTAGAAAAGAATACGAAATTGAGCGCCAGCGCGAACAAGAGTACCTAGAAAAAATTGATGCCATTCTTATTCCTGTATTGGGCATTGGCAACTATACCGCACAAGCCGATGTTTCTATGGATTTTACTGCCATGGAACAAACACAGCGCAGCTACAACCCAGACCTTCCAGCAGTGCGTAGCGAAATGATAATGGAAGAAAACAGCGTTGGTGGCGGTGTAGGCGGTATTCCTGGTGCACTTTCAAATCAACCACCGCTAGATTCCAACATTCCTGAAGAAGCTAGTGCGGCCAACCAACAAACGCTGCCGGGTAGAACGGCTAAAGAGTCGACGCGTAATTATGAGCTAGATACCACAATTAGCCACACTAAAAAGCAAACAGGTACTATCCGTAGACTAAGCGTTTCGGTAGCCGTTGATTACGCGCAAATTGCGGGTGAAGACGGCGCCATGACGCCAACGCCTCGTAAGCAAGAAGAACTTCTGAATATTCGTAGACTACTTCAAGGCGGCATAGGTTTTGACGTAACACGTGGCGACTCGCTAGAAGTAGTAAGCGTGCCATTTACACGAATGGATGCGGGTGAAATTGAAGACTTACCACTTTGGGAGCAACCAGGTTTTCTACCAATTCTTAAGCTAGTTATTGGTGGATTGGTTATAATCGTACTTATTATCTTTGTTATACGTCCAATGCTTCGTCGTCTTATCAATCCTGACGAGTCAAACGACGCCGAAGACTTTGATGCTGATGAAGGCCTAGACCTAGGTGACGACACCATAAGCATGCTGACTTCAGACTTTGATGAAGGGCAGGTGGGCTTCGCGCCAGATGGATCACTTATGCTTCCAGATCTGCACAAAGATGAAGATGTATTAAAAGCAGTGCGCGCACTAGTTGCAAATGAGCCAGAACTATCAGCCCAAGTAGTGAAGGGCTGGTTGATGCAAGACGAGTAGTGAGAGGAAATCATGGCTGAAGAATTAGCAAATGTTGAAGAGCCGTCATACGACGTCAGTAAATTAGAAGGCGTTGAAAAGGCAGCTATTCTTCTGTTGAGTTTATCTGAAGAAGATGCGGCGCAAATTTTAAAACACTTAGAGCCAAAACAAGTACAGAAGCTGGGTACTGAAATGGCGAAAGTGGACGATATGACGCAGACCAAAATTACTGCGGTGCACAAGCATTTTATCGAAGAAATACAAAACTACAGCACCATCGGTTTCCAAAGTCAGGACTTCGTTAAACGTGCATTAACAGCAGCGCTAGGTGAAGACAAAGCGGCAAACCTTATCGATCAAATTCTGATGGGCAGCGGAGCAAAAGGTCTCGATTCACTGAAGTGGATGGACTCGAAGCAAGTTGCAAGCATTATTCGAAACGAGCACCCGCAGATACAAACCATTGTATTGTCGTATCTTGAGCCAGAACAAAGCGCCGAAATCTTGGCACAGTTCCCTGAGAAAGTGCGTTTAGACTTGTTAATGCGTATTGCTAACCTTGAAGAAGTTCAGCCGGCAGCACTACAAGAACTTAATGAAATTATGGAGAAACAGTTTGCGGGACAAGCCGGTACGCAGGCAGCGAAGATGGGCGGCTTGAAGTCGGCTGCGAACATCATGAATTACCTAGATACTGCCATTGAAGGTCAGCTAATGGACGCAATCCGAGAGCAAGACGAAGAAATGAGCCAGCAAATTCAAGACCTTATGTTTGTATTCGACAACCTTGTGGATGTTGATGACAAGGGTATTCAAGCCATACTACGTGAAGTTCAGCAAGACGCATTGCTTAAAGCCATTAAAGGTGCTGACGAAGAGCTTAAAGACAAAATTATGCGCAATATGTCTAAGCGTGCAGCAGAAATGCTTAACGACGACCTTGAAGCACTTGGGCCTGTGCGTATTAGTGAAGTGGAAACAGCGCAGAAAGAGATCCTGTCAGTTGCCCGTCGTCTATCTGACTCAGGCGAAATTATGCTTGGCGGTGGTGGCGGTGAAGAGTTCTTATAAGAGCCTTTACGCGGTAAGTAACACCAATATTATTTTTGATTAGCACAGACGGTAGCAGCATGACGGCAAAAAAGAGTTTCAGTGATAGCGAAGCAAATGAAGCTAAAAAGTGGGACCTACCGTTTGTAGATGACCCTTCTGCAGTCAAAGAAGATGAACCCACCAATGCGCTAAACCGTCGCTCAGACTGGAAATATGAGCCTCCTGAAGAGGAAGAGGAAATTCTTCCTCCTACGGCTGAAGAAATTGAGGCGATACGGCAAGCGGCTTACGATGAAGGTTATCAAGAAGGTAAAACTACCGGTTTTGAAGAAGGCAAAGCTGAAGGTCTTGAAACAGGGCATGTTGAAGGTAAAGAACAAGGCTATAAAGAAGGCGTTGAGCAAGGCCTAGAAGAGGGGCGACAGCAAGTTCAAACGCAGGCCGAAGTGTGGCAAATACTAGCAGATAAACTTCACGACCCACTCTCTCAAGCAAACGATGAAACCCGTGATCAACTGGTTAAGCTAGCGGTAACACTTGCCAAAGCGGTTATCAAAACCGAAGTAACCACCAACTCACAAGTGGTTCTGCAAGCATTAAGTGAGGGTCTGAAGGCGCTTCCAATAAATCAGGTAGAATTTCAAATTCATATGCACCCAGAAGATATCGACATCATTAAGTCTCATTTTGGTGAAGAAGAGGTTGCCAAAAAAGGGTGGAACTTGATTGAAGCTCCCGCTATGGAGCGTGGCGGGTGTGACATTACTACTGCGCAGAACGCCGTAGATGTGTCTGTTGAACGTCGTTGTCGCGATGTTATTGAAAAATTCTTACTAAACCAAGGGCTAAGCGATGAGTAGCCCCTGGCACAATCACTTCGAAACTATTACTAAGCAGGTTACGTCTCCGCCTGTTGTCGCGGCAGGCAAACTAGTTCGTGGTATTGGGTTAACACTTGAAGCCGTAGGTTGCCAACTTCCCGTTGGCAGCCAGTGCTTAGTGCAAACTATCGAAGGCGAAATTGAAGCTGAAGTGGTTGGCTTTGGTGATGATATTACTTATCTCATGCCGACAGAAGCGGTGCGCGGTATTGTACCTGGCAGTCGCGTAATGCCACTAAATCGTCAAAGTGGTTTGCCAGTGGGAATGGGGTTATTAGGCCGCGTTGTTGACGGCAACGGTCAACCTCTTGATGGGTTGGGTGAAATAGATGCTGAAGCACGCGCACCTACCACGCGCCCTCCTATGAACCCACTCATTAGAAAACCCATCAATGCGCCTATGGATGTGGGTGTAAGAGCTATTAACGCGCTGAATACCGTGGGTATTGGACAACGTATGGGGCTATTTGCCGGAAGTGGCGTGGGCAAAAGTGTATTACTGGGCATGATGACGCGCGGCTGTGAAGCTGATGTTGTTGTAGTTGGCCTTGTTGGAGAGCGTGGTCGAGAAGTAAAAGAATTTATTCACGAGATACTTACCGAAGAAGAGCGTAAGCGCGCCGTGGTAGTGGCAGCACCTGCAGATACGTCGCCATTGATGCGTCTAAAGGGGTGTGAAACAGCCGTTACCATAGCCGAGTATTTTCGCGACAAAGGCATGAAGGTACTGCTGCTTATCGACTCGCTAACACGCTATGCGATGGCACAGCGTGAAATTGCGCTAGCCGTTGGCGAGCCGCCAGCAACAAAAGGATATCCGCCATCTGTGTTTGCGCGTTTACCTGCGTTAGTAGAACGGGCTGGAAATGGAAGTGAAAGGCAAGGCTCTATTACTGCTTTTTATACAGTGCTCACCGAGGGCGATGACTTACAAGACCCTATAGCCGACGCGGCAAGAGCCATTCTAGATGGCCACGTAGTACTTTCTAGATCGCTTGCAGACAGCGGGCATTACCCTGCAATAGATATCGAAGCCTCAATTAGCCGCGTTATGCCAATGGTGGTAAGTGAGGAGCACCAGCTCATGGCGCGCCGAATTCGCCAGGTATATTCAAATTACAAGCAAAACCAAGATCTCATTTCTATTGGTGCCTATGCCAAAGGCTCAGACCCTAGAATCGATCTTGCAATACGCGCCGAGCCAGCAATTAATGCATTCCTTCAGCAGGGCATGAAGCAGGTACTGCCATACAGCGAGAGCTTAGAAGGAATGGCGGCGTTGGCGAAAGGTTTGGGGCAGGGTTAATGTTTACGGCTGAGCTGATAAACGACGGGCTAATAAACAACAAATGGATAGCGGTTGATGTCTAAACAATTGCAAAGACTTGCTGAGTTTGAAAAGGAAAAAGAGCAGCGAGAGGCGCGTAGCTATAAAGTTGCACAGCAGAACGTTGAGCAGCAAAAACAAAAACTCTCTAGCCTAGAGCAATATCGAATTGATTACATCAAAGGCATTCAGCAAACCGGGCAGGATGGTGTCACGGCAACCTACTATCAACAACACCTTTCGTTTGTGGGCAAACTAGATAAAGCCTGCGAGCAACAGATGCAGGTAATTGCGCGGGCAAAGATGGCTGCCGACCAGCGTAAACAGCTTTGGCTAAAGCAACAGCAAAAAGTTAAGGCTGTAACGTTATTGCTTGATAAGAAGCAGCAGGCTGCTGAGAAAAAAGCAGCCAAAGCAGAGCAAGCCATGATGGATGAGTTTGCGACGCAACGCTTTTTGCGCGCCGCGCGTTCACCATTTAATTAGCAATTAGTTAGCACTTCAAACCTAACTCTTTACCGCGCGCTATTTCCTTGTGTATTTCTGACGGCCTTTATTTTGCTGACGTTATTGGAAACGCGCCGTTTTTAGAAAAGCTCCTTAAATAAAAGTGAGTAGTGCCTTTTTAGTATTTATGTAGCATCAATGTAGAGCCAACGTAGCGTCAATCTTGCCCCATTATTAATAACCATAAAAACTTGGCGCAACCCTTGCAGTCAACAATTATTGGCTGTGACACAATATTAAAACCAATAGGTCGATATACGGTACTTAATATTGTTTTTAACACAGATTAAAACGTACCAAGCAACACTTTGTGGTCGTCGAAAATAAATGATTTTCATGCATAAAAGTGTTTTTAATCAATAAGCTGTATTTGCTTTGACTAAAAAAGTTTTACGTTGCAAGCGCAAACTTCAAGTCAATTTTGCTGAATTTGTATAAAGAGTAGGACGGTAAAAAATTATGCAACAAGTTGCCGCACAAAAAACAGACCTTGCCGCTTTGCCGTTTGCGGCTTCATCAACAGCCAAAGCGGTAAGCGATGGCGTGGGGGCCGGTCAAGGCAAAGACGGTGGTCGTTCGTTTGAGCAGTTCTACGAAGAAGCAAAAGGATCAAACCCTGACTTTATTCCCAAACAGGCAACTCCAGCGAAAAGTGAAGCATCACATAATAACCAAACCAGCAACAAGCTACTTAATGAAAACCAAGCTTCTCATCGGGATGTTCCGATGAAGAAGGGCGAAAGCATTGAATTACCGGCAGATGAAAAGTCATACGACCAAGAGCTTCCCGAAGAAGCTAGTATGCAAGAAGATGCCGAGTATGCACAAAATGTGAGTGAACAAAACGAAAGTGTTCCAAAGCCGACGCTTTCTGATAAAAACGGCCGAGCCGATAACGACGCAATTTCGAACCCATTAAAAGGTGAGATTACGACGCCAGGCATACCTGACGATGAACTTCATGGCGATAGAAAAAGTGATACTGATAATGACGGCAACGACTGGATTGCCTTCGTCGATAGCATTGTTAATAAAGCTATCAATAACGAAGCAGACCTAGCTAGCAATACTCGCGGAATTGAAATAACACAAAAAGAAACCGGCAAACTGTGGAAACTCCCTGATAACGTAGACAGTAATTCGGCAGAGTCTGTACTCAACCACTTGCTTACGCAGCTAAAAGAAAACGAAGGCCTTGAAAACACAGATACAGTGTCAAATACCGATATCATTGCCGCCGTAAAATCGCTAAGTGCACTTTTAAAGAAAGGGGCATCTGATGGTATAGCGAGCGGCAAAGGGGATGGCGAAATTGATGTGTACCGAGAGTTTCAAGGAATCAAAGGTGAGGATGCACAAGGCGAGCTAAGCGCGATTTTGAATGGCTCTCAGTCTGGTCTATCTAGTGATGGTGATTTTGAGAACAATAACCCGGAAAGTTCTGACTCGCTTCAGCAACTTATTGCCAAGCTTGTCAATAACAGTGATGAGGACGAAATAGATGTTACACAGTCTGAAAGCGCGATAGCTGACAACAACCTTAAAGACGCTATTGACAAACTAAACCCAGAAGAGCTCAGCGCCGAAGAAACGCTGGTATTGAATATAGTACAAGACCAGTTAAACAAAGCCATAAGCGCAGAGGGTGAGTTACAGCAAAGTAACAATGCCCAACCAAACCAAGCTGAACTAACGACTTTGCTAGAAGGTGAGCTCAGTGAACAGGAATTAGCACACACCGTAACTGAAAATTCAACTGTTACTACTGGGATTAGTGCGAACAACGCTGAACAAACAACAGGCAATCAAAGCGAAAATGCAGGTGCGCAAGTAGCACAAGCGAATGCGCAAGCGGTTGAAAATGATGCCACAAGCCTTTTAAACACAATAGCTGAAATGCCGTTACAAACCGCGCAGAAGGCAGCTGAGGCGTTTGCAGAGCAAATAGCAGGCGCGGTACCTAACGCGCAACAGCAGCAGGCAGTTAAGGCCAATATTATTGCAGGTATTAATGAGTTCCAGCAGCAGGTGCAGCAGGGTAGAGAGCCTGGTATTGACTTGTCTGCCATAGTGGCTGATGCGGCAAAAGAAGCGCAGTTGAGCAGTGATGTTGCTGCCAGTCTTACCGCCAAAGTAGATACGCAAGCCAGCCAGTTCCTACAGTTAGTGAATAATGCACAGTCTACCGCAGCACAAGTTTTACAAGCGCAATTCACTCAAACTGATACGGTAATGAACGAAAATAACCAGCTTCGTTCGGAGGCGTCAAAAACACAGCAGCAGTTTGAAGGCTTCGATAAGGCAGTCAATATTCATAAGCCTGAAGGACAGCAACAGTTAAATGAAAAAATTCGCTGGATGGTTAATGCGCGAAATACCATGGCTGAAATTCGCTTAGATCCGCCTGAGTTAGGAAGCATGCAGGTACGTGTTAATGTGTCGGGAGATGCCGCCAGCGTAAGCTTTGTTGTGCAGTCGCAACAAGCTAAAGAGGCACTGGCTGAGGCGATGCCTAGACTTAGAGACATGTTATCTGAGCAAGGTATAGAGCTTGGTGACGCACAGGTGCGAAAAGATAATTCATCTGGTAACGAAAGTGGCCAGCAATTTGCAAACAACTCTAGTGCGAGTACAGGAGATCAAAATAGCGCAAATTCTGACGGTATGAATGAAAGCGCCGTAATAGAGCAATCTATTACTCGTGAAATGAAAGGTGGTATCGATTATTACGCCTAGAAACAAAGCTGCTTAAAAAGTATTGTGCGCAATTAATGAGCAAGCGTTCAATGTGAAGCGTTTTAGCATGGTGAGAAAGGGATTCACCTGCTAAATTTTACGGTACATTTGTTTGTTGAGCCATTGCCATTTTAAGTGGAAGTCCGATAATACCTTTTTTAAAAATTTGAGTGCGAGTAACACATGGCTGAAGAAGAATTACAAGTAGAGGAAGGTGGCAAAGGCAAAAGTAAAATGATGCTTATCATCATTATTGCCGTGGTATTGATTGGTGGTGGCGCCGCAGCTTATTTCTTACTTTTTGCTGGTGGCGATGAACCAACTGAAGAGCAACTTGCACAAACCGATGCCGCTGCAGCCGAGCAAGCCGCACCCGCACCTACGGGAAATGCGGAAATTGGTACTGCATTATATGTGGCCATGCCTAGACCGTTTGTGTTTAACGTGCCGGGCACAGGGCGTGATCGTTTAGTACAAATCAAAGTGCAGCTTCTAGTAAGAGGCTCTGAAAATGAAGAAATTGCGAAAACGCATATTCCGCTAATTGAAGGTACATTGTTACAAGCATTTAGTGCATCTAACGCTGACGACCTTATCACTGAAGCGGGTAAAATTGAACTGCGTGAGCAAGCGGTGGTTCAGGTGCAAAAAGCACTGAAAGAAATTGAAGGTAAAGACGTAGTTGAGCGTGTGTTGTTTACTGGTTTTGTAATGCAATAAAGCAAACAAAGCCCCTACACGCAAACGTTAGTTCCATTTACATAGGTAAATATTGTGAGTGATTTATTATCTCAAGACGAAATCGATGCGCTACTACACGGCGTAGACGACGTAGATGAAGACGAGCCAGGTGGTGGTGGCGAGTCTGATGCCTCTACGCTTGAATATGACTTCTCCTCACAAGATAGGATTGTTCGTGG
This sequence comes from Alteromonas sp. S167, assembly GCF_036864375.1. Lineage (NCBI taxonomy): Bacteria > Pseudomonadati > Pseudomonadota > Gammaproteobacteria > Alteromonadales > Alteromonadaceae > Alteromonas > Alteromonas sp. S167. The sequence continues at coordinate 322,039 of NZ_JAZETR010000001.1, forward strand.
GCGAATGCCTACGCTTGAAATTGTAAATGAGCGTTTTGCACGTCATATGCGTGTTAGCTTATTTAACATGATGCGTAGGTCAGCCGAAGTGTCGATAAACGGCATTCAAATGATCAAGTTCGGTGAGTACATTCACACCTTGTTTGTACCTACCAGCCTAAATATGGTTCGCTTCCGCCCTTTGAAAGGTACAGGGCTTATTACCATGGAAGCACGACTAGTATTTATTCTGGTTGATAACTTCTTTGGTGGTGACGGTCGTTATCACGCTAAAATTGAAGGCCGTGAGTTCACGCCTACTGAACGTCGTATTATTCAAATGCTGCTTAAAATCATCTTTGAAGATTATAAAGAAGCATGGGCGCCCGTTATGGATGTGTCTTTTGAGTACCTTGACTCAGAAGTAAATCCAGCCATGGCGAATATTGTAAGCCCCACTGAAGTAGTAGTAATAAGCTCGTTTCACATTGAGTTAGACGGCGGTGGCGGTGATTTCCACGTATCATTGCCTTACTCCATGCTCGAGCCAATTCGTGAACTTCTTGATGCTGGTGTACAAAGCGACAAGGAAGACACGGACCTTCGTTGGAGCAAGGCGCTTCGCGACGAAATTATGGATGTTAAAGTAGCACTCACCACGCATATGCTTGATGTTGATGTGCCGCTTAGAGAAGTAATGGAATTCCAGCCTGGCGACATTATTCCGGTGGAAATGCCAGAAACCATTACGGTACTTATTGAAGATTTACCAACCTTCAGAGCTAAATTAGGTCGTTCTAGAGACAATTTAGCCCTGAAAATTGTAGAAAAAATTGCAAGACCGACTTCTGTGAAGTCTGAGTTACAGTTATTAACCCGCGGCGGGCGCATTATAGATAATGATGCGGAGCTGCAAGTACTCGAAGAAGACCTGTAAGGTATAGGGGAGTTCCCATGAGTGAAGACGGTATGGACGATTGGGCTGCGGCGATGGCCGAGCAAGCAGAGTCTGAAGGCGAACAAGAGGGCGGCGAGAACGAAGATGTTCAAGTTGCTGAGTTAGATGAACTTCAAGACGATGCACCCATTACGCAAGAAGAAAAGAAAAAGCTAGATACTATTCTTGATATTCCGGTTACCATTTCAATGGAAGTAGGCCGTAGTCAAATAAGTATTCGAAATCTGCTACAGTTGAACCAGGGTTCTGTGGTGGAGCTGGATCGTGTTGCCGGTGAGCCATTAGATGTATTAGTAAATGGCACGTTGATTGCTCATGGTGAAGTAGTAGTGGTCAACGATAAATTTGGTATTCGATTAACGGATGTTATTAGTCAAATTGAGAGAATCAAGAAGCTCAGATAAAACTTCTTATTTACTAAGGGGTTGCGCAATGCTGCCCCTTCTATTCAGCCAGTTCGTTGGCGCACAGTCTACCCAATCAATTACCAATCCCACGTCGGTACTGTCAATTTTCCTATCGCTCCTGCTTGTTGTAGGCATTATTTTTGCGCTTGCATACGTCATGCGTCGATTTAATGTCACTGCTATGGGCAGCAACCAAATGAAAGTAGTAGCAAGTATGGTGGCTGGTGCGAAAGAAAAGATTATGGTCATTCAAGTAGGCGACGAACAGCACCTTATTGGTGTGACCAGCCATAATATTTCCCATTTAAGCAAGCTGGAAACACCGTTAGAAGTAAGTTCAAAGGGAAGTGCTGTAGGCGCTACTCAAAATGGTGTCGACTTTAAGCAAAAACTGGTCGCGGCGATGGCGGGAAAAATGAATCCTGAATTAAATAAGAAAAACGAAAAGGGAGCATCGAGTGATGCGTAAGCTACTTGCTGTGTTAACACTTACACTAGTTGCATTTGGCGTTACCATGCCGGTGTATGCCCAGCAGGGCATTTCCGCAGTAACTGTGGTAACTAATAGCGACGGAACCCAAGACTATTCAATGACGCTACAGGCGCTGTTTATCATGACAGCGCTAAGCTTAATTCCTGCGTTCATTATGATGATGACGTCGTTTACGCGAATTATTGTTGTGCTATCAATTCTACGCCAGGCTATTGGTCTTCAGCAGTCACCGTCTAACCAAATACTCATTGGTGTTAGCCTGTTTTTGTCCATGTTTATCATGGCGCCCGTGTTTGAAGAGGTAAACGAGAGAGCGTTACAGCCTTATCTGAATGAAGAGCTCACTAGCTTAGATGCGCTTGAACAAGCCAAAGGACCTATGCGTGCCTTTATGCTGTCGCAAACCCGGGTAAAAGATTTAGAAACCTTTGTTCGCATTGCAGGCGATGAGGGGAAGTATGCCGATACCGAAGAGGTACCACTTAATATTCTTATTCCTGCCTTTGTAACTAGCGAGCTTAAAACCGCGTTCCAAATTGGGTTTATGCTGTTTATTCCGTTTTTGATTATCGACCTGGTTGTTGCCTCAATCCTGATGGCAATGGGTATGATGATGCTCTCCCCAATGATTGTATCGCTGCCATTTAAGCTAATGTTGTTTGTACTTGTAGATGGTTGGAACCTTATTTTTGGTACGCTAGCTACCAGCTTTGGTATGGGCGTCTAGGAGGGCTTATGTCACCAGAAGTCTTTGTAGAAATCCTGCGCGAAGCCATGTTTATGGTTATTGTGCTGGTGTCGGCCGTTATTGTACCAAGTCTTGTTGTAGGTTTAGTGGTAGCGGTTTTCCAAGCGGCAACCAGTATCAACGAACAAACCATGAGTTTTCTACCTCGCTTGTTGGTCACCTTGTTGGCATTAAGCTGGGGCGGTAATTGGTTAGTACAACAGTTGATGGACTTTACGTTTCGTATGGTTGACCTAATACCTCAGGTAGTAGGTTAAGGGCGCGCCCACGTGGAAGTTGAACTAGCAACCATCAACCGCTTTTTGGCAGACATGCTATTACCATTTATGCGTATTAGCGGCCTATTTGTGGCAATGATAGGGCTAAGTGCGAAATCTATTCCGCCTCAAGTAAGGGCGTTATTAGGCATTATGCTTACGCTAATTATCATGCCTGTAGTACCACCATCGCCTGTGGAGAATTTGGTTGATGTTGGAACCTTCGTTATTGTTATTCAGCAGTTGCTTATTGGTATTGTGATTGGTTTTATTTCAATGATGGTGCTAAACACCTTTGTGCTGGCCGGCCAAATTATAGCTATGCAAACCGGTTTGGGTTTTGCGTCAATCGTTGACCCCGTTAATGGCATTAACGTACCTGCGGTAGGTCAGTTTTACCTTATTTTAGCTACGCTGCTTTTTTGGACCCTAGATGGCCATTTGTCGATGATCCACATGATTGTAATGAGTTTCGAGGCATTTCCCATCGGCGAGGCCTGGTGGACTGGCGAGCAATTTCGCGATATCGCACATTGGGCGGGCTGGATGTTTTTTTCGGCCGTAACATTATCTTTGGCCCCTATTGTGTCGCTTCTAATTGTTAACCTAGCGTTTGGCGTTATGACAAAAGCCGCGCCGCAGCTGAATATTTTCAGTATTGGTTTTTCCATTGCACAGGTAATGGGCCTACTGATTATTTGGATTACGCTAGACAACTTTACCGCACACTATGAAACCCAGTGGCTTCGCGCCGAACAGTTTATGTGTGAGCTATTGAATATTTGTCCTTAAAAAAGACAAGTCGCGATAGAAATTGTTCGCGGAAAATGACAGGTTTGCGAGCAAGCCAAATGACAAACTAGGCGAGAGGAGCAGGGCGACTTGCAAGCCTTCCACCGCATGGATGCGGTGGCAGAGCGCCCATGGATGGGTTTACAGCGTGCTTGTAAGTCGCTCTGCTCCCATCGCAACAAAGGCAAAAAGAGCAAACAAATGGCAGATTCAAGTGAAAAAACAGAAGACCCCACGGGGAAAAAACTCGAAGATGCCCGGAAGAAAGGGCAGATTGCGCGATCCCGCGAATTGTCTACCACGCTGGTATTGGTGATAAGCGCCTTTATGTTTTTATTCGTTGGCGGTTGGATTGCCGAATCTGTGTTTTCACTTACCAAACGCATGTTCACGCTATCTCGCGATGAAACTTACGACCTTACCCACATGTTTGGTGCTTGGGGAGAAGCCTTTTCCGCCGTTGGACCATCGGTGTTGCTTTACATGGTGGTGGCAATGATTGCCGGTATTTACGGCTCAATAGCGCTTGGTGGTTATAACTTTACGTGGGAAGGCGCAAAACCGAAAGGCTCTAAAATGAGTCCTATTCAGGGCTTCAAACGCATGTTTGGCATGAATGGTTTGGTTGAGCTATTGAAGTCTATCGCCAAAGTTGTGCTTATTATCTCAATGGCAATAGGGGCGTTACTGTACTTCCAAGATGAAGCATTACACCTCGATATGGAGTTATATCCGGGCAATATTTTTCATGCGCTTGATATGTTGAAGTGGGCGTTTCTCATTCTGGCCTGCGGCATGATACCCATTGCGTTAATTGATGTGCCTTATCAAGTGTATAAGCACAACAAAGAAATGAAAATGACCAAACAAGAGGTGAAAGACGAGCGTAAAAACGCTGAGGGCGACCCCATGGTAAAAGGCCGTATTCGTCGTTTGCAATATCAAGCTGCCACCAAACGTATGATGCAAGACGTGCCTAAAGCTGACGTGGTCGTGACTAACCCTACCCATTTCTCGGTTGCCATTAAGTATGATGAAAACGGTACACGAGCACCTGTGGTAGTAGCTAAAGGCGCAGATGAACTCGCTATGCATATTAGAAAAATTGCTACCGCTAATGATGTGCCGTTAATTCCATCCCCCATGCTAGCACGTGCAATTTTCTACTCTACAGAAGTAGAAGAAGAGATCCCTAATGCGCTGTTTATGGCGGTTGCTCAAGTATTAGCCCACGTATATCAGTTAAAAGCCCATCGTGCAGGTAAAGGAAAACGCCCTAAACCATTAAAACGCGACCTACCGATACCGCCTGAGTATCGTCGATAGTTCAAAATGAAGTAGTGTGTTAAACGCTAAAAATAGTTATATATCAGGTGCTAAGTAGGCAGTAAGTTACTTAGCTAAAAGCTGGCACGTTAGTTGTAAAACACCTATCAGTATTACGTAAAGCGTCAATTTTCTGATAGTGAGACAGTAAACGATGCAGTTATCCGGTTATCTTCAGCGTTTCGATAAAAATCAGCTGCAAAATTTTACCAGCGGGCTTGGTGCGCCAATTGTACTTTTAGCGATTATGGGCATGGTTATATTGCCCATGCCCCCATTTTTACTGGACGTCCTGTTCAGTTTTAACATTGCGCTTTCGCTTGTCATCATCTTAGTTGCTGTACTTACCCAGCGTCCTGTCGATTTTGGTATCTTTCCTCTTGTGCTACTTATCGCAACTGTTTTGCGATTGGCGTTAAACGTTGCATCAACGCGTGTGGTATTGCTTTATGGTCATGAAGGGGGGGACGCTGCAGGTAAGGTAATTGAAGCGTTTGGTGCAGTTGTTATCGGCGGCAACTATGCCGTGGGTATCGTAGTATTCGCTATTCTACTCATCATTAACTTTAAAGTTGTGACAGCTGGTGCTGGGCGCATATCTGAAGTAAGCGCCCGCTTTACGTTAGACGCTATGCCTGGTAAGCAAATGGCAATTGATGCCGACCTTAATGCTGGTTACATAGACCAAGATCAAGCCCGTCAGCGCCGTGAAGAAATTACTGCAGAAGCAGACTTTTACGGGTCGATGGATGGTGCTTCTAAATTCGTAAAAGGTGATGCTGTAGCGGGCTTGTTCATTATGCTTATCAATATTGTTGGTGGGCTGTTTATTGGCATGATTCAGCACGACCTGTCGTTCGGTAACGCCATAGAAATTTATACTATCTTAACCATTGGTGACGGTCTTGTAGCGCAAATTCCTTCACTTCTACTTTCTGTTGCAACAGCCATTATTGTGACGCGTGAAAACGAAACACAAGAAATGGGTAAAGAAATACGTGGTCAGCTAGGCAATAATCAAGCGCTATATATTGCATCTGGCGTGTTGTTTGTCATGGGTATTATTCCTGGTATGCCGCATATTGCATTTTTAGGCTTCTCTTTTTTAATCGCCGGGTTTGCTTACTGGCAAACAGTACAAGAGAAAAAACGCGCTGAAGCGCCAGCTGTGCCAGACAATGTAGTGAAAGATGAAACTGTTGCGCCTGAGGTAAAAGAACTTGGATGGGACGATGTACAACAGGTAGATACTATTGGACTTGAAGTGGGCTATCGCTTAATTCCGTTGGTTGATAAGTCACAGGGTGGTGAGCTATTAACGCGTATCAAAGGGGTGCGAAAGAAGTTGTCCCAAGAGCTTGGATTTCTTATTCCACCTGTACACATTCGAGATAACCTCGACCTAGAACCTAATACCTACACCATTGCCATGCTGGGCGTAACCATAGGTGATTCTGTTATTAGCCATGACGAAGAATTGGCGATTAACCCAGGACAAGTATTTGGCAAGCTTGAAGGTAGAGTAACCAAAGACCCAGCCTTTGGGCTAGATGCGGTTTGGATAAAGCCTAACAAGCGCGAGCATGCACAAACCCTTGGTTATACTGTGGTAGACGCAGCTACTGTAGTGGCAACACATCTAAGTCAGCTATTAACAAATAATGCTTATCAGCTATTAGGCCATGAGGAAGCACAGCAGCTTCTAGACATGTTAGCTAAACAACATCCGAAGCTTGTAGAAGGGTTGGTTCCTGACATTCTTCCATTAAGCACGGTGGTTAAAGTACTTCAAACGCTACTCTTTGAAGGCGTGCCAATTAGAGATATGCGTACCATTGTTCAAACGCTCAGTGAATACGGTACACGTAGCCAAGACCCTGATGTACTGGTGTCTGCAGTGCGTATTGCGCTTAAGCGACTCATTGTTCAAGAAATCACGCAAGGGGCAAAAGAGATACCTGTCATAACCTTGGCGCCAGAGTTGGAACAGATGTTGCACCAGTCTTTACAAGCAGGTGGCGAAGACGGCGCTGGCATCGAGCCAGGCTTGGCAGACAAGCTGCAAAAATCATTGCAGCAAGCCAGTCAGCAGCAAGAGTTAGAAGGCGAACCCGCAGTACTTCTAACGTCTGGCATGCTACGACCGGTACTGTCTCGCTTCTTAAAGTATTCAGTTGTTGGGCTCAATGTACTTTCGTACCAAGAAGTGCCTGATGACAAACAAATAAAAATAGTCAGTTCGGTCGGTCAATAATCTGACACTGGGTGATTGGAGAGGTTGCAATGAAAATTAGACGTTTCTTCGGCAAAGATATGCGTGAGGCATTAAGCCAAGTAAAAGCTGAGCTAGGCAGCGACGCTGTGATTATGTCTAATCGCAAAGTGGCGGACGGTATTGAGCTAGTTGCGGCTTACGATAAAGAACCTGAAGCAAAGTTATCAGTGCCCAAAAAGCAGGCGTCTGCGCCGGGCCAAAAAACAGTGCCAAGTTTAAGTGAGATTATCGGTGACGATGGTCCAGACAGTTTGAAAGCACTTCTTGAAAAGCAGCATGGCGGCCAGCCAAACTCTTTATCACCAAGCTCTTTATCACAAAGCAATGCCGCTAACGCACAGCATGCTAACGACATTGCGTCTCACCTTAACTTTTCAGATGAGTTTATTGACGAGGTAGAGTCGCAGCAATCTCAGCCGATACAACAGCAAGCGCAGCAGCACTCTGAAGCTTTTCCAACCCATCAAGCATCAAGCATGGGCGATATGCCAGCAAATCAGTCAGCTGAGCTGGCGCAAATCAAAGAAGAGTTAGCGTCACTTCGCGATGTATTGCAATATCAGGTCGCCGATTTGATGGAAGCAAAGAATAAGCGTCAAAAACCAGTTCACCAATATCTTATCACCCGTCTTACTGACATGGGCTTAAGCGCATCACTTGCAGCACAGTTAATCAGCTACACACCGGCGCATTACAACGAACGCGACGCATGGGTATATCTTCTTAACCTATTGGCTAATCGCATAAATGTGACCGGCAACGATATACTTACAGCACAAGGTGCGGTGGCGCTTGTTGGCCCAACAGGCACAGGCAAAACAACCACAGTGGCAAAGTTAGCTGCACGCTATGCGCAAAAATACGGTGCAGATTCAGTTGCGATGATAACTATCGATACCTACAGAATTGCAGCGTTCGAACAGCTGGCTACCTACGGAAAGATCATTGGGTGTACAGTTAGAAAAGCACAGTCTAGTGAAGAACTTGCAGATTTATTATTCCAACTTCGCCATAAACGTCTAGTATTGATTGATACGGCAGGATTTAGTCAGCGCGATAGTCGATTAATTAAGCAAATTAAACAATTTGACAACGGCCAAATGCCAAAGGTAAAAAAATATTTGGTAGCACAGGCCAATACACAATATCCTGCACTTCAGAGAATAATTGCTGCTTATGATGACATTGAACTAAGTGGCTGTATTTTCACAAAGTTAGATGAGTGCTACTCTTTAGGAGAGGTGCTAAGTGCGGCGGTAGAGTACCAATTACCGGTTAGTTATGTCACCGATGGTCAGAAAGTACCTGAAGACATTAAGATTGCAGAAGCGAAATCTTTAGTTTCCGCTGCTGCAAAGCTTTATAAAAAGTACGGTTTGAATCATACTAGTGCTAACAACGCCATTAAAACAGCATAAGCAGTATGATTGACGACCAAGCGAGTAGCTTAAGAAAAATGAAGCAATCACGGTTAATCAAAGTTATTGCCGTCACCGGAGGTAAAGGTGGCGTCGGTAAAACAAATATCACGCTTAACACTGCCATTGCCATGGCAAAGCAGGGTAAGCGAGTGATGGTTCTCGATGCAGACTTAGGTCTTGCAAACGTAGATGTCATGTTGGGCTTAAGAGTTGAGAAAAACCTTTCTCATGTACTTTCTGGTGAATGCACACTAGATGAAGTACTTGTCACAGGCCCTCATGGGATAAAAATTGCCCCTGCAACGTCGGGTACGCAGTCTATGGCAGAGCTATCGCCAACACAGCATGCAGGGCTTATTCGCGCCTTCAGCGAACTGCGCTCGCAAATAGATGTGCTTATCGTTGATACCGCCGCGGGTATCTCAGACATGGTGTTGAGCTTTTCAAAAGCGTCGCAAGATATCATGGTAGTGGTGTGTGATGAACCTACATCGCTAACCGATGCCTACGCACTGATTAAAATACTAAATCGTGAGCACGGCGTGTTCCGCTTTAAAGTTGTTGCCAACATGGTGCGTGATATTCGCGAAGGGCAAGAGCTATTTAGCAAGTTAAGTAAGGTTACAGGGCGCTTTTTAGATGTTGCACTAGAATTAGTAGCAACGGTGCCGTTTGACGAAAATATTCGCAAGGCGGTAAGAAAGCAAACCGCTATTGTTGATGCGTACCCAAGTTCACCGGCAGCGGTGGCTGTTACGCAACTTGCCAATAAAGCATTGTCGTGGCCAATTCCGGCGCAACCGGGTGGTCATTTAGAGTTCTTTATTGAACAATTAATTGCAGATAAAGCAGTAGGAAGTCAGCGTTGAATAGCAAGGCAGCCGCTTATCAACAACAAACCGATAAGTCGCAGTTAGTTGAAAGACATGCGCCTTTGGTTAAGCGTATTGCCCATCACTTGATGGCGCGTCTGCCTGCTAGTGTTCTTGTCGATGACTTAATCCAGTCTGGCATGATTGGGTTGCTAGAAGCCGCGAGAAATTTCGACGGCTCCAAAGGTGCTAGTTTTGAAACGTTTGCGGGTATTCGTATTCGCGGCGCAATGTTAGATGAAATTCGTAAAGGTGACTGGACGCCTCGCTCGGTGCATAGAAACGGCCGAGCTATTACCGAGGCAATATCGCAAGTAGAAAGCGAAACCGGTCGCGATGCACGAGATTCTGATATTGCTGCTAAGCTAAATGTAAGCTTGCAGGATTATCACCAAATGCTCAATGAAGTAAATGCTGGCAAGTTAGTGGGTATTGAAGATTTGGGTGTTTCTGAAGACGTCATTACTACCGAACAAAACAAAGGTAGCGACGCGCCTTTAGAAGATTTAATGCAGGGCGCCTTCCAGAAGGCGTTAGCGCATGCAATAACAACACTACCTGAACGAGAAGCGATTGTGCTCTCGTTGTACTATGATGAAGAATTGAATCTTCGAGAAATAGGTGAAGTGCTCGATGTTAGTGAATCGAGAGTGAGTCAAATTCACAGCCAGGCCATGTTAAAACTCAAATCACGAATGAAATCGTGGCAAGCTGACGAAGAATAGATATTAATAACAATTAACCCCTCACTGGAGGCTATTTTGGATAAAAGCATGAAGATTCTTGTGGTTGATGATTTTTCTACCATGAGACGTATCATCAAAAACCTACTTAAAGATTTGGGTTTCTCCAACATCCAGGAAGCGGATGACGGCAGTACTGCGTTACCTATGCTACAGCAGGGTGACTTTGATTTTGTCGTTACCGATTGGAATATGCCCGGTATGCAAGGTATTGACCTTTTGCGTGCTATCCGTGCCGACGACAAGCTTAAGCACCTTCCTGTATTGATGGTGACTGCGGAAGCGAAGAAAGAGCAAATCGTTGCTGCAGCACAAGCAGGCGTGAACGGCTACGTCGTTAAACCGTTTACAGCGGCTACACTTAAAGAAAAATTAGACAAAATCTTCGAACGTTTAGGTTGATCCAGACGCTCACCAGAAAAACGAGGTTTACTGGATGACAACGAATGTAAACGTTCCTATATCGCTAGAAGAAGCTAAACAGCTTGTTGCATATCTTGAAGAAGGTGACAACGAGTCTGCTAATGCGCTTCTTGAAGCAGCGTCAATGAAAGAAAATGTTGAACTGTTTGCTGAAGTAGGAAAGCTAACGCGTCAACTTCACGACGCACTAAATAATTTTCAAATTGACGACCGCATCAAGAATCTTGCCACTGACGATATTCCCGATGCGCAGTCCCGCCTTACGTACGTAATTGAAGAAACTGAAAAAGCTGCTAATACTACTATGGATGCTGTTGAAGCAAGTATGCCAATAGCCGAAGGTATTGCCGAAGGCATTGAGAAAGTTATGCCTGAGTGGAAAAAGCTTATGAACCGCCAAATAGAACTGGGCGAGTTTAAGGTGCTTTGTGCAGATTTGGATAAATTACTTGAAGACAGTGCGGATCAGGCAACTAAACTTACACAGCTACTTACCGAAGTGCTGATGGCGCAAGGATACCAAGACCTTACGGGGCAGGTAATTCGTCGTGTAATCGACTTGGTTAAAGAAGTGGAAGATAGCTTAGTGAACATGTTAACCATGTTCGGAGAGCGTGATGGTGCAGAACAAATTAAATCTTCTAGCGTTAAGGCCGATAAAGTTGATGGTGTAGAGGCAGAGGGCCCAATCATCGATGCCGACCAACGTGATGACGTTGTTTCTGGCCAAGATGATGTTGATGATCTTCTGTCTAGCTTAGGTTTTTAGGGGAGCGGGCGCATGTCGTTTGATGTTGACGAGGATATATTACAGGACTTTCTAGTAGAAGCTGGAGAGATACTTGAACAATTACAAGAACAGCTCGTTGATCTTGAGAACAATCCTGAAGATGCGGATTTGCTAAACGCAATATTCCGCGGATATCACACAGTTAAAGGTGGCGCAGGTTTCCTTTCGCTGACTGAACTTGTTGAAATCTGTCATGGTGCAGAGAACGTGTTTGACGTTATGAGAAACGGACAACGAACGCTCACACCTGAACTGATGGATATCATTCTGCAAGCAACCGACGTGGTTGTTGAAATGTTTGAACGCGTAAAAGCAAGAGAACCTCTTGAGCCTGCAGACTCAAACCTTGTCGACATACTACACAAACTCAGCCGACCTGAGTCTCCTGACGAGAATATATTCGGTGGAGACGATGGCGCAGCACCAGCCGAGGCAGCATCAGAGCCCGAGCCTGTTGTAGAAGAAACGCCTTCGCAGCCTGCAGCGTCCAATACCGAAGGCGGTATCGACGAAATTACAGAAGATGAATTTGAAGCGTTGCTAGACGAACTGCATGGTTCAAGCGCGCCAGGAAAGTCTTCATCTTCAGCTGCAGCACCTACCACATCAGCTAGCGCTTCTAGTGATAGCGATGATATTACTGATGAAGAGTTTGAGGCTTTACTTGACGATTTACACGGTAAAGGCAAATTCAGCAGTGCTGAAGATGACGCGCCAAAAGCAGCCCCGGCACCGGCGCCTGCGTCACCAGCGGGTGGCGACGATGAAATTACCGATGATGAATTCGAGGCGCTCCTAGACCAACTGCATGGTTCTGGTCAAGGCCCTACTGCACAAGCAAGCAGCTCTGCAAAATCACCAGAGCCGCCTGTAGATAAAGCTGCGACTGAAGCCGTCCAGAAAGCCAAACAACAAGCACCAGCAGCACCAAAAGCAAGTGCGCCAGCAGCCCCTAAAGCTGCACCTGCACCTAAGAAAGAAGCACCGAAGAAAGACGACAAAAAAGCAGCTCCTGCTGCTCCGCCTGCTGAAACTACAGTACGTGTAGATACAAAACGTCTTGACCAAATAATGAATATGGTGGGAGAGTTGGTGTTGGTTCGAAACCGACTTATCAGCTTGGGTATTAATAGCAACGATGAGAGTATGTCGAAGGCTATTGCTAACTTGGATGTCGTAACAGGTGACCTTCAAGGTGCGGTAATGAAAACCCGCATGCAGCCAATCAAGAAAGTATTCGGTCGTTTTCCTCGCGTTGTTCGTGACCTTGCCAGAAGCCTGAAAAAAGAAATTACACTTGAGTTGGTGGGCGAAGAAACAGATCTAGATAAAAACCTGGTTGAAGCCCTGGCCGATCCATTAGTGCATTTGGTTCGAAACTCGGTAGACCACGGCATTGAGATGCCGGATGACCGTGCTGCAGCGGGTAAACCGCGTATGGGTACAGTTCAATTATCTGCATCTCAAGAAGGCGATCATATCCTTCTTACTATCGAAGATGATGGTAAAGGTATGGACCCTGAAAAGTTGAAAGATATTGCAATTAGCCGTGGCGTTCTAGATTCAGACGCTGCTGCACGTATGTCTGATGTTGAAGCGTTCAACTTGATATTTGCACCGGGCTTCTCAACCAAGACCGAAATCAGCGATATTTCTGGTCGTGGTGTTGGTATGGACGTGGTGAAAACGAAGATTAACCAACTTAATGGTACGGTTAACATCGATTCACAGCTTGGCAAAGGGACTCGCTTAGACATTAAAGTGCCGCTGACATTGGCTATCTTACCTACACTAATGATTGTTGTAGGCAAACAGACCTTTGCGTTACCATTAGGTGCGGTGAACGAAATAATAAATATGGACATCAAGAAAACCAATACGGTTGATGGCCAACTAACAATGATAGTTCGTTCAAAAGCAATTCCGCTATTCTTCCTTGGTGAATGGCTAATTCGTGGCCCTAAAAACATTGATAGAGAAAAAGGGCATGTTGTTGTAGTACAAATTGGTACTCAACAGGTCGGATTCGTCGTTGACGCGCTAATAGGCCAAGAAGAAGTGGTTATCAAGCCTTTAGATGCATTGTTGCAAGGAACGCCTGGAATGGCGGGTGCAACCATAACTTCAGATGGTGGAATTGCACTAATTTTAGATATTCCGAGCCTGCTAAAACGGTACGCGCGTAAACCAATAAAGTAAGGCGATGAATTAACAGGAATAATAATCCATGGTCTTTAAAGTCCTTGTCGTGGATGACTCGACATTTTATCGTCGTCGAGTGAAAGAGATACTTGATGATGATAGGGAACTTGAAGTTGTTGGGGAAGCGAAAAATGGGCGCGACGCATTAGAAAAAGCAGAAGCGCTTAAGCCTGACGTGATAACAATGGATGTGGAAATGCCGATTTTGGACGGCATTTCCGCTGTAAAAGCCATTATGGAAAAGCGTCCGGTACCTATTCTCATGTTTTCCTCGCTTACGCATCACGGCGCACAGGCAACCCTTGACGCATTAGAAGCTGGAGCTCTCGACTTCTTACCTAAAAAATTCGAAGATATCGCGCAAGATAGAAAAGATGCCTCTCGTTTACTTTGTACGAAAGTACGGCTGATTGCTAGGCGAGGCATAGGCTTAAAGCGTCCTTCATTCCGCTCAGTTGAAACAAGAATACTTCCAGACAACGCACCAAAACAGGCCTTTTTTAAGAGCTCTGGTTTACTGTCAGGTCGCAAGGATGCAGCAAAGCAGCCAACAGTTTCGTCGGTAAGGGCATCGGGCAAGCGTTACCAGTGTCTCGCTATTGGAGCCTCTACGGGCGGCCCTGTAGCGCTTCAAAAAGTACTAGCACCATTACCAGAAAACTTCGCTTATCCCATTTTGCTTGTCCAACATATGCCTGGCACATTTACCACGGCATTTGCGCAGCGCTTAGACACTAACTGTAAAATTAAAGTCAAAGAGGCTGAGAGTGGCGATATTCTCAAGCCCGGTCATGCTTATCTTGCACCAGGCGGGAAACAAATGATTATTGAGAGTTCTGGTTCAGTTAAGCGTATTGCCATTGTTGATGCGGACCCTTCTGACAAGGCAAGCTATAAGCCTAGCGTAGATTTAACGTTTAATTCTGTTGCGCGTGCTTACGGTGGTGATGTATTGGGGATCATATTGACAGGTATGGGCGCAGATGGTCGTGAAGGTTGCCGAACATTAAAAGAGCGCGGCGCTACCATTTGGGCACAAGATCAGGATTCATGTGTAGTATACGGTATGCCGCAAGCAGTGGCGGTAGCCAACATATCTTCAAAAAATATAAATGTTGATGATATAAGTGACTGTATTAAGACAGAGATGCGATAGCAGCGTGTAGGCTCACGGAATAAAAATCATGAAAGTATGGACGGTTGCAAATCAGAAAGGCGGTGTAGGTAAGACAACCACAACGGTTAGTCTCGGCGGCCTGCTTGCTGAAAAAGGCAAGCGCGTATTAATGATAGATACCGACCCTCATGCTTCTTTGAGTTACTACTTCGGCATTGATGCGGAGGCTGGAAGTCATTCTGTTTACGATATTTTTATTAAATCTAGCGGCATAACCGCCGATAACGTATTAGATTGTTTGGGTTCAACCAAATTAGATAATCTTTATGTGTTGCCTGCGACTATGGCGTTAGCCACGTTAGACAGAACAATGGGCAGCGAGCAAGGCATGGGGCTTGTGCTTAAAAAAGCATTAGCAACAATTCAAGATGAATTTGACGTTGCTATTATCGATTGTCCACCTGTACTCGGCGTATTAATGGTTAACGCATTGGCGGCTTGCGATAAAGTAATAGTGCCTACGCAAACTGAATACCTTGCGCTGAAGGGGTTAGACAGGATGATTCGAACCATGGAAATAATGGGGCGTTCGCTAGATAAATCGTTTGATACAGTTATTATTCCCACGATGTTCGACAAGCGTACAAATGCCGCATTGGCATCACGTAAACGTTTGATGAGTGATTATGGTGATCGTGTTTGGACAGGCGTAATCCCTGTCGATACGCATTTTCGAGATGCGAGTTTAGTGCAGCTACCCATATCTGCTGCCTATCCGAAAACACGAGGAGTAGCTGCTTACTCGAAACTATTAGATGTATTGGAGAAGTAATTAAACAATGAGCAAGCAATCGCCATTTGCCCGTGAAGAAGTAATGGAAGCATATTTAGACGCGCTTCTAAAAGAGCCTGCATCGGAGCAAGATGCAACGGTTCGCACGGCAAAACTGCTTGAACAGGCTTCTCAAAAAATGGCAGAGGACGCGCTGGCGTCTACACAACAGCAGGCAGACAGTTACGCAGAACAAGAACAAATTGCACAAGAGGTGTCATCTTATTTAGAGTCACCCAAAAAGGCGGTTATTCTTAAAGAAACGCCTGCTGAAACAGCTGTTGTTGTTGAAGAAAGTGAAACAACACTTGAAGAAGAGTCAGTACAAACTAAAATTCCTTTAAAGGACTCGCTTGGGAATCGTTTTCAAGCATTGTTTTTTGAAGTGGCTGGTCTGACACTAGCGGTCCCACTAACAACATTAGGTGGTATCCATCAAATTGAGAAGGTTGGTCCTTTGTTTGGCAAACCGGACTGGTTTATGGGTGTGATGCTGCACAGAGATTCAAAACTGAACGTTGTTGACTCTGCCAAGTGGGTTATGCCAGAAAAATATGATGAAAACCTCGCGGAATCGCTTAACTACCGATATCTTATAATGTTAGGGGAAAGCGAGTGGGGTCTAGCAAGCGAAAAGCTTGTAAACACAGTAAATTTAACTATCGATGATGTTAAATGGCGCGAGTCCACAGGTAAACGTCCTTGGTTAGCCGGGATGGTGAAAGAAAAAATGTGCGCGCTAGTTGACGTTGAAGAATTAATATCTATGCTTAACAAAGGCTTAGGCAGTAACGACCAGACGCCATAGTTGGGAGCCAAGTACATGAGCGACGAAAGAACAAATAATAATGCCACTGACAGCAATGACGAGGTCCTTCAATGGGTTACGTACCGCTTAGGTGAAGAAACATACGGTATTAATGTAATGCAGGTACAAGAAGTATTGCGTTATACCGAAATTGCCCCAGTGCCAGGTGCGCCTGACTACGTGCTAGGGATAATCAACCTGCGTGGTAACGTTGTTACCGTTATTGATACGCGCGCGCGTTTCGGTCTTCCGCCTACGGAAATTACTGACAACACGCGTATCGTTATCATTGAATCTGACGAGCAAGTCGTTGGCATCTTGGTAGATAGCGTAGCTGAAGTGGTTTATCTGAAGTCTTCGGAAATTGATAGTGCTCCGAACGTAGGCACAGAAGAAAGTGCGAAATTCATCCAAGGTGTAAGTAACCGCGATGGCGAGCTGCTTATTTTGGTTGATTTGAATAAGCTGCTAAGCGATGAAGAGTGGGACGAGCTCACCAACATCTAATTTGCGAAGAAGACAGTGATGTAACCCTCACTGTCTTTTTTTGTACGTAAAGGTAATGCGCACATGGACTTGCAGTTTGCTGCTCCTAGCCTCATCGAAGCCCTTCTAGCCCTAGTTGTTGTACTGCTGTTTATTGTAGTAGGTGTTCTTGCCTCTAAAATTAATGCGCTGCAGGCCTCATTTAGCAACTTAGAAAATGACATGTCTGCCAAGCTTTCAGATGTGGCTGCACAAGCGAATGATGCAAACAACCAGCAGTCTGAAGCACAAGCTCGCAGTTTGGTAATAACTCGTCATCTTCAAACCTTGGAAGAAAAACAAATTGATATTGAAAATCAAGTAAGAGAACTCAAGCTTCAAGACCCATCTCTTCGTCTTTATCAACGCGCTGCCGAGCTGGTAAAACAGGGGGCAAGCATTGACGAGATTATTGAGGCCTGTGATATTCCTCGCGCCGAAGCAGAGATGCTTATGATGGTGCATCGTCAAAACGGTTGAATGAGCCATCTATAAAAAAAACGTTTAGACGTCTAGACGTAAAGATGTTGACATATTCTGTGTAATAGACACAATACAGTCATTGTTGTTTTTATGACTGGAGCCCTTTATGCCAATTCGTATCCCTGAGCAATTGCCTGCACAGAATGTACTACTAGGTGAAAATATCTTTACCATGGATATGGATAGGGCGTCCAATCAGGATATTCGTCCCCTTGAAGTAGGCATTCTGAATTTAATGCCCAATAAAATTGAAACTGAAGTTCAAATTTTACGTCTTCTTTCAAATACGCCGCTTCAAATTAATGTTGATCTAATACGAATAGACAACCAAGCACCCAAGAACACTCCGCAGTCGCACATGGATGCGTTTTACCACGACTTTTCAAGTGTCGCTAATAAGAAGTACGATGGACTTATCGTTACTGGCGCGCCATTAGCAATGCTTGATTACGACAAAGTAAAATATTGGGACACGATGACCACGATTTTAGAGTGGGCACAGAGACACGTGAACTCAACACTTTACTTGTGCTGGGCAGCGCATGCAGCGATGTACCATTTTTACGATGTCACTCGCACGCTTCGAGACGAGAAGTTCTCAGGCGTTTATAAACACACAGTGAACGACCCTCACAATGAATTATTGCGAGGTTTTGACCCTGTTTTTTACGCGCCGCATTCTCGGTATGGACATATCGACAAAGCGCAGTACAACAATGTAGAAGGATTGAACGTGGTTGCAGAATCGCAAGACGTGGGCGCCTACATTGTTGCGTCGGAAGATAAACGTATGGTGTTTGTCACGGGTCACCCAGAATATGATCCAGATACACTTAAAGAAGAGTACTTTAGAGACCTGAGTAGCGGACAATCGCCCGCTGTACCAAAAAACTATTTTGAAGGGGACGACCCGTCGAAGTCGCCCATTGTTCAATGGCGCTCACACGGCAGTTTATTATTTACGAACTGGCTAAATTACTACGTTTACCAGACCACCCCTTACGACTTAAATCAGCTTGCTGAAAAATCACAGCCAAAGAGGTAGCACGTGAGTCACAATACCGTTTCAAAGGCCCATGCCACGCTTTCAGACGCCGCCAAAAAACGCATTCTTATTCTTGATGGCGCAATGGGCACCATGATTCAGCGTCATAAGTTAGAAGAAGAAGACTATCGAGGCACGCAGTTTGCCAATTGGCATTGCGATGTGAAAGGCAATAATGATTTATTGGTCATAACTCAACCTGACATTATTTATCAGATTCACTGCGATTATTTTGAAGCTGGCGCCGATATCATCGAAACCAACACGTTCAATGCAACCACCATTGCAATGGCAGACTATGATATGCAAGCACAGTCCAGAGATATTAATCTTGCAGCAGCGAAGCTTGCGCGAAAAGCGGCTGATGAGTACACCGCGAAAACTCCTGAAAAACCACGCTTTGTAGCTGGTGTTTTAGGCCCTACAAATCGCACGGCCTCTATTTCACCTGATGTAAATGATCCGGGAAAGCGCAACGTAACATTTGACGAGCTTGTTGAGGCATACAGTGAGTCTACTGAAGCACTGATAGAAGGCGGCGTTGACCTTATCATGCTTGAAACTATTTTCGATACTTTGAACGCTAAGGCGGCAGCCTATGCGGTTGAAACCGTATTTGAAAAGTTAGGAACGTCGCTGCCAGTTATGATCTCAGGCACGATAACTGATGCATCGGGTAGAACATTGTCAGGCCAAACCGCGGAAGCGTTTTACTATTCGATGCGCCATATAAGTCCGTTTTCATTCGGGTTGAACTGTGCATTAGGGCCTGACTTACTGCGTCAATATGTTGATGAAGTGGCAAACGTAAGTGAATGTTTTATTTCAGCACACCCCAATGCAGGCTTACCCAACGAGTTTGGCGAGTATGATATGGAAGGACCAGAAATGGCCGAACATATTAAAGAGTGGGCTGAGTCTGGATTAGTCAACATTGTGGGCGGCTGTTGTGGCAGCACGCCTGAACATATTCGGGATATTGCTAACGCCGTAGAAGGCATTGCGCCTCGTCCACTTCCCCAGTTTGAACCCAAAATGCGTCTGTCAGGCCTTGAGCCGTTTGTACATTAGGAGGCCTTGTGAGCGCAGAATTTTCCACATTTATTAATATAGGTGAGCGAACCAACGTAACCGGTTCAGCTCGCTTTAAGCGTCTTATTCTAGAAGGCGATTATGAAACCGCGCTTGATGTTGCAAGACAGCAGGTCGAAAGCGGTGCGCAAATCATCGACATCAACATGGACGAAGCCATGCTTGATTCCAAACAGGCGATGATCACTTTCTTGAATTTAATCGCGTCTGAGCCTGACATAAGTCGCGTGCCTATTATGATTGACTCATCAAAGTGGGAAGTCATCGAAGCTGGGCTTAAGTGTGTGCAGGGTAAGGCCATTGTTAACTCTATTAGCTTAAAAGAGGGGGAAACGCAGTTTCTCGCTCAGGCAAAGCAGATAAAACGTTTTGGTGCCGCTACTGTGGTAATGGCCTTTGATGAAACAGGACAAGCAGATACACAGGCTCGCAAGGTCGAAATTTGTCAACGTAGCTACAAACTGCTTACCGAGGAAATAGGTTTTCCGCCGGAGGATATTATCTTCGACCCTAATATCTTTGCGGTAGCAACCGGTATTGAAGAGCACGATAATTACGCTGTCGATTTTATCGAGGCAACACGGGTTATCCGCGAAACCTGCCCGTACTCACATATTTCAGGTGGGCTGTCTAATATTTCATTCTCGTTTCGTGGAAACAACCCGGTACGCGAAGCCATGCACTCTGTGTTTCTATACCATGCCATACGTGCTGGCATGGATATGGCCATTGTGAATGCGGGGCAGCTAGAGGTATATGATGAAATACCGACTGAACTTCGCGATGGTGTTGAAGACGTGATCTTGAATAGGCGCAGCGATGCGACAGAGCGCTTGCTTGATATTGCGCCGAATTATCAAGGCGATGGCAAAGCAGCTGCCAAAGAAGACCTAAGTTGGCGCGAACAAGACGTCAATAAACGTTTAGAGCATGCGTTAGTAAAAGGTATCACCGACTACATCGTTGAAGATACCGAAGAAGCTAGGCAGCAAGCAGAAAGACCGCTACATGTTATTGAAGGTCCGCTTATGGACGGCATGAATGTAGTAGGAGATTTGTTTGGTGAGGGTAAGATGTTCTTACCACAGGTGGTTAAGTCTGCCCGTGTGATGAAAAAGGCCGTTGCCCACTTACAACCGTTTATTGAGGCTGAAAAGTCAGACGACGCCAAGAGCAATGGCAAAATATTGCTAGCCACCGTAAAGGGGGACGTTCACGATATTGGTAAAAACATTGTAGGTGTTGTACTTCAATGTAATAACTTCGAAGTCATTGACCTAGGCGTTATGGTACCGGCAGCCACAATTTTACAGGTGGCAAAAGAAGAACAGGTAGATATGATTGGTCTATCTGGGCTTATTACACCGTCGCTTGATGAGATGGTGCACGTTGCTAAGGAAATGGAACGTCAGGGTTTTGATATTCCGCTGTTGATTGGCGGGGCAACCACATCTAAAGCACATACTGCTGTGAAGATAGAGCAGAATTATCATTCACCGGTAGTTTATGTACCAAATGCAAGTCGTGCGGTTGGCGTATGCCAACGATTACTCAACAAGGCATCTCGTGATGTGTTCGCGCAGGAACTTGCTAAAGAGTATAACACCGTACGCGAACAGCACGCTCGTAAAAAGCCACGAAGTAAACCTGTTACCCTTGAGCAAGCACGTGCTAACGCATTTAACCCTGATTTCACAGCAGCACCAGTAAAACCACAGGCATTGGGCGTACAAACAGTTACGGCCGACCTAGCTACGCTGCGAAACTATATTGACTGGACACCATTTTTCTTAACATGGTCGTTGGCAGGAAAGTACCCACGTATTCTTAACGATGAAGTAGTGGGTGAGCAAGCAACGTCATTGTTTGCAGACGCAAACGCTATGCTAGATAAAATCATTGAAGAGAAAACGCTAGTAGCGAAAGGTGTTTTTGGCTTGTTTCCGGCCAATCGTGTTGATGACGATATTGAGATTTATGCCGATGAAAGCAGAGAGCAGGTTATTGGTGTTTCACACCATCTTCGTCAGCAAACCTTAAAAGATAAGTTCGCCAACTATTGTTTGGCTGATTTTGTGGCAGAAAAGCAAAGTGGAATTGCCGATTATGTTGGTGCATTTGCGGTGACAGGTGGTATTGGCGAAGATGAACTCGCTGATGCTTATATCAGTAACGGTGATGACTATAACGGAATAATGGTGAAAGCGGTTGCCGATAGACTTGCAGAGGCCTTTGCTGAATATTTACATGAGCAAGTACGAAAACATCATTGGGGTTATGCTGCGGATGAATCGTTAGATAACGATGCGCTTATAAGAGAGAAATACCAAGGTATTCGACCAGCGCCTGGTTATGCCGCTTGTCCTGAGCACACTGAAAAGCAGTTAATATGGGATTTACTATCGGCAGAAGAAAACACAGGTATGAAGCTAACCGAGAGCTTTGCTATGTGGCCGGGTGCCGCCGTATCAGGTTGGTATTTTGCACACCCACAAAGCAAGTATTTTGCGGTAGCGAAGATTCAAGCCGACCAAGTAGAAGATTATGCCAAGCGCAAAGGCTGGACGCTAGAAGAAGCGGAAAAATGGCTAGGGCCTAATTTAAGTGATTAATAGAGCAGCCATTTAAGTAAAGTGTTTAAGCATGCTAGTGAATAACGTACTTAAACAACGCACTTAAACAAAGTATTTTAAAAAGTGCTTAGGTGGATTAGCTGATTTTGTAAAGGCTGGGCGGGTACTGATATTAACTAAGCAGTACCCGTCTAACAGAGATAAATAACATTATGATACCAGTTGAAAAGCCTTTTAGTCAGGCGTGTGAAAATAACAAGCGCCCCATTCTGTCAGTATTATCAAGCGTGTTTGAGAATACGCGACATATTCTTGAGATTGGTAGCGGCACCGGTCAACACGCTGTATTTTTTGCTGATAATTTACCTCATGCTAACTGGTACACCAGTGACCAACAACACTACCATGCGGGCATCTACGCGTGGCTTCTTGATGAGCCTAAAAGTAACTTGCACGCCCCAATTGAATTTAAAGTGGGCGAGCATAAATTTCCCGAATTACCTATCGACGGTATTTTCACAGCAAACACCGCACACATCATGCAGAAAGAGGAAGTTAAGATACTAATGCAATTGGTGTCTACTCACTTACCTTCTGGTGCATTTTTCTGTCAATACGGCCCTTTTACACAGCAGGGTAAATTTAACAGTCAAAGCAATCATGACTTTCATCACTCACTGTTAGAAAGAGGGTTTGGTGGCTATCGTGATATCGACGAGCTAATAGCTTGGGCGCCGATGTTAACGTTGCAAGAGATTGTAACCATGCCCGCCAATAACCTTATGTTGGTGTGGCGTAAGAAAGACAATTAGTACTTATCAGCGACTTCGTTTCAAAAACTATACCTTCGTAGACTTGCACTTTTATTTGCTTTGAGGGTTGTAATGTTGGCCATTATCTTTCAAAGTAAGACTGTGTTACTGAAGGATTTTTCTAAATTAGCAGTTTTCTTTTAGCACCTTCCGTAAACCTTTACCGCATATAAATAAAGCTATGTCTTACAACACGCTCTAGTCCTCCACTGGTGTTGTTTGAATTTAGCAATAATAAGAATGAGAAGTATCAATGAAGTCGATATCACTGCAAAAAAAGTTCATGCTTATAGTGGGTGGCAGTATTGCATTTATGTTGCTAATAACAGCCTTGTTTTTAGTGAACACCGTTGCTGACAACACCCGACTTAGAGTTGAAAAGGAAGTTAAAGCCCTTGTGGCACGTGAAGCGAATGATGTGAAAGGCTTCTTTGCCACTTACGGTGGCGTTGCAAAAGCATTCTTAAGTAGTCCTTTTTTAAAAGACTTCTTTGCTGATCATACCGCCCGCGGCGCGTCAGAAGCGCAAATGAACGACGCTACTCGCATTTATACACTGTTTGAAAATGTAAGTAGTGAAGACCCTGTAATTAAGTCTGCTTTCTTTGGTTCTGCGCTAACTGGCGAATACTTTTATGAAGAAGGGCGAGTAGGTGTAGACACAGACGGGCCGAATGCTGGTAACCCGAATGAGGGCTATTTTGCTACTAAACGACCGTGGTTCACCACTGCCGTTTCTCAAGGCAAACTGTATGTTACGCCACCTGCGGTAGATTCACAGGATGGTAGTGTGTCGGCAGTAGTGCAAGCGCCGGTTTATCAAAATGGCAAGTTACTTGGTGTAGGTGGCGTTGATATCTTAATCAGCACCGTGGGTAAAGTGGTGGATACCATTCGCTACGAAAACCAAGGTACTGCCTTTTTGTTGGATGAAAATCAAAACATAGTTTATTTCCCTAAACAGTCAGTTGAACTGCCGCTTAGCTCTGCAATCAGTAACTTTGATAATGCGTTTAACGACACACAAGGCTTTAATAAATTAGCATCTGCAATTTCAGCCAATTCGTCAGGTATCATACCCGTGGTTTGGAAGGGAGAAGAATACGTAGCCGTGTTTGAGCACGCTGCTTTAGATACGCCCCAGATGAATTGGTCGCTAGGTATACTCATACCTGCAAGCATTATTAATACGCCTATTAATACAGCCATTACAACGGCTACGGTTGTGGCTTTTGTTATCATTGGTTTAATTGCGCTAATTACCTATATTGCTAGTGCCAAAGTGACTAAGCCGTTGGCAGAAATGCGCAGTGCCATGGCGGAAATTGCGCGAGGCGATGGCGATCTTACCAAGCGTCTAGAGGTAAAAAGTAACGATGAAATCGGCGCACTCGCCGTTGAATTTAATACCTTTACCGATAAATTGCGCGACCTACTTAAAGATACAGCGCTAAGCACAAAAGCGGTATCCGATGCAGCCGACCATCTTCGCGATGTAAGCCATGCAACCAGCCAAGAGATAAATCAAGAGCGTAGTCAGGTTGATAATGTGTCTACTGCAGTTACGCAAATGGCCGCGACCGTTGACGAGATATCTCAAAATGCAGCGCAATCTAGCACCGCAGCAACAAAAGCTGATGAGCTTGTACAAAGTGGTAGTGCACAAATTCAAGAAGCAATGACGGAAATACGCGCGCTTGCTGACTCTATTCAAGAAGGGGTTGATGTTGTAAGCGGGCTAAGTAAAGAGTCGGACAACATTGGTGCAGTGGTTGATGTTATTAACAGTATTGCTGAACAAACTAACCTGTTGGCACTAAACGCAGCTATAGAAGCTGCGCGAGCGGGAGAGCAAGGTCGAGGTTTTGCTGTTGTTGCTGATGAAGTGCGCTCGCTAGCTAGTCGTACTCAAGAGTCGACAACTGATATTGGTAGAATGGTGGAAAGGCTGCAAAGTATGGCTGAACAAACCGACCAAGTGATGCAAGCTGGAAAACTGCGCTCTGAATCAGGTGTTGAAAAAACCGAAAAAGTGGTGGTTACATTACAAGATATCACCGAGTCCATAGGGCAGGTTCACGAGCAAAGTACGCATATTGCCCTAGCTACAGAGCAACAGACTGAAGTGGCGCAGGATATAAATGAATCGCTTGTGGCTATTACGAGCTTGAGCGACCGCACCAGTCAGCATGCAGAAGAGCTTGCTGTAGAGGCAACCCAACTTAGCGCCGTGTCTACCGACTTAAAAGAGCTAGTAGGACAATTTAGAATTTAGTTCTAGAAACGTAGTATTAGATGGGCGGGAGAGCATATGTGCCTTCCGCCTTTATTTCATTACGCGCGTACATCGCACGCTAGCTTTATAAATTCCTCCACAAAGCCAAGAGCATCGTTCGTTTTCCTATGCCCAATGTACAGAGTTTTGGGCAGTCCATGCTTACCTAGAGGTCGATAGACAAGATTGGCGTTATCATCCAGTTCGTCAATTAGCCAATTCGGTAGTGCCGTAACACCACGATCTGCAGCCACCATTTGCAGAATAATTTCAGTTGTCTCTATGGTTTTGTGGCGTTTTACCGAGCATTGCGCAGGCGTTAGAAACTGAGAAAACACATCTAACCGGCTTTGCTCTACCGGGTAAGTAATCAGTGTTTCATTGGCTAAGTCAGTAGGTGTGATAAATGGCTTGTCAGCCAACGTGTTCATCTTGTGCATGACTAATACTTGCTCATACTCAAAAACGGGCGTGTAAGTAATAGTATTGAGTTTTAACGGATCAGGAGTAAGTAGTAGGTCGATATCGTAACCGTGCAAAGCTTGAAGGCCACCAAATGAGAATGCACGCATAACGTCTACATCGACGTCAGGGTAAGCTTTAAGAAAGGGCGCTACAACCTTCAGTAACCATTCAAAGCAAGGGTGGCATTCCATACCAATTCGCAATATACCTTGCTTACCTTCAGAGAAGCGCTTTAGCTGTTCCTCGGTATGTTCAAACTGAGGGAGTACACGGTCGGCCAGCGCCATCACACTATGCCCTGCTTGAGTTAAACGTAAGCGCCTGCCTTCTTTTTCCCATAGCGGCACATTGTATGTTGCCTCAAGCTTTTTCATTGCATGGCTTAGCGCCGACTGCGTTAAAAACAAAGATTTTGCGGCATCGGTAACGGTGCCTTGTGTCTGAATAGCTTTAACAATGCGAAGATGTTGCCGGTCAATCATAACTATGAACAAAGTGAATGGTTTTAAGTTAAGTTAACACTTTTATTCATGCTTTGTAGTGCATTATTTATTGCTGTTGGTCATAACTAACACGTTTACGATATAGAGACGGCGGTAGAAAGACGTGCCTCTATTATTTCTTTTACAATAATTGATATTTCTCTAAACGTCTTTCTTCCAGGAGCCGTGTTTCTCCAAGCTAGAGCGTGTTGGCGCTCTATTGGTAAATCGGCAATTTCGCACACATGCAGTGCTTCGGGTTTGTGCAATTCAGAGTGAATATAAAGCCCTGGTAAAAAGGCAACGCCCATTCCCATTACCACCATTTGGCGGAGTGTATCTAAACTGGTGCCCTCATAATCCCGTTGAAGATCTGCACCAATATCATCGCAAATGCGCTGTACCTGATGGTGGAAATGGTGTCGGTCTTCCAATGTGAGCACTTTTTCACCTTTTAGCTCTTCTGGTCTAACGTACGCTTTTCCTGCTAATTTGTGGTCAGAGGGAATAACAAATTTAAGCGGCTCTTTGAAAAGGGGCTGCGTAATAAGTTGTGAGTTTTCACCCGATAAAGGTGCAAGAATAAGGTCGTATTCACCACGCAACAATCCATGCTGTAAGGCACTTGGTGCAGCTTCACGCACATAAAAACGTAGGCCTGGTCTGCGCTTGTGCAAATCGGGTAAAACAAAAGGCAACAAATAAGGGCCTAGTGTAGGTGGAATGCCTAAACGATAAGTCACAATGTCGCCTTCAGACAAATCTCGGGCAATTTCACTAAAGCGCTGTGTCGACTGTAGGACTTCTTCTGCTACCGACAATAACGCTTTCCCTTGAGGTGACAACAGCGTGCCGGTACGCGAGCGCTCAAACAAGTTAATGCCCAACGTGGTTTCAAGGGCACTTATTTGACTGGTCAAAGTAGGCTGACTTATTCCCAATATCCCAGCGGCTTGTCGAAAGCTTAAATATTTTGCTACTGCAACAAAGTACCTAATTTGGTTGATGGAAGGGGTTTTACCGCTAAGTTGCATACAAGATATTCCGAGGTTTAGTTAGGCTGACAGCAAGTTTGTTAGCCACATGATAGTAAATGGCTATCGCGAACTGGTATATTAAACTATTAATCTATCAAGTGACACTAAAGTATTAACATAATGATAAAAACTATTTAATTGGGAGCTATTAATGGATCACGTTATTTCCGCTGTAGCCGACCTCAAAGGGGCGAAGAAATATGGTCAAAATTAATCTATCTAATATTCGAGGCGATCTTACGGGTGGTTTAACCGCCGGTATCGTTGCCCTGCCACTCGCGCTTGCGCTTGGTGTTGCTTCTGGTCTTGGCCCAATGGCTGGTCTGTATGGCGCTATTGCAGTAGGTTTCTTTGCCGCATTATTTGGCGGTACACCTGCTCAGATATCTGGTCCTACTGGCCCAATGGTGGTTGTTCTAGCGGGTTTGTTTGCTAGTTTGTCTGGCGATGCTAGCCTTATCTTTACGGCGGTTATATTGGCCGGTATTTTCCAGATAGTGTTTGGTGTTTTAGGGGTGGGTCAATATATCCGCCTAGTTCCTTATCCGGTTATCTCTGGCTTCATGTCTGGTATCGGTGCCATCATTATTATTCTTCAAATTGGTCGTTTATTGGGGCACGAGCCTCCGGGCGGCACAATTGGTGCACTTACATACCTTCCGACTGCGTTAGCTGATATCGACTTTATTACGCTTGCACTGGGCCTAGGTACTTTGGTTATTGCCTATAAGTGGCCACCTGCACTAGGTAAGTTTGTTCCTGGCGCACTTGCTGCACTAATTATCGGTACGTTGGTGAGCTTAGCATTGTCAGTACCTGTACTAGGTGATATTCCAACAGGTCTTCCAAGTTTACATCTACCGGTGTTTGACCAAAGCAAAGCATTACTTATCTTAGAAGCTGCCTTTATACTTGCTGTTCTGGGCGCAATTGATAGCTTGCTAACATCGTTGGTTGCGGACAACATGACGCGCACACGTCACGACAGTAATAAAGAGCTTATCGGTCAGGGTATTGGTAATACTTTTGCGGGTTTAATTGGTGGTATCGCAGGTGCAGGTGCAACCATGCGTACCGTGGTTAATATCCGAAGCGGCGGTAAGTACAATATTTCTGGAATGACTCACGCATTAGTACTGCTAGCAATCGTGTTAGGCTTAAGCCCTCTTGCCGCTCAAATCCCTCACGCAGTACTTGCTGGTATCCTGGTTAAAGTAGGCCTAGATATTATTGATTGGAGCTACCTGAAACGCGCACACAAAGGCCCTCGCTGGGACTTCGCGCTTATGCTAATGGTTCTTGGTCTTACTGTGTTCGTTGACCTGATTACTGCAGTTGGTGTTGGCGTTGTATTCGCTGCACTTGCTTACGTGAAGCAAATCGCGAGGCTTCAAATTGAAGAGCTTAATAAAATTCCAGAGTCATTGAATGACCCTGCTGAGAACAAGCTTCTTGAGTCGCTGAAAGGTAAAGTGTCTATTTTCAGCTTTGGCGGTCCGTTAAGTTTTGGTGCGGCAGCCGATTTAGGTCACCACGTGCGTGAGCGCGTGAAGCCAGGCTCTAAATTCACAATTCTAGATTTCTCTCGTGTACCGTTAATGGACGTGTCTGCAGCAATGGCGGTTGATACCGTAACTTCTGATGCCTTGGCTGCAGGTAGACAGTTATTAATCTGTGGTGCAAACGAAGAAGTAAACAAGGTACTTGAAGGCGTTAATGAAGCGCATCCAGGCATTCCTAATTACGCAACGCTACACGAGGCATTGTTACATGCAAAAAAGAATGTAGCGGGAACTGAGAGCACACAAGCTAGCTTTCAAACCGCAGCGCAGTCTTAGAATTTGTTAAGTCTCAGACACTGAGCACTTAAATACTCCAGATACTAAAAAGCCCTCCAATTGGAGGGCTTTTTTATTGGTTTATAAACCTATTACCAAATGCGTACACGCTCTTCAGGAGGTAAGTACAGTGCATCACCTGGTTGTACATTAAATGCTTTGTACCACGCGTCGTGATTACGCGGTGCTTGTGCACGGTAGCGTCCCGGTGCGTGAGTACCAGCACGTAGTTGGTTAAGCATGCTTTGCTCGGTGCGCTTTTCTTTCCACACTTGTGCCCATGCCAAGAAGAAACGCTGATCGCCTGTTAAACCATCAATTACCGGTGCTTCTTCGCCGTTCAAGCTAAGCTTATAAGCGTGGTATGCCATTGCTAGACCACCCACATCACCGATATTTTCACCCAAGCTGTTTCGGCCGTTTACGAAGTTACCTTCAATGGGCTCGTACTGACTGTATTGCTCTGCAAGCATGTCCGCTTTTTCTTCAAAAGCTGCACGGTCAGAGTCTGTCCACCAGTTACGCTGAATACCATTTGCATCAGACTTTGAACCTTGGTCATCGAATCCATGCCCCATTTCGTGGCCGATAACCGCACCAATGGCACCATAGTTTACAGCCGCATCAGCATTAGGATCGAAGAACGGAGGTTGTAAAATGGCTGCTGGGAATACAATTTCGTTAAACGAGCTATTGTAGTAGGCATTTACGCGCTGTGGTGTCATACCCCAACGATTGCGGTCAGTTTTCTCAAGTTCACGTTCAACGGATTGTGCTTGAAAGAATTCACGCAAACCTCTTACGTTGCCGATAAGGTCTTTGTCTGAAATTGTTAGTCCTTCAAACGACTGCCATTCATCTGGATACCCAATTTTCGGGTTAAACGCCATTAGCTTTTCTTTTGCATTTACCTTGGTTTCTTCACCCATCCAATCAAGATTGTCGATGCGCTCACCTAATGCGGTACGAAGGTTTTCAACCAATTCTGCCATTTGTGTTTTAGAGCTTTCTGGGAAGTATTCGTTTACGTAAATTTTACCAATAGCGAAACCCAGAGATTCAGTGCCAGACATTTGACTAACTGCACGCTTCCAGCGCGGGCGAGGCTCTTGTTGCCCACTTAACGTGCGACCAAAGAAGTCGAAGTTAGCAAGGTAAATCTCTTCTGAGAGAAAGCCTGCGTTATTCGAAATTGTGTGATATTTCAAATAGGCTTTCCAGTCAGCTAGGTCGGCTTCATTGATAAGCTTAATAACTTCTTTTACTGGCTCAGGCTGTGTAATGTTAAGCGCAGGTACTTTATAACCTGTTTGCGCGAATAAGGTGTCCCAATCAAAACCCGGGTATTCGTCTGAAAGCTCACTGCGGTCTATTTGATTTAACGTTAAATCACGGTTACGACGCTTCTCACGTGGCCATTGTACTTCAGCAATTTGTGTTTCAAGCGCTAAGATGTTCGCCGCTTTCTCCGCTGCATTTTCTACACCCGCAAAGTTAAGCATTTGTTCGATATGAGCAACATAGGCGTTGCGAATATCTACGAAACGCTCAGCGTCGCTTAAGTAGTAATCACGGTCTGGAAGGCCTAAGCCACTTACGCCAACACTAAGCTGGTATTCGTTGGGATCTAGGCGGTTGTACCACATGCCACCTGCAATAGGCGTTTTGGAGCCAACTAGCCAACTTTTACCAAACGCTGCAGTAAGATCTGTAGTGTTTTCAATGCCATCAATAGATTGCAGTACATCAGTAATTGGCGTAATGCCTTTCTCATTGATGGTGTCTGTGTCCATGTAGGCTACAAAAAAGTCATGTACAAGTTGCTCTTCGGCGTTTAACGATGTTTTTTCCAGTAAACCATCGATAATGTTTTTAACTTGCTCTTCACTGCGCTCAGCAAGCGCAGTAAACGCGCCAAAGCGAGTCTTGTCAGCGGGTAGCTCGTAGTTGTCATACCAGGTGCCGCTGGCATACATAAAGAAGTCATCGCCAGGTTTAACAGCTTCGTTACGTGCTGTTAAGTCTACACCGAATGATCCCAGCTCAGCTTCGCCTTTCACCTCAGGTGCTTCAACTTTTACTGTTTGCTCTTTTGCTTGTTCAGGTTGACCGCAGCCAGCAAGGCCCAGTGATGCCGCTATAGCAACGGCAAGTAAGTTATATTTCATAGTTTTTCTCGTTGTGGTTATGCGTGTCGTCGTTAGGGTGTTTAACACGTGTTGTTTTTAATAAAGGCACGAATTCCTGATTAAACGGTAATGCATTCCGAGCCTGATTAAAATAGTTTGCAAGATGTTGTGTTTCTTGCTGTAAAAACTGCGCCACAGCATTAGCAAATGCTGGCTCAAAAAGCTGGTGGTTTGAATAACAATAGATAGGTTCAAAACCACGCAGTATTTTGTGCTCTCCCTGCGTGCCAGGACTAAAATGAGGCAGCTTGTTAGCAATGGCAAATTCAATACCTTCAAAGTAGCAACAGGCAAAATGTAAGCCGTCAATCT
The DNA here is from genome assembly GCF_036864375.1 of Alteromonas sp. S167. NCBI lineage: Bacteria > Pseudomonadati > Pseudomonadota > Gammaproteobacteria > Alteromonadales > Alteromonadaceae > Alteromonas > Alteromonas sp. S167. Next base: position 353,610 of record NZ_JAZETR010000001.1, read on the forward strand.
CTTTCAATGCGCCCCAATAACGACCGTACAAACCTGTTGTGTCGTAAAAGAAAAGCGCGCTAGCTACTGGCTGCTGGTTTTGATGGGCAACAACTATGAGCATGTTATCACGCATGGTGTTGTGCAAACTGCTAAAGAAAGCATCGTTTAGGTACCCAGTATGTCCGCTTCGTTTTAAATAGGTTGCTTGGTAACACTCTATAAAAAATGCGAGCGTGTCAGTTTGTATATCGTCACCGCTGTGATAGCTAAAATGAATACCAGCTTCTTGATGTTTACGTCGCAGTTTTTTGATGTCTTTACGTTTTCTTGATGTAAGTGCGCTAAGAAAATCGTCAAACTGCGAATAGTTGTAGTTGTGCCACTGAAACTGCACCGCATGACGCACTAAATTTGTAGAATTTTGCATTAAAAGCGCTTGTTGTTCTTGCGATGTAAATAGCCAGTGCATCGAAGAAAGCGCTTCGTCATATGCAGATTTTGTGTAGGTTTGCAGAGTATTGCTAATGTCGTTTAGCAGCGCAGGCGTCACAAGGCTCTCATCGTGCGTAAGTAATCTAGCGCCAGTTACAGGGGTAAACGGTATAGCAGCAATCCATTTTGGGTAATACGATAAACCATGTTGGTGATAGGCGTTTGCCCATGCATGGTCGAAAACATACTCACCGTAACTGTGTGTTTTAAGGTATCCAGGAATAGCACCAACCATTTTATCATCTGAAAAAATAACAACATGGCAAGGTTCCCAGCCTGTTTCACTATTACAGCAACCTGTTTGCTCAAGTGCATGTAAAAAATCATATTGAAGGAAAGGCCCAGCACCTTTCGCAAGGGAATTCCAATCAGATTTAGATACCTGCGATATCTGGCTAAAGGTGGTTATTCTATAATTCATGAAGTTCGCAAGGACGCTCTTTTGTAGCAAGATGAAAGCGGTAAAGCGTTGCAGTATGAACGCGAAATTCCAAAATCAGACTGATCTTGCTAATAACATCTGTAAAATACAGTAATACGTCATAATATTCAGAGTAAGTTCACACAAAATGTCAGAGTTTGATAGAAAAATCATTACCGACGCGATTACTCGCATGTTGGCACGACGAGAACATAGCTATAACGAAATCGTTAGAAAGTTAAAGCAAAAAGGTATGCCAATAGAAGACTTTATCGACATTCTAGAAGAGTTCAGAACAGCTGATATACAAAGCGATGCAAGGTTTGCCGAAAGTCGAGCAAGAGCGCTTTACCTGAAGGGGAAAGGGCCCAGAACCATAAAACTCGACCTGCAACAATACGGTGTTGATGAGTATTGCGCTCATCAGGCATTAGAAGAAATCGATGCTGATTGGTTTGAAAGTGCAAAGACGGTAAAAATTAAAAAGTTTGGCGAATTTTATGAGACCGACTATGCCGCTCGTCTAAAGCAAAAGCAGTTTCTACAGTACCGTGGTTTTTATCAAGAGCACATTGACTATGCGGTAAGCAGCGACTAATTCAGTGAATATCAGCCATCACACATAATATATACGTCAAAATTATGCTAACGAGCGCTTGCTTGGTCTTAACAGAAACGCGCTTTCCATGGTATTGTTGCGCAAATCTGTGCATATAAAAGCACCCGTCCCCTTACTTTGATATTACGGGGCACGCCAAGCATGGTTTAATACATGTAAAACGCTTCTCGCTTAAGCGGTGCACACCCATTTAATAGAATAAAGGAAGTTAGGTTTTCAATGACATTATCAACTGCTGACTTGCGTAACAAGTTTATAGAATATTTCAAAAGTCATGGCCACCAAGCAGTGGCAAGTTCGTCACTGGTACCAGCAGATGATCCCACGCTTCTTTTTACCAACGCGGGCATGAACCAGTTTAAAGACACGTTTCTAGGCGCTGAAAAGCGCAGCTATACTCGTGCGGTGTCATCGCAGCGATGTGTTCGCGCAGGTGGTAAGCACAACGACCTTGAAAACGTTGGTTATACTGCCCGTCACCATACCTTTTTTGAAATGCTGGGCAATTTTAGTTTTGGCGATTATTTCAAAAAAGAGGCCATCGAATTTGCGTGGACATTCTTAACTAAAGAAGTAGGTTTACCAAAAGAGAAGCTGTTAGTAACCGTATACTCGGAAGACGATGAAGCGTTTGATATATGGGAAAACCATATTGGTGTACCAAAAGAAAAAATTATCCGCATCAGTACATCTGATAACTTTTGGTCTATGGGGGATACTGGCCCTTGTGGTCCGTGTTCTGAAATCTTTTACGACCACGGCGAACACATTTGGGGTGGACCTCCTGGAACACCTGAAGAAGATGGCGATCGATTCATCGAGATCTGGAACTTGGTATTCATGCAGTTTAACAAGCAAGCTGACGGTACCATGGAACCTCTGCCTAAACCTTCTATCGATACGGGAATGGGACTAGAGCGTATTTCTGCTATTTTACAAAACGTTCATAGTAACTATGAAATTGACCTGTTCCAAAACCTAATTAAATCTGCAGCATCTATTGTTGGCACAGACGATTTAGAAAATAAATCTCTTCGTGTTATCGCCGACCACATTCGCTCTTGTAGCTTCCTTATTTGCGATGGTGTGATGCCATCTAATGAAGGACGTGGTTATGTACTGCGCCGTATTATTCGTCGTGCGGTTCGTCACGGTTACAAAATGGGTGCGAACGACATTTTCTTCTACAAGTTGGTTGCCTCATTAGCAAAAGAAATGGGCGAAGCGTATCCAGAACTTGTAGACCAGTTGCCGGTAGTAGAAAAAGTATTACGCGTTGAAGAAGAGCAATTTAGCAAAACACTGGCTCGCGGTATGGCCATGCTAAACGACACTCTTGAAGGCTTGGAAGGCGACACTATACCAGGTGACGTAGTATTTAAACTTTACGATACCTATGGTTTCCCTACTGATCTAACTAACGATGTTGCGCGTGAGCACGAGCTTAAAATTGATGAAGAGGGTTTTGAGGCTGCTATGCAAGCTCAGCGCGCGCGTGCTCAGCAAGCAAGTAACTTTGGTGCCGATTACAACAATAAGCTGGCGATTGAACACACCACTGCGTTTACTGGTTATACCGACGTAGAAGGTCAAGCAAACGTGGTAGAGCTCATTGCTGATAACGCGTTTGTAGACAGCCTAAGCGATGGGCAAGAAGGTGTAGTGGTGCTAGACAGTACGCCATTTTATGCTGAAAGTGGTGGCCAAGCGGGCGATAAAGGTGTTTTACGTTTGGCTAACGGTGAGTTTATTGTTTCAGACACGCAGAAAATGGGTAATGCTTTTGCACATAAAGGTGTAGTAATAGGATCGGTTTCAAAGGGCGACACTGCTACTGCTGCTATTGATGCGGCAAATCGCGAAGCCATTAAGAAAAACCACAGTGCAACGCACTTATTGCACGCCGCGCTTCGTGAAATATTAGGCGAGCATGTTACACAGAAGGGCTCCCTGGTTGAGGCACCTCGCCTTCGCTTTGACTTCTCCCATTTTGAAGCAGTAACTGCACAGCAGCTTGCTGAAATAGAGCGTCGCGTTAACGAAGAGATTCGTGCAAACCATTCTCTTGCTACTGAATTGATGGAACTGGATGAGGCGAAAGCGTCTGGTGCAATGGCACTATTTGGTGAAAAGTACGACGAGAAAGTACGCGTTGTTACTATGGGGCCATTCTCAGTAGAGCTTTGCGGCGGTACTCACGTAACGCGCACAGGTGATATTGGCTTGTTTAAAATTACCAGTGAAGCAGGCATTGCATCTGGCGTAAGACGTATTGAAGCAGTAACCGGCGTACAGGCAATGGACGTAGTTCAAGCTCAGCAAGCGACGCTGTCTTCGTTATCTGCTTTACTAAAAACAGATAGTCAAAACGTAGTAGAACGCGTTACAGCATTACAAAATCAAACTAAAGAACTAGAAAAAGCGCTTAATTCTGCCAAACAAAAGCTGGCGAGTCAGCAGGGTGCTGATATGCTTAGTAGTGCAGTGGAAATAAATGGCGTTAAGGTTCTCGTTGCTAATTTAGAGGGTGTTGAGGCGAAGTCTTTACGCTCAATGATGGATGACATTAAAAACCGAATTGGCGAGGGTATCGTAGTACTAGGTGTAGCAGGTGATGCAAAAGTAAACCTTATTGCTGGTGTTACGAAGAATCTAACGTCAAAAGTGAAAGCGGGTGAATTAGTTAATTTCGTGGCTTCACAGGTTGGTGGAAAGGGCGGCGGCCGTCCTGATATGGCTCAAGCGGGTGGCGATAAGCCAGAAAGTCTTCCAGCTGCACTAGATTCGGTTAACGCATGGTTGCAAGATAAGCTATAATTATTTTGTGAATAACAGTGAGTTTTTGAAGTGACACAGAAACAGGGAACCACTGCTGCTTTTACGGGGTCGTGCCTGTAAAAGCGAAAGTAAAAGGATATGTTCATATATAAGGAACAGGAGCAAGCGAATGCTTATTTTGACTCGTCGAGTTGGTGAAACGCTTATGGTTGGTGACGACGTAACTGTCACTGTACTAGGTGTAAAAGGGAATCAGGTACGAATCGGTGTTAATGCACCAAAAGAAGTTTCTGTGCACCGTGAAGAAATATACATGCGCATTCAAGCGGAGAAAGGCGGTCAGCCTGATACTGCTGAGTAATTGCATAATACTCTTCATTGGAAAGGTCAGCGAAAGCTGGCCTTTTTTGTTTCTAGTAAGCACTTCTGCAAAGTGATATTTAAATAGACGCTATATTCACTACCTATTACAAGCTATGTAAAAAATGCGGATGTGGCATTGTCAAAATCTCATAAATATGGCGCTTTTAGTTTCAATTTTTTATGTGAAAACGTGTCGTCTTTGAAAAAAACTAAAATAATTTTCAAATAAATTTATTTTTTTAAGGAATTTCGACGCACAAACACAAATTACTGCTTAAACTTACAACAGAAAAGTGCAGTGTTAAATTAAGAAAACCCTAGCTAATCAAAGATGAATTGTATGTTAGCTATACAAAACACCTCTTTTTTGAACGAATCGAATAAAAAGCCAGCGAGCGAACATTTTCTTTATAAAAAAGGTTTGACTCAAGGCCATGAATCCGTAAAATGCACCCCGCACTTACGGAGAGGTGGGTGAGTGGCTGAAACCAGTTCCCTGCTAAGGAACCATACGCATATACGCGTATCGAGGGTTCGAATCCCTCCCTCTCCGCCATTATTCGTTGGTAGTGGCGGTCAACAAAAAAGTTTTTGCGCGTGTGTAGCTCAGCTGGATAGAGTACCTGGCTACGAACCAGGCGGTCGGAGGTTCGAATCCTTCCACACGCGCCACTTATTTTAAAGCGTCACCTTTCGATGTGAAAATCGGAAGTATACAAGTTAACGCGTGTGTAGCTCAGCTGGATAGAGTACCTGGCTACGAACCAGGCGGTCGGAGGTTCGAATCCTTCCACACGCGCCACATTAAAAAAGCCCACCTCATTGAGGTGGGTTTTTTTATACCTCTGCAAAAATATCAATATTTCACAGGGTTGTTCGAACTCGCTGTAAGTGCTTCGGGCTTTGCCCTGTGCTTCCGACTAGTCACAAGCTTTAGAATACTTACAGCATATTATCTATTCAAAAAACGTCATGTGATCTTAAAGCGTGTCGAAGAGGATATTGACGTTTCCACTATTGTCTAAGCGCGTCGTTTAAAAATTAAACTAAACTTAATATGAATCATGTAACTCTGCTGTATTCAAAGAGAGGTTTGTTATGACGCATCCAATAACCACGTTCCGATTTCTGGCTGAACCTACAGACGTCAATTTTGGTGGTAATGTACATGGCGGCATTGTTATGAAATGGATAGATCAAGCCGCGTATGCCTGTGCCGCACAGTGGTCAAAATGTTATTGTGTCACTGTGTCTGCAAATGGGATCCGTTTTATAAAACCAATAAAAGTAGGTCAACTTGTAGAAATCAACGCTTGTTTAGTACACACGGGGGCCTCCAGTATGCATATATATGTTGTCGTGAAAGCAGGAGACGCCACAGATGACAATATGAGCGTGTCTAATCGTTGTTTTATTACTTTCATGGCAGTCGATAAAGACGGAACCCCTAAGAACGTGCCCTCTTACGTTCCCGAGGATGAAATACATATGCAACTCGAGTTGGTGGCGATGCATGCTAAAGAGTTTGCCAAAGAGCTCGACAACGATTTTACTAACAATATTGGGGTGCATTGAGCAAGCTACTTACGCTCATCATGTTACTGCTTTGCTTGCTGCTTACGGCCTAAATTTATTCGCTTTTGATTTTTATTAAAAACGTAGTGATACTAGTTAAAGGTTAAAACTACAACATGGCTTAAAATGAATCCAGAATCCGTTGCTAGCTTACTTTTAGAGGCTGGTTCACTTATGCTTATCGGAATGGTGTTTGTATTTTCATTCCTTGGTTTGCTTATTATTGGAATTCACCTTATTGCACGGTTTTGCGAAATATTTCCCGGTAACGTAGAAAACGTGAAAACAAGCTCAGCACCTACTCCACAAGTCACTCGGTCAGGTGTTGACGGTAAAGTTATTGCAGCAATATCTGCAGCCATCCATACTCATCATAATTCAACTAAGTCTTAATTTCTCTTGGAGCAAACATGTCTAAGCCCCTAGCGTTAACCGAGTTAGTCCTGCGCGACGCTCATCAATCGTTATTAGCAACCCGTTTGCGAATTGAGGATATGCTGCCTATTGCGCAGCAACTTGATAAAGCTGGCTTTTGGTCAGTTGAATCGTGGGGCGGGGCAACATTTGATGCCTGTATTCGCTATCTTGGCGAAGATCCGTGGGAACGTATAAGAAAGCTAAAGGCTGCGATGCCCAATACCAAGCAGCAAATGCTGCTGCGAGGACAAAACTTGTTGGGGTATCGTCACTATGCAGACGATGTCGTAACTCGCTTTGTCGAACGTGCACACGATAACGGCGTAGATGTTTTTCGTATTTTCGATGCAATGAATGATGTACGAAATTTAAAAACAGCCATTAAAGCAACCATCGATACAGGTGCACATGCCCAAGGTACCATCTCTTATACGGTAAGCCCTGTCCATAACTTGAAATTGTGGCTTGAAATGGCAAAGCAACTAGAAGATTTGGGTGTTCATTCTATTTGTATAAAAGATATGGCAGGTTTACTTAAGCCTTATGATTGTGAGGCGCTTATCACGGGTTTAAAAGAAACAGTTAGCGTGCCAATAGCAATGCAATGCCATGCAACAACAGGGTTAAGTACTGCCACTTATCAAAAGGCCATTGATGCGGGTATTGATATGCTAGACACGGCTATTTCTCCAATGAGCATGACATACGGCCATACCGCAACAGAAACAATAGTGTCTATTGTTGAAGGTACCCAGCGGGATACGGGTATAGCAATAACTGAGTTAGAAGAGATAGCGAGCTATTTCCGTGGGGTTCGAAAAAAATACAGTAAGTTTGAAGGTAGCTTGAAAGGGGTAGATGCGCGTATTCTCGTTGCTCAAGTGCCAGGAGGCATGCTTACCAACATGGAAAGCCAGCTTAAAGAGCAAGGTGCACAAGATAAATTTGAAGATGTATTAAAAGAAATTCCAAGAGTGAGGGAAGATTTAGGCTTTATTCCGCTAGTAACACCAACTTCGCAAATCGTAGGCACGCAATCGGTGCTTAACGTGCTTACTGGCGAACGCTATAAAAGCATTACAAAAGAAACCGCTGGTGTTTTAAAAGGCGAATACGGCGCTACTGCAGCACCGGTTAACAAAGCACTTCAAGACCGCGTGCTGGATGGTGGCGAGCCGATTACATGCAGACCGGCAGACAACATTAAACCTGAAATTGAATCACTTAGCGCAGATCTGGATGCGTTGGCAGCCAAAAAAGGCATTGTGTTGTGCGATGAAAAAATTGATGACGTACTGACTTATGCGCTATTTCCTCAAATTGGCTTAAAGTTTCTAGAGAATCGAGGCAACCCGGATGCATTTGAGCCTGCACCTAGCAACGACGATGATGCGAAAGCACAAACTAGTGCACAAGCCTCGACAAACAAACAAGCTACTCAGACGCAAAGTACAACAAGCACAGCAACGTATGATGTGAATGTAGATGGAAAGCTTTATCACGTTGAAGTCGCACCTTCAGGAACGCTGAAGAGCGTTAAACCAGTATCTAACTCGGGTGCTTCTGCTGATAATACAGCAGCAAGTATCGCACAAAACGAAGAAGCCCCTCAGGCAAATTCATCAGCGCAGAGCATAGATGCGCCGCTAGCAGGTAATGTATTTAAAGTCATGGTGCGTCAAGGTGATGAGGTGCAAGAGGGCGATATAGTAATGATTTTAGAGGCCATGAAAATGGAAACAGAAATTCGTTCCGCATTTAAGGGAACGGTAACCGCAGTGATGGTAGGTGAGGGCGACGCTGTTTCTAGTGGTCAGCCGCTTATTACATTGGGGTAGTGCATGGAAAAGTTAATGGTGTTATGGGACAGCACAGCGCTGGCCCATTTTGAATCTGGCCAGTTAATTATGATGGCCGTTGGCTTTGGCCTTTTGTACTTAGCCATAGTGAAAAAGTTTGAGCCACTGTTACTGTTACCCATTGGTTTTGGTGCTTTATTGACAAACATTCCGCTTGCAGGGTTTTCTGAAGCAGGTGGTTTGCTTTATTACATCTATAAAATCGGCATCGATACCGGTGTTTTTCCATTGCTCATTTTTATGGGTGTTGGTGCCATGACCGATTTCAGTGCGCTTATTGCCAACCCTAAAATGTTGCTGTTAGGAGCGGCTGCTCAGTTTGGTATATTCGCCACCTTGTTTGGTGCCATTGCGCTTAACTTGGTTCCGGGCTTTGAATTTACGTTAAAAGACGCCAGCGCAATTGCCATTATTGGTGGTGCAGATGGCCCAACCGCTATTTTCTTGGCATCTAGACTTGCACCTGATTTGTTAGGCGCTATTGCGGTGGCGGCGTATTCTTATATGGCGCTGGTTCCCATCATACAGCCCCCGATCATGAAGGCGCTAACCTCGAAAGAAGAGCGTGAAATAAAGATGGGGCAACTGCGTCCGGTGTCACAGCGTGAGAAAATTATATTCCCGTTAGCCGTACTGTTTATGACAATTCTGTTCCTTCCTGCTGCAACACCACTTGTTGGTATGTTTTGTTTTGGTAATTTAATGAAAGAGTGTGGTGTTGTAGACCGCCTAAGCAAGACGGCACAAAACGAGCTAATCAATACCGTAACCATATTCTTAGGGTTGGCTGTGGGCTCTAAGCTTTCTGCCGAGCAATTTCTTACCGTTGAAACCTTAGGTATTTTAGGCCTAGGTGCCATTGCCTTTGCTATTGGCACGGCTGCAGGCGTGTTAATGGCTAAACTGATGAGTAGACTGACCGGCGGGAGCATTAACCCATTAATTGGTGCAGCAGGCGTTTCTGCGGTGCCTATGGCTGCTAGGGTTGTTAATAAGGTTGGCCTTGAGTCAAACCCTCACAACTTTCTTTTAATGCATGCTATGGGCCCCAACGTTGCGGGTGTTTTAGGTAGCGCTGTAGCTGCGGGGATCCTTTTGGCTCTTGTAGGTTAATGTGATGGGTGAAGTGGGGTAGATTGGGCGAACATGCCTAGCGAATAGTGTGTTGGGGAACCAACGACTGATAGGCTGATACAAGCTTTTTCGTGCGGCTGTGCTGTGGCCATCTAAACAGGGTTTCTGTTTTACCTTCTTCTACAATTTCACCGTTCTCCATTACAATAATCCTATCGGCAATGTGGCGCACAATCCCCAAGTTGTGACTAATGAAAATGAAGGCTAACCCCAGCTCCTTTTGCAGCTCTAATATTAGGTTAACCGTTTGAGAGCGAATAGACGGATCGAGCGCAGCAAAGGGTTCGTCGGCCACGAGCACTTTAGGCTTCAATACAATGGCTCGAGCTAATGCAACGCGCTGTTGTTGTCCATCAGACAGCATATGCCTGTAGAAGTAATAGTGCTCGCGCAAAAGCCCAACCTTTACCAACATATCCTCGATAATAGGTTTTCGTTCAGCTTCAGATAAGTCTGTGTTTAGCCTTAATGGCTCATCTAGAATTTTGCCAACAGGCACCGCTGGATTCATCGATTCACTGCTGTGCTGCAATATCATACGTATGTCGTGAGTACGCTTTTGCTGGCTATCTTTCGATTGGTATTTTGCTACATATTTATGGGCATTTATTTCTATCTCACCGGCATCGGCGGGCACTGCACCAACGAGCAGCTTGGCTAACAGTGATTTACCTGAGCGGTTTTCACCAATGATAGCAATAGTTTCGCCACGTTTTACGCTTAAATCTACTGGCCCAAGTTGAAAAATCTCAGGCCGCTTTAACCAGCGCTTTTTTTCGTTGTGTACAAACGACAGTTGTTTAACCTGCATTATGTCCATTACTGCTTCTCCACATGCAAAGGATAGTGGCAACTGTAGCTATGGTCATGGATACGCCTAACTGCTGGCGTTTGAACGCATGCCCGCTGAGCTCTTGGGCATCTAGGTCCCAATCGACAGCCGATGGGTAAATGTTGTAGCGTGGGTATTGAGCCACCAAGCGTTGGCAAATGGGACTTAGGCGGTAAGTCTTTTCTAAAACTTGGAGCACTGTCCAACAACGCTTGAGTATAAGGATGTAGCGGGCGCTTTTTAATATGTTTCATTTTGCCCGACTCTACCGTTTGTCCAGCGTACAGTACGGTCATGGAATGGGCCATACTGGCAATTGCAAGTAAGTCGTGGCTAACAAACAAAATAGACAACGACTTAGTTTGATTCAAACGCGTGAACAACTTCAATATTTGTGCTTTTGTTGTCGGCTCCATTCCACGAGTAGGGTCGTCTGCAATAAGCAATTTTGGCTGTGACACTAATGCCATTGCAATCATAAACTTCTGACCAATATCAGCAGGTATTTGATGCGGGTAGGCGCTTAAATAGTGTTTGTGGTGCTTTATACCCACCTTGTGAACGGTGCTGATTGCAATTTTCTTTCGATGCTGCGCACGCTGCCAAAACCAGCTACCTTCAACAAATTCTTCTGGAATACTCTCTGCTAACTGCTCACCCAATGTGGCTGAGGGGTCTAGGGATGCCTGTGGGTTTTGAAACACAACCGCTATTTCCCTTCGCATTACTTCTCGACGCTGATAGACAGACATGCCAAGCAAGTTTTCGCCATTCCAGCTCATGCGGTCGGCGGTTAGGTGCCATTGGCCCGGAAGTGCGCCACAAATTGCTGACACGATAAGGCTTTTACCTGAACCCGACTCTCCAACTAATGCGCGAATTTCGCCACTGCTTACCGATAAGTTAACTTTGTCCAGCGCTTTAATGGTGTTGTCGCCACTACCCATTTCTAACGTAAGGTTTTTAATATCCAACATCGGCATTTTAGTGGCTCACTCTTTTTCGTAGTGCAGAACGTAGCCCGTCACCGACGATATTTATCGACAGCACCATTAGGAAAATAGCAGTACCCGGCACAGCAACATTCCACGGTGCCAAATAGGCAGCATCAAGGCCATCAGCCAATATAACACCTAGTTCTGGCAGCGGTGACTGTGCCCCCAAGTTCAAAAAGCCTAGCGCTGATATATCAATTACAGCAATTGAAAGCGCTAACGTGCCTTGAACAACCAAAGTCTCAATCATATTAGGTAATATAGAATGTACGAATAGCTGCCATCGGTTTGCACCGTCTAATTTGGACGCAACAATATAGTCTTTTTTCATTTCTGCGCGAACGAAGCTACGAGTGTGATGTACAAATTGTGGAATTAGCGCAAGCGTAATAGCCCACATGCTGTTTAGAAGGCCTGCTCCTAAGATAGCAACAATAATGATGGCGATCAGCAGAGTAGGAATGGCCATCAAAGCATCTAGCAAATGGTTGGCGATACTAGAGCGCACCCCACGAAGCATACCGGCAAATGTACCCAGGCTTACGCCCACAAGCATTGCAAGCACAACCGTGATAAAAGCAGTGCCTAGGGTAATACGGCAGCCGTAGATAATGCGCGTAAACAGGTCTCTTCCTAGTGCATCCGTACCAAATAAATGGGAAATAACGCCGTTTGCCGTCCAACTAGGAGGAATGAGCAAGCCATCAATATTTTGTTCTGTTGCATCATAAGGCGTGATAATAGGAGCAAATAATGCGAAAAATACAAAGCATCCCAACATAACAAGACCCACCATCGCAATATGGCTCGATCGGAATGCAGCCCAAGTGCGCTGCCACGGCGATGGGTGAAACTCTTCTTCGTACAAACTAAACTGCGGCATGTTCGTACTTCTCTCTGCTAGGGTCGATAATGCGGTTAAACAAATCTACCAGAATGGTTAAAGTAATAACTAACGTCGATACTGCCATCATACCAATACGTAGCGCGGGATAATCCCGTTGATAGATGGCTTGTATTAGCCAATTACCAATTCCCGGCCAAGAAAACAGTGTTTCAACAATCATTGCATTAGTAATAAGCGTTGTAATTTGAATAGCCATTAAAGGCAAGATAGGAAGCAGCGCATTTCGCAAAATGTGCCGCGTAAAAATTTGCCAGCTCGACAGTCCTCTTGATACCGCCGCTGCAATATAGGGCCGGTGTTTAACATCAATAACAGAACGACGCGTTATTCTTATCAAAGACGCTGTAGTAATGGCACCAATGGCGAACGTAGGTAACGCAATGTGCGACAATGCATCTTTAAACGCCAATGATTTATTGTCTAAATCGCTCAACAGCACGTCTACCAGTATAAAGCCAGTTACTCTAGGGACATCGTAAAGCAGGCTTATGCGTCCAGAGAGTGGCGCTGCATCTAGCTGTAAACTGAAAACCAGTATGAGTAACAACGCAAACCAAAACACAGGAAACGAGTAGGTGGTCATGCTGGCACTGTTAAGAATATGGTCGGTGGTAGAGTAGCAACGAATACCAGCGTAATAGCCAAGTGGAATACCAACAAAAAGTGCCATTAGCATTGCGTAGGTGGCAAGTTCTATCGTGGCCGGCAATGCAATGCCAACCTCTTCTAGAAGCGGAAGACCCGATGTGAAACTGTATCCCCAATCGCCAACTAATAAATTGCCTAAGTAATAGAAAAACTGAAGAACCACTGAACTATCGAGCTTAAACTGTCTTTCAAGTGCTTCTCGCTGTGCCTCGTTTTCAGGCACCAGACCGGTTAGGTTTTCAAGCGTATCGCCCGGAAATAAATAGGCCAATGAAAATGACATCACGGCTAGTACTAATAGCGTTAAAACAAGAAGGGTGCAGTATCGGGTTAAAATTTGAATCACAGTGTTTTCTCTACTCCACCGAAGCGAACGCCACCAAATGGATTGATTACAACGCCATTTAACTCTTCTCGATATGCTTGATAGCGGTACGCATGTGCAATAGGTACCAAAGGTAGTCGCTCGTAAAGTAACCGGTTTACTTGATGATAGATTGCAGTTCGCTCGTCAATATCGTCTGTTTTAAGCGCTTCGTTTAACAATCTATCGTAATCCTCATCACACCACATAGCGCGGTTTGTACCAGAGGGAATAGCACCGCAGCTTAGAAGTGGTCGGTAGAAGTTATCGGGGTCGCCGTTGTCTGCCGACCAACCTATAAGTACTGAGTCGTGCAATCCGTCTTGTAAATGTCTTCTGAATGTTGCCCAGTCATAACTTACGATAGTGGCTTCAATACCCACATCTTGCAGGTAGCGTTGAATCAGCTCTGCCATTTTAGTTGCGTTTGGGTTATAAGCTCGCTCTACAGGCATTGCCCAAATAGTCATCGAGAATCCTTCGTTCACTCCTGCATTGGCCAAAAGTTGCCTTGCTAGTACAGGGTTGTAAGCGGTGTCGTCTGCGTCATTTTGAAATGCCCAGCTAGCCGCAGGCAACAACGTTTTGGCACGCGTTGCGCTATCAAAATAAACGGCTTCTAATAGGGTGTTCTTGTCAATTGCAGCAGCAAGAGCGCGTCTTACGTCTGGATTGTCGAAAGGAGGGCGCTGTGTATTAAAGGCCCAAAAGCCAATATTCAACCCAGGCTTCTCTGCAAGCGTAAGATCGCTTCGTGCTCGTATTACCTCAAGTTCGGTTTGCGCTGGAAACGCCGTTGCGTCACATTCCCCAGTCATTAGTTTGGCTAAGCGTAATGAACTTCTAGGGGTTATGTCGAATATCAACTGCCGCACGTTTGCTACATTATCATTACTAATGTTGCCATTTAACTGTAAGTTGTCTTGCCAATTTGCGTCAACATTCGACCTGTTGTCAAAGTCATCAGCGGATGATGCGACGTTGTCGTCACCCCTTAACTCACTCTTGCGCCAATAGTCTTCATGGCGAAGGTACTTTATAAATCGATCTTTTCTGTAGCTTTCAAATTTAAACGGGCCAGTGCCTACGGGCAGAATGTCTATCTTACTTGGACTGCCGGCCTCAAATAATGTGGTTGCATATTCTTGTGAAAGAATAACGGCAAAGTCTGTTGCAAGGTTTGCAAGGAATGAAGAATCTCGACGATGCAGTGTAATTTCTACGCGATAACCATTAACCCTTTCCACCGATGCAATATTTTGTGCAAGCCCTAAGCTTTCGAAATAAGGGTAGCGGCCTCCAGAAACCGAATGATAGGGGTGTGAGGGCAAGCGCCATCGGTTAATACTAAAAATAACATCGTCGGCGTTAAAGTTGCGGGTGGGCGTAAAATAGTGTGTTTGGTGAAACTTAACGTCTCTGCGTAACTGAAATGCGTATGTTAAGCCATCGTTGGTTACCAGCCAGCTACTAGCTAGGCTGGGTACAATGCGTCCCGAGTCAGGGTCAAAGTCCAGTAATCTATCGTATAACTGATGCGATGTTGCATCCGACGTAGTACTGGAAGTATCCAATTGCGGGTTAAAGGTAACAGGGTTGCTCTCAGAGCAATAAATAATACCTGTATTGTAAAACGCTTTTTTATTTTGTTTCGCACAGGACACAATAAGTAATGCTGTGCATAACGCTACTGTTAAACGCTTTACTACACCCATGTACATACCTTACGCCTCGAATTTCTCTGCGTTTTCCGCAGATGAATCTAACAAGTTGTACTTTTTTAAGTAACCCCTTAGCTGATGGTAGGTCAGGCTTAATTTTTCTGCCGTCTTTTTTTGATTAAACTGACTATCTGCAAGTGCCTGCTTTATCATATCAATCTCGTATTGTTGAGAGCGATCTTTAAGGTCTATGGGATACTCTACAACCTCTGGCGACGTTACTGATGTTGGAATAGGGGCGTCGTTTTGTGCTTGTGCTTCATTTATTGCTGTGGAAGCAGACGGTATCGTTGATGCTGTTGGGGTAGCATTATCACTATTTACTCTATCGTTTGTTTTTACACGACCCACAGGGCGATAAGCAGATTCAAATGGGTCTAGTACAATTTCATGCACGGGAAGGTGAGGGTTGTTCGTGCGATAAACCGCTCTTTCAACCACGTTTTTAAGTTCACGTATATTGCCGGGCCAGTGATAATCTAACAGTGTTCTTTTGGCTTTTTCAGTGAAACCGCTGAACAGCTCCATTTCCATTTCCCGCGCCATATTGATCGCGAAGTTTTCTGCAAGCATCATAATATCTTCACGTCGTTCGCGAAGCGGTGGAATAGTAATAACGTCAAAAGCCAAACGGTCGAGTAAGTCTGCGCGAAATTCACCTGCGTCAGCAAGTGCAGGTAAATCTTCATTTGTTGCTGCTATAAGGCGTACATCAGTTTTTACTGATTTGCTGCCACCAACACGCTCAAATTCACCGTATTCGACGACGCGAAGTAGTTTTTCTTGAATAAGGCCTGATGTGTTGGCTAACTCATCAAGGAACAATGTACCGTTGTGCGCCACTTCAAATCGGCCTTCACGGCGTTTAGATGCACCAGTAAAGGCGCCAGCCTCATAACCAAACAGTTCACTCTCTAGCAAGCTTTCACTCAGCGCCGCGCAGTTTAACTTTACGTAGTTTTGATCCCATCGCTTAGACAGAAAGTGCAAGCGAGCTGCAATTAGCTCTTTACCTGTGCCTCGTTCACCAATAACAAGAACCGGTTTATCTAGCGGTGCTATCTGTGAAATTTGCTCTAGCACTTCCAAAAAACTATTGGCTTGTCCTAGCAAATTGTCTTGCTGTCGATACCTACTCATTAAATCCCTCAAAAGTTAGTCATTTCGACCAATTAATAGTGTAGAGCAAAATAATTTGATAAACGAGCATTATTTGTTTTATAAAAAAATGCTTTAAAAGCAGTCGCTTGCGCAATGATTAAAAGTGGCAAGCATATTGTATAGTCTATGCCAAGAGTAACCGTGTTTATCAAACAAGTTGTTATTACAGCTTAGCTATAGAACAAGAGGTAATTATTATGGGTATCTTCTCGCGTTTCACTGATATTGTGAACTCAAATATAAATGCGCTTTTAGATAAAGCGGAAGATCCTGAAAAAATGGTTCGACTAATTATTCAGGAAATGGAAGACACGCTGGTTGAAGTGCGTTCAGCTTCAGCTAAAACCATTGCGAACAAAAAAGACATTGCTAACCAGATTGCGAAATATGAAAGTGATGCGTCAGACTGGGAAGCTAAAGCGGAGCTTGCGTTAAGCAAAGATCGTGAAGACCTTGCTCGTGCAGCGTTGCAGGAAAAGAAAAAATCGGCAGAGGCTGCAGAAGCCTTAAGCAAAGAGCTGGCTATTGTTGATGAGCAAATTAGCAAACTTCAAGATGAAATAGCACAGCTTCAAGAAAAGCTTGCAGATGCCAAGAGCCGTCAAAAAACGATCATCATGCGCCAAAAAACAGCGAGCTCTCGTTTAGAGGTGAAAAAGACGCTTGATAGCACTAAAGTAGATAATGCTATGGGACGTTTCGAGCAGTACGAGCGCAAAATTGACGATTTAGAATCCCAAGTTGAAGCATACGACTTAGGCAAGAAAACGTTGCAAGATGAGTTTGCTGAATTAGAAGCTAGCGATAAAGTAGATGACGAATTAGCGGCGCTTAAAGCCAAAATTAAAGGTGCAAAAAGTAGCACCGAAAAATCAGAATAATAAAAAGTACGGTGCCGCTTTATTATGTGAGAGCGAATAGAGCGGACGCAGATAGGGTTTGTTGGAGAATTTGAGATGGATGAAGGTATCATTGCAATGTTGGTAATGCCGCTGGTTGTGTTCACTATTTTTGTGGCGCCAATATGGTTAATTTTGCATTACCGCAGCAAAAAGCAAGTCAACCAAGGGCTTAGTGCTGAAGAGTACGCTCAACTTCAAGTCCTAGCCGAGCAAGCAGAAAAGATGAGCGAGCGAATTGAAACGCTAGAAGCCATTTTAGATAGTGAGGCGCCTGAGTGGAGGAACAGAGCATGAGAAATGGAAAGCAGCTCTACCGCGACTCAAGTAATAAGCGTATAGCGGGTGTATGCGCAGGTGTTGCAGACTATTTCGGGCTCGAGACGTGGTTGGTACGAATTCTTGTTGTAACTGGCTTCTTCTTATTAGCAGGGCCTTTCATGTTGGTGGCTTACGTTGCGGCTTGGTTTATTCTAGATAAAAAACCTGAAGGTATAGAAACACAAGCGCCAGAGCCTGTTTTCTCGAAAGGCAAAGGGTGGAGAAACCCTAACGCAGGCCAAGTTAAAAGCCCTAAGGTAGAAGTGAAAACGAAAGTTTGGCAAGCAGGCGAACCGCCAAAACAAGCGTTCCACGATATAAAAAACCGTTTCGCCAAGGCTGAAACACGCTTACGTAAAATGGAAACGTACGTTACGTCTAGAGAGTATCAATTAAATAAAGAAATTAGTCGTCTCTAAGCAATGTGCGAAGTATGAAAAGCCGCTTTTTATAAGCGGTTTTTTGTTTTTTTTACAATACATTAGCTTGTTGTTGTAAAATATTGATTACACTCAAAAGTGGGACTTCAAATGTCCTACTACTTTCCGGCGCAACGAATTTCATTAGACTAAAGGGCAAGTTGTTTTTAACACTATTGGTCTTTGAAGTTATGCCAAAATCAACACAGTATCAGTCGAGAGAATCGGACGAGAACGGTCATATTACATGGTCGGATGAAGAGAACCAAATTTGGTCTGAGCTCTATGCTCGTCAAATCCCACTGGTGAAAGAGCGTGCTTGCCAACAATATCTGGACGGCCTTGATTTGCTGAAGCTCAGCGAAGATAAAATTCCGCAGCTACCAGATATCGACAAAGTATTGATGGAGAAAACCGGTTGGAAAACGGCAGAAGTGCCAGCCCTAATCAATTTTGGCGAGTTTTTCCGTTTACTTGCGAATAAGCAGTTTCCGGTTGCTACCTTTATCAGAACGCGTGAAGAGTTCGATTATCTTCAAGAGCCTGATATCTTCCACGAGGTGTTCGGGCATTGTCCGTTGTTAACTAATCCAGCGTTCGCTCACTTCACACATACTTACGGAAAGCTAGGGCTTGCGGCGAGTAAAGAAGACCGCGTCTACTTAGCTCGACTTTATTGGTTTACTGTAGAGTTTGGTTTAGTAAGAGCAAACGACGAGTTGAAAATCTACGGCGGCGGCATTCTGTCATCTCCAGGGGAAACAATATACGCATTGGATAGCGATACACCGCTTCGCAACCCCCTAACTGCATTAGATGCACTTAGAACGCCATACCGAATTGATATCATGCAGCCGTTATATTACATACTCCCCGAGTTTGACCATTTATTCGAACTTGCGGAAATGGACATTATGGCGCTGGTTGAAAAAGCGAAGTCATTAGGGTTGTTTTCCCCACTTTTCCCTCCTAAGGAAAAAAAGGCAAGCTAAAGACTTGTTAATTAAATGTGTTTTTTATAGGATGCCGCTCGTTGAAGCGGCATCTTTGTATTAGCCTCTACCAACTGCCTCTATCCACCGTTTGGCGTGCTTATTTAACGGTCTGTTACAAATATCATGTTATCTTTTTGTAAAAGTGTGATATCTTGTACAAAATTCTTTACAAGTATCCTATAACACCCTATGCGCTTAGAAATCATTTGCCAGGATCGCTTGGGCATAACCCAAGATGTTTTAGATATTCTGGTTACAAAAGAAATAGACCTTCGTGGTATTGAAATCGATCCAGTGGGAAAAATTTTCCTTAATTTTCCTAATATTGAGTTTGCCGATTTTCAGCATTTAATGCCGCAAATACGCCGCATTGATGGCATTGATGACGTAAAAACAACACTTTTTATGCCCGGAGAGCGCGAGAAAAATCAGTTGTCAGCAATTCTTCGCACGCTTCCAGACCCCGTGTTTTCAATTGATGCAAAGGGCAACATTCTGTTGTGCAACGAAGCGGTTTGCGCAGGCTTGGAAGTGTCGTTTAGTGATATCGAAGGCAGCGAAATCAGTGAAGTAGTAAAAGGGTTTAACTTCACTAAATGGATGGATGGGAAATCACCGGGTCCACAAACGTCAAAAGTAAAATTCATTCAGCAAGACTATTTAGCCGACATGTTACCTATTACGGTTCCTGATGGTGAAAAAAATGGTGAGCAAAATAAAATAATGGCCGGTGCTGTCGTTATTTTAAAATCTGAAATGCGTTTGGGTCAGCAGTTCACCGCGTTTCACCAATCGCCTACAGATAGTTTCGACCGTTTTGTCACCCAGTCTCCTTTTATGAAGAGAGTCGTTCATGAGGCGAAGCGCGTGGCTGACTTAGACGCTCCTATTCTTATCTTCGGTGAAACTGGCACAGGCAAAGAGATGATAGCGAGAGCCTGTCATCAGTCTAGCCGCCGCAGTGAAGGGGCGTTTCTAGCGCTAAACTGTGCATCGTTACCCGATAGCGTAGCCGAAACAGAGTTATTTGGTTACGCCGCTGGCGCATTTAACCAACCAAACGCTAAGTTAGGGCTTCTTGAACAAGCTAAAGGGGGCACGCTTCTATTAGACGAAATTGCTGATATGTCGTCTCAGCTTCAGGCCAAGCTATTGCGCGTTTTGGAAGATGGGGAGTTTAGGCGCGTAGGTGATGCTTCACCTGTTAAAGTTGACGTACGCTTTATTTGTACCACCTGTCGTGATTTAGGACAGCTTGTTGAAGAGGGGCGCTTTAGGAAAGAGCTTTACTACAGACTAAATGTGTTAAGCCTCGTTATGCCAAGTTTGAAAGATCGCCGCCAAGACATCGTGCCGTTAGCAGAGTCGTTCATTGTTCAGCACAGTACAAAATTGGGACGACGTCCGGCTAAATTAAGCAAATCGTGTGTCGATTTCCTACAGCAATACCCATGGCCTGGAAATGTAAGGCAGCTACAAAATGCGCTTTATCGAGCGTTATCGCTATTAGATGGTAAAGAAATTACCAAAGAAGACATTCAGCTTCCAAGCTGTGCGCCAAGTGTTACCTATATTGACGAGAATTTTGATGGCACCCTAGATGAAGAAGTGAAGAAGTTTGAAAAAGATTTGCTTAAACGTCTTTATCCCTCCTATCCAAGTACGCGCCAACTCGCTAAAAAATTGGGCCTCAGCCATACTGCGATTGCCAATAAACTGCGCGAGTACGGTATTAACAAAGCCACGGTCAAACTCTAGCGAGTAAGCTGTTTTCGAGCCCTATAAAGGTGTCTTTTAGCGTGTTGCGTTTTATTTACAATGCGCCAGAAGACACCAGTATTAGGGGCTGTCGCACACTTACTGTGACCTATTTGTACACGCTTTCTTACAGCCACTAAAAACTTCGTTCGCTACACTCTTCTCATTGCCTACAGTCTAATGGCATAACTATAGGTAGCTATTTTTCAAAACGCTCTAACTGGCTGCCTACCGACCATAGGTTTACTAACATGCTGGCCAGCGCATTGCGTGCCAAGGCTAAGGCTGTCAAAGCGCAACGACGCAAACAAGAGCACAAAAATATTTCGAGGAAAGAGACATGAAGTTAGCAACATATAAAAATGATACTCGCGACGGCTGCCTAATGGTGGTGTCACGTGACCTTTCTCGAGCATGCAGTGCACAAGACATTGCTAAAACCATGCAAGAGGCCTTGGATAACTGGCAAGAAATTTCTCCTCAGTTGCAAATGCGTTATCAGCAGCTCAACAACAATGAGTGTGAAAGCGTTGCATTTGATACCACACGTTGTGAATCACCACTTCCTCGCGCTTACCAGTGGGCCGACGGCAGTGCGTATGTAAATCACGTTGAATTAGTGAGAAAAGCACGTGGTGCCGAAATGCCAGAAAGCTTCTGGACAGACCCGCTAATGTATCAAGGTGGCTCGGACGACTTCATTGGTCCTAATGACGATATTATTTTACCAAGCGATGATTGGGGTATCGACTTTGAAGGGGAAGTTGCCGTTGTAACAGACGATGTACCAATGGCGTGTACGTCTCAACAGGCAGCAGAACGTATTCGTCTTATTATGCTTGTAAATGATGTTTCATTACGTGGCCTTATTCCGGGTGAGTTAGCAAAAGGTTTTGGCTTTTTCCAATCGAAACCTGCTTCAAGCTTTTCCCCTGTTGCGGTAACACCAGACGAACTTGGTGATGCTTGGCAAGACAACAAAGTGCATTTGCCGTTGCGTTCAACGTATAACGGTGAGCTGTTTGGGAAGCCAGAGGCAGGGCAAGATATGACGTTCGACTTTGGCGAATTGGTTGCGCACGCTGCTAAGAGCAGAAATCTTGGCGCAGGTGCTATTATAGGTTCTGGTACCGTATCTAATAAGCAAGGCACTGACCACGGGTCAGCTATATCAGAGGGCGGTTTAGGTTATTCATGCATCGCCGAAGTGCGTATGATTGAAACCATTCGCGATGGCAAGCCATCTACGCCATTTATGCAGTTCGGTGATAGAATTCGTATTGAGATGATGGATAAAGACGGCAACAGTGTTTTTGGTGCAATAGAGCAGCAAGTAAAGCCGCTTAACTAATACACAGATAGGTATAACAGTATGAGTTTGAAATTGTATGGCTACTGGCGATCAACAGCATCTTATCGCGTAAGAATAGCGTTAAACCTGAAAGGCGTGCAGTACGAGTATGTACCGGTTCATCTTGTTAAAGAGGGCGGTGAACAGCACGCTGAGCCATACTCTCGACTTAATCCTGCACACCTTGTACCTACTTTGGTCGATGAAGATGAGGATATTATACTTAACCAATCTTTATCGATCATTGAATACATTGACGAACGTTTCGACAGCGCGCCTAGACTTGTACCTGAACACAAAACCGAGCGCGCCAGAGTAAGAGCGCTTGCTCAGGATATTGCGTGCGACATCCAACCTCTTGGAAACCTGCGGGTACTTAATGCGCTTAAAGGCTCATTTGATGCGCAGCAAGAGGACGTGCAGCGCTGGGCTGCACATTGGATCTCGTTGGGCTTTGACGGCATCGAGCAGCGTCTTCAAACACAAGCTGGTAAGTACTGTTTTGACTTTGACGTTACGCTTGCTGACGTTTGTTTAATACCTCAGGTATACAACGCGAAGCGTTTTAACCTAGATATGAACAAGTACCCACTGATTAGTAAAATAGCTGATAACTGTAATGCGCTTGAAGCGTTTGAAAAAGCCAAGCCTGAAAATCAGATTGATGCGAGCTAATTGATGTAGAAAAGCAAAGGTTAATTGCTTGAGTGGATTGTAGAAAGCAAGATAATTTGAAAGGCCGCAAAAGAATGCGGCCTTTTATGTTCGTATTAAAAACGCTACTGACGTTTTATAGGCAATTCAGTGGTGTTTTTCACCTGTTTCAGGGCAAACGTTGAACTTAGGTGGTCAACCAATGGAAGGTGAGTAAGCTTCGTTTTTAATAGAAATTCATACTCTTCGATGCTTTCTACAATAACTTTCAGCAGATAGTCTTTTTCACCACTTGTTGTGTGACACTCAACTATTTCATCAATATTTTGAACGGCATTTTCAAAGTCAGTTAACGAATCGCCATCGTGGTTTTTAAGCGTAACGTAAATAAAAACAGACACGCCTAGATTTAGTTTTTTATTATTAAGCAGCGTCACTTTACCTAAAATGATGCCGTCGGCCTCCATCCGCTTTACGCGACGCCAACAAGGAGTATGTGATAATCCTACTCGTTGACTTAAGTCGGCCATTGATACTGTGGCGTCTTGCTGTAGGACACGCAAGATCTCACGGTCGAATTTATCCAATTTCATGAACACTGATTCCGTCGTTTTTATGATGTTTATTATATATAAAAATAAATCCTAGGACAGATGTCCTAGTAAAATAGTATTCAATTCCTTTGCGTTTCAGTTTGTAAATTTCATTAACAAACTTTGCAACGCCTGTCCTCAAAATATTCAGCTAACATTGCAGTCAACTTAGGGTCTTTCCAAATACATCGAATGGTAGGGAAGGACTTCACCCAAATCACTACAGTTATAATAGGGAATGTATGTCAGTTTTCGATCATTCAGAGTTTGATAATCACGAGCACGTCGCGTTTTATCACGATAAAGAAGCGGGCCTTAGTGCCATTATTGCTGTACACAATACGAATTTAGGCCCCGCGCTTGGTGGCTGCCGCATGTGGCCATACGTCAATAGTAGCGAAGCCCTTACAGATGTTCTTCGTTTGTCGAAAGGCATGACCTACAAAGCGGCGATGGCAAACTTAAAATTGGGTGGCGGAAAATCTGTGATTATCGGTGACCCACGCAAAGCCAAAACCCCGGAAATGATGAAAGCAATGGGCAAATTTGTTGAGTCATTAGGCGGCAAGTATTTCACAGCGGAAGACTCTGGTATTGCGGTTACCGACCTTCAAACAATGGCTACTGAATCTGACTACATTGCTGGCGTTAACGCAAAATATCACTATGCCGGTGAAGTACCAGATGGAAATCCAGCTCCATCAACTGCCTATGGTGTGTTTGTTGGCTTGAAGGCAACAGTTGAGTACGGCCTAAAACGCAGCTTAGATGGTGTATCAGTTGCTATTCAAGGAATGGGGCATGTTGGCTATCGACTGGCCAAACACCTGCATGATCACGGTGCAAAACTGTATGTTGCCGACATTTACCCTGAAGGCGTTGAAAAAGCGGCAGCTGAACTTGGCGCAACAGCTGTAGCACCGGAGGAGATTCTTAGTTTGGATGTTGATGTACTAGCGCCATGTGCATTGGGTGCGGCAATCAACGACCAAACGCTGCCGGATATCAAAGCAAAAGTTATTGCGGGGGCTGCAAATAACCAGCTTGCGCGAGAAGACATTGGCGAACTACTGCAGCAGCGCGGTATTTTGTATGCGCCTGATTACGTTATCAATGCAGGTGGTGTTATCGATATCTTCCACCAACGCATGGAATCAAGCTCAAACGAAGCAATGCGCGCACATATTGAACAAATCGGCGATACGCTGAAAGAAATTTATACGCGTGCTGAAAGCGAAGGAGCCGCTACCAATCGCGTGGCGAACGTAATTGCTGAAGAGAGATTTTCGATTAAGGGTTGAAAACCATTAATCAAATAGTCATAATGCGCCCCGCACTGAAGCAGGGCTACGACTTTGTTTTAGTCGCATTTTTCTATGGTGGGCTTTTGGTCCTCCCGCAATGATACTCTGTGAACCCGGTCAGGCCTGGAAGGGAGCAGCCGCAGCAGACGACTCATGTGCCGGGATGTGGCTGGGGGCCCGCCACCCAAACCCCCTTTTGGTATTTCTATTCTAGCCCAAAGCTACTTCGAATTCTTCGTATCATCCAAAAACTTAAGCGCTTTCTGAATAGCGTGCTCAACGTTCATTTCCATTTGTCTTCGTTCGCTTTGCGGCAAATAAAATGCCATATCAACCTCGTAACGAATGTAACGTGGGGGTACTTGGTTTAGCGCCAAGCAACACAAATCTGCTAGATAGTCAGCGTCGTTTGTCTTATCTAACCCTAGGCTGCTTATTCTTTCTAAGACCAGATGCTCATAATAATTATGGATATCGTCATCGAGTTTCATGCACTTACCCTTTTCCTTTTTTCTTATGCCTACTTGAGCGTGTTGACCTTTGCAGCAAAAACGTACCGCAAAGATCCACGCTCTCTAACCATAGCGCTATTGGATAGTTTTTTATACATAAAAGTACAAACTTGTTAACACTTGAAATCTGCTTCTTTTTAAAAGGTATAGCGCGAATTCTGTGGTTGTCGAGCAGGTGGTGATAGAATCGTGAAATTAAAAAGTAGTTGAAGAATATTTTAAAACTGAAGGCGAGAACATGAAGAAAAATATCGAGCCATGCTATTACGGTGATTACCTACACCTAGACAAAGTGTTAGGAGCGCAAGAATTACAGAGTGCGAAGTACGGTGAACCTGCTCACGAAGAAATGTTGTTCATCATAGTGCATCAAGTGTATGAGTTGTGGTTTAAACAAGTACTTCACGAATTAAATGCGGTTATCGATACGTTTAATCAAGATACGGTCAAAGACCAGCAGCTAACCCAAGTTGTCCATCGTCTACATCGGGTTATACAAATTCAGCGTTTAATGAATGACCAAATCGCTATTATGGAAACCATGACACCACAACAGTTTCTTTCTTTCAGAGACTATTTAGTACCAGCGTCTGGTTTTCAGAGTATTCAGTTTAAACGGCTTGAAATCTCACTGGGCTTGAAACGTGAGTTTAGAATCAACTTCGATAAGCAAAGTTTTTATAACCGCCTAAACGAAAATGACCGTGCCTTACTAGAGGGCCTCGAAGAAAAACCAAGCTTATTCGACCTAGTAGATAAATGGCTATCAAGAATGCCTTTGCTGAAAACCGATGACTTTGACTTTTGGCAGTACTACAAAACTGCAGCAGATAGTATGCTGCAAGATGACCATCACACTATTACCACTAATACTATGCTATCTGACGTTGAAAAACGTCAGGAACTAAATGATTGGCAATCAACTAAAGAAAATTTCGCCGCGCTGTTTGATGATGAGCAATATCAACAATTACTGAAAGAAGGAAAGTTTAGGTTAAGCCATGAAGCGTTGTTGTCGGCGTTATTTATCAAACAGTATTCAGAAGAGCCTATATTCAACCTACCATTTCAGCTAATTACTGCGCTTACGGAAATTGACGAGCAACTCACCATATGGCGATACCGTCACGCTATGATGGTGCAACGTATGCTAGGAACAAAAATTGGCACTGGTGGCTCATCTGGACATCATTATTTGAAGAAAACCACAGAGTCGAATCGCATCTTTCTTGACTTCTTTAACATGGCGACATTCTTATTGCCTAAAACAGCATTGCCTGACTTACCAGAATCCATCAAACGAAAACTTGGATTTTTTCTTCAGTAATAAGCGAGCTTGAAGGTAATCAGTGTAATTACGAATTATTCTCCTTCGCACCTCTCGAATGCTGTGTATGAGACAAATCATATTTTGTTACTACGAAAGTATAGAGAGGTGTTTATCAACCGGGGAAGTACAAAAAATAGCCGATAAAATGCGTCTTTTGTAAAT
This sequence comes from Alteromonas sp. S167, assembly GCF_036864375.1. Lineage (NCBI taxonomy): Bacteria > Pseudomonadati > Pseudomonadota > Gammaproteobacteria > Alteromonadales > Alteromonadaceae > Alteromonas > Alteromonas sp. S167. Next base: position 380,176 of record NZ_JAZETR010000001.1, read on the forward strand.
AATCCGTGAAATGTAAGTTAATATTTACGGATTGTTGAAAAAAATAGAAAAAAAAATGAACTTTTGAAACTCAGCCGTCTGATCCCAGTTGACCCTTCACTCTTGTTGTGGTTATTATCAAAGTGAGGCTTCGACCTTACTAATAATAATTCGTTTTAAACGATTTAAGAAACACACACTAAAGAGTTAGTGGTCCAGGGAGACAATACATGTTTACAAACTCTAAGCTGGCTAAGTCAGTGAAGTTAGCGTGCGCATTCGGTGCTGCATCAACAATCGGCTTCACTGGTGCAGTTAACGCACAGGAAACCGAAGAAGCAGCTGACGCTGTTGAAAAAATCGAGGTAACAGGTTCACGTATCCGTCGTACTGACATCGAAGGTGCGAACCCAGTTACAGTAATGTCACGTGTTGATATTGAAAGATTCGGTGTTACGTCAATCGGTGACGTTCTTCAAGCAATTCCTTCAGCAGGTTCTGCTATCAACACCAACAATAACAACGGTGGTAATGGTACAACTACTATTAACATCCGTGGTATTGGTTCAAACCGTACACTAGTTCTTGTTAACGGTAAGCGTTGGGCGCCAGGCCTTGGCGGTTCTGTTGACCTTAACAACATCCCTGCTGCAATCATCGAGCGTATCGAAGTACTTAAAGACGGTGCTTCTGCGGTATACGGTTCTGACGCAATCGCTGGTGTTGTAAACATCATTACTCGTCAAGACTTTGAAGGCGTTCAAGCATCTGCTTACATCGGTGAGTGGGACGAAGGCGACGGTAACAAAGAGCAGTGGGACATCGGTTTCGGTACTGCTAACGACAAAGGTAACGTATACTTCAACATCTCTTACGTTGAAGAAGAGCCAACACTAGCGGGCGACCGTGAAATTTCTGCAGTACCTACTTTCGGTACACCAGAAGGCTTTGGTGGTTCATCAGCTCCACCTCAAGGTCGTTTCTTCACATTCGGTCAAGATGGTTCTGCTAACAACCTACAAGGTGACAGCAACGGTGGTCTAGAGCCATGGGTTGAGCCTACAAGCCGCTTCAACTTTGCGCCATTTAACTACCTTTCTACACCACAAGAAAGAACAAACATCTATACTCAGGCACGTTACGAGCTAACTGATAACGTATCTGTAAACGTAACTGGTTTCTACGGCAACCGTAAGTCAGAGCAGGCGCTTGCACCTACTCCACTATTCATCGGTACTGCGTTTGGTGACACTGGTTTCACACTTTCTGCAAACAACCCATTCAACCCATTTGGTGTTGACGTAACTACTGACCAAGACGTTCTTGATGCAAACCCAGACGCACAAGAAATGTTCCTATTCGGTCGTCGTATGATGGAAGCGGGTTTCCGTAGCTTTAAGCAAAACGTTGACCAATTCCAGTTCAACGGTGGTTTTGACGGTGTTATCGAGTTTGCTGACCGTGAATTCTTCTGGGATGTGAACTACACATACGCAGACATCACGCAGAACACGCTTACTGACGGTCTACTAAACATGAACCGTGTTGCTCAAGCAATCGGCGATCCAGCAAACTGTACTGGTGAGTGTACTCCACTTAACCTGTTCGGTGGCGCGACTGATATCGGTCAAGGTACTATCACGCAAGAAATGCTTGATTACATCACGTTCACTGCACAGTCTGAGCTTAACTCATCACTAGAGAGCTACTCAGCGAACATCTCTGGTGAAGTATTTGAACTTCCAGCTGGTTACCTAGCATTCGCTGCTGGTTACGAGAAGCGTTGGCAGTCAGGTTACGACCAGCCAGATGCAATCATCGCAGCAGGTATCACTTCTGGTAACGCGCGTCAGCCTACCTCAGGTGCTTTCAGCGTTGAAGAAGCTTACCTAGAGCTTGCAGTTCCTCTACTTTCAGATATGCCTGGCGTAGAGCAACTAGACCTAGAACTTGCTACTCGTTACTCTGACTACAGCAACTTCGGTGACACAACTAACTCTAAAGTTGGTCTTAAGTGGCGCATCAATGATGACCTATTAGTACGTGGTACTTGGTCAGAAGCTTTCCGTGCTCCATCACTAACTGAATTGTTCAGCGGTAACAGTGACGCATTCCCACCACTAACGGATCCATGTAACGGCGGTGCAGCGGCTAACCCTAACCTTCCAGGTTGTGCGGGTATCCCAGCAACATATACTCAGCCAAACTCACAGATTCGTATCACTACTGGTGGTAACGCAAATCTTCAAGCTGAAGAAGCAGAAAGCTTTACATATGGTTTCGTATACTCTCCAGAGCAGCTAGACGGCCTATCAATCACGTTTGACGTGTTCGATATCGAAGTTGACAACGCTGTATCTTCTGTAGGTGCGCAAACTATCCTTAACGCGTGTGCTGAAACAGGGGTTAACCTTTGTTCACTAATCACTCGTGGTGCTGGTGGTAACGTTGTTGACCTATTCAACGGTCAAATCAACCTTGGTGGTCAAACTACTTCTGGTTTCGATTACAACGTAGCGTATAACTTCGAAACTGAATACGGTGATTTCCGTGTGAACTGGGATGGTACATACATCGACGAGCGTTCACTAATCGTTGTTGACCCAGTAACTGGTACTTCACAGACCTTCAACGATGCAGGTCAAGCGGGCGACCGTGACGTTGTTCCACGTCTACGTACTAACTTGTCACTTACTTGGAACTACGACGATTGGACAGCTAACTGGTTAATGCGTTACATCGGTAACACTACAGAGCGTTGTCAGATTGACGGTGGTGATCTTGACCAGCAACTATGTAGCGACCCAAGTGCAGAAGTGGGCGGCGATAGCTTCAACGAGCTAGAAGCAATGGCTTACCACGATGTGTCACTAGGCTATGCGGTTAACGATAACCTACGCATCACTGTTGGTGTTAACAACCTGTTCAACACTGACCCAGAAGTATCATACTCGACGTTTGCTAACAGCTTCGACCCGTCAATGTATGAAGTACCTGGACAATTCTTCTACTCACGCGTAAACGTGAACTTCTAATAGAAGTGTAGAATGAATTAATAAAAAGCCTCTTCGGAGGCTTTTTTCGTTTAAGAAGAGTAATAAATGACGATTGAACAACTGATTAACAAAGCCAACGAGGCCTACGCTAAATCCGATTTTGATGGCGCGATGGGATTCTTAAAGGAAGCTGGACTTCAAGGTAGTATGAATGCAGCCCTTGATTATGCTTATCAATTGTCTAGTTCAAAGCCAAAAGAGGCCGTGCAATATCTAGATTCCATTCCTGATTCTGTTAGGCCAATTGTGCATTATCATCAATTGCTTATTGGTTATTTTGGGCAGGTTCACAGCTCAGACAGCGAAGTAGTAGAAAAACTATTACAGCTAGCAAAACAAGGCGTAATTGAAGCAAGTATCACGTTGTTAGCTTATGCACCAGTGAAAAGCCCTGAATTTGAATATGTGGCAAAGGGGCTTCAACAAAAAAGCCCAAACATTTACCAACAACTTCAACTTAATCGCTTTTTATCTGACGGGCACACAATGCTTTCAGGCAACGAAGCAAGTGAATTATTGAAAGCACATTTTGAATCTGCAACTCGTTTAGATAAAAAAGCACGAAATGTTATTGAAGATGTAATGCCAATTGTGGTGTACGAAGACGTGCTAAGTGCCTTTGAATGTCACTATTTAATCACTAAGTTTTCACCGATGCTTGAACCATCTATGGTTGTCGACCCCATAACAGGCAAAGGGCGCGTAGACAGTGTAAGAACGAGCTATATTGCTACGATAGTACCGCAAGTGGCTGACTGGATTACGCGTAAAATAGACACCAGCATAGCCTTACTGACTAACACGCATGTGAATCAAGGTGAGGCGTTAAGTTTATTGCGCTACGAAGCCGGTCAAGAATATAAACCGCATTATGATGCATTGAGTGTTGGTCAGGACGCAGCTATTTTTCAAGATGGTGGGCAGCGCGTTAAAACAGCGTTAGTCTATTTGAATACTGTTGAAAAAGGTGGTTGTACTGTATTTCCAAAGTTAAATTTGAAAGTGGCACCAGTTCAAGGAAGTATGCTTGTTTTTCCTAATACTGACGAACAAGAGAAGACTATTTTAAACAGCTATCATGCTGGTGAAAAAATAATCGACGAAAATAAATGGTTAGTTACAAAATGGATTAGGAAATGTACAACAAACTATGGTAGGTTTATATATGGTAATTAAACTAAAGGATAACACGGATGAAAAATCTATTACGCGTACTACTAGCAGCTTCTGTTGCTTTATCTATGGCTGCTTGTAGCTCTACTAGCAACGATTCATCTTCTGCGTACGCAAAAACTGACGAAGGCGACGATGGAATGGTATGTAAGTTAGAAAAGAAAATTGGCTCTAACCGCATGCATCGCGTTTGTTATTCAGTAGAAGAACGTGAGCAAATGCGAGAAGCAGGTCGTGAAGCTTGGACTCGTATGCAAGGTCGTAATGAAACCGGTGGTGGCGACCTGTAATTCACAGCCTCATTAGTTTACTATGGGAAGCAAAACGCTTCCCATTTTTATATGAATAACAATAATAACCACATCTCTGAATTAACAAGTCGTATTGCAACTCTGGTCGAACAAGCTGACTATGATTCAGCATTGTCTTTTTACGCCTCTTTGTTTGAACAATATCCCGAATTTTTAGGGCCCGAAATGGACGAGCCTGTTACTAAGTCTCGGGCTACGCACATTCATAATGCTGCAAACTTGGCGCGAAGGGCGCTGTACAACGCTTGCTGTAAGATAGGCAGTACGCCTCGAATAATAAAAGCGGTAAACATGTTATGTGGCGTTGAAAAAAAGGCTTTTCAACATGAAGTGCAAAAGCCAAGTTTTCTTTATATACCCGATTTACCGTCTGCTCCATTTTCTAACATCAATGAAGTGGGTGGTCTCAAGGATTTAGTCGACGCTTTGTCTTCACATCAAAACGCTTTTCTTTCTTGCGTCAAACATGCAAACGATAACTATGTCCATGAAATAGGTGAAGTGCCCAAGTCAGATGATTGGAAGCGACTAAGCGAGAATTGGTCTTCCATGCATTTAATGAAAGGCGGCGATTTGACAGAACATGCCAAGCGTCTACCAAAAAACGTAATAGCCTTGTTTAATTCTTCAATACTAGCACATTGCCCTACGCACGCGCCTGAGGTTGTTATTTCAGTGCTAAAGCCAAAAGCTTATATTCCTCCACATTTCGGTATTTCGAATATTAAGTGGACACTGCATATTCCGCTTGTTGTTAACAACAAGGCTTATTTAGATGTAGCGGGTGAAAAAAGAACGTGGAGTGAGGACACAAAAGCGCTATTGTTTGACGATAGTTTTATCCACAGTGCTGAAAACCCGGCTGACGAAGCAAGGGCGGTGTTGATCATTGATATTTGGAACCCTCATCTAACCTCAGCCGAAAAGCAAGACATACAGAAGTTGATGCGCGAATATGCAAATTGGTCTGCACGTTTTGGTGCGATTTCAGTATTGGATAAGAGGTTTTATTAACACCATGCAAGGCCAACCTAATATTGTTATTCCTCAGCTCATCAATGCATTTAGACAAAAAGACTTTTTAAGCATTGTAAAAGCGGTTGAAGCGACGCCGTCTCTTGTTAATATCGACCCCGTAGTAGTGCAGTTATACGGCGGTGCATTACGCAAACTAGCGCAGCATAAAAAAGCGGCAAAAGTGTTCGAAAAAGGGCTAAAAAAGTTTCCGTCATCAACCGACTTAATGAACAGCTATGGCAATTTTCTTTTAGATAATGGTAATCCAGCAAAAGCATCACAGCTTTTCAGAAAAGCGAGCAGTATAAATACGTCTTCATTAGACTATAAATACAACCTTGTAAGATCGCTTGCTGCTGAAAGCAAGTACCGTGAGGCTAAGCAACTAGGAGAGATGCTGTTAAAAAACAGCCCGAATCATCCTTCACTCATTATCCAACTTGCCGCCATTGAAACTGAGCTTGGCAACACAGAAAATGCCGAAGGCTACCTAGTAGCTGTTATCAATATCGATAACCGGAATATTACGGCATTGAATAACTTAGGAAACCTTTTACGGGGGCAGGGTAAACTAGTTGAAGCAATCAAACAGTACGAGTTAGCACTTTCTAACGCCATTCAAGATAAAGTAGATACACCGTTAATTTATCAAAACTTAGCTGCGGTGATGGGACTGAATGGTGATACAGAAGCCGCTTTAGCAATATATGAAAAAGGTTTGACGCGTTTTCCCACAGACAGCGCATTAAATAAAGAGTATGCGCATTTCGCATGGATAAAAAACGTATCATCTCCGTTTTCTTTTTTTGAGAAACAGTTGTCGGTAGAAAATGCAGCCTTAGTAGTGGTTTATTGTGAGTTGATGCTACGAATTGGCGAGGCCGAAAAAGCGCGCAAGTGGTTAGAGCGGTTAACAGACCATGCAGACGATAGCGTTCGCCTTGCCGCGGCCGCTCATTTAAGCAGTGCCCTTCGGGATATGGGAGAGTTTGAAGCTGCGCTAAAAGTTAGTGAAAGTAAGCTTAAAGGAACATCCGGTGATACCATTTCACTTCTTGTTGAGAAAGGGTATGCGTTACTTAGCCTAAATAGATTCAAAGACGCTATTTTAGTATTCGAAAGGGTGTGCCGTATGGCACCGCTTAATCAAGGTTATTGGACATTGCTTTCAACGGCCTACAAGGCTAATGGCAATACAACTAAGTACAGCAACCTTTGTGATTATCAGCGATTTGTGAACGCTCGAATGCTCATCCCCAGTAGCGATGAAAATGACAGTTTTATAAACGTTTTGAAGGACTATCTTTCAACACTGCATAGCGATGAAAGGCACCCAATTGGACAGTCTTTAAGAAATGGCTCGCAAACCTTTGAGAACTTGTTAGACAGTGATAATTCTTTACTACAGAAGTTAAAACATTTTTTAGAGGAAAGGGCCTCGGAGTTTATTGCTAGTCTTCAAACAGAAAAGAAACATCCGTTTCTGTCCAGGTTAAGTCAGGACCTTACCTTTATAGGAAGCTGGTCGGTTCGCCTTCGCAAGTCGGGCTTTCACAAATCTCACTATCACTCTGAGGGGTGGCTAAGCGGTGTGCTTTATATAGACGTGCCGGAAGAGGTTAACCTAGGTGGTAATGGATGGCTTTGCTTTGGTAGGCCAGATATAAACGGCGTAGAAATGGACGAAGATTTTGCGATAAAGCCAGAAGCAGGCACGGTAGTCTTCTTTCCTTCATATATGTGGCACGGCACAAACCCTATTGAAACGAATAGCCAAAGAATGACCGTTGCCTTTGATATTGTTCCAAAAGATAAAAAGGGTTAACAAGGGCGTTGTTTATTACGGGAGTTAACCCTCTATTCACTCAAACTCTGCCGCATCATAGATAGCGTGATACATTTTAATGTGACGCGGCTATACCTTAACACTTGATGCAGCACACATATTCAAGCGTACAGGTGTGTGTTAGGTAACTGGCTCCAATTTAAAAGCCAAAGTGTAGCGTGGTGTATAGCAAATTCGATTAGGGGGACGACCTACATGTTTAATGGCCCCATGAAATATTACCGTTCTGCCAGGCTTAGGTGTGCTGGCGAATACACAGTCATCATGGTCGTTGTAAAATAGCGTTTCGCCTCCCCATTCAATGTCCCACTCAGGACAAAGATAAACTAGCACTGTTAACTCATCTGCTTCTGGTAAGCAGTCGGTATGTGTAAACAGCATGTCTCCATACGATGCATAATTAACATAGCCTCTGTAAGCGCGATATTTTTTACCTGTGGTTTCAGAAATCTGTGCCATAGCTCGCTGGTATACAGGTAATGATGCAATCTGCGCATCGCTGAGTTCAACAGCCCAATGCTTGTATTGCGCCGTATCAGGGCGTGCTACTTCGTTATGTTTAAATGCACTTATTTCAAGCCCTTTGTATATTGAAGTAGCTTCATCTTGTGAGCACAGATTATCGAAAACCCAGATTGGTTTGTTGCCAACAGTATGACTGTAAATTGGTTGTGTCATTGTATTGTTCTTAATTTTATTTCTATGAGACTATGACGGTCATTAATAGCAAATTGTGTTGTACAATCCAACGCTATTGTAAGAAAAACGCTTCGAAAGAAATGCGTATCCGAACGAAATAAAACAGGAAAATCGATGATTGATGGTATGAATAGTCAGCTGTCTCAAGCTGATGTAAAAGCCTCTTTCGACAAAGAAAGAAAAGTAAGGGTTAAGAGTTTCTTAACGCAAGATCACGCCGAGCAGCTTCTATTGAGTCTAACTAATGAAGTTCCTTTTGAAATGGCGCTAGTGCGCGGTGGACGTTACGAATCTATTTCTCAAAGCGCTTGGAAGGCGATGGATAATCAAGCCAAACAGGCTGTTAATACAGAGGTGATGTCAAACGCAGCCAAAGGAATAGGGTTTGTCTACGGACGCCATTTGGTTACATCTACCGAGCGCATTGCGCAAATGAGTAAGTTTTACGATTGGATAAACAGTGAAGCTGTACTTCAGTGGGCGAGGGACCTTAGTGGTTTTGATGATATTTGCACTGCAAGCGTTCAAGCTACGCGCTATACCCCTGGGCAGTTTTTAACCCGCCATCAAGATGTAGTAGAGCGTGAGCAGCGTCGATTAGCTTACGTTATTAATTTAGCTCCGCAATGGCATCCAGATTGGGGTGGTTTGTTACAATTTTACGAAGAAGATGGTACGACCACTGAAAGTTGGGCACCAGAATTTAACACTTTGAGCCTTTTTGATGTAAAACATATTCACAGCGTGAGTTATGTCACCCCTTTTGCTCAGCAGCCTCGTTATGCGTTAACGGGTTGGTTTAAAGCGACCTAATTGGCCTGTATTTGCGCTGAAAGAAGGGAAAATAGCGCTAAATTCAAGTTAATCGATTAAGGAATAAACGAACGTACGTTAACGCTCACAATTGTGACTTTACCGAAAAGTGGCGGTAAAACCAGCAGATAGCGTTAAAACTGTAAGGTGTAAATGGGGTGTTACTTGACTAAACGTAACAATCCATGTGAGTATACTACGTTCGTAGTACTGACGGTTGACGTTTGTACTGCATTCCTGAAACAAAATTGTAAAAGTTTTATACGCCCCTTGCCCGAATATTTTCCTATCGGCGAGGATTCAAATAAGAAATTTGGTTGGGAACTATGTCCAAAATGAGCAAGAGAACTCTTATTGCTTCTACTGTTATGGGTGCATTCGCACTAACAGGTAGCGCAGTCTCTGCAGATACGCTTGAAGATCTTCATAAAGAAGAAGCGAAAATCCACGCGGCTGCAGCGAAATCTCAAGAAAAAATCAATACGTTGTTTGAACAATCTCAAGAACTACTTGTTGAGTATCGTCAAACAGTAGATGAGACAGAAAACCTTAAAGTTTACAACGATTACATCGCTAGTCTTGTTGCTGATCAGCAACGCGGTATCGACTCACTACAGCGTCAAATCGATAGTATCGAAGAAACTAAGCAGGGCATCGTTCCTCTTATGTTCCGCATGATCGACAGCCTTGAGCAGTTCATCAAACTAGACCGTCCAATTCACTTGGATGAGCGTCTTGGTCGTGTAGAGCGTCTTCGTGACCTTATGGCTAACTCTAACGTGACTGTTTCTGAGCAGTTCCGTCAGGTGTTGGACGCATACCTAGTAGAAGTTGAGTACGGTACTAAGATCAACTCTTATCAAGGTACTATTAACGACGCGGGCACAGAAGTAACTGTAGACTTCTTTAACCTTGGTCGTGCTGCTCTTACTGCACTTTCACTAGACCAAACTCATGCTTGGGTTTGGAATAATGAAACTCGCACTTGGGAAAAACTAGGCGACGAGTACCTGTCTTCTGTAATTGAAGCAGTGAAAATGGCTAACGGTTCAATCCCAGCGGACCTAATTAAAATTCCAGTTAGCGCAGCGGAGTAATAGTTAATGAAACCAGTATTCAAAACTCTTTTAGCCGCTGTTGCAGTAGCGGTTACGGCAACCGGAGCACAAGCTCAGGAAGCAAAGAGCCTTAAAGATCTACTTGATCAAGTACAGCAAAACCGTGTATCTGAAGCACGCCTAGACAAGCAACGTGAAGCTGAGTTCCAGTCTGCACGTGCTGACAAGCAGGCGCTTCTACGTAAAGCTCAAGCTGACCTTAAAGCTGAGCAAAACCGTGGTGACCGTCTTCAGAAGCAATTTGCTGACAACGAAGTAACACTAAACGAAAAAGCAGCTGAGCTAGACCAAGCAACTGGTACGCTTGGTGAAATGTTCGGTGTTGTACGTCAAGCGTCTTCTGAAGCGTTTGGTCGTATCTCAACGTCTATCGTAAGTGCACAATTCCCAGGTCGTGGTGAGTTCCTTGCTGCAATGTCAGAAGACTCTAAAGGCCTACCAAACATCAAAGAACTTGAAGATCTTTGGTTCGCACTACAAAAAGAAATGACTGAAGGTGGTGAAGTAGTTAAGTTCACTACAGAAGTTGTAAATCTAGATGGCGGCTCATCTCAACAAGAAGTACTACGTGTTGGTACATTTAACCTTGTTGGTGAAGCTGGTTACCTAGCTTACGACGCTGAAGGCGAAATCGTACAGCCTCTAGGTCGTCAGCCAGATGGTCACTTTGTAGCTTCTACAGCTGACCTAATCGACGCAACTTCAGGTTTCACTCCTTTCTACGCTGACCCATCACAAGGCGCTATCCTTGGTCTATTGAAGCAAAAAGCGACAATGTCTGAGCGTTATCACGCTGGTGGTCCAGTAGGTTATACAATCACGCTTATGCTTGGTGTTGGTCTACTAATCGGTCTTTACAAAATGATCACGCTTACGCTGGTTGGCGGCAAAATGCGCTCACAGCTTAAGAACGTTGGCAACCCTTCAGATAGCAACCCTCTAGGTCGCATTCTTAAGGTATACCAAGAGAACAAGACAGCTGACGCTGAAAACCTTGAACTTAAACTTGATGAAGCAATCTTACGTGAACTTCCACGTATCGAAAGCGGCATTAACGTAATTAAGATTTTCGCAGCTATTGCACCTCTACTAGGTCTACTAGGTACTGTACTTGGTATGATCGAGACATTCCAAACTATCACACTATTCGGTACTGGTGACCCACGTATGATGGCTGGAAGTATCTCAATGGCTCTTGTAACTACTGCTCAGGGTATTATCGCGGCTCTGCCTCTAATCCTTACTCACAGCATCGTAGCTTCTCGTAGCAAGTCAATCATCCACATTCTTGATGAGCAAACTGCGGGTATCGTAGCTGCTCACACAGAGTCGGAGAAGGCGTAATATGAATTACCTGATTGGATTATTCGAATCGGTCAGGGACTTTATCGCTACCGGCGGTGACGTACTATATTTCGTTGCTGCCGCGCTCTTTCTCATGTGGGTATTAATGATTGAGCGTTACTGGTATTTAACCTCGGTCTTTCCAAAGGTGAAGAAAACAATCATCGCCAATTGGGATGCCCGAGCTGATACCACATCATGGTATGCGCATAGAATCCGTGACGCGTGGATTTCTCAAGCGTCAGATGACCTAAACGCTAGAATGCTGATTATTAGAACCATTATTGCAATGTGTCCACTAATCGGTCTACTTGGAACAGTGACCGGAATGATCGGCGTTTTCGAGACAATGGCAACGCAGGGCACCAGCAACGCTCGTCTTATGGCCGCTGGTATCTCTATGGCAACAATCCCTACAATGGCGGGAATGGTTGCAGCGCTATCTGGACTGTTCATCAGTTCACGTCTTGAAGCGAAAGTGAAGCTGGCAAGAGAAGGGCTAGTTGATAGCCTGCCACATCATTAGAGAGAGAGATTATGGCTCGAAAAGTCAGAACCGAGGAAGAAGATGCACAGATCGACATGACGCCCATGTTGGACATCGTGTTTATCATGCTTATCTTCTTTATCGTTACCACTGTTTTCGTTAAAGAAGCAGGGATTGAAGTTAACAAGCCAGATGCGAGCCAGGCAATTCTTCACAAAAATGCGAACATCTTTATCGCCGTAACGGAAGATGGAAATGTTTGGTTAGATAAACGTGAAGTTGCGCCGGACAGCGTAAGAGCGAATATTGAAAGACTGCTTACCGAGCAGCCTACTGACTACGTAATCATTCAAGCCGATGTTAAGGCGAAGCATGGTTTGGTAGTTGAGATTATGGATCAGGTTAAAGCCGCTGGCGTTAACCGAGTCTCGGTAGCGGCAAGGGGATAAGATGTTACGTATAATTGTATCTATACTATTAGGTGCTGGTGTTGCATTTGCCCTGTTCGTTCTAATGGCTAAGTTGATTGAAAACTCATCTAGACCAGCAGACGAAGTACCGCCTGCACCGGTAATTGATATTGTAATGCAGGAACCAGACGACCAGACGCAAACGCGTACTCGTGTTCCGCCACCACCTCCGCCTCCGCCGCCTCAGCCTCCAAAAATGGAGCAAGTTGAGCCGGAAACAGCGGAACCAGATGCAGACGGTTTTAGCTTAGCTATCCCTGCTGTAGATACTGGCGGTGTTGGTGTAAACATTGGTGGTGTTGGTGCTATGCAGCGCGATGGTGATGCTACACCTATCGTTCGTATCGACCCGAAATATCCACCTGATGCAGCCCGTGACGGCCGTGAAGGTTGGGTAAGACTATCTTTCACAATCAACGAAGTTGGTGGTGTAGAAGATATCGAAGTTATCGAAGCTGAACCTAAGCGTGTATTCGACCGTGAAGCGCGTCGTGCGCTACGTAAGTGGAAATACAAGCCTAAGATTGTAGACGGCAAGCCGGTTAGACAAACAGGCATGTTCGTACAGCTAGACTTTAAACTGGAGCAATGATCATGATGAAACAAACATTCAAAATGTCAGCATTTGCTTTAGTGCTTGGTGCAGGTGCGGTGCTTTCAGCACCGGCTGCCCTAGCGCAGTCGGCACCTGTTGTTTGTCCTGGATATACAAAAGGAAAAACAACGCTTGTAGGTGAGCGTACGGGTAAGAAAGTGCAAAAAGCTTTCGAATTCTACAATCTTGACCAGGTTAACGAAGCGTTAAATGTTTTATACGAACTTGACCCTTCTGACGACTTTGACAAAGCGTACGTGCAACGTTTTATTGGTAACTTGCTAGCAGCACAAGAAGGCCAAGGCGGTAAAGCGTTGGGCTATCTTGTTGATGCAGTAGAGCCAAAAGTACTGAATGATCTTGAACACGCTCAAACACTGAAACTTCTTGGTGACCTGAGCATGCAAGAAGAGAAGTACACGGGCGCTATCAAGTGGTACAATGCTTGGATGGATTTTACGTGTAAAGAAGACGCTGATACATATACGCGTTTGGCACAGGCGCTATTTGAGTCTAAGCAATTAGACAAAATGGTAGAGCCAGCAGACAGAGCAATTGCACTGTACGAAGAGCCGAACAAAAACCCGTATGTATTAAAGCTGACTTCTTACTACGAGCGTAAGATGTACCCAGAAACGGTTGCAGTAGCTGAAGAACTAGTACGTGTTTTCCCTCAGGAAAAAACGTGGTGGTCTCGTCTAGGTTTCTTTTATCTTTTAGTTGAAGACTATAAAAAAGGTCTTTCAACGTTCGAAATGGCGTATAACCAAGGCTTTTTGGAGAAAGAGAACGAAATAAAGACACTTGCTCAGTTATACCAAACAAACGGTATGCCTTATCGCGCAGCTCGTCTGCTTGAAAAGCACATGAAGGGCGGTTTGCTTAAGAATGATGCAGATATGCTTGCAAATATTGCGAACGCCTATCACCAGGCTAAGAACTTTAAAACTGCGGCAGGCCTTTATGCGCAAGCAGCAGCGAAGAGTTCAGACCCTGAGCATTATCGCAAGCAAGGTACGCTGTTAATGGTTGCTGAAGATTACAGAGGCGCTATAAAGGCTCTTGAGAGTGCGTTAGAGCGCGGTATTGATAATCCTGCTAAGGTCCACTTCTCATTAATGGAAGCTAACTTCTATGCAGGTAACTTCAAAGCAGCCTACAAGCACGTAGTTGAAGCTAAGAAAGATCGCTCTATGCGTCGCAATGCGTCAGCATGGGAACCTTACATTAAGGAAAAAGCGAAGAACCGTGGTATTAGCATTTAATACTTCGAACTTTCTTTGAAAGCCTCCCTTGGGAGGCTTTTTTATTGCCAATAGAAAGTGCTTTTGACTAAAAAGAGGCTAATTGCAGTTCTTACTTTGTCATTAACGAAGCAAGTTTTTCAGAATCTATACTTTTTCTAATAATTGCTTGTAATTCTTTAATGCCGTTTGCACCTAATTGTGCTTGCAGCGCGTGCACAGACTCCATGCCACTAGTTAAAGCGCTTAGAACGTCTTGTGTTATTAGTTTTTCACTAAGACCTGCATTTGCACGTTGATAATGCGCAATAGCAATAAGGTAGGGCTGCGCATCACCAAGCTGTCGATACCCTGAAGCAAAGTGAAGCACCTTTTTAACGTATAGCGTTTGCAAACTTTCTGACAAAGAAGAAAACGTCGCACTGGCGCTTATTGCTGTTTGGAGGTTCTGTAACGTTACCGTGAGGGCACGAGCGTTGTCAGTTAAGGGCAAAAGTGCCATTGCGCTTGTTTCGCCACTGGCTTTGTTGGGTTTTCTGCCTGTATCAACAATAGAAAATTTATTAGCCTCCCAGAATGCATGTAACTCATGTGTTGCACCGTACGATGTAGATACGGCATCTACACCTTCGCTTTGAGCTTCTTTAATAATTTGTTTAAGCATATTACTGCCCAGCCCTAGGCTTTGAAGGTGAGGTATAACTGCAATGCGATTTATTCTCCAGTAATTAAGTAAAGCCGTATCTTTATTAGCGCTCAAAAGTGCTAATCTTTGGGCGCCTAAATGGCCTTTAGGACGACGCTTGCCGTCAGCAATATCAGAAGCCAGTGGTGCTAGTTTTTCTCCGCCTTCTTTGTTTACGATACATGCCGCAACAATTTGATGTTCTATTCTAAGTACTGCTAGCACTGTCTCTGGGCTATCATAAATTCGCATGAAATCGTCAGGAGTCGTCTGATAGTGCGCTGAAGCAAGTAGCTGCATTATGCTACTCACATCCTCTAAAGACAGTCGGTTAATTTCTTCAATTGAAAACACAGCATGTTGTATCTCTAAATCGTCGTCTCTTTTAGGGCTAAGAGATAGTGAGCTGTTGAACAAACAGTGCGACGTAAGGAAACGCTCGAGTAAATCGTTGTCATACCAGCGTATTGGGCTGGTTAGTGTTATATGGGATACCCTATTGCTTTCCAAAGTCGGCATAAGCTTCAGCATAAAGCCGCTACCACTTCCCTCGTATCCTTGAAGCGTAGTACTTAATAACCAATGATGATGATGGGAAATAAATGACTGCAACGAAGGTAGAGGAATAGAGGCCGCTTCATCAACAATTAAAATGTCCCATTGTTCGTCATGGTCGTTAACCAATCTAGGATCGTCCGGTGCTACCCATTGCAAGGTGCCAGAATCTAGCTCTAATCGTGTTTTTCTTGAAGAAATAGATAAACGTTGGTCATCGTCGTTAAAAGGAAGACGTTGTAGTATATTCGCAATGTTTTCTATGTTGCTGCTGGTAAGCAGAATGTTTTGCCCTTGTTTTAACAAGTGAACAGTAAATAAGCCTAAAAGAGAAGACTTACCTCGCCCCCTAGGCGCGGTAATAGTGGCATTAAGTGCTTTCTTATTGTAAAGGGCCTGTAATTCGGTAAAGGCTTTTTCTTGATCGGCCGATTTGAACGGCGCTGCTGTATTTTGCTTGTTTGTATTCGCCGCCAGTACGGCGTTGTCTGGAATAATAGTTTCGTTTTCGTTATGAAAACATACCCACGGTTGCAGCTTAAGGTGTGTTACAAAATAGCGCAGATATCGACTGTGCTTTTGCTCGTAGCCAAACGATATAAAATCTAAATTTACATTATGGGGCCACTTTTCTAGGTCAGGACACAGTAAGACCAAACAGCCACTTTTTTTCACCGTTCCGGCTACGGCCATCAAAATACTGGGCCTAAATACACTGCGGCAATCTAAAACAGCAATGTCCCACTCGTTTCCCAGTAAATTCTGTCGATTCTTACCCTTTAACTTAGCACTGTAGAACGTGTTTACAGTTAAGTCAGGGGCTAATTGTGCTAGTAGCGCAGTGGCCTGTTCATCAACAAATGTTTCGTTACCGTTAACAACAAGTAACCGCCTATGAATGCTTGCGTTTAACTGTGCGTTTTCATAAGGGAAATGAAGCCAATTACGTAATTCGTTTAGCGCCATAGGTGTGATTTTTCGTTATACTTAGCCATATAGTAGCGATTTATAAAGAGGAATTCGAATGCGCTTTCTTTCTCGGCGTTTAGTAATGCCAAACGATCTTAACTATGCCAATTCACTTTTTGGTGGGCGCGCGTTGGAATGGATAGACGAAGAAGCTGCCATTTGGGCAATTTGTCAATTGGAAACCAATTGCCTGGTAACAAAGCACATTGGTGAAATTAGCTTCGAGTCTCCGGCATTACAAGGCGATATTGTAGAATTTGGATTAGAGACAAAAGCAGTAGGTCGTACTTCTATAACGGTAAGTTGCTTGGTAAGAAACAAGGCAACAAAAAAGACAATTTGTTTTGCCGACGATATTGTGTTTGTAAAAGTAGATCCTGAAACTCGCCTTCCAACGTCTCACGGAAAAACTTTAGAAGTTCTTAAGGCACAAACCGACGATGAAGTTCGTAGGCTTAATATGAATATCGAAGAAAGCTAAGTGTATATGTTATTTCTAATATGAAGTTAGCTTAACGCTAACTTCGCTTGACGATGTTTATCTAACTGGTAGACTCCGTCGCAGTTTTTGAGTGCGGCAGTTTAGCTGCGCTCACGTTACCAAGGGGTGTCCGTTTTCGGTCTGAGATCCACATCGTGGGAACCCTTACACCTGATCCGGATAATACCGGCGTAGGGATGGTGCACAATTTAGCCTAATCACCTGCCGTTAAAGCCGGGTCTTTTTTCTTTAGAAGAATAAGAGATCCCATGTACAAATCACTTTTCACACTTTCATTAATTGCCAGCTCGGTTTCTGTTTACGCTCAAAACGTTAGCGAAAATGCTCAAACAGATAGCGCATCGCCAAAAGACATAGAGCGCGTTGTTGTAACAGGCGATTTTCGTCAAACCACGTTAGACCAGCTGAGTGCTAGTGCTTCAATTATTGATCAAGAGCGTCTTCGTAGCAGACAGCCTTCTCATGTCGACAGTGTGTTAAACAGTATTCCCAATGTTAATTTTGCTGCTGGTGCTTCGCGAGGACGTTTCATTCAAATTCGCGGTATTGGTGAGCGCAGTCAATTTGCTGAACCCATTAACCCTTCAGTTAGCTTCATCGTAGATGAATTCGACTTCTCTGGTTTGGCCGCTGCGGGCATTATTTTCGATACTAAACAGTTAGAAGTATACCGAGGCCCTCAAGCCACACTGTATGGAACAGGTGCATTAGCCGGTGCAGTAAAGCTTACTAGTAATGAAGTAGGTGATGCCGCGCCAGATTATGTTGAAGCGCGTATCGGCAATAAAGATAGCTATCGTATAGAAGCGGCCACTGGCAATAATATCAACAGCGATTGGGGATATCGTGTTGCATTAGTACATAACCGCAGCGATGGTTTTGTTGAAAATACGTTTTTAGGCAGAGACGACACCAATAATATTGACGAATCGGCACTGCGTTTTGCTTTAGAAGGTAACGTTAGCGAACGCACTAAGCTAGCATTAACCTACCGCTGGTTTGATATAGATAACGGCTACGACGCATTTTCATTAGATAACGACAATAAAACACGCTCGGACGAGCCGGGTTTCGACGAGCATCAAACCCATGCAGTGAGTATACGCTCTACAACGTCTTCAAAAGCGGGCGACTTAATTCTTATCGCAACACATGCGTCTCATAATATTGCGTATGGCTACGATGAAGATTGGACGTTCACCGGCTTTCACCCATTTGGCTATACCTCTTTTGACGCTTATTTCAGAGATGTAGAAACACAAACCGGTGAAATCCGATTTGTTTCATCTGAAAGTGCTGCTTTGTTTGATGGCATGACCGATTGGACACTGGGCGCATTTTACAAAACCACTGAAGAGAATTTACTTCGTCAATACACCTTCGCAGACGGCGACTATGCAAGTACCTACGAGCCAACCACTACGGCGCTTTATTTACAGACAGAAACCGCGCTTCAAGAAAACCTGACATTGGTGGCGGGCCTTCGTTTAGAAAATTATGACTTCGACTTTATCGATAATAACGGTTTAGGCCGTGCATTCGACACCAATATGGTGGGCGGTAAAGTGGCACTGCAATATACAGCCGGTGACCATTTCTACTATGCAAGTATATCGCGCGGCTTCAAAGGCGCTGGCTTTAACCCAGACAATCGTCTTCAAGACAATCAACGTTTCTTTGATGAAGAGTACAACTGGAACTATGAGTTAGGTGTGAAAGGACCACTGTTTACACCGTCACTAACAGCACGTGCCGCTATTTTCTTCATGGATAGAAAAGACACACAAATAAGTGACTTTGAAGTTATTGAGCGTGAAGATGGTAGCTCGGGTTTTGCAGACGTCATTGCCAATGCTGATGTAGGCGAAAACAAGGGAGCTGAACTTGAGCTTTCTTGGTTTGCAAGCGATGCGTTTCGTATTGATGCCTCGGTAGGTTACCTAAGCGCTAAATTTGAAGGTTACACACTTGCTGATGGTACTGTTATTGATGAACAACGTCAGGCGCAAGCACCAAAATGGACTGCTAACGTATTTAGTGAATATGCGTTTACCGATAATCTAATGTGGCGCGTCGATGTAGACTTTAAAAGTGAGTACCGTTTCTCAGATGGCCATGACGTAACGTCGCCAAGTTTTGCTTTAGTGAATTCAGAACTGGTGCTATTTAGCGGCGATTGGCAAACTTCATTATGGGTACAAAACGCGTTTGATAGAGAGTATTTCACACGTGGATTCGGCGGCTTTAGTAACGACCCTCGCGATGAGTATGCATTCGATGAGCCGTACTTTCAAATTGGTAACGGTCGTCAGTACGGTGTTACGGTTAAGTACGAGTTCTAGGAGGCGTTATGCACGTTATGGTTGAGTTGTCGCTTTATCCATTGGTGAACGAATACATTCCACCTATCCAAAACTTCATTGATAGGTTAAACGGTTATGACACCATCACTGTCTCGACTAGCTCTACGAGCACGCAAGTGACAGGTGAATACGGTGAGGTAATGGGTATTTTGGGTAAAGAAATGCAGCGTACGCACGAAGAGGTGGGGCAGGCAATATTTGTAGCTAAGTTCCTCAACTTTGACGCGATGCAGGCAAGAAAGTCGTAATGGCCGATTTCCTTACAAGCTTTTCAGAGCAAATTGCTGCCACTTCACTACTAGAGTGGGTGGCAGTAGTGCTTGCCATTGGTTATGTATTATTAGCCGCTTTGCAAAATAGTTGGTGCTGGCTGTGTGCTTTCGTGAGCACGGCTATCTATACCTACTTGTTTTGGCAAGTAACTTTGCCTTTTCAGTCAGCATTAAACTTCTTTTACATGGTAATGGCGGGTTATGGCTATTATCAGTGGTCAAAGGGGGGGGGCGGTTCAGAGAAAAGCGCGATTATCCACTGGCCATGGTGGTTACATAGTTTGTTAGTGCCTACCTTATTGTTGCTTGCTTGGGGCTTGTCGATAATGGCTAGCTCTCAGTTCAATAGTGACTTTTTACTGCTCGATGCAAGTATCAACTTGCTAAGCGTCATAACTACCTTTATGGTAGCCCATAAGATATTGGAGAACTGGGTGTACTGGTTCTTCATCAATATTGCTTCCGCCTTTTTATATTTTCAAGTGGGTTACGCACTGTCTGCCTGCTTGTTTGCAGGCTATGTCGTTTTCTCAATATTTGGTTACTATCAATGGATGATGCAGTACAACAAGCAGAGCAGAAATGTTGAATATCCTCCCGCTTCTGCAGAAGGCGCTTAGGCTTTCCGACAATGCAAAAATCACCAAGCATCCCGCAGGCGCGGTAAATGATGTTTATCGCGTTCAGGATGAAGGAAATGACGATACATCTTCAAGCGCAGACTACGCAGTAAAATGGCTGGGTAACGACACTTTCAGCGGTGTGAATCGTACTCACCAGTTTGTACTTCAACAACAGTTGCATTCGCTTGATATTGCTCCCCGTGCCATTTGGCTAAGTGATGATGAAACACTATGGGTAGAGCAATGGCAACCAAATATAAAAGTTGCGCAGGCAAAACCTGAAACCCTTGCTAATGTACTCGCTCGAATCCACCAACTGCCAATTACTGCAAGGCCATTGAATCTTATTGAACGCTGGCAACACTATATAAATGTCGCTAATTTGGAACCAAATGACTCGCTGTACCTGCACGCTGTATCGCTTCGTAGTAACGTGATTAAAAGTGAGCAAGACGACAATGACTTAGTACTTTGCCATAATGATTTATTATCCAGTCATGTATTGTGCAGAGCGAACGATATTCCCGTTGTTATTGACTGGGAGTACTCAGCAATGGGAAACCGTTACTTCGATTTGGCAAGCTGCTGTTTGATTAATAAGTTAACTGTTGAAGAGAGCACAGCGCTTTTACAGTGCTATACCACCATACTTGGTATTTCTTTTGACGAAGCGTTAGCTAAATTCCAGCTTCATAAGGAAATTGTATCGGTTACAAACGACTTATGGTTTAAGGCCTTAGGTCAAAGTGAAGCAGAATAGACTGAAAAAACATCGTATTGCATGTTAAATGAGCATGCAGTTGCCACTGACACGAAAAACGCTTTACCTTTGTTAACGCATCCGTATAATGCACAGCGCGCTAGGGGTGTAGTTCGAATTGGTAGAACAGCGGTCTCCAAAACCGATGGTTGGGGGTTCGAGTCCCTCCACCCCTGCCACTTTCTTCTCTTGTACTTCCTGTACAAAACAATATTCATACTGATAAATAGAAAAGCAAATTATTTCCACAAGTAACCCTTAAAGTACCTGCTTTCAATGTCTTGTACTTCATATGCAATGTTACGCGTATGGTGTACTGGCAAGGTTTAATATTGTATGAACATCGCGTAAACTATGCCAAGTCAAAGTTATTCTGTGAGCACCATGTCGCTAACCTCGTACCAACAAGCTGTTCTTCAAGAAATGGGGATTACCGTTTGGGTAACCAAGAAAGCTTATGAAGAGCAAAAAAGCGATAACACAGTAGCGCAGGTAAATAACGGGGCGGCTTTAACACAAACATCCCAGGCTCAAGTTACAGAACGCCCACAGGCCAAACCGATTACCCAAGAAGAAAAGCAATCAAAGCTTGCGCAGTTACGCGCACAAATGGGTGGCGGAGCAAAATCAGAGACGAAGCCTGATAAGCCGGCAGTCAAAGCCTCAGTTTCAGCACCTTCAAATGCACAAGCACACAGCAGCTCTGCAAAGCCGAGAAACGTTCCTTTATCTCCCGAAGGCGTTCCTTTAAGTGCCGAGCAACGCGAACAAGCTGCATTATGGCTTAGTGATTTGCAGCTTGCTTGTGTGCAGCTTGGGTTGCCGTCTACATTGGTTGCTAGTGTGATGATAAGCACTGCGTTAAAGGTAGACGAACACGCAATCATTCTTCCTGCAGCCCCACTTTCTCTAGATAAGAAGCAAAAGCGAGCGCTTTGGCAGGCATTAATTAGCTTTTCGCAAACCCGATAATTACTAATGAACCTGCACCTCGTCACTTCTGACACATCGACTGCATGGATAATGCAAGCTTATGAAATTCATGTTGAAGCACAGTTTTCACCTTGGAAATTCACCACCTTCGAAGATTGTCTAACGCCTCCTTATTACTGTGTTTTTGCAGTAGAAGATGAGATTGTTGTGGGTTACGCCATTATGCTGGAAGTACTAGATGAAGCCACCCTTATGGACATTGCAGTTAAACAGGAATGCCGTGGCCGTGGAATAGGGGATATGTTGCTTAAGCACGTGCTGGCATTATCATTACACAACAGTATGGTAGAAGTGTGGTTAGAGGTGAGAGAGAGCAATGAAAGTGCTATTGCACTGTATGAGAAACACGGCTTTTATCACATCGAAATTCGCAAAAACTATTATCCGCTAGCAAACGGTAAGGAAAATGCTGTCATAATGAAGTGGGAAAAACCACTATAAACACTACCTTGCTTGCGCATTTTTTTATCTGTAATTAATTCTTTCCATACACTGTTTATTTATGTTGACCATGTGGTCAGCTTTCTCTGTTATTTTACCTCGCAATGGTTTCAATCCTCTTTGAATTAACTTATATTTGCGCCCGCAAAAAACCGTGCCCTGTTCTAGTATTCACAATACGGTTTTAGATTCTTCTTAATCGCGACAAAGTAACCTCGCGTTATCTTGGACAAGAAAATAAATGTCTACAGCATCGATAATGGAAAAACAGCAGTCTAAAGGCATAAAAATGCTTTTGGTTGCCGTATTGTGTTTAGGGTTAAACTGGCCTGGTATGAAAGTAGGGTTAGAAATAGTTGGCCCAGTGTGGATGGTGTGCTTGCGCTTTTTATTAAGCTTACCCGTCCTTGCTATTTTCGTGCTGTTCACAAAGAAAAGGCTGCCTATTTTAAACCGCAAAGATCGCGCAGTTGTGCTGGTGGTAGCTTTTTTTCAATTTATTTTATCAATGGGGTTAATTACGCTATCGCTGCAATACATTCCAGCCGGTACTGCAAGCATATTGATCTATACCACACCGCTTTGGATGTTACTTATCGACACGCTGTGGTACAGGCAAAAACCGCCTTCAAAAAGGCTGATATTAACGGGTATTTCTACCATTGGTTGTGCCATGATTTTGTTCGCTAGTGGTGAGCCTGGCGCTTGGTTACCCCTGTCCGGAATGTTACTTGCCTCTGCGTTATGGGCGCTTGCAATTAGAAGGGTGTCGTTTCACAAGTGGCAGGGCACGGTGATTGAAGCCGTATTTTGGCAGTTCACTGTTGCAGGCGCGGCGATGCTTGCCCTAGCGCTTGTATTTGAGCCCACACCAGATTTTGTAAACTATGCATGGCAAGACTGGCTGCTTTTAATGTACATCGGCCCTGTAGCTACAGGCTTAGGGTTTGGCTTAATGGTTGCTGCTGGCCCGAAACTTCCCCCTGATAAAATTGTACTTATAAGCACGCTTACGCCTATTGTGGGTTATGTAAGTTCAGTGATCATATTAAACGAAACACTACTGCCTATGGTGGTTGCTGGTGCAGTACTTATGATTGCTGCGTTGATTGTGAATGGCTTGCCGCCGAGCGCCTTGAAAAAGCTACTAGGCAAAGGGCAATAACCTAAGTTTAAAGTGTCAGCCTTGGTTGAATAAAATCAAGGAAAGCAGTGATACGTGACGAGACAGCACTATTTTTGTAGTAAACCGCTTGCACGGCTTCTCGTCGGTTTGGAGAGACAATATCGTCTTTGAAAATAGGGACCAGCGTACCGTTTTCGATATCGTGATGAATCATAAAATAAGACAACAAAGCGATTCCTTGGCCCGCTAAACACAAGTGCCTAATGGTTTCGCCACTTGATGCCTGCAAATGAAATGAAAGTTTAGGTTCTTGCTTTAACGGCCATTTATTAAGGCTTGCTGAGTCGCTAAACCCAATGAGTTTATGTCGGGGTAATGAACTCACGTCGCCATTTATAGGGTTATCTTTTAAGTATTCAGGGCTTGCAACAAGATAAAGCTTACTTCTACCTAAGTGGCGAGCGTGCAGGTTTGAGTCACCTAAATCACCTATGCGGATAGCAATATCCGTTTTGTGCTCCAGTAAATCGATAATACTGTCGTGGCTTGTGATATCTAAAGAGATATCTGGATACAGCTTATTGAAAGGTTTGACCAAAGGCGCAAGTTGATGAAGTACAAAAGGGCTTGCGGCATCTACACGAAGCTTTCCTGATGGAGCGTGTTTAAGCAGCTTTAGCGCTTCTTCACCTTTTTCTAGCGTGTTTAAGCTTTCTCGGGCGTAGCGTAAAAATAGAGCGCCTTCCTCAGTCAACTCTAGCCTTCGCGTTGTTCTGTTTAACAGCGTGACGTCTAATTGCGTTTCAAGTCGTGTTACAGCTCGGCTAACTTTGGCTACTTGCTGATTTAACAAGCTTGCAGCGCCCGAGAAGCTTCCCGTATCTACCACAGTAAGAAATGCCTCAAGATCTTCGGTTTTAGATTTCACTGCCATAATGCACACTCTTTTACGAAAACAACAAAAGTATTTTGTCATTAGTGCTATTTTTTGCAAATAAAAAACACCTCACACTGTACACACTTTTAAATAACAAAGAACAGAGCGCTT
Organism: Alteromonas sp. S167; assembly: GCF_036864375.1. Taxonomy (NCBI): domain Bacteria; kingdom Pseudomonadati; phylum Pseudomonadota; class Gammaproteobacteria; order Alteromonadales; family Alteromonadaceae; genus Alteromonas; species Alteromonas sp. S167. The sequence goes on from NZ_JAZETR010000001.1 coordinate 404,665, forward strand.
TTTATTACTGCTGCGCTTTGCCTTTTAACGATGTGAGGATTAACAATGCCTATTGCATTATTTGCACTAACGCTAAGTGCGTTTGCTATTGGTACTACAGAATTTGTAATTGTAGGGCTAGTGCCAACAATTGCCGCTGATTTAGGCGTTTCACTACCCAGTGCGGGTTTGTTAGTTAGCTTATACGCCGTTGGAGTTGCCGTAGGCGCACCAGTGTTAACCGCACTTACTGGAAAATGGAACAGAAAGCATGTTCTATTAAGTTTAATGGCGCTTTTTGTGGCGGGAAACCTACTGGCTTGGCAGGCTCCTAGTTACGAGAGTTTGATAGTGGCTAGAGTGTTAACGGGTCTTGCCCACGGCGTATTTTTCTCTATAGGCTCAACAATTGCTACCGGTTTGGTCGCAAAAGAAAAGGAAGCGAGTGCTATTGCCATTATGTTTACAGGCTTAACTGTAGCGCTTGTTACTGGTGTGCCGTTAGGCACCTGGATAGGGCAAAACTTTGGATGGAGAGCCACATTTTTAGTGGTTTCCGCGCTAGGTACTATTGCGCTGATTGGCAGCGCATTACTGGTGCCAAATAACTTAAAGCAAAGCAAGCCCGCTACGTTCAGTGAACAAATGAGAGTACTTGTTCAGCCTAGGCTTATACTAGTCTATCTTATGACCATATTAGGTTATGGCGGTACGTTTACGGCCTTTACCTATTTAGCGCCTATTTTGCAAGAGGAGGCCGGTTTTGCGCCCTCAGCTATAAGCCTAATTATGCTTGTTTATGGCGTTTCGGTTGCAGTAGGGAACATATACGGTGGGAAACTTGCGGATAAGAAAGGCCCAATTCGCGCACTTACCGTTATCTTTTCTGCACTTGCCATTATTCTGTTTGCACTAACGTTTACTATGGGAAGTAAGGTAGCTGCTGTGATCACGGTACTGCTATGGGGAGCCTTTGCTTTTGGTAACGTTCCCGGCCTTCAAGTATACGTTGTGCAATTGGCTGAGAAGTATACGCCCAATGCCGTAGACGTAGCTTCAGGTCTTAACATTGCCGCATTTAACATTGGCATTGCAGTGGGCTCTATCTTGGGAGGCGCAATTGTAGATGGTATGCAATTGTCTGATACAGCATGGATAGGTGCGCTTATCTCGGTCGCAGCGCTATTACTTACCCGTTTCAGTGGTTACCTAGACAAAAATGCTCCGCAAACGCTGAAGTCGTAAATTCCGCAAGACCAATTATGCTAGAAATCAATGCCCACTTGTTCAAGTTCAATAGCCTGTAGTTAGTGAAGATTAACGTTTTGGGGTTGAAACTGGTCTAAATGGGCCTATCAAACACTATAAAGTATTCAACTTAAAAGGAGACGTTATGCAAGTAGCACAGCAATCACCATGGAACATTCCTTCATTAGGCGTAGGTACATTTCGTCTAAAAGATGACGAAGCATACGACAGCGTAACAATGGCGCTAGACGTTGGCTTTAGGCACATTGATACAGCACAAATTTATGGTAACGAAGAGTCTGTAGGTCGTGCTATTAAAGACAGTAGCGTTGAGCGAGAGGATATTTTTGTTACTACTAAAGTGTGGAATGACAAGCTAAACAAGTCACAGTTTGTTGATAGCGTAAAAGAGAGCTTAAACAAGCTGCAGCTATCTTATGTCGACCTTTTGCTTATTCATTGGCCTTCACCTGAGAACGGCGAAAGCATGGAAGAGTATTTGGGTGAACTTCTGCGCGTGAAAGAAATGGGCCTTACCAAAGCAATTGGCGTTTCTAATTTCACTGTTGCTCAAATTGAACAGGCAGTAAGCATCTTGGGCGAAGGCCAAATTGCCACAAATCAGGTTGAGGTTCATCCTTATTTGATAAACGAGAAGGTACGTGAGGCCTGTGCAAAGCATGGTATAACGGTGACAGGCTATATGCCTTTTGCTGTAGGAAAGGTGCTAAAAGACGATACCATTATCGCTATAGCAGAAAAGCACAATGTAACAGCCGCTGAGGTGGTAGTTGCATGGGAGTTAGCACACGGCTTAATAACTATACCGTCCTCAACAAAGCGCAAGAATTTGGAAACTAACTTCAAGTCGTTATCACTTAAGCTAGACGCTGAAGACATTGCAAAAATAGACGCTCTTGACTGTGGAGACCGTCAAGCTACGCCTGACTTTGCCCCTGAATGGGACTAGTTGCACTGCGTATTAAATGCTTTTTGCAGGTAGTACGTTAATTGTTAACTATCTAGTATTACATTTCGCCCTCTATCCTTCGCGGCATAAAGGGCGTTATCTGCTCGCCTAAACGCATCAACGATATCATCAGAAGTTGTGCAGCTCGACCATCCTATGCTCACACCTACTTGTTGGTCTGGAAGCTCAGCGATTTCAAGCTCATTAATCGACTTGTGAATTGTAGAAAGTGTTTTTGCAAAGGACGCTTCCTCGTGGTTTCCTCGCTCTCGCTTTCTTTCTCTCTTTCTTTCTATTACTGCAAATTCCTCTCCGCCGTATCGTCCTGCAATTCGAGTATCGTTATTAAAGTCTTGGAGCACATGTGCAACCGCCTTAAGCACTATATCGCCCAAGTCATGTCCATATCTATCGTTAATGCTTTTAAAGTGATCAAGGTCGAGTAAAGCCACAAAAAGTACTATATCTTCTGTGCATTGCTGCGCATCATCTGAGTTAGCAGTGAATGATTCGTCTACGAAAAAGTCGATGCTTCGACGATTTGGAAGCCCCGTGAGTACGTCGCATGATGCTAATTTAGCGAGCGTTTTATTTGTTTTTTCCAGTTCAAGCGTTCGCTCTTTTACCAGAGCCTCTAACTTTTCGGCTTGTCGAGCTTTGTCTTGCGCAGCTACTTTTTGAGCATCTCTTTCTCGCTGAACCACTTTAACCATGTAGCTGGTAGTTAGTGAAACAATAAACAGGGAAGTAAGAACGATACCTGTCATAAAGGTAGCAATGGGATCAAGGTCGATGGATATCTGAAAAACAGCAATGGAGATTAGAATTAGCGTGCTCAGTGTGACTGGAAGCATCGCCGCGGCCAGCCATTTAGCTCGGTCCGAACCCTTTTTATGTTCCACGGTTATCACGATAGCTGCCATAACAATGAAGCCGAAAAACAGGAGTACAGGTAGTTTAAGTGCAAAGTCTAAGCTAACTGTTTGCCATGCTAGTAGGCCAATAAAAGGTAATGCTACACAAAACCATTTCGCCCATGTTGCGCCGAACACTTGGTGCCCATCTCTTGAAAGGCTAGCAAAAACTACCCAGAAAGAAGAGATTAAAACCGCATAAACGCTAACTGCATAGCTAATATCATTTAGCCATGGAGCTTGTGGCCATAACAGTTCAAAGGCGTATCCAAATACTCGAAAAAACCAGAATGTGGTTGCGAAAATGAATGTGGCGAAGCTCAGGAATACAATCTTCCGGCTAGCAAAAAAGCCTAAAAAGCAGAGCAGCGTTAGCAGCGACATTGCACCGAAAAATGTCATATCACGTTGAAGGGTATCAACATACATATTGGTAAAATATTCCGGTGAACCCACAACAAACGTGTAGCGCAGTATTTCACCCTTCATATACCCTTGAATCAGTTCTGTTTCTTTTGGTTGTAGCTGTAGAGGAAAATGATAATTCGAAACGTGAACTTCTCTTGATTTAAATGGGAAAGCGTCTCCTGTCTCCCATACCTCTCCATTGGCTTTAACGACCAAGGTTTTCATGGCCGGAAAGCCAACACTAAACCACACTGGAATTGTTTGGTTGAATTCATTATTTAGCGTGACGCGAAAGTGAAGATACTGGTTTGGCTGCCTATTCAGTATGGCGTCATCTTTCACCCACTTTAGGTTATCAGATGATATTGTGTCGCTTACGGCGAACTCCATATGTTCATCAAGCACCAGTGCACTGTTTTCATTATTGAATTTGGCAGATGCGAACGCTTCATGGAAATTAAGCAGTAAAACAATAAACAATAAGCAGCTTCTCTTCATGAAGTTCCTTTATAAACCAATAGAATAGCTACGTTTTTGACGCAGTATTCTTTGCTATAACCTTTGCGATCCATAGTAACACAATAGTTAAATTTAACTGTTACTGTCTAGTTTTTGACACCTAGATGTAGCAGGAACATTCTTCGGCATTATTTGTTTTATCAACGACAAAAAACACCCCAAAGTTTCTTGGCAATTCACTCTACTGTTACGTGCCGTAAAATGCTAAAATTCGCGCCAATAAATTCCATGATGTATCAAGCGTTTTATCGCAACGTTAAGTTTGCGCGGAAAAGCAGTGCTTATCCGCTTTGAAACGCATTAGCAAACACGTTGTTTGCAAAGATGATAGATAACGAAGATAAGTATTAATGTCAGATAAGAAGCTGTTAGAAGAGATTAAAAAGCGACGCACGTTCGCCATCATATCGCACCCCGATGCCGGTAAAACTACCATTACTGAAAAAGTATTATTGTTCGGACGCGCGCTACAAACTGCCGGTACTGTAAAAGGTAAAAAGTCAGGGCAGCATGCCAAGTCTGACTGGATGGAGATGGAAAAAGAGCGTGGTATCTCGGTGACAACATCTGTCATGCAGTTTCCGTACAGCGACCACTTGGTGAATCTTCTAGATACACCAGGGCACGAAGACTTTTCTGAAGATACTTATCGTACGCTTACCGCTGTTGACTCATGCCTGATGGTAATTGATGCAGCAAAAGGTGTAGAGGACAGAACACGTAAACTGATGGAAGTTACGCGTCTTCGCGATACACCTATCGTAACCTTTATGAACAAGCTCGACCGCGATATTCGCGATCCTATGGAACTGTTGGATGAAGTAGAAACAGAGCTTGATATTTTATGCGCGCCAATTACCTGGCCAATTGGTTGCGGTAAAAGCTTCAAAGGCGTTTATCACCTGCATCGCGACGAAACTATTTTGTATCAAACCGGTCAAGGTCACACAATTCAAGACGTGCGTATTATCAAGGGGCTAGATAACCCAGAGCTTGATACTGCGGTAGGTAGCGACCTTGTTGAAACACTGCGTGATGAATTAGAACTTGTACGCGGTGCGTCTAATGAATTTGAGCAAGAGCTTTTCTTAGAAGGTCAATTAACGCCAGTATTTTTCGGTACAGCATTAGGTAACTTTGGTGTAGACCATATGCTTGATGGCCTTGTTGAGTGGGCGCCTGCACCACTTGGTCGTGAAACTGAAGAAGGCACTATAGAGAGTACTGACGGTAAGTTCAGCGGCTTTGTATTTAAGATTCAAGCGAATATGGATCCTAAACACCGCGACCGCATTGCATTTTGCCGAATTGTGTCGGGTAAGTATGAAAAGGGCATGAAAATGCGCAACAGTCGCTTGGGCAAAGACGTGCGTATTTCAGATGCACTAACATTCCTTGCTGGCGATCGCGCACTGCTAGAAGAAGCTTATGCTGGTGACATTATAGGCTTGCATAATCACGGTACCATCCGTATTGGTGATACGTTCACATCGGGTGACAATTACCGTTTTACCGGCATTCCTAACTTCGCACCTGAGCTATTTAAGCGAATTCGCTTAAAAGATCCGCTAAAGCAAAAGCAGCTGCTTAAAGGGCTTATTCAGCTTTCAGAAGAAGGTGCGGTTCAGGTTTTCCGTCCTCTTGCAAACAACGACCTTATTGTGGGCGCGGTAGGTGTTCTGCAGTTTGATGTGGTTGTTGCGCGTCTTAAAGCGGAATACAACGTAGATGCCTTATACGAGCACGTTAACGTAGCAACGGCGCGTTGGGTTTACAGTGGCGACGAAAAAAAGCTGGACGAATTCCGACGCAAGGGCGAGCAAAACCTTGCCTTAGATGGTGGTGATAACCTTACGTACATCGCACCGACCATGGTGAATTTACAGCTTGCTCAAGAGCGCTACCCTGATATTCAGTTTACCAACACGCGCGAAAACTAAGCTGATTTGGATAAGCTCATTTAAACGCAAGCTAGCAAAAGCACAGCCAGTAAAAATTTAAAAAGACAAAACACATTATGAATATACATGCACTATTAGTTAACCGTTTCACTGACGCTCTTAAAGAGATGGGCGTAGATAATGCGCCAGTGCCGGTTGCGCGCAGCGCTCGACCTGAATTTGGCGAGTATCAGTTTAACGGTGCTATGGCATTAGCAAAGCAGCTAAAGCAAAAGCCACGTGATATTGCAGAAAAAATTGTTGAAACCGTAAAGCTTGAAGACGTTGCAAGCAAACTTGAAGTCGCTGGCCCTGGTTTTATTAACGTGCACTTAAATAACGATTGGTTAGCTAACCAATGCGAAGCGTCGCTTGCCGACTCGCGTCTAGGCATCACAAAGTCAGAGCAGCAAAACATTGTTGTAGACTACTCATCGCCAAACTTAGCGAAAGAAATGCACGTAGGTCACCTTCGAACCACCATTATAGGTGATGCCGTAGTTAAGGTACTTGAGTTTTTAGGTCACAATGTAATTCGCCAAAACCATATGGGTGACTGGGGAACGCAGTTTGGTATGCTTTTGGCGCACCTTTCTGACAAGCTGCAAGACGAAGTGGCGGAAACAGCGCTTTCTGATCTTGAAGACTTCTATCGTGAAGCAAAAGTGCGTTTTGATGAAGAAGACGGCTTTGCTGATCGTGCACGTGAATACGTAGTGAAGCTTCAAGGTGGCGACGCCCAGTGCCTAGCGCTTTGGGAAAAGTTCATCGATGTGTCTATTGCACACTCTGAAGAAGTATATGACAAGCTAAACGTAAGCCTTACTCGCAAAGACATTATGGGTGAGTCGGCTTATAACGACGATTTAGCCAATGTAATTAGTGACCTGAAAGCACAAGGTATCGCGGTAGAAGACCAAGGTGCTCAGGTAGTGTTTATTCCTGAGCTTGCTGATAAAGAAGGCAATCCTGCGGTGTACATTGTGCAGAAGTCAGGCGGCGGTTATCTTTATGCCACTACCGACCTTGCGGCGATGCGCTATCGCAGTGGCAAACTAAACGCAGATCGCACCCTTATTCTTACCGATGCTCGCCAGGCACTACATTTCAAGCAAACTGAAATTGTGGGTCGTAAAGCGGGCTTTATGAAAGCGTCGCAAAGCTATGAACACTGCCCATTTGGTATGATGCTTGGTAATGATGGTAAGCCATTCAAAACTCGTACGGGCGGCACGGTAAAACTTGTTGAATTGCTTGATGAAGCCGTTGAGCGCGCAGGTAAGCTTATTGCTGAGCGAGACAGCGACTTAACGGAAGCTGAACTTGAAGAAGTAGCGCGTAAAGTAGGTATTGGTGCGGTGAAATATGCCGATTTATCTAAAAACCGCACTACCGACTACATGTTTAACTGGGACTCGATGCTAAGCTTTGAAGGCAACACAGCACCGTACCTTCAATATGCCTATACTCGCGTGAAAAGCTTATTTAGAAAAGCAGGTGTTGATATGGCAGCATTGCCAGCAAGTATCAACATTGCTGAAAAACAAGAGCACGCATTGGCGGTATTGCTTCTTCAATTTGAAGAGGTTATTGGTCTAGTTTCTCGTGAAGCAACGCCTCATGTGCTGTGTACTTACCTATATGATGTCGCTTCTGCGTTTATGACATTCTACGAAGCATGCCCAATGCTGAAAGACGGCATTGAGCCGCAGGTTCGCGACAGTCGCTTGGCATTGTCAGCGTTAGTTGCCAAAACCCTTGAACAGGGATTAACCCTTCTGGGTATTGAAACACTGGAAAAAATGTAGCGTTCGCGGTACAACTGAAATAATAATTTTGAAAAGGCTGGCAATTATTGTCAGCCTTTTTTTATGTTCTTACGTTAGAAGTATTGAAGATAAGTAGTCTGAAGTTTGAATTGCCGCGGAACAGGTAGTTAAACTTAACTTATCGGTTATTAAAAAATATCAACGACAGGAAACTCAAATGACTAAGATCCTTGCTTTTGCAGGCAGTACTCGAAAAGGTTCGTTCAACCAAGCCATCATGAAAGTTGCCGCCGAAGGTGCCCGTGAAGCTGGCGCTGAAGTTACAGTCATCGATTTGGCAGACTATCAAATGCCAATATTTAACGAAGATGAAGAGGCGCAATATGGCACACCTGAAAAAGCGCAAGCGTTTAAAGAGTTACTAATGAGCCACGATGGTTTTCTAATTGCGTCTCCAGAGTACAATTCAAGCTATCCAGCACTGCTTAAAAATGCCATTGATTGGGCGTCGCGCATGGGTGAAGGTGAAAAACCACTGCAGGCATACCGCGGAAAGGTGGCGGGTATTATGGCGGCATCTGCTGGTGGTTTAGGTGGAATGCGCGTTCTAGTCGTGCTTCGTATGCTGCTTGAGAACTTAGGCACTATGGTGGTACCAAATCAAAAAGCGATAGCGAAAGTCGACTCGCTAATGAATGATAGTGGTGAAATTTCAGATGAAAAAACCATTAAACAGCTTAAAAACTTAGGTAAGGAAACCGCAGAACTTGCCAAGAAAGTGGCTGGCTAGCCCTTTAGGTCAAAAGCTTTATACGTTTTTCTATAGTATTGGATATGGTAAGGATATCGAAAACTTACCATATCTACACCTCCCTCATCTTACATGCATCGTGTCGTTTCTCTTTTTTTCTTAGAAAAACGATAGTTAAAAACCAGAGTTTCAAAACATCTTATTGCTTGCCATTATTTGTCAGCCTAGAAAAAGCGCTACTTTAAGTAACAATGAAATAAAAGCTGCCAAATATGATTAAAGGGTAAAGAGACGTTTAATTATTGTTTTAAGGTATTTCAAAATGTAAAAGTTTGAGGGGCATAGTTTTTTGGACTAGAATTTCGAAAAGGGGATTAAGTAAGAGAGTTTCTCAAAGCCCAACCATGAAAAAGTCTATGTGGCGCAATCTATCTTTAAGTTTCTTTCTTACGCCTTTTATATTTGTAAGCGCTAAAAGTGATGCTGCTTCATCAGAAGATACTCTGAAAGTATTTGATACTCACGTCGAGCATGTAAGAACACTCCCAGGTAGCCAATTTGACTATGACTCTCACGACTATTACACCTCACTGCTAAGGCTTGCACTTTCAAAGACTGAAAGTGAATACGGTAAAGCCAAATTAACTTTCACTAAAGAACGTCTTGTACAAAGCCGTATTATGAAAGAGTTAGAGGGCAAAGGCGGTATTGATGTTTTTTGGACTGTAACGTCAAAGGAACGAGAAACCACCGCAATTCCTGTTAGAGTGCCGTTGTTAAACGGTATTATGGGTTTACGGGTTTCCCTTGTACTTGAAGAAAACCTGAGTAATTTCACAGTCCTCAACAAAGGTAATTCGCTTACTGAAATGGTGGCAGGGCAGGGGCATGACTGGCCTGACTACGAGATTCTTCACTCAAATGGTTTTTTAGTATTAGGCACAAGTACTTACGACCTCCTTGTTGAACTGCTTAAAAAAGAGCGTATAGATTACTTTCCTAGAGCATTAAATGAAGCCATTGTTGAGCAAAAAGCGCTTAAAAATAAGGGCATTGTAATAGAGCCCAATTATGTACTCTATTATCCTTCCTACATTTTCTTCTTCGTGTCTAAGGCGAAGCCTGAACTTGCTAGTCGCATAGAGAAAGGTTTAAAAATTGCCGTTGAAGATGGAAGTTTTTTGAAACTCTTTAAGAGTTATGTTGATACAGAACATCTTAATAACGAACTGGATTTGGCCAATAGAACCATGCTTAGATTGCAAAATCCATTACTCTCAGAAGAAACTACAGCGCTTTCTACATCTTTTGATGCAATGCGCTATTTGTTGAGTGCCTATAAGTAGCGGTACTACTTTAGTGTCGCTCTATATCTTTCAAATTGACATTACATCACTGCACACTCAATGTAGTGCTCTAGTGCCTGATTAATCTTCTTGGCTAAAAAGGAGCAACAAGGTAACACTATTAAGTCATCGCGTATCTAACGGTGGCCTACGCCACCTTTATTCTGTCGAGAGTGGTATCGAACTCACTGGTTTCCCCAATATTATTGTCCACCCAACTGGTATTGTAGTAAGTGTCTTTATACCGTTCTCCGCTGTCACACATAAGAGTAACAATTGACCCGGTTACTCCTTCTTTTTCCATAGCTTGCGCTTCATTTAACGCGCCCCACAAATTAGTACCGGTGGAGGGGCCAGCCTTAATGCCCATTTTTTCATTTAGCCACCGCATTGTGGCAATACTTGCAGCATCAGGAACACGCAACATAGTATCGATAACATCATGCTGAAATGAGGCCTCTACCTGAGGGCGGCCAATACCCTCAATACGACTTCCGCGTTGTGATGTAAGTGTATGGTCTTTTTGATAAAAGCTATCAAAGAAAACGCTGTGCTGTGGATCAACTACCATCAATTTTGTGGTTAATCCTTTATAACGAATATAGCGACCGATAGTAGCTGAGGTGCCGCCGGTGCCTGCACTCATGACAATTGTATGCGGTATGGGATGTGGCTCAGCGCTCATTTGCTCGAAGATACTTTCAGCAATGTTGTTGTTGCCTCGCCAGTCAGTAGCGCGCTCTGCGTATAAAAACTGGTCCATAAAGTAGCCATTTAGTTCATTGGCAACCCGTTTGGCTTCGCTATGCATTTGAGTAGGGCAGTCAACAAAGTGGCATTCACCACCATAGCGTTCAATTAACGCTATTTTACTCTGTGCCGTTGAACGCGGCATTACTGCAACAAATGGAATGCCTATCATTTTGGCAAAGTAGGCTTCAGACACAGCAGTACTGCCCGATGACGCCTCTATTACCGTTGTGTTTTGATGAATTTTGCCATTACAAAGCGCGTATAAAAATAAAGAGCGCGCTAAGCGGTGCTTCAAACTCCCTGTAGGATGTGTGCTCTCGTCCTTCAAATAGACATCTACTCCTTGAATGGCAAGTTGATCTAGCTTTATAAGATGAGTATCTGCTGAACGTTGAAAGTCGGCATTTATAGTTTGAATTGCTTTTGAAACCCAATGAGACACGGCATACCTTTATGTTAAAACACCACTGCTATTGACAATAGCAGGGCAAACATAGAATAAATGTTTAAATTTGTGCGCTAGCTTTGGTTTTATTGGAAATAAATTTTAATATTCATGTTTTTATTAATATTTTGTTTTTAATATTTAATTTTGTTTGGTTTATTTTGCTTTTAAATGCGCTGAAAAGTATACGTGTTTATCAATTCATAGCGTGTTGGTTATGCTGACGTGTTAGTCATGTAGAGGCGTTAGTTACATGGAGCAATAGTTTCGTGGAGGTGTAGGCTATATGGTAAGGACAGCACGTAACAAGAACTTGCAACCGCGGTATTGCTTACCTCTCACGTTCTGGTATGTTTGTGTGATAATGTAACAAAAACTACCCTCATGAAACCCATAACGTTTTTCACGCTGCTAGCGCTTTTGCCTTTTTCTGTTTTTTCACAGCCCCTCAAGGTCGCCACATTCAATGTAAGTATGGAGGCAACTAATTATCGCCACCTAAACATGCCGCCAAGCGACAAGGTGCTGCAACAGGTGCTGAGTACGGGTGACAACGATCAAGTAAAAAACATTGCTGAAATTATACAGCGTGTTAACCCAGACGTTATTCTGCTTAACGAATTCGATTACATTCAAAATAAAAAGAGTGGTGTAAACGCTTTTGTAACTCGGTATCTGAACGTTTCTCAACAAGGGCAAGCGCCGCTTGATTACCCTTATACTTATATTGCAGCAGTAAATACCGGCCAACCAACACCATTCGACTTAGACAATAACGGTGAAGCTACGCAATACGGCAATGACGCATACGGTTATGGTTTGTACCCAGGGCAGTACGGCATGGCTCTTTTATCGAAGTACCCCATTAAGGAAAACGATATTCGTACTTTTCAGTATTTTAAGTGGAAAGATATGCCCAACGCACAGCGCCCAATGCTGGTAAGTGAAAATCAACAAAGTACTGATAGCGCTTGGTATTCTGATGATGAATGGAATGCCTTTCGACTTAGCTCAAAATCGCACTGGGATATTCCTGTTGTAGTAGGAGATAAAACAGTACATATACTGGCAATGCACCCAACGCCTCCGAACTTTGACGGAGATGAAGACCGAAACGGAAAACGTAATAGCGATGAAATCCGCCTTATGGCAGATTATTTATCGCCTAAAAAAGGCGGTTATATTTACGATGATAACGGCAAACAGGTGACGCTTAGCGAAAACTCACGGTTTGTTCTTGTTGGCGACTTTAACGCAGCGGATATTGGTGACAAGTATCGAAAAGGTGTTATCGAGCAGCTAACCGAACATCCACTGGTAAACAATTCGGTTATACCTAAAAGTGATGGCGGAGCAAACTCATCGGATTTACCTTACAGCAACCGGTTTACCGCGTATTGGGGAGCAAGAGCCGACTATGTGCTTCCTTCAAAATATGGCATGACGGTAACCGACGCTGGCGTATTCTGGCCAGAAAAGCAAAGTGCTCTGCATCGTTTAGTCAAAGACAGGGCTGCAAGCTCAGACCATCGATTAGTTTGGGTAAGCTTGCAGTTAGAAGAATAATTTCAGTATTACTGAAATTACGCCTGTAGGACTATAAATTAAAGCTTGGCTTGGTACGCACTATCATTGCTTAATGTGTAGTGAGCAACAATGATGAGGTTAGCAATAAACCATAAATCTTTAATAACAAAGTGCCCTAGGCCGTTAACAAGCGTGTCGCCATTAAATGTGCCGGGTACTGAAAACATAAATGTTTGCGTCATTACAAATACAGACAAACACGCCAAGCCGCTTATCACAAGAAGCGGCTTGTTGCGTATGAAAATACCAATACCAAGTAGTATGGCAAAGAGGATATCAAAGCCACCAATTACGTTTGACGCTTGTTGCACAGTAAAGACATCGTAAAGCCAAGACATAAATGGAGATGTTTCGACAAGCCCTACAATGCCGTTTGCTTCGAATTCATAGAACTTCATGCCGCCAATCCAAAAAAGCACCATAGCAACCGAGGCGTAATTCATGAAAGTATGTTGTTTCGCCGTAAATTTGTCTTTGAAAAATAGAAATGCAACAAGCGGTAATACTGCAAAGTACTTTATTATGCCTTGGCCGCTGCCAATGATAGGAAACCCGCCTAAATCGGCCATCCAGCGAGTGGGTGACAGCAAAGTGAGTAGCGGAACTGCTACTGTGATAAGCGTAATTGATACCGGAACAATCGCTGGCAACACGCCTATTCTTGCAGCCAATGTTGTTATAGTAACGCTTAACATGCCTACGCCTGCCAGCACACTAAGTGTTGATGCACTCAACATGTCGGTAAGTTCGTAGAAGCCGAATGTTGCTGTTAACGCCCGAGGATTAGCGCCTAGTAAAAACGTAATACCTAAAACGGCAAAGCTAAAGGTAAGTAATAAGGTTACGCTGTTTTTTGTTTGGGCATATGACATGAAAAGTCCAATTCGTTAATTAGTGCAAACAGTAGGCACACATAGACCTAGTAAATTTAAATAAAATTTCATCTATTTATTTTCTTTGAACAGCGCAAGCAATCAGTTTGCGTAATAAGCTTTTATAATTTATTGAAACTTAATTAAAAAAATAGGTCAGACGTAAAGAATATAAAAGGAATTGCTACTATGCGCTATTCATTTACTGGCAATAAAGTCACCGGTACTTTTCTTATTCTGGCATTCGTTTGTTTGACAGGATGCGGTGCAAAACCGCCAGAGAAGATACCTACGCTCAAAGAAACTGCACAACTAGAGGCGACGGTTGATACATCGCTACCGCTTGTACAGCAGGCGTATTCTATCGCTTCTGAAAAGGTGTGCGAAAAACATGCGGGGCAGTGGAAACGCATTGGTAAACAACAAAAGGAAAGCTGTGTTTTACCAGCAAGCGATGCCGGTAAGTCTTGTCAAAGTAGTCGCGACTGTGAAGTAGCTTGTGTTGCGCTTAACGAACCCGTTGCACCGGGTACGGCCACAGCCGGAGTTTGCTTAGAGTCTACAAATTTATTTGGCTGCAGAACATATGTGTCGGGCGGCATTGCTGAGCCTACGCTATGCGTAGATTAATCAGATGAAATCGGATAACCGTGAACACAAAATAATGCTTAATAAATGCAGTGCTATTCTTGCTACGTAAACCATGACACACTATTGATAATTAACGGAACTTTTATAAGGAATAGGAAACATGCTTGCGAACATCGTACGCTACGCGAAGCCGATTGTAACATCGCTAGCTGCTATTTTTATCTGCTTTGGTGTGCTTGATTTCATATGGTTAGGTGTAGTGGCAGATAGCTGGTATCAAACTGAAATGGCACCTTTATTACGAAGCCAGTTTATAACCTGGCCTTGGCTAGTATTTTACACAATGTATGGGTGTGTTGTTTTTGTACTTGCGGTAGTCGCTAATCGCGATAAATCACTGCTTTATGCGGGCATCGATGGCGCTCTGTTGGGGCTGGCAAGCTACGGCGCTTATAACCTTACCGCCTACAGTATTATTGATGGCTTCACACTTTTTATTATGAGCATCGACTGGGTATGGGGAACGTGTTTAACCGGCGCAAGCGCAATGTCGGGCTGGTTAGGGTTTCAACTGGCGCGAGATGATAAATAGCACCAAGAATTAACGCTTCCCAGTGCTATTTTATTTATCACAGTTAACTGCACGCTTGTTGACGTACATCACGTGCTGATGATTGTGTTTATGGCAATGAATATCGCAATATGCGTTTAAGCACGCTTGAATATTGTTTAACGAAGCTACCGGTATTGTAGTGCATGCCATGTTCTTCAAACACGGCTTTAACGTTAGGCGCCATTTCACGATATCTGCGAGCTGGAATGTCGGGAAACAAGTGGTGCTCTATTTGAAAACTAAGGTGCCCAGTAAGCACATGAAAAACATTCCCTCCAGTTATGTTTGAAGAACCAAGGGCTTGGCGGTAATACCACTGTCCTTGTGTTTCGTTCCTACAATCTTCTTCTTTGAAGGTTTCAACGTCACCCGTAAAGTGGCCGCAAAAAATGATGGTAGACGTCCATAAGTTTCGCAACAAATTGGCCAATGCATTTCCTGCAAACACCCACAGGAAAAGAGGCCCTGCGAGCAAAGGGAATAACACGTAGTCTTTTACAAGCTGTCTGGCCCCCTTGCTAAAGAAGCGCTTTTTCAATTGAGCATGAGTAACTGTGTTTTTTCTATTGTCTTTTTTCTTACCAAAGAATACACGCTCTGCAGCCATTTCGTGGTACGCCACTCCCCATTGAAAGAAAACGCTTAACAAAAGGTAAGTAACAAACTGCCAAAGATTTTTAACACGCCAGCGAAAGTCGCTTGAAAGCCTGAGTAACCCATAACCAAAATCACGATCTTTGCCTATTATGTTGGTATACGTATGATGTTCGTAGTTGTGCACTCTGTTCCAACTAGCACCATCACAGGCAATGTCCCATTCGTATGCTTTAGAGTTAATATGTTTGTCGTTCATCCAATCGTACTGCCCGTGCATTACGTTGTGCCCAATCTCCATATTGTCGAGAATTTTGGCAGTAGCCAAACTAAGCACACCAACAGCCCACAGAATCGGCTGCAAAAAGCCCAGCATAAGCAATATTCTTCCCGTCCACTCACAGACACGCTGTAAAACAATCACGCGTTTAATATATTGAGCATCTTCATTACCAACGCGTGCACGAATGTCAGTTTTAATTGCGTTTAGCTGCTTGGCTAGCTTTTCATAATCCGGCTTATTGGATCTATTAGGTGTTATTGTCGAAGTTCGTTTACTCGTCATTATGATTGAAGCTCCAAATTAGTAACGGCTTGAGATACACATAGCTGAATGAGTTCCTCGGCGTTATCTGACAACTCGCCGGTGCGCATATCCCGCACAATTCCCTGTTTCTTTACACACTGGCATTGATGGCAAATGCCCATGCCACACCCATAATTTACCGGCACACTAGCCTGCTGTAGCTGAGTTAGAAGCGATTGCTGGTTGTTAACATGAAGCGCTTTGTCGTCATGCTGAATAAGGAAAGTTTGCTCTTCTTCTGAGCTATCAAATACGGTTGGTAAAAGTGCAGTAAAATGTTCGCTTTCAAGTGAAATATTATTTGCCAAAGCGTTTTTTGAAACTGGCTCATACAGTGATTGAGGGCCACACACCATCCACTCATACGTATTAAATTCAGGTAAATAGCGTTCAACATCACCGTCATTCGCTTTAGTGAGTAAGCGAAACGCAAAATTGGGTAGCTTTGATGAAATTTTTGAGAGCTCATCAATAAGCAAGTGTTCGCCTTGCTTGGCGTAGTAAAGCAAGTGAATGTTTGGCTTCATAGAAGCCTGGCGGCTGTGGTGCTCATTACAGTCATTAGAGCTATGTTTGGCTGCATGCTTCGATGTATAGTCTTCTAACATTGCGATGAAGGGGGTAATGCCAGAGCCGCCTGCAATCATCAATACATCTTTATCTTGTTGTAGTTCAAAACGCCCCATGGGCGCTGAAATGTTTACCCACTTTCCAGGTGAAAGTGTTGGTAGGTGAGGGGTTAGCGCCCCTTGTTCTTTAATACGAATGATCAAGCGTAATTTATTTTCTAATGCATGAGTACTGGCTCCCGATGCAATAGTAAACACACGAGTTGTAAGCCTGCCGTTGATCTCAACAGTAAGTGACACATGCTGCCCTGCCAGATGTACTGGCCACTTTTTTTCTGGCGATAATAAAATTTGAAGTGTATTTGGGTTTAAGTAGGTTGCACTTGTTATTTGTGCGCGAAATAGGCCATCTCGCCACGCAGGTTTAAACCGTTGAACAAGTGGCTCCCAATAACCTTTCCATGTTGAGTGATGGAAAAGAGAATGACTGATTTTCGAAAGAAGCGATTTCACTAAGTGCTTTGACCTTACAAGAGTTAAAACGACAGTTAATAATTTGAGCGTACACTTGTACTCTATTTGAGCGTACGAGTGTACGCCCAAATAAAAAAAGATCAAGTATCATGTTTTTGGCTACAAGTTGTCCAAATGGTCAGTTTTCTATTGCACTACGTAGTAATACTCATTAATCTTCATACCCCCTTTTGAAAAGTGGAACAGAACATTGCTCGAAAATTTACGTCAGGATGTTGTGGATGCGTACAAAAACGCATTAGCGGCACTAGAAAACTCTTATTCTCCGTATTCTCATTTTAAAGTTGGTGCAGCAGTAAAATTCAAAGGTGTTGAGCAGGTTTTTTATGGCTGTAATGTTGAAAACGCTAGCTATGGTGCAACTATTTGTGCCGAGCGAAATGCAATATGGAGTGGCGTTGCAGCGGTAGGCAAACAGGATATGGAATACCTTATTGTGGTTGCAGATCAGAAAGACCCAGTACCGCCATGTGCTTTGTGCTTACAGGTCATATCTGAATTTTACGACGCTGAAATGCCAATTTATTTGGGTAATTTGCAGGGCCTACAAAAGGTATATAAGTTAAAAGAAATACTGCCTGTGCCGTTTAATAGTTTCGTTGCATAAAAACGACTACTACGAAAAAAGCCGTATCCTTCAAGTATTCGAGAAATCGTTGCAATAACGACTTCTCGTTATGAATCAGTGCTGCACGGTGAGATATTGTGCTATCCAGCACTATTTAGCGTTGGGGCGGGTTAACGCTCTCTATTCTTGTAAAGCCAATTTCCAATGCCGATGGCCGCTACAAGCAGCGATAGCGCCGGCCACATTAATGATACTGGTGCGCCGTCAGGACACTGAAGTGTCATGGTTGAACCCGCTAAATCGCTACAATCTACTATTGGGCCCATGGCTAGAATAAATAAGCTCAAAAGTATGCCAATGATGGCTGAAGATAAATTATTTAGTGACATTTTTTTCCAAATTGGTGCATGTAAGAAGTAAGTCGGCACAGAAAACGTGAAATTAAAAACGCCGCCAAATCAATAAGTATGGACATGTTTTGCTTTAACAAGCTGTGTTGAAAGTCATTTGTCGGCCAATTCCTATCGTTCAACGAAAACGCTTCTAATACATACCAAAAGAAGATGGCAATATTTGCGCCAACCCCTATCAAAATTACCTTAAATTCGTTAATATCCGCGGTCTTGAATTTTACGAAATAAGCGGTCTATGTTTGAAATAAACCCCGTTACCAATGCGATAAAAGATATCCGCGAGCGCACCGATGCGCTTAGGGGGTATCTTTGACTTTGATGCAAAGTCAGAGCGTTTAGAAGAAGTAAGCCGAGAGTTAGAAAGTCCTGACGTTTGGAACGAGCCAGACAGAGCACAGGCGCTTGGCAAAGAGAAAGTTGCGCTAGAGCAAATTGTTGAAACTATTCACAAGCTAGAGCAAGGTGTAGAAGACGTAGAAGGGCTGGTGGAACTGGCCGTTGAAGCTGAAGACGAAGACACATTTAATGAAGCCGAAGCTGAACTGCAGGGGCTTATTGAGCAGTTAGAAACGTTAGAGTTTCGACGCATGTTTTCAGGTCCAAACGACACCAACGATTGCTACATTGATATTCAGTCTGGTTCAGGTGGTACTGAAGCACAAGACTGGGCAAACATGCTTTTGCGTATGTACTTGCGATGGGGCGAGGCTCACGGTTTTAAAACAGAACTTATTGAAGTGTCTGAAGGTGAGGTGGCTGGCATCAAGAGTGCAACACTGCGTCTAGAAGGTGAGTATGCGTTTGGATGGCTGCGCACTGAAACCGGCGTACATCGTTTGGTCCGAAAATCACCTTTCGATTCTGGAAATCGCCGACATACGTCGTTTTCATCAGCTTTCGTGTATCCTGAAATTGATGACGATATTGACATTGAAATTAACCCTTCTGATTTACGTATCGACACTTATCGCGCATCAGGCGCGGGTGGTCAGCACGTTAACAGAACAGACTCAGCGGTACGTATAACGCATGAACCCACTGGTATTGTGGTGCAGTGTCAGAACGACCGTTCGCAGCATAAAAACAAAGATCAGGCGATGAAGCAGCTTAAAGCTAAACTCTATGAGTTTGAGCTGCAAAAGCAAAACGCTGAGAAACAAGCGATGGAAGACAGTAAGTCGGATATAGGCTGGGGTAGTCAAATACGTTCTTATGTATTAGACGACTCTCGCATTAAAGACTTACGTACCGGCGTGGAAACACGTAATACTCAAGCCGTACTTGATGGCGACTTGGACAAATTTATTGAAGCCAGCCTAAAATCTGGGCTGTAAACCGAACAACGAAGTGAAAGGTTATGACTGACCAACAAACAGACGATAACAAATTGATTGCAGAGCGCCGTGCAAAGCTAAGCGCTATTCGCGAGCAGTGCCGTGCAAACGGTTTCCCAAACAGCTTCCGTCGTGAAAACTACGCTGATGAACTTCAAGCTAAGTTCGGTGAATTCGACAAGGAAACCTTGCAAGAGCAAGACAACAAAGTAAGCATTGCTGGCCGTATTATGGCTAAGCGTGGACCTTTCTTGTTACTACAAGACATGACTGGCCGTATTCAAGCTTACGCAGACAAAGACACGCAGAAAGCGCTTAAAGCACAATACGGTGCGTTGGATATTGGCGACATTATCGGCGTAGCAGGAGCTCTTCACAAGTCGGGTAAAGGCGACCTTTACGTGAACATGGAGCAATATGAATTGCTAACTAAAGCACTTCGTCCGCTACCTGAAAAGTTCCATGGTCTTAGCGACCAAGAAACTAAATATCGCCAGCGTTATGTTGACCTGATCACCAGCGAGCAAACGCGTAAAACCTTTATGATCAGAAGTAAGATTGTAAACGGCATTCGTAAGTACCTTACCGAGCGCGACTATTTAGAAGTAGAAACGCCAATGCTACAGGTTATTCCAGGCGGCGCTACGGCGAAGCCGTTTGTGACTCACCACAATGCGCTAGATATCGATATGTACCTGCGCATTGCGCCAGAGCTTTACCTAAAGCGTTTGGTTGTAGGTGGCTTTGAGCGAGTATTCGAAATTAACCGTAATTTCCGTAACGAAGGTTTATCAACGCGTCATAACCCTGAGTTCACTATGCTTGAGTTCTACCAAGCATACGCAGACTACAATGACCTGATGAACCTTACGGAAGATATGTTGCGCACGCTAGCACAAGATATTCTTGGTACCACTAAAATCACCAACACCACGAAAGATGCAGATGGCAACGTAACAAGCGAAGTAGAATATGACTTCGGTAAGCCGTTTGACCGTTTAAGTATGGGTGAGGCTATTTTGAAGTACTGGCCAGAAGCCAATGAAGCCGCTATTCGCGACCCAGAAGCAAACCTAGATGCGCTTAAAGCAATGGCAAAACAGCTTCATATTAAAGAGCCTGAAGTAGACGGTATTTGGGGTGCAGGTAAGTACCTTTGCGAAATCTTCGAAGCCACTGCTGAAGAGCAGCTTATGCAGCCTACGTTTATTACTGAATATCCGTGGGAAGTATCGCCGCTTGCACGCAGAAACGACAATAATCCATTCATTACTGACCGTTTCGAGTTCTTCGTTGGTGGACGTGAACTTGCTAACGGGTTTAGCGAGCTAAATGATCCTGAAGACCAAGCTGAGCGTTTTGCGAAGCAGGTTGAAGAAAAAGACGCGGGCGATGATGAAGCAATGCACTTCGACGATGACTACATTCGCGCGCTTGAGTATGGCTTACCGCCAACAGCGGGTGAGGGTATTGGTATCGACCGTTTGGCGATGTTGTTTACCGACAGCTCAACCATTAAAGACGTTATTTTGTTCCCGCACATGAAACCACAAGCGACCAAAGACGCGTCTGAGTCTGAAGAGTAAGGTAACGCTTACTTAGTAAAACCGCAGGAAGCGTAGTAAGACGTTGCTGGGTATTGCTAGGCAAATGCTAGACAAAAAATGAAAAAGGCGAGATTGAATCTCGCCTTTTTTGATCTCGCTTTCGGGAAATTCTACAGCCTTTAACTTACATACTAATGTTTTTATTAAACTGCGCTTCAATCTCTTTTATTTTCTGAATCAGTAGCGTGTTGGTTGGCGTTGCGATGCCTTTTTGCTTGGCGCTTTCTACAAGATAACCGTTAATAGCGCCTATTTCGCTAGGCCGTTTATTAACAATATCTTGATGCATGCTTGAATAGTTTTCGCCTGTCGCTTTTGCCACTGCCATAACACGCTCATGCACCTGCTTCTCACAAAATGAAAAACCATAAGCATTGGCGGTCGCAGTAAATTCTGCACAAATAGCTTGTCGTTGTTTATCGAACTGCGCGTCTAAAATATGTTTGTTTTGAATATTATTTATTGCAGTAAGCGGGTTGATAACGGCATTTACGGCAAGTTTGCTCCAAAGCGCTTTTTGAATGTTGTCACAGTAATGGGTAGGGGGTAACGCTGCGCTGATAAGTGCTATGGCATCGCTAAGCTTTGACGGAAGTTTAGAATAGAGCTTAGAACTGAGCTTGGATGAAAGCGTTGAATTCAATGTCGTAGAAGTTTCATTAGAGCGGCTAAAAGTTTGCACGTCTAACGCGCCTATTTGCGTTTCACCTGTCCCCGTATACTCAACGATAACACTGCCATTTTCAGCTTCTTTTTTTAGCGCACCATGACTTGTGGTTGCTAACAATAGCGGGTAATCGGCGCCAAGCACATCATTTGCTATTTCTGCGCCGCCCATTCCATTATGTAGCAATACCACAGTAGGTTGGTTTACTAAATAGGGTAGCCAAGAGTGAAGTGCTTGTGACATCTGATACACTTTTAAAGGCAATACGAGTACATCATCAGCGTGTAATACTGAAGGAATAGAGCGCGCTGGTTGCAAGGTAACAACTTCGCCGTTAAGCCATACCGCAGAAGACGGGCAATCTTTAACATTTCGAGGGTATTGTTGATAAGGCACGCCATGCTTTTGCGCCCCTGCAGCCACTAGCGAACCAATAGCGCCGCCACCAACGATATGCAGCATTGCCACTAGTTAGGCTCCTTTGCTGCCAGTTTATCCACAGTGGCTTCTTCTAATATCTCTCCCTTCAATGGGCTTAAACCTTTAGGTAAGTTTGGCCACGGTAAATTTTCGGGAGGCTGAAGCTGTGAAAACCACTCTTGTATTTGCGGGTCTGCAAAGCCATCTTCGTATTGCATCAAGGTAAAACCGTTTTTCTCAAACAAGGCAATGCGAGTCTCAATATTTGCGCTTACGCTAATCAGCCCAGTTTTTAGTGGCAGCATTAAGCGCCATGCGTGAAGGTTGAGTCGTTCTGAATTATTGCCTCCGTAAAGTGTATCACCATTAATAGGAGCGCCTATACTTTTAAGCGCAACGCGAATTTGATGGGTTTTTCCGGTAAAGGGTTTTACGATAAAGCCGCGCACGCCAGGCTTAGCAGATTGACTGAAAAACTGCGTAATAGCTGGCTTTTCAGTAGTTTTTAGCAAAATCCTTTGACCGCCTCGTCGGTTTTTCATGTCGCCAATTATTGCGCCTTGCTTCTTTTTAGGCTTGCTCTCGCTTAAGGCTACGTAGTATTTACCCACCGCTCTTGTTTTGAACAGCTCGCCTATTTCAGCGGCAGTCCGTTCATTTTTAGCTAAACAAAGGCAGCCCGATGTGCCGGTATCAAGGCGATGGCATAAATGCAGTTGCGACAAATTCAGCTGCTTTTTAAGCAACGTTACTATACCTGGAATAGTGAGTGTTTCTTGAGCACTAGTTTCAGTCGAAGGAAATTGCTGCGAAGTAAGTGATGAATTTTGGACGGCTTGGGTATCGTGCATGCCGATACCCGAAGGTTTATTCACAACAACAAGGTCATCGCTGTTGTATAAGATACACAGGTCTTGCACTAGCTATTTTCTAATTCAGCTATAGCGGCTTCGTAGTCTAGTTCGTCAACAGCATCAACAATTGCAGCTTGTTTATCGTTGGGAAGAGAAAGGCTGACAAGCCATGAATCAAGGCGTTCTTGTGAAATAAATTCACTGGCCTTAAGTGCCGCTAAAAGCTGTGTTTTCGCTTGTTCAGCCGCAGCACTATTTACAGGCGCGTTTGCTGGACTATTTGTTTCAGGCTCTGCTGTTAGTGCATCTACCGCTGCCATGGTTTCATCTACACAAGCGATGAACGCTGGGTAATCGTCGGAAATACGCTGATCGTTTCGCAAGCTGCTTTCAATAGGCTTACTTGCATGATGTAAGGCAAATAACCCTAGGTTACCAGTAACACCTTTTAAGGTATGTACAAGAGAATAGGCTTCTGTGAACTCGCCTTTTTCTACATGTGTTTGAATATCTGCGTCAATCGAGCGGTATTCTTCGGTAAACTTTCCTAGAAGGGTAAACAACAGCGTTTTGTTACCGCTAAGCTGTGACATTCCAAAGTCAATATCGAGTACTGTTGTCGACTGATCCATTAAACGTTCCTTTTAACCTCATTATTGCTTACGGTTCAAACTCGGCCTTTTTATCTGCCAATGACTACCAATAAGCGCAATCAACTGGAATAACCAGTGACTAGTGTAGATGATTATTCGCTAGTGTATTTCAGAATTACATAAATTAATACAATCATAGCAAAGTCAGACGAAGTAAACCGTTTAAAAGTCTGGTAATCTTCTGAAAATTAGTATGGTTATTGCCACACTCATAAAGGTGTGTTGAATAGGAAAGGAATAGTCATGTCAGGAAAACTGACCCTCAGTTCGCTGGTAATTGCGCTTGGTATTTTAGCGGTTTCAGGTTGCCAGCGTGCGCATGTTGAAACGCCAAAAGCTGCCAACACCGTATCAATAGATTATGAAAAGTACACGCTAGAAAATGGCTTAACCGTCATTCTTCATGAAGACCATTCAGACCCACTCGTCCACGTTGACGTAACGTATCACGTTGGTTCGGCGCGCGAGGAAGTGGGAAAATCAGGTTTCGCACATTTCTTTGAGCACATGATGTTTCAGGGGTCTAAACACGTTGCCGATGAACAGCACTTCAAAGTTATCACTGAGTCGGGTGGCAATTTAAACGGCACTACAAATACCGATAGAACCAATTATTTTGAAACTGTTCCTGCTAATCAGTTGGAAAAAGTGCTGTGGCTTGAATCAGACAGAATGGGCTACTTGCTTGAAGCCGTCGATCAAGAAAAGTTCGAAAACCAGCGCGAAACCGTGAAAAATGAGCGAGCGCAGCGTGTCGACAATCAGCCTTACGGCTTGCGTTTCGAGCTGAACGGTGAAGCGCTGTATCCAGAAGGGCACCCTTATTCTTGGCTAACCATTGGTTACGTAGAAGACCTAGACCGCGTAAATGTAAACGATTTAAAAGCCTTCTTTAAACGTTGGTACGGACCAAACAATGCGGTGTTAACCATTGGCGGCGACATTGATGTTGCAAAAACAAAGGAGTGGGTTGAGAAATACTTTGGCGACATTCCTACAGGCCCTGAAGTTGAAGAACCAGTGCCAGAACTGGTTACATTGTCTGAAACGCGCTACATGACGCTGGAAGATAAAGTGCACCTGCCGCTGTTACAAATTACCTTCCCAACGGTATATGCAAGGCATGAAGACGAAGCGCCGTTAGATGTATTATCTGATATTTTAGGCGGTGGGAAAACGTCTCTGTTTTACAAGAACCTGGTAAAAGAAGGGTTAGCCGTTCAAGCCGTCGTTTCACACCCCTGTAGAGAACTGGCTTGCGAGTTCCAATTACTCGCATTAGGTAATCCAGCAAAAATGCAGTCGCTTGCTACGCTTGAAAAAGTGATGGCCGACACGTTAAACGAGTTTGAAGCACGAGGCGTGATGCCAGATGACCTAGCGCGTACAAAAGGGCAAATTGAAGCGCGTACAGTATTCGGCCTACAAAGTGTATCGGGTAAAGTATCTGCGCTAGCAGCAGGTGAAACTTTTCATCAGACTCCCGACCTAATAGCCGATGATATAGCACGTTATAACGCGGTAACTGCACAGGATGTAATGCGTGTGTACAAGAAGTACATTAAAGATACCAACAGCGTTGTGCTTAGCGTTGTACCTAAAGGTCAGCCTCAGCTTGCTGCCGCAAAGCCTACTTTCGAACGCCCAATACGCAATATTCCTGAATCGTTAAGCGACGCCACTGAGTTAAACGACAACGCCCTATCAGACGAAACGTTTGTAAGCGCACCTTCAAGCTTTGATAGAAGCAAAATCCCTAACGCAGGACCAGCGCCTGTGGTAACCGTGCCCGATTTTTGGGAAGCAAAGCTAGGTAATGGTATTGAAGTGCTTGGTGTGACCAGTGATGAAACGCCTACTATTACCATGACAATCGGTCTAGATGGCGGCATGTTGCTGGATACCAGCGAAAAAGCAGGCACCGCTTACCTTACTGCACTTTTAATGAATGAAACCACGGCGAATTACTCTAACGAAGCGCTTGCCAATCAGCTTGCCAAGTTAGGTAGTTCAATAAGCTTCAGCACCGGCGGCCGTTATTCTCAAATTTACGTTTCTACGTTAACTAAACACTTAGATGCAACGCTTGAACTTTTGAAAGAGAAGCTGTTTAACCCTGCTTTTACTCAGGCCGATTTCGATAGAATGAAAGAGCGTGTGCTGCAAGGGCTGCAGCAGCAAGCGAAAACACCATCGAGTATTGCTAAGCGTGCTCGCGACTTAGTGTTGTTTGGCGCTGAAAACCGAGTAAGTCTGCCTGATGAAGGCACTATTGATACAGTAAACGCCATTACGCTTGATGATATTAAACGCTATTACCAGCAGTACTATTCTCCGTCGAAAGCAAGCATTGTAGTGGTGGGCAACTTGCCTCAAGAAGCTGTGCTAAGCAATCTAGACTTTTTAGCTAAGTGGCAGGGTAATGATTACGAGTTTAACGAGTACAGTGCCTTTCCTGAGTACCAAGAAAATACCATTTACTTGGTAGACAGCCCAGAAGCGGTTCAGTCTGTGGTGTACATTGTTGACCGCAGCCTGCCGTTCGATGCCACAGGCGACCATTTTAAAACACGTTTGATGAACTTCCCTCTAGGTGGTGCTTTTAACAGCCGCATTAATCTAAATCTGCGAGAAGATAAAGGCATTACCTATGGTGCAAATAGCGGCTTTATTGGCGGTAAAACGTTGGGTTGGTTTGAAGTAAGCACCGATTTAACGGCCAACAATACCGCAGAAGGTATTGCTGAAATTCTACGAGAGATTCAGTTGTATAGAACGGAAGGGGTTACAGAAGAAGAAATTCAATTCATGCGTAACGCCTACACGTTAAGCGATGCATTAGAATTTGAAACACCAACCAGTAAGGCGCGCTTCCTTCGTCAGTTGCTAAGTTACGATTTAGAGAAAGGGTATCGCGCTGAGCAGCTCGACATTATCAACAACATTGATAAAGACACCATTGATGCGCTTGCCAAGCAATATTTGAATATAGAACAGATGCAAATTATTGTAGTGGGCGATAAAGCGAAAATTTTGCCTCAGTTAAACGCGTTATCAATGCCAATTATCGAGTTATCAGTAGAGAGCAACACGCGAGAAGCGTTAAACTGATAGATTGATTTTTGTTGAATTTACACTATTGCCCCCCATAACTGGGGGCAATAATGACATAACGGACCATCATTTTGACTGCAAACTCAACCCGTTTTGAGGCGCGTATTGAAGCGCTTCAGTCTTCAGAGTTTTTATCTTCGCTTAAAGATATCAAGCGTGGTGTTGAACGAGAAGCACTGCGAATTAACCCCAATGGTACGCTGGCGCAAACTCCGCACCCTCAGCCGTTAGGCTCAGCACTTACACATGAATCGATAACGACAGACTTTTCAGAGTCACTGTTAGAGTTTATTACGCCTCCTGAAAGCAGCGCAGCAACAACAACTGCGCAACTTAAAGACATTCATAAATACGTAATTGATAACATTGGTGAAGAGCAAATTTGGCCGTTAAGTATGCCTTGTTTCATCGATGATGAAGCGCACATTCCCATTGCTTATTTTGGCGAATCGAATGTGGGTAAAATGAAGCGCGTATACCGTATTGGCTTAAAAAACCGTTACGGCAGCATGATGCAGGCCATTGCAGGCGTACACTTTAACTTCTCATTACCAGACAGTTTCTGGGCGCAATGGGCATCGTTAAACGGTAAAGCGCATTCACAAGAGCAAACGTCTGCCGACTACTTTGGCCTTATTCGTAATTATCGACGTTTCTGCTGGCTAATCCCATTCCTATACGGTGCGTCTCCAGCACTTTGCGGTTCATTTTTAAAAGGTAAGCAACATGCATTACCCTTTGAGAAAGTAGGAAAAGGCACTGTTTATATGCCATATGCCACGTCACTTAGAATGAGCGATTTAGGCTATACCAGTGCAGAACAATCGTCGCTGAAGATTTGTTATAACGAGCTAGATAATTACGTACATTTATTAAGAAGCGCAATGACAACACCGTCTACACGCTTTAGTAGCTTTGCTGCAGGCGAAGAGGGCAATTATCAGCAGCTTAGCCGTAATATTATTCAAATTGAAAATGAGCTGTATTCACCTATTCGTCCGAAACAGCCTACTAAGTCGATGGAAAAGCCTACCGACGCCCTTGTTCGCCGCGGTATCAATTACATTGAAGTACGTGCCTTAGATGTAAACCCATTCTCGTCGATAGGCATAACGCAAACCCAGTTTGATTTCCTAGATGTGTTCTTATTATCTTGCTTGCTAATTCCAAGTGCCGAGCTTGATGAAGTGCAGCTTAATGAAGCCAAAGAGAACATGAATAAAGTGGTGCTTGAGGGAAGAAACCCTGAACTTATGTTGTCGAACAACGGCGCGGAAATTTCACTGCCACAATGGTGTGACACGTTGTTTGGCTACTTTAAACAGGCTGCAACCCTCCTAGATAAAGCTAACGACACCGACCGTTACTCACGTGCAGTAGACTCTGAATTTGAAAAAGTGGGTAACCCTGATTTAACGCCGTCTGGCCAATTACTTAAACGGTTACTTGAAAGCGATAAAGACAACGGTGTGTTAGGTTTAGAACTTGCCCAACAATATCAGCAGGAAATGAAGCAATTTAGCTATACCTTTACCGATGAAAAAGGGTTTGCGGAACAGGCTGAGGTGTCGTTTAAGGCGCAGAAAGAGATTGAAGCGGCTGATAATAAAGACTTCGATACGTTTATACGCGACTATTTCGCTGAAGCACCGGCAAAAAAAATGCCTGACAAGGGTCAGGCATAGAAGGGTTCCAGGGAAACACACATTTTACTAGAACATTAATTAAGACAAGCTATGAACCAAAAGTTCAAAAAACTGGTTATTTTTTTATCAACTTTCATCGTTCTTTTTCCGCTACTTATCGCGGGCTGTGCAACTACACCTCCTAAAGATATAAGTAATTTATGCGAAATTTTCTACGAAAAGGACGATTGGTATGATGCAGCTGCTGATGCTCGAGATAAATGGGGAGTACCCATTCACGTGCCAATGGCCATGATGTATCAAGAAAGTTCGTTTAGACATGATGCGCTTCCACCCCGCGATTATGTGTTTTTTGGGCTCATTCCATGGGGCCGCGTAAGTTCTGCCTATGGTTATTCTCAAGCAAAAACACCTACATGGGCCGACTATATTCGCGAGTCAGGTAACAGTGGCGCAGATCGCGACGACTTCGAAGATGCCATCGACTTTATGGGATGGTTTATCTACAAGTCTCAGAAAGTGAATGGCGTGTCTAAATGGGATGCTTACGCACAATACTTGAATTACCACGAAGGCTGGGGCGGTTATAAAAGACGTAGCTATGATAAGAAGCCTTGGTTAAAGAAAGTGGCATCTAAGGTTAAAGCCCGTTCATTACGTTATGCAACACAGCTTAAAACCTGCGAAGAAGATCTTCAAAAAGGTTGGTTTATGAAGTTATTTACGTAAATGTTTGCGATAACTAAGTCAAACATCTCACGACTTAATGACCAATAAAAGTATGGGTAAGTGTACTAGTACAAGAAAAAAAGAGGGATAGACGGGCGTCTATCCCTCTACGACGCTAAGCCAAGACCGTTTTTTACCCAACGTCGAACAGGCATTTACAAGATAATGTAAATGAGAATTATTTACAATAAGTAATTTGGATTATTTTCATTCTTTTTTAGGAGTGGTTTAATCTATCCGTCTTGTGCCTTATTTAAGTTGACCGTCGAAACTCAAGTCTTTAATACAAATTCATTTGATACCTATACAGAAATTTAGCGTACCTATTCACCGTGTTGATCAAAAAATTAAGTTGATAAAACCATTAGGTTGATAACCTCATCAAGTTCATGATGAAGACGGTGATGAATAATATAGCAGTACAACATCGTGTCGAGCGGCAGTCTAACTCCACAGGCCTAGTAACAGAGGCATACGAACGCAAGGTAAATGCGGGCGAGGTTCGACAAGATAACGCACAATTTGCTCTAGCGGCAAAACTCGATGCTCTGTATGAGTCTCTCACCGCACTCCCACCAGTACCTGTGCGCATCGACAAATCGACAGACAGCGGCTCTAGAAGCCGCAGTTCACTGTTACTTCTACTTAAGCAAGCTTTGGCATCTGCCCAGTCTTTTTTTCAAAATAAGTTTTATTTGTGGTCCTATGGTCCGCCACCTCGAGGTATGTATATCCACGGCCCGGTTGGGGTGGGTAAGAGCTTTCTAATGGACCTTTTCTACGCGTTAGTTAATGCGTCTAAAATAACCAAACGCCGTGTTCACTTTCATGAATTCATGTTAGAGGTTCATCATCGAATCTTTGTCTACAAACAAAAGCATCCAAGAGATGACGCACTCCCTATTATTGCGCAACAACTGGCACAAGAAGCCCAGCTGCTTTGTTTCGATGAATTTCAAGTAACAGACGTTGCCGATGCCATGATTTTGAAACGACTGTTTTCACTATTAACTAGTTTGAATGTTGTAGTGGTGGCCACCTCGAATCGCTCCCCCGATACTTTGTATGAGGGAGGCATAAACCGCTCCCTCTTTTTGCCATTCATCGACATGTTGAAAGACACGTTAGACATTGTTTCCATGGAGGGTTCGCAAACAGATTATCGACGCGAAACTAAAGCGAGTGGCCAATCCTATTTCTGGTCAAACAATGATGGCGACACAATAAACAGCATACAGGCGCAGCTAGAGGACATATTTGGTGGCACTGCATCTGGAATGCAGGCCGAGGTTATATCTGTCCACTTTGGTCGCACTGTCCAAGTGAGTCGATTGAATGATAGGTGCGCGTGGTTCAACTTTTCCGAGTTGTGCTATCAACCGCTTGGTGCGTCCGATTATATTTCCCTTTGTCACCGGTTTCCGGTGCTCATTGTTGACCATGTACCTCAACTAAACGCTAACCACCTTAACGAAGCACGACGATTCGTAACCCTTATTGATGCGTGTTATGAAGCTCGCACCCGTTTGATACTGGCGGCACAGGTTCCGCTTAACGAGTTGTTTGTCGACTTTGAAGCGCACGTCGAGAGCGATGATGGTGATGGAGAATTAATTGTTAACGACAAAGGGGGGAATTCGAGTTCCTTTGCGACGACCATGATCCGCACTAAAGACGGGAAATATTACGAGTGGTCGGCAACAGGGCGAGTTGGCGTGTCACTAGCACAATTTTCATCCGCCAATGATCTCGCTTTTTCCTTTCGACGGGCTGCATCTAGGTTAGTAGAAATGGGGGGGAAAGAATGGGGGCGGCAAAGATGAAAGTTGCTTTATGACCCACAATTTGAGCCCACTGATACAGTGTTTTTTTGAGATTACTCAACGCAAGATAAGTCTTCACCCTCTTCAAGGAGTCGGAGGTTTGCAAACACCAGCTGGAATATTGGAAAGGGCCAGTATACGAAGGCTAAAATACCAAGCTAATCGAGGGAAGCCTACGAGTATTTGATCCCTGCGAGCACTTGCGAGCAACTACAGGTTTTTGTTAGCTATATTTGCCCGATTCAAACTCTGAATTTGACCAAGCTAAGTTAAGTTCAGGACTCTCCAACGTAAACTCAGAAAATACGCAACTATAAGACTGAGCAACGTCACACATAAAAGACACCCAGTTAATGAAGTCTTCTCCACTCAATTCATTACCATAAGGTCGAGTTGAACCGGTGAGAAATTGATACCCTTTTTCGTCGGTTTCGCTAACCTCAACTTCATAATTCTCACTGAGTTGCTGAGCCAAGTCGTTTAATTTTGACGGAACTTCACCAAAATGGGAGAAATCCATTGCGAATAACGTCTTATCATTAGCGCCAGAGCGTACAACAGCATTCCAAAGTTGAGTTGCTTCATCTATCTTTCTATTTTTGATTCTGGCGTAATACTCTTGCCAAGTTTTTTGTGAATTGCTCATGGAACTCCTTGTATAGCTAACCCCCAACATAGGGGTAATGACTTGGCAGTTTAATCGCGGAACTCTTCTGCATTGCTGTCCCAGTGTGGCACGCAGTGACACACGTATAAAGCGCTTTGTTATATTCCCGCTGCTGACTTTTTACTGAGCTGATCATTAAGTTCTTTAGTCTTCTCATCTGAGATTTGTAGAGGAAACTCATTGAAACTGCGCTGCATTTCTCGGATTCGGGAAATCATCTTTGATTTGGGTTTGGATTTTATGAGAACTTCCATGATACTCATATACAACTCCACATCTAATGCCTGTCTTGACTCTTGGCCACCATCAAAATTGAGTTTTTCCCTAATATAAAAAAGTTGTTCAACTCTATCCATATTTAACTCCAATACAAATGCCTCAGCCTCATTTTTGATTTTTTCAATTGCCTCAACACAATCTTGCGAAGCAAAAGTACTGAGAGGAGTTAAAAATAGTAAAAGAAAAAGACTTCTCATAAATCTCCTAAAGGAAAGCTTACAACTTATTACAGCTACTTCATACTAACAACCCGTTTCCTCTAAAAAACGATATTCTGTGTTTTCGTGGAAACGAAAATTAAGTGTGCGCTTAACGCCCATGTAAGATGATAAGAAACCCTCCAATATCACGAATTACACGAACCCATAATCAACGTTAAAGTAATTTCATACACGCCGTGCAAGTAAAGGCGCTATCATTACAACATAAAATTTTCCCAAAAATGACAGCTTATGACCACTACAATCAGACAACGAAGATTTTAATGGCGTACTCATATAGGTCTGTCTTCAATTTATTGGTTGCAGCAGCGTTTGTGTATATGGCGTGCTCCATTTTTTTCGCCAATACTTCGTTTGCGCATATCGCGGTTGATAGTGAACATGCAACAACAGTTTCCGATAGGTTTGATAAGCAATACATTAACAACAGCCCACTTATATTAAGCGGTAGCACCACGCGAAGAATGTTCTTCTTTAAAGTGTATAAAATTAGTCACTTTATGAAAGCTACTGAAGGCCTTCCCACACAAAGAAATGCGTTAGTCTCACACATTCTGAATGGAAGAGCACCGCAGCGCGTAGAGCTTGAATTTTTGCGAGATGTAACACCAAAGCAAGTAGAAAAAGCGTTGATAGATGGAATAGAGCGTAATAACGAAAATACGGACCTAACGCACATTAAAAAGGAAATTGCGCGTTTGTCTTATGACTTCGACGATGAAATAAAAAAGCACTCGTTGTTACGCCTTGAAAGGCATGGAAGTAGCTCACTCTCTGTCTTTTTTAATAACGAATTTATTGTTAAAACCAATAATACTGAGCTTATACATGCGCTGTGGTCAATTTGGTTCGGTCACGATCCCATTGTAGAAACCGATGCCCTAATATCACAATTACTTAGTCAGTAATTGATATACGGCGTTTTTGTATTCTGTACAGTCCTTCGTAAAACGATTACTCATCATCATATGAAATCTGAGATCTGCTTGTTGAATCTCTGTTTACCTCGCTTTTTACCTACTATCAATGCTATACCTAGTACAACTTATGACTAAAGAAGAATATTTATGAAAATGAAAAAGCTGTTTTTGAGTGCTGCACTATTATTGACGTCAAGTGCTGCCACTGCCCATGATTTCTGGTTAGCGCCTTCGGGTTTTACCGCTAGCAAGCCAACGGCTTTTGGTTTTCAATTTAAGGTAGGTCATAAAGACGATATTAATCACTGGAGTTTAACGTGGGATAAAATTGTGGCGTTGCGAGCGTATTCATCATCGGGTGTGTTAGACATGGCCAGTAGCATTGTACCGCGCACATCGCTGGTGCCTGGGCTTGCTAAAACACCGGTGCTTAATGATGGAACCTACGTTATTGGGTTTGAAAGTTATCATTCAGTAAGTGTTTTAGGTGCAGAGAAGTTTAATGATTACGCCAGCAAAGAAGGCCTTACTGCAATACTCAACCATCGAAAAGAAAGAGGGCAAGAGCAAGTCGCTGGTTCAGAGTTGTATTCGCGAAAGGCTAAGTCGATTGTACAAGTGGGTAAACTGCTCACCGATAATGCTACAAAGGCTATTGGTCATACGCTTGAAATTGTGCCTACATCGCACCCTTATTCTTTAAAGGACAACACCCTTACGGTAAAGGTTTTGTATAAAGGCCGCCCGCTGAAAGGTGCGAAAATTGATGCCATAGCGCTAGGTGATAGCGCTGAAACAGAGCAAGCATCAAAAACTAATGACAATGGCGAAGCTACGTTTGCATTCTCAAAGGCCGGCGCGGTAAAAATTAACGTTGTGTGGGGCGAGCCCCTAGTAAACAACGAGAAGGCAGACTTCGAAACCTACTTTTCAAGCTTAACCTTTGAAGTGTTGTAAGCCCCAAAAAAAACGCGCCTTGATTAAGGCGCGTTTTGCTTACTCTGTGCACTAAGGCACCCGTTTTAAATTGTTACTACTGCTACTTTATTTTTAGCACCACTGCCTGCCATGGCAGAAGACTAAAGCCAGCATCTACTTTTTCTAGCGTGTCGAAGTTATTAATCAGTACATCGCCATTGTGAAGTGCGTTAGGTATTTCAGCGACTTGTGGCGAGCTCGAATAGTTAAGCAGTACTAAAATCACGTCATCGTCTAACGTTCTTGTATAAGCGTAAATGTGCTCATCATCAGCCAGCAACAGCGCATACGCACCGTAAATTAACGTTAAGTTATCTTTGCGTAGCTGCGTTAACTCACGAAAATAATTTAACGGTGAATCAGGCCTATTTTCTTGCTCTGCTGCGTTTATTTCTTTGAAGTTGTCGGTAACTTTTAACCAAGGTTTGGCTGATGAAAAGCCAGCGTTCTCTGATGTGTCCCATTGAAACGGAGTACGAGCGTTATCTCTGCCGCTTAACTTATGCGATTCAAGAAGCTTTTGTGCATCCCCGCCTTCAGCTAATGTAAGGTTGTACCAATTGATGGTCATTAGGTCATCGTAATCATCAATACTGTCGAACTTTGCGTTCGTCATACCAATTTCATCACCCATGTAGTAATAGGGTGTACCGCGCATGGTTAACAAAAACGTGCTAAGTAGCTTTGATGATTGCTCTCGGTGTTCAGCTGAGTCGTCTCCAAACCATGAAACCTGACGAGGAAAGTCGTGATTGGTATGCCACTGAGTTCCCCAGCCCTTTTGGTCAAAGGCAGTTGCCCAGTCGCTCATTATCTTCTTAAATTTAACCAGATTGCGATGGTCGCTATTTACAATTTTGCGAGCGTCTAGGCCAAGTTCTACATGCTCAAAATGATAATTCATATTAAGCTCTTGGCGATCTTCATCTACTAGATCGTGAATGTTGGATAAGTTTGTACCAGGGCCTTCTGCAACCGTCATAATGTCGTAGTGTTGAAGTACTTCACGGTTCATTTCATGTAAATATTGGTGCAAGCGCGGGCCACTGGCATAAACGTCTATCATTTTATCGCCATGTACGCCTTCAAACGTTGGGTAGCCATCGTGTTTTGATATAAACGTAATCACATCCATTCGGAAACCGTCGATGCCTTTTTTGAACCAAAAATGCATCATAGCGAAAATTTCTTCTCGTACTTTCGGGTTTTCCCAATTCAAATCGGGCTGCGTTTTATCGAAATAATGTAGATAGTAGGCATTAGTTTTTTCATCAAACGCCCATGCGCTACCTTCCTCATCAAAGTAAGACCAACGCTCAGGCGGTGTGCCTTTTTCTGCCGGCCACCAGTGATAATAGTCGCGGTATGGGTTATCACGAGAAGAACGCGATTCTTTAAACCATTTGTGCTCGCTACTAGAGTGGTTTACCACCAAATCCATAACTACTTTAATGCCACGTTTGTGAAAGCCTTCCAGCATTTCATCAAAGTCTTCCATGCTACCAAAGTCATCCATAATGTTTTGGTAGTCGGAAATATCGTAGCCGTTGTCGTGATTTGGTGACTGATAAACCGGGTTCAGCCATACAATATCAATACCCAATGAGGCAATGTAATCTAAGCGTTGAATAATGCCCTGCAGATCGCCAATGCCGTCGCCGTTAGAGTCTTGAAAGCTTCTAGGATAAATTTGATAAACAACACCTTCTTTCCACCATTCGCGGTTTATTGTGCTGATTTTCATTGAGAAACCTCCTGATTAATGAGGTGATCTGGCTTTGACTTAATGCGAAGTGCTAAGGCCGCTCCAACAACAAAAAGAAGGCCCGACAGTGCTAGGGCGTTTCGAGGGTCGCTGCCTAGTAATGAGTCGTAGAAAAAGCCAATAGTGAACATTTCAAGAATTTGAGGAAGGCAGATCATAGCGTTAAGTAACCCCATGTAAACACCAACGCGAGCGGCCGGCGTTACGTCCGCTGTTATAATAAAAGGTATGGTCATAATGGCTGCCCAACCAACGCCAACCAGCGACATGCATACAAATGTCATGGTGAGGTCGGTGGTTAGTTGCATTGAAAGGAAGCCTACACCGCCAATTAACAAGAAGAGTGCGTAAGTATTTGCATCGCCTAAGTACTTAACAAAACGAACGATAACCAACGCCATAACAATGGTGGTAACGTTCATTACGGTAAATGCCATACCAACCTGCGCAGTTCCTTCAACAAACCCTGGGCTGTCGGGAGTAGGGGCGTTGTATACATGACGTGCTATCGACAGTGCAAGATACTGCCACATCATAGGTAGGGCAAACCATGTAGCTAGCTTCACCCACCAGATAGCCTTTAGTGATTTTGGCATTTCTAGCAATGCGCTCCAGAGTTCTTTGAATACGTGAGCAATACTAGTGTGTTGTTGGTTGGCTCTAAAGGCTTCCATGTCTTCGGGGGGAAGTTCATCAGTGGTGTAGAACGACCACACCGTAGAGACAAGTATGACAACAACGCCTACAACAAATGAGTATTTCACTATTTCAGGTATTTCTTTACCGTCAGTTTCAATTGATACGCCAAAGGCAATCATGATAAGCGGCATAAGGCCGGCAAGCATTTGGCCACCTGCCACCATGAATAGCTGTAGTGCGTAAGCAAGCGGTCTTTGTTGTTGATTTACTTTGTCGCCAACCAGTGCTCGATAGGGCTCCATCGCTGTGTTCATGGCAGCGTCAAGGATCCAAAATAAGCCAACTACCATCCAAAGCTCAGGCACATAAGGCATGAACATAACGGCAATTGAACCAACCAGTGCACCCATAAAAAAGAAAGGCTTACGTCGACCAAATCGGGTCCATGTACCGTCACTTATTACGCCAATTAACGGCTGTATTAATAAACCCGTTACTGGGCCCGCTAGCCAAAGAATAGGTAATTCATGTTCGGCAGCACCGTGGTAGCGAAAGATGGGGCTGAGGTTTGCTTGCTGTAATCCGAATCCGTACTGAATACCGAAAAAGCCAAAGCACATGTTCCATATTTGCCAAAAGTGCATTTTGGGCTTAAGTGAATCTTTCATAGTTAAAACTCATTGTATTGATGTTTTGATAACATTCTATTTTCAAAACTTAATCGTTTAAGCTTGCTCTGTCAATGAATTTAACCTCTCAATCAAAAAAGCGACTGTGTAACAGCCTTAATGCTGACTAACGTAATACAAAAGAATAATAAAAGTAGGCCAAAATTTTGTATCAAGGCTAGGTGTTATTGAAGTTTGATGCAGATCAAGAATATGAAGGGGTTTGGTTTTTTGACGATGTAAGCTTTGATCTAGATCACGATGTTACAGGTGTGTCTCCTCTACTATTAATGCAGTTGAAGAGGAGAAATATTATGTTCTGGACAATGATTAAAGACCCGGTGGTATGGGGCTCGCTTTTAGGCATAGGTATTATTGTGGCAATGATGGCGTACTACACTTATTTGTTTATGCATAATAGTGCAGACGCCACTAAATAATAGCTATGTAAACGCTAAGTAATTATTAAAAAGTGATTCGCAACAATTTATTAGCCAAGCTTGCGCTTATTGTTACTAGCGTTTGTTGTTTTGAAGCGGCACGTCTAATAGTACTAATAGCGCTGCTTGACCACCATATTCAAGCGGTGCTTGATGAAACGCTCTAACGTGTGGATGCTGAACTAAATAATGAGGCAGGGCGGCTTTTAGTACACCTTGCCCATAGCCGTGCATTACACAAACACAGTCTATGGTGTCTTTTCTCGCCGCGTGTATTAAAGCGGCAAGTTCTTCTTTCGCCAACTCTCTCGTAAGGCCATGCAAATCTAGCATCATTTCGGGTGAATAATCGCCACGTCGTAATTGCTTTACAATATGGGTAGACTCGCCTTCACGGCAATAACGCATAGGCCCTTCTTGTGGAAGCGCCGCCTGATACATGTCTGAAAAGCTAAATGAGGCTGCTAGCTGTTTACTATTTTTTAACCGCGTTGGTGAGGCTTGTAGGCGTTTATTAAACAGCTCTACCTGTTTGTCGGGTTCTACCTTGTCTTGCTGCAGCGGCTTAACGCCTTTCATTGCATCGGCGAATGAAAATCTTTCTTCCTCAACGCTATCGGCATCAGCCTTTCCCGCGTCGCCCGCTTTATTGACATTTTGTGCCGACAAGTTTTTCTTTAAGGCTTTTAGTTCTTTTTTAAACGCTTTCATTATGAATCAATATGCAATTTAACATGGGCGAACACAGTAAATGTTAGTATGATACCAGCTTTGCAATTTCTGATGTACCCAAACACCATGACCGATAAGTTTTACCTTGAAGAAGCCATTGAAGATCTACACACCCTGTTAGATATGACGCGATGGGCAACCAGCCGCTTTAACGACGCGGCGCTGTATTTTGGTCATGGCACCGACAACGCATGGGACGAAGCAACAAGCCTTGTTTTGCAGGCACTGCATTTACCACATCCTATTTTAGAGCAGGTAGGTGAAAGCGTGTTGTCGTCTCGTTTAACCAAAAGTGAACGTGAGAAAATTGCCGAGCTGATACTTAAGCGCGTGCAAACACGTATGCCGTTGCCTTACATCACTAACGAGGCATGGTTTTGTGGTATGCCATTTTATGTTGACGAGCGAGTGCTTATTCCACGCTCGCCTTTTGCAGAGCTAATACAAAACGAATTTGCCCCCTTTGTAGAGAATACACCAAGCAGTATTCTTGATATGTGTACAGGTGGAGCATGTATTGCCATTGCACTTGCTCACGCGTACCCAGAAGCACAAGTGGACGCAGTTGATATCAGCACAGATGCGTTAGAGGTAGCCGATATCAATATTCAGGAACACGGCTTAAGTCACCGTGTTTATCCAATTCAATCAGACTTGTTTTCTAGTTTAGAAGGTCAAAAGTATGACCTTATTGTGTCTAACCCGCCTTATGTTGACGCTGAAGACATGGCCGACCTTCCTGAAGAGTATCACCACGAGCCAGAGCTTGCGCTTGCTGCCGGTGAAGACGGTCTTGAGCTTGTCGATATTATGCTTCGCGAGGCGCCAACCTACCTAAATGATGGCGGTTGGTTATTCGTTGAAGTCGGTAACAGCGAAGTGCATATGAGCACGCGTTTTCCAGGTCTAGAAGTGATTTGGTTAGAGTTTGAAAACGGCGGTTCAGGTATTTTTGCAGTGCGTAAAGAGACACTGGTAGAACATTTTCAGCAGTAAGGAATAATAATAGATTATGTCAGGTAACAGCTTCGGAAAACTTTTCACTGTAACCACGTTTGGCGAAAGCCACGGTATCGCTATTGGCGGTGTGGTAGATGGTTGCCCTCCAGGTTTAAGCATTACTGAAGAAGATCTTCAGGTAGATTTAGATAGACGAAAACCAGGTACATCACGCTATACAACGGCACGACGTGAAGATGACGAAGTTCAAATTTTATCTGGCGTATTTGAAGGTAAAACCACTGGCACAAGTATTGGCCTTCTTATTAAAAACAAAGATCAGCGCAGCCAAGACTATGGCAATATAAAAGACCGTTTCCGTCCTGGACATGCCGACTATACGTACGATCAGAAATACGGCAGCCGTGATTATCGCGGTGGTGGTCGCTCATCAGCCCGCGAAACGGCTATTCGTGTAGCAGCTGGTGGCATTGCTAAAAAATACCTCAAAGAGGTTCATGGCATTGAGGTGTTAGGTTATTTGTCAGAACTAGGCCCTATTGCTGTTGATAAGGTTGACCACAGCGTTACCAACACCAACCCATTTTTCTGTCCTGATGAAACTAAGCTAGAAGCACTCGACGAATATATGCGTAACCTTAAGAAGTCAGGTGACAGTATTGGTGCAAAAGTGTCAGTTGTTGCGAAAAATGTGCCTGTTGGTTTAGGTGAGCCTGTGTTCGATCGTTTAGATGCCGAAATTGCCCACGCTATGATGGGGATAAACGCGGTGAAAGGCGTTGAAATTGGTGATGGCTTTGACGTTATCAATCAATTAGGCAGTGAACACCGCGACACACTTACGCCAGATGGGTTTACATCTAATCACTCGGGCGGCGTGCTAGGCGGTATTTCAACTGGCCAAGACATTGAAGTACACATGGCACTTAAGCCAACATCAAGCATTTCTGTACCGGGTAAAACCATTAACAAAGACAATGAAGAAATAGACATTGTTACCAAAGGTCGACACGACCCTTGTGTTGGTATTCGTGCGGTACCTATCGCCGAAGCGATGCTTGCACTAGTATTGATGGACCACCTTCTGCGCCATCGTGCGCAAAATGCGGGAATTGTTTCATCTACTAAGCCTATTGCTGGTCAGGCTTAATTGGTAAGTAAATACTTGCTATACAACGCTCGCTGGTTACTTTTTTAATTGCTATCAAGCGTAACAAACTAAAAAAGCAGACCTGCGCGGTACACCAGCTCAGAAACATAGCTCATCGAATTTTGCGCCATTACCTAAAGCAATTGCTAAGGGCTAATGGCGTTT
The DNA here is from genome assembly GCF_036864375.1 of Alteromonas sp. S167. Taxonomy (NCBI): domain Bacteria; kingdom Pseudomonadati; phylum Pseudomonadota; class Gammaproteobacteria; order Alteromonadales; family Alteromonadaceae; genus Alteromonas; species Alteromonas sp. S167. The sequence goes on from NZ_JAZETR010000001.1 coordinate 445,065, forward strand.
TTGCATATGGAGATCACCGTTGACACTTCGTGGTAACTCATCGCTAATCGTTTTAGCAATCACTTACTGGCTTTACTTCGGCCAGCTTGGTGTACTCGTGCCTTATTTGGGTATTTTTCTTGATGGGCGAGGCTTTTCTTCTGCTGATATCGGTGAGTTATTTGCGGTTATTACCCTAGCGCGAATTTTAGGGCCCGGCTTATGGGCTGGCGTGGCGGATAAAACAGGTAATGCCATTGGCGTAATGCGCCTAGGGTGCTTGCTAACGGTAGTCACTTTTTCGTCTGTGTTTTATTTCTCTAGTTTCTGGGGGCTAACGCTATCGTTTGGTTTAATGATGATGTTCTGGACTGCTGTTTTGCCGCAGTTAGAGGTTATTACCATGAATACGGTGGCCAAAACCTCAGCAACTTATGGCCAAATTCGCTTGTGGGGCAGCGTTGGCTTTATCTGCCTTACGGTGATGGTAGGTAAAGCACTGGATCTGTTTTCCACAGAGTCTCCGGTTTATGTAAGTGTTGGCGTTTTAGCTATGTTATTTGTTAGCACATTATTCATAAACGCACCTGCTGAAAAAGCATCACAAGAAAATGCGGTTGGAAGTATTTGGAAATTTGCTAAGCAACGTCCTTTTGCCGTGTTCATTTTCGCCTCAGCCTGTTTGCAAATAAGTTTTGGCGCTTTTTATGGTTTCTTTGCGTTGTACATGCGTGACCTGGGGTATAGCGGTCAGCAAACAGGTGTATTTATCGCGCTAGGCGTACTGGCCGAAGTTGGGATTTTTCTTATCGCCCGCCAGCTAATCGACAAATTCGGTGTATGGAATTTGCTTTTTGCTAGCTTGCTTTTAACGTCTATGCGCTGGTACCTGATGGCGGCATTTGCCGACTACTTTGTTGTGATCATAATAAGCCAGCTTATTCATGCACTTAGCTTTGGGCTTACTCATGCTGTGTCTGTCCACTTTATTCACCAATATCTACCCAAGGCTTATCAAAGCCGAGGGCAGGCGGTATACATTAGCATTGCCTTTGGGTTAGGTGGTGCATTTGGTAATTATATGGCGGGCCAACAGTGGTCTCAGGGCACCAATGCCTATATGACTTTCGTTACTGCCGCTGTGTTTGCAGCAGCGGGCGCATTGTCGTTACTGCTTTGCAGTAAACAGTCGATGAACAGCGCTCCCCAGCATTAAATGTAATACAAGCAGGTAGTCATTCTACCTGCTTGTATTACTTACTCTAATTACCTGCTTCTGCCGTGCGCTTGCACTCGCTTATTAGCTCTATGTTGTCATTGCCGTTGTCTTGTTCAAGACGCACATCAAATTTCCACAGTCTGTGGAGGTGTTTCATAACTTCGTCTTTCGAATTACCTAATGGAATACCTCGCTGAGGAATGTAACGAAGAGTAAGTGAGCGGTCACCTCTAACGTTTACATTATGCACCTGAATATTGGGTTCTAGGTTGCTTAAATTGTATTGTGCAGAAAGCTTCTCTTTAATGGTTTGATAACCCATTTCATCGTGAATTGCGCTTACGCGAATAAACGATTTTGCGGTGTCATCCTCTAATGAAAACAATTTAAAATCGCGTATTACTTTGGGTGACAGGAACTGACTGATAAAGCTTTCATCTTTAAAGTTTTCCATTGCAAAATGCACAGTCTCTAACCAGTCTTTGCCGGCTATGCTGGGCAAATATTTATAGTCTTCCTCTGTGGGTTCTTGGCACACCCGCTTTATGTCCATAAACATGGCAAAACCAAGCGCATAAGGGTTTATACCGGAATAGTAAGGGCTGTTGTATTCTGGCTGCATAACAACGCTTGAGTGGCTATGCAAAAACTCCATCATAAAACGGTCGCTCACTAGGCCTTCGTCGTACATTTCGTTCAAAATGTGATAGTGCCAAAAACAGGCCCAGCCCTCGTTCATGACTTGGGTTTGCTTTTGCGGGTAAAAATATTGCGATACTTTTCTTACTATACGTACTATTTCACGCTGCCATGGCTCTAACAACGGCGCATTTTTCTCTATAAAGTAAAGCAGGTTTTCTTGAGGCTCTTGCGGAAATCGTGGCGCTTCTTTATGTGCGTGATGCGAGCTGCCTGGTAACGTTCGCCACAGTTCGTTAACTTGAGATTGTAAGTAAGCCTCGCGTTCTTCTTGTCTATTCCTTTCTTCTTGCAGTGATATTTTCTGAGGGCGTTTGTAGCGGTCTACGCCGTAATTCATTAATGCATGGCACGAATCGAGAATGTTCTCTACTTCCTCATAACCGTGCTTTTCCTCACATTTGGCAATATAGTTTTTAGCAAACACCAAATAGTCGATAATTGAGCTCGCATCAGTCCATGTTTTAAATAAGTAATTGCCTTTAAAAAATGAGTTGTGCCCATAACACGCATGAGCCATCACCAGTGCCTGCATGGTAATGGTGTTTTCTTCCATTAAATAGGCAATGCATGGGTCTGAGTTAATCACTATTTCATAAGCGAGCCCCATTTGGCCTCTGCGGTATTGTTGTTCAGTTTGGATAAACTTTTTACCAAAAGACCAGTGCGTATAATTCAAAGGCATACCAATACTGGCATAGGCATCCATCATTTGCTCTGCGGTAATCAGCTCGATTTGGTTGGGATAAGTATCCAACCTGAACTTCTTAGCAATACGGTCGATATGGTGCTCGTATTCTTCAATAAGAGGGAATGTCCAGTCAGGCCCGTCACTTAATAAATGACGCTTCGTTTCTTTTTCTTTAAGTTGTGCTTCGTTCATCACTTACGCTCCCTGCTTTGCATCTTGCTCTGAGCGTTTAAAAAGCTCTCTAAACACGGGGTAGATATCTGCTTGGGTCTGGATATGCTTACAAACAAAGTTATCGTGGGTATCAGCCACTTTTTCGTATTCACGCCAAAGGCTTTGATGCTGTCGCTCGGTAATTTCGATATAGGCGTAATAACGGGTAGCCGGCAACAGTTTTTGAGTCAGCAAATCGCGGCATTGCGGCGAGTCATCTGCCCAATTATCGCCGTCTGAGGCTTGAGCAGCATAAATGTTCCAGTCGCTATCGCTGTAGCGTTCCCTTATTACTTCATCCATGAGTTTTAAGGCGCTTGAAACAATGGTACCTCCGGTCTCTTGTGAATAGAAAAACTCTTGCTCATCAACTTCTTTGGCTTGAGTGTGATGACGAATGTAAACCACCTCTACGTTTTCGTAGGTCCGCGTAAGAAAGAGATACAGTAGAATATAAAAGCGCTTTGCCATGTCTTTGGTGGCTTGATCCATAGAGCCCGATACGTCCATTAAACAAAACATCACCGCTTTACTAGAGGGGAGGGGCCGCTTATCGTAGTTTTTAAATCTTAGATCAAAGGTGTCGATAAAGGGCACGCGCGCAATCTTTGCCTTTAGCGTCGCTATTTCTTCCTCAAGAGCTAACACCTGCATGGTGTTGTCGTGCTTGTCATTTAACAAGCGGTCTAGTTCTTCCTCGCATTCTTTGAGCTTGCGTTTATCACTGGCACTTAAAGCAATACGTCTTGCCACCGAGCCCTTAAGAGAACGCACAATATCTAAATTACTTGGCACGCCATCGGTTTGATAACCTGCGCGATAGGTCTCATATTGCGTAACTTTGTCGAATTGGTTTTTCTTTAAATTTGGTAGTGCCAAATCTTCAAACAGTAAATCAAGGTACTCATCTTTAGAGATTGAAAAAACAAACTCGTCTTGGCCTTCTCCTTCATTACTAGCATCGCCTTCACCTGACCCTCTTCCAGCGCCGCCGGGAGGGCGCTCGATAGTGTCGCCAGCCGTAAATTGGTCGTTGCCGGGGTGTACTATGTCCCTGCTACCGCCTCGCCCAGTGTGAAAGATAGGTTCAGAAATGTCTTTTGCGGGAATACTGATCTGTTCGCCAGAGTCTACATCGGTAACAGAGCGTTTGCCCACGGCATCAGACACCGCTCGTTTTATTTGCTGTTTATATCGCTTAATAAAACGTTGACGGTTTACTGTGCTTTTGCCCTTGCTGTTAAGCCTTCGGTCAATAAAATGCGCCATATAAACCTGCTCTTTGTTTCGTGAATTTGTTGAACAGGCAGTGACAGCGTATGTTGCGCACCGTCACACCTGTTTGTTCGTTATTACAACAACGCGTTAAGTGTTAATAAGCTTAAGACGCTTTACGAACACGCAAATACCACTCACATAGCAATCTAACTTGTTTTTGCGTATAGCCTTTCTCTGTCATACGATTAACAAAGTCATCATGCTTTTTCTGTTCTTCAGCTGAGCCTTTTGTATTGAATGAAATGACGGGCAGCAAGTCTTCGGTGTTCGAGAACATCTTTTTCTCAATGACCGTGCGTAATTTCTCGTAGCTCGTCCATGCTGGATTTTTGCCAGAATTGTTTGCGCGAGCTCGCAGTACAAAATTCACAATTTCATTTCTGAAGTCTTTAGGGTTGCTAATGCCAGCGGGTTTCTCGGTTTTTTCTAATTCCGCATTCAGTGAAGCACGGTCGAAAAGCTGGCCCGTTTCTGGATCTCTATACTCTTGGTCTTGGATCCAGAAATCGGCGTACGTTACATAGCGGTCGAACAAGTTCTGCCCGTATTCAGAGTACGATTCCAAATAGGCCGTTTGAATTTCTTTACCAATAAACTCCACGTAGCGAGGAATAAGGTAACCTTTCAAAAACTCAAGGTACCTATCAGCTGTGTCTTGTGGAAATTGCTCTCGTTCTATTTGCCTTTCTAACACGTAGAATAAGTGAACCGGATTGGCCGCCACTTCTTGATGGTCGAAGTTAAATACCCTCGACAATATCTTAAATGCAAAGCGGGTCGACAAGCCCTCCATCCCCTCATCTACGCCGGCATAGTCGCGATATTCTTGGTAAGACTTCGCTTTTGGATCGGTGTCTTTCAAGCTTTCGCCGTCGTAAACTCGCATCTTCGAGAATAAGCTAGAGTTCTCTGGCGCTTTAAGTCTAGAGAGCACGGTAAATTGCGCTAAGCACTCCAGTGTATCTGGCGCACACGGCGCACCGTGCAGTTCGCTGGTATCTAACAGCTTTTTGTATATCTTTATCTCTTCGCTTACGCGCAAACAATAAGGCACTTTCACAATGTAAACACGATCCAGAAATGCTTCATTGTTCTTATTGTTTCGAAACGACTGCCATTCAGATTCGTTGGAGTGCGCTAGAATAAGGCCGTCGAAGGGCAGGGCAGAAAAGCCTTCAGTGGGGTTATAGTTTCCTTCTTGCGTTGCCGTTAACAAAGGATGCAGCACTTTAATAGGTGCTTTAAACATTTCGACAAATTCCATTAGCCCTTGGTTAGCTTTACACAGCGAGCCGGAATAACTGTATGCATCGGGATCGTTTTGGGCAAATTGTTCAAGACGGCGTATATCTACTTTACCCACCAGTGAAGAAATATCTTGATTATTTTCATCTCCGGGCTCTGTTTTAGCGATACCCGTTTGGTCTAGAACACTTGGGTACACGCGAACCACTTTAAACTGGGTTATGTCGCCGTTGAATTCGTGCAGTCGCTTACGTGCCCAAGGCGACATAATGGTTTTCAGATACCGCTTTGGTATGCCATATTCTTTTTCAAGAATGTCGCCGTCTTCTTTTACATCAAATAAGCAAAACGGGTGGTCGTTAACCGGTGATCCTTTCAGCATATAGATAGGTACGTTTTGCATTAGCTCTTTCAGACGTTCTGCTAATGACGACTTACCACCACCAACGGGCCCCAGTAAATAAAGAATTTGTTTCTTCTCTTCCAAGCCTTGTGCAGCATGTTTTAGGTAAGAAACAATTTGCTCAATGGCTTCTTCCATTCCGTAAAATTCAGAAAAAGCAGGATAACGAGATATAACGCGGTTTGAGAAGATTCGGCTTAGCGCCGGGTCGTTGGCAGTGTCGATGAGTTCAGGTTCGCCAATTGACTTTAACAAACGTTCGGCTGCATTGGCGTAGGCGAGTTGGTCCTCTTTGCAGATATCGAGAAACTCTCCTATGGTGAACTCTTCTTGTTTTCGCTCCTCATAGCGATTTTGATAGTGTTCGAAGATACCCATGAATACCCCTTAGAAAAAACGGTTAGCCCGTATTAAGATCTTAGTAGGTATTTGAGAAAACGTTAGTAATTAATACTAATGGACCACGCTTGTGCGGTGAATGACATCGCTAGAAAGTAAGGGTAGAGCCCAACAAAAAGCCCCGCTAACGCGAGGCTTTTAATTCTTTAATTTTGTGTAACCGTTAAAAATACGGTTAATACAGGCTTATGCGAAGTTGCTGTTAGCAAATTCCCAGTTAGCTAGTGCCCAGAAGTTTTCTAGGTACTTAGGACGTGCATTACGGTAATCGATGTAGTATGCGTGTTCCCAAAGATCAACAGTAAGTAATGGCGTTAGTTCGTCACCTGAAATTGGGGTTTCAGCGTTGCTAGTATTTACAATGTCTAGGTCGCCGTCAGCAGTTTTTACTAACCAGGTCCAGCTAGAACCAAAGTTGTTAACTGCTTTGTCGTTAAATGCAGCTTGGAAGTCAGCGAATGAGCCCCATTTTGCATTGATAGCGTCAGCAAGTGCACCTGTAGGTTCGCCACCGCCATTTGGGCTTAGGCTATGCCAGTAGAACGTGTGGTTCCAGATTTGTGCAGCGTTGTTGAAAACACCACCTTCAGAAGACTTAATAATGTCTTCAAGGCTTTTGTTTTCCATGTCAGTACCTTCAACTAGGCCATTAAGCTTAGTTACATAAGTAGCGTGGTGCTTGCCGTAGTGGTACTCAAGCGTTTCAGCAGAAATATGTGGTTCTAGTGCATTTTGTTCGTATGGTAATGCTGGTAATTCAAAAGCCATGACGGTCTCCATGTTGGTTTAGTGTTTTTTAATTAGATGAACACATCTCTAATGCCTGTTCGCGAGATGTGCACTGGGCTGTGGCCCGAATTAAAACTTTATACCTTTAAGCATAACGCAGATGTGGGGATAAAGTTATATAACTCAATGACAAATGTGTGAATTTTTCACACTTACTTATGTATTGTTGTTATTTAATAGGGTAAATAGATCAAATTGTGGCGAACAGATCACCGTACCAACAGTTATATTTGCCGTTTTACTTGTAATCCACACTTAATAAAACGAAGTAAAGAAGACACCGTTTAAACACAATTTTGTGTTAATCTGCTCTTGAAAAGTAGAGTTGGCACTCCCACTTTATAGAAAAACTTATTTTCCGCTGAGAGGATACGATGGACAACACTGAAAACCAATCAACGCTAGATAGAATTAAACAGCAAATCGAAGAGAACCCAATCCTTCTTTATATGAAGGGCTCTCCTAAACTACCTAGCTGTGGTTTTTCATCGCAAGCATCACAAGCACTAATGTCTTGTGGTGAACCGTTTGCTTACGTAGATATTTTGCAAAACCCTGATATCCGAGCTGAGCTGCCTAAATACGCAAACTGGCCTACATTTCCACAACTTTGGGTTGAAGGCGAGTTGATTGGTGGATGCGATATTATTATCGAGATGTTCCAACAGAATGAACTGCAACCGCTTATCAAAGAAACCGCTGCAAAGTTCAAAGACGCTGAATAAAACCTCTTCTCGTTAATTAATCAAAAAGCCGGCTTTAAGTCGGCTTTTTCTATTAAAAGCCCCCTAAAATACTTCGCATAAATTCCCTCAAAACCTAAATAGACAGGCCAGAAAACAAAATCCTCTACGGCTTGAAAAAATATATTTTTTTTGTCGAAAAAGGTTTGTTTTTTAGTGTCTTGCGTTCTATAAAAAGTTCAACTGATGGCGTCATTACGTATGTTTTCACAACGACATGCCGCAAAGAAGTTCAGTGTTGAAGGTATAAAATAACAACCACTCGGTCCACGTAAGTTGCGTTCAAACTCAACACCGTGATCACGAGAAAATCCGGGAAACCACCATGAATACAAACCTGTCTTTATTGACCAAAAACGTTCGCGGCGTGCTAGCAGCATCAGCGGCGTTTTCAGTAATAGCTGCAGCGCCTGTTTTTGCACAAGAAGCAGAAGAGGGTGCTAAAGCAGAAGATTTTGAACAAATCGCGGTTGTAGGGTCACGCGCTGCGCCTCGTTCAGTAGCAGACTCAGCGGTACCAATCGATATTATCTCTAGTGAAGAATTTAAGCAGCAAGGTGCTACCGACATGGTGTCGATGATGCAAACTGTTGTTCCATCGTTTAACGTAAACGACCAGCCCATTAACGATGCGTCGACGCTTGTTCGTCCTGCCAACCTTCGTGGTATGGCGTCAGACCATACACTTGTGTTGGTAAATGGTAAGCGTCGTCACCGTTCGGCGGTAATTACATTCCTTGGTGGCGGTCTATCTGACGGTGCGCAAGGTCCAGATATCTCTGTAATTCCAGCTGCTGCGCTTAAACAGGTAGAAGTACTTCGTGACGGTGCTGCGGCACAGTACGGTTCTGATGCTATCGCTGGTGTAATTAACTTCGTACTGAACGACGCCTCTGAAGGTGGTTTGTTCGAGGCGCGCTACGGTTCGTTCTACGAGGGTGACGGCGACATGATTCAGCTGTCTGGTAACGTGGGTATGCCGCTAACAGACAAAGGCTTTATTAACCTTTCAGCTGAATATCGCACAGCTGATGACACTTCGCGCAGCATTCAGCGCGCTGATGCTGCAGGTTTAGTGGCTGCGGGTAATACGTTTGTTGCAGATCCGGCGCAAATCTGGGGCTCGCCTGAGATTAAGCACGACATCAAATTATTCGCTAATTTAGGTTTAGAGCTATCTGATTCAGCAGAAGCTTATATGTTCGGTAACTTTGCTGAGCGTGAAGTGGAAGGCGGTTTTTACTTCCGTAATCCTCATAACCGTGGTGGTGTAAATGACGGTGGCACGAACGATGACGGCGAACAGCTGTTACTTGTTGGTGACCTAACAGGTGATATGTCAGGTAACTGTCCAACCGATATCGTTGTTGGCGCAAACGTTCTTGAGAATCCGCGCTATATTAATGAAGTGGCAAACAACCCAGACTGTTTTGCTTTCAATGAAATTCTTCCAGGCGGCTTCACTCCGCGTTTTGGTGGTACCGTAACTGATATGTCTTTGGTATTTGGTACGAAAGGCGAGCTAGACAACGAAGTTACTTATGACATCAGCTTAAACCTAGGCCAAAACGAAGTCGATTTTGCGATTAGCAACACTATCAACCCATCGCTAGGCCCAGATACACCGTTCGAATTTAGCCCAGGTCGTTACACGCAATCTGAGCAAACGCTTGATATCGATTTCACAAAACCATTCGATGCCGGTTTATATGAGCCTCTATTCGTAGCAGCAGGCTTCCAGTATCGTAACGAAAGCTATGAAAGCTTTGCCGGTGATACTGCATCTTATGAAATAGGTCCGTTGGCGACACAAGGTTTTGGCATTGGCTCAAATGGTTTCCCTGGCTTAGCGGCCAACAGCCAAGGCCGTGTGTCGCGCAACAACATTGCTTTATACGTAGACGCTGAAGCGTATATTACTGAAAACTTCATGCTAGCGGGTGCACTTCGCTACGAAGATTTCTCTGATTTCGGCGACACTACTAAGGGCAAGATTGCGTTCCGCTGGCAAGCACTTGAGAACATTGCCTTCCGTGGTGCGTTCTCTACTGGCTTTAAAGCACCAACACTTGGTCAAAGTAATGTGCGTAACGTAACCACTGCGTTTGGTACTGGTGGTCAGCTTATCGACCGCGCAACATTACCACCAACAGACCCTGTATCTCAGCTTAAAGGTGGCGAGCAGTTAACGCCTGAAGAGTCAGAAAGCATCACGTTTGGTGTAGTTGCTGACTTTGATAATGGTCTATTTATCACTGCCGACTACTACAACATCGAACTAACTGACCGTATTAGTACTGCATCTGGTATTGCATTAACCGATGAAGATATTGCTACTTTGCTTGCGCAGGGTATCAGCGATGCATCTAGCTTCTCTGAAATTAGTTTCTTCACCAATGACTTCGATACAACTACTGAAGGTTTAGACGTTGTTGCGAACTATGCTATGGATATGATGGGCGGTGAAACTAAGTTCTCACTTGCTTACAACTGGACATCAACAGAAGTTGACCGTGCGTCAGACAATATCTCTGATTTCCGTATCCGTATGCTAGAAGACAATCTACCAGCGGTCCGTTACAGTGCGACGGCGAATCACACCAATGGCGACTGGCGCTTCCTTGCTCGCATGAACTACTTTGGTAGCATTTTTGAAGACCACTTAGACTCAGCGTTACCTATCGATAAGGTAAGCTCTGAGATTACGTTCGATTTCGAAGTGGCTTACAACGTGAGCGAGCAGCTGACGGTTACCCTTGGTGCTAGAAACGCATTCGATGAGTACCCAGACGAAAACAATACTGATGCTGGCGGTATTACTTACGCGCAAATCGCGGGTTCGCAATACCCTACAACATCACCTATTGGTATCAACGGTGGTTTCTACTATCTAAGAGGCGTGTACTCTTTCTAAGTTAGCAACAAATAAAAGGGGGCGCGTGCCCCCTTTCGTTTTTGTTGTTTTTATCACTGTGTTTTATACCGTGCGCATGCGCAATACAGTTAAGAGCACTTTTGCGAATCTTCTACTAAAGCACAGTGATAAAAGCGTGAAAAATAGTAAAAACAAGGGCATGATGTTGGCCTTGTAAGAAATTCGAAACACACTGAATTAGGAATTATGACGAGAAAGTCGACAGTAGCCGAAACCTTTTTAAAATACCGCTCTAAGCTAATGCGCGTGGTAGGGTCTATTGTTGGTGCCGACGACATTGAAGATATCGTGCAAGAAGCTTTTATAAAAAGCTACGAAGCCGAATTAAAACAAGAGATACAGTACGAGCGTACTTACATGCTCAAAACAGCGCGTAACTTGGCGCTGAACCATGTCGCCAAAGCTGAAAATAAAAACAAACAGCCTCTGGAAGACATGGATATTTTGCCTTACGAGCTTGTAGGGCACAGCTTAGAAAAAAATGTAGAAAGCAAAGAGCGTTTTATTCACTTTTGCCGAGCCACTGATACTTTATCAGCGGATGTGAAGCGCGTGTTTTTGCTCAAGAAAGTGTATGGCATGCGACAAAAAGAGATTGCTGAGCTTGTGGGGCTAAGTGAAAGCACAGTTGAGAAGCATGTCGCCAAAGGTTTGATGATGTGCTCAAGATATCTAGCAGAGCTCTCAAAAGACGCTGCTACCCCAAGTGATACCGTTACTGCAACTCAGGACATAAGCCGTAGTTAACATGAACAATATTCGCCAGTTTGCTAGTAAAGAAGATATTCAGGAGCACGCGTGCTTGTGGGTGAGCCGTCTTGATCGTGGTCTTCGTGACGATGAAAAAACAGAGCTTGAATTATGGTTGAGCGAAAGCAACGCTCACAGGCAAGCCCTACTTGACGCCGCAAGTCTGTGGGACGACATGTCGGTGCTTAACGAATTAAGCGGCCTTTTCCCTCTACCACAAACCGGAAAGCGTCGTTCGCCAAACCTTAAAAGCAAACCGGTTGTATGGAGCATAGCAGCTTCATTTTTTGTAGCAGCGATTGCTTTGAGTGTTTTGGTACAGCGCACCTGGTTTGAATCGGCACCTCAGTTTGCGGCGGTCAGTCAAAAAGTACAAACTGGTGTAGGCGAGCAAAAAAATGTCACGCTCGCCGATGGGTCTAAGCTTCACCTTAATACAAATTCTATTGTTACCGTCGACTTTTCATCGAAAGCAAGAAACATTGTGCTGCTTAAAGGTGAGGCGCACTTCGATGTTGCTCACGATAAAACTCGCCCATTTTCAGTTACCGCTGGTAATAATACTGTTACTGCAGTAGGCACCGCATTTAATATGCAGTACGTGAATGATGACGCTTTCGAACTTGTTGTAACAGAGGGCAAAGTACTAGTAAAAGACCGCTTCAAAGACACTGGCTCTAACGATCTGCTTTTTGGTAGGAAGCCAATTACGGAAGAAGGGCTATTAATGTTTGCCGGAGAAAAGGCAACAGTTGAAGGGAAGGTTGAAGCAAAAGAAAACCTATCGCAAAACGACATTGATGATGACTTAGCGTGGCAGCAAGGCATGATTGTCTTTAAAGGCGAGCCTTTAGAAGCGGTGTTATTGGAAATTGGGCGATACACGCCAGTAAGATTCAACATATCTGATGATAAACTGAGAAAGCGCCGTGTGGCTGGCTACTTTAAAGTAGGTGACATTGACGGTCTATTATCTGCGCTGAAAAGTAGCTTCGACGTTGACCATGAGCGCGTAACCGAAAATAGCATTCAGCTGTACGCATCAAAAAGCTAAATCAGCCCTAACGCATGCATTGTGCGTTAGCCGTTGGCATCACATTATATAATGTGACACTATGATAAAAATAATAAGCACATCGATACATCATTTTGCAACAAGGCGCTCTGGCAAATAACAAGTTAATAACAACACGCTATAACACGTTTCGTGCGTGTATACGTGCGCGAATTTTATCGCCTTCATCCGGCGCTGCCTTTTCGCGTTCTTCTTTACCGCGCTCTTCTTTACCGTTGATTGCATCTGCTTTTTTTCTGTACACGTCATTAACTACCAATGCTCTGGCGCAAACACAAAAAAGTACCTCTTCCTCAGCATTTACTTTTTCTATTCCTGCACAGGATGCAAATGAAGCACTAACAGAGTTAGCAAAGCAGGCGAACACGACACTTCTATTTCCATTCGATTTAGCGAAGCGCGTAAAAACTAACGCACTCGAAGGTGAGTTCACGTTAAATCAAGCCCTTCGACAACTGCTAGAAGGTACCGAGCTTGCTGTTGTAACTGATGAAAGTGGCAAAGTAAGTATCCGCTCCAGAGCGTCATTAATAGCAGATAAGACACCAGAAAAGAAACAAACCAGAACCAGTGAAGATAAGAGCTTTGGTTTGGAAAAAATAGCAGTGGTTGGTACACGCAGTTCACCACGAAGCGTAGTTGATTCGCCGGTGCCGCTTGACATAATCGATAGTGAATCTCTTGGCTCGCAGGGAAATACTGACGTACTGTCCATGCTTAGCACTATGGTTCCATCGCTAAATGTCAACGATCAGCCTATAAACGATGCCAGTAGTTTGGTGCGTCCTGCAAATCTTCGCGGTATGTCATCAGATCACACACTGTTGCTATTAAATGGAAAACGTCGCCATCGCTCTGCCGTTATTACGTTCTTAGGTGGAGGGTTATCTGACGGCGCTCAAGGGCCAGACATCTCAGTAATTCCTGCCTATGCACTGAAGCAAGTTGAGGTGTTGCGTGATGGCGCGTCTGCGCAATATGGATCAGACGCAATAGCAGGCGTCATTAACTTTGTGCTTAAAGACAGCGCAGAAGGCGGCAGTGTTGCGTTAAAAGCTGGTGGTTTCTCAGAAGGTGACGGTAAGCTATTGCAAATTCAAGCCAATAAAGGTTTCGCATTAGGTGAAAATGGTTTCTTAAACGCTACTGCAGAATATCGACAGCAGCAAGGGACATCACGTTCTGTGCAGCGTGATGACGCCATTTCACTGACGGCTGCTGGTAATACTTTTATTCAGAGCCCTTCGCAAATTTGGGGCGCATTGGATGTTGATGAAGACATAAAAATGGCGCTTAACGCTGGGTATGCGCTTTCCCCGTCTATAAAACTCTATAGCTTTGCTACTGCTGCTCAACGCGATTTAACAGGGGGCTTTTATTTTAGAAATCCTCAAACTAGGGAAGGGGTTTTTAGTAGAACAAACAATAAGACAGGCGAGCGTAGGCTAATTGTTGCCGATTTAGATGGGTTGGATAACGGTATAGCATGTCCTTCAATTTTGTTATCTGAAAGTAATGTTTTGAATGATCCAAATTACGCACTGATTGCAGATAACCAAACTGCTTTGGGCAATAACTGTTTTGCTTTTAATGAATGGTTTCCTGGTGGTTTCACGCCACGCTTTGGCGGAACAATTACCGATAGTTCGATAGCCGTTGGCGTAAAGCGAGAGCTGCCTCAAGGTTGGGCAATGGATGCAAGTGCGACAGTAGGCTACAGTGACATTGAGTACCGTATTTCACAAACAGTTAACCCGTCTCTTGGGCCTCTTTCACCTACCACCTTTTCTCCCGGTGGCGTGTCTCAAGTAGAGCGGACCTTTAATTTAGACTTCACCAAGCTTATTCAAACCGTGTTTGAAGACCCAGTTAGTATTGCCGTTGGCGCTGAGTGGCGAAAAGAAACGTATTTTCAAAAAGCGGGCGATCAAGCGTCGTATATTGCTGGGCCTTATGCCTTGGAGCCCCCGTTAGGTTTAACACAAGGCTTTTCGATTGGATCTAATGGTTTCCCTGGCTATCAACCGCAGTCTGCAGGGCATTGGAGTCGTAATAACTGGGCGTTGTATGCAGACTTAGAGTTTTATTTAAACGAGGCTTTACAACTAGGTGTGGCAACGCGGGTAGAGCATTTTAGCGATTTTGGCTCAACGTTCGATGGAAAGTTAAGTGCGCGTTACAAAATAGATGAAACATTTGCATTTCGAGGGTCTATCAATACCGGTTTTAAAGCGCCAACGGTAGGGCAGAGCAATGTTATTAACGTCACTACGGCTTATGGTGTGAATGGCCTTGAGGATCAAGCAACGCTGCCGCCTACCGACCTTATTTCTGTGCAGCTTGGCGCCACACCGCTTACGCCAGAAGAGTCGGTGAATTTTAGCCTTGGTGCTGTTATGCAAATGAGTGAGCAGTTCTTCGCCACCATTGACTACTTCAATATTCGTTTATCAGACCGTATTAGCACTACATCAGCAATTCCCCTTACTGACAATGATGTTGCAATATTAGTGTCTCAAGGTCGTGTAGACGCCGCAAACTATAATGCAGCAAAATATTTCACTAACGATTTTGATACTAAAACTCAAGGTATTGACGTCGTTGTGAACTATGGCTTTTTGTTGGGCGATTGGAACAACACACTACTACTAGCATACAACTGGACTGATACACAGGTTGAACGGGTAACGCTATATCCGGCGCTGGTGAATAATGAAATACAGTTATTGCCGAATTTGACGAGTGCTCGAATTCGTATGTTAGAAGATAATTTACCGGCACATAGAGGAAGCCTTACACTTGAACAACGCCGCGACAACTGGTCACTGACTTGGCGATTAAATTACTTCGGTTCTTTTTATGAAGACCATCTCGATGCGTCGGCAGGGATGGATATATTTGGAAGTGCAATAACGACCTTCGATACCCAAATTGCCTGGCAATTTACGCCGACAACACGCTTTACCCTTGGTGGTCAAAACCTGTTTAACACGTTGCCAGACGTAAACCCATTTCAAGGCGAAGTAGGTGCATTGTATCCACCAACATCACCAAATGGCATTAACGGAGCATTTTACTATTTAGGGCTAGAACACAGTTTCAAGTAGGCAATTAGGTGCTACGGCGCTTTTCTATTTGATGAGAACCGAAGATTAGTAAAAGAGGGATATGATGCTGCGCAGAGGCCGCGAGTGTTAAACTAGCCTACGTTTTTAAAGAGTGATTCGTCAACAATGGTTTGGTCAATGATTTGTTGAGCCATTTGGATGCATTTCCCGCACTGTGAACCCAGCTCAAGATGCTGACGTAACTCACGCATATTACCCACACCGTTTGTTTCCACAGCGGCGCGAATAGTTTTGTCTGTTACCCCGTAACACATACACACAAACATTAAACGTACTCCAAATGAATCTGTAAATGATAATAATTGTTATTCATATGAATGGCAAGTTTCTTTTCAATGAAAATTGAATGGAAAGTATACTTTCAGCAAAACCTACCGTAGATGGATGTAGCAAATAATGTGTTTTTTTCATTAAAATCAAAGCTAGTTTTAATAGGTGTTGTTCAATATTGGTACGATCAGTAAAAAAAGGCATTTTTTGTTGTTGTTATTTTTTATTTAGTACCTATTTCATCAACCAGCATTATTCTAAAAGCATGCTTTAGTGCATTCGTGCGAAACAAGTATGCAAATTATTACAATCCAAAAATAAATGGAGAGACTCATGAGTGTATTAGTAGGCCGTCCAGCGCCAGATTTTACTGCTGCAGCAGTACTAGGTAGTGGTGAGATCGTTGACTCATTCACGCTTAGCGAAGCAATCAAAGGCAAAAAAGCGGTTGTTTTCTTTTATCCACTAGACTTCACTTTTGTATGTCCTTCTGAGCTAATCGCGTTTGATAAGCGCTTTGAAGAGTTCCAGAAGCGTGGCGTTGAAGTTATCGGTGTATCAATTGACTCTCAATTCTCGCACAACGCCTGGAGAAACACGCCAGTAAATCAAGGTGGTATTGGTCCAGTTAAGTACACACTAGTTGCTGACGTTAAACATGAAATCTGCCAGGCGTACGACGTTGAGCACCCAGAAGATGGCGTAGCGTTCCGTGGTTCATTCCTAATTGATGAAGACGGCCTTGTTCGTCACCAAGTTGTTAACGACCTGCCTCTAGGCCGTAACGTTGACGAAATGCTTCGCATGGTTGACGCGCTAGCGTTTAACCAAGAGCACGGTGAAGTTTGCCCTGCAGGTTGGACTGAAGGTAAAGCTGGTATGGATGCGTCACCAGAAGGTGTTGCTAAGTACTTGTCTGAAGAAGCTGACAAACTGTAAGTCACTTTCTAAAAAGATAAAAAAAACAGCGCCTTTCGGCGCTGTTTTTGTTTGTAGGTTCTGTATGTAAGATGCGTTTTTAACGTGTGTCTGCCATCTAATATGCTAGCTAATAACTTGCATTATAAAAGTTTAGCTTTCTTCTTCGGCCAACGGCCAACCACCAAGCGCTTTGTAGCGATTCACCATGTAACAGAATAATTCAGTTGTTTTCTGCGCATCGTACAACGCACTGTGGGCTTCACTTTGGTCAAAGGCAATACCTGCAGCGCGACAGGCTTTTACAAGCACCGTTTGGCCTAACGCCAGTCCTGCTAGGCTTGTAGTGTCAAATGACACGAATGGGTGAAATGGTGTTCGCTTAATGTTGCATCTATCAATAGCAGCATTGACAAAGCTTTGGTCGAACGTGGCGTTATGAGCAACAATAACCGAGCGTTGACAGTCAGCGTCCTTTTGCGCTTTTCTAATGCCTTTACACAAGGCTTTCATAGCTTCACTTTCTGCAATTGCACCTCGAAGCGCGCAGTGTGGATCTATTCCGTTAAATTCCAATGCCGCCGGTTCTAAATTTGCGCCTTCAAAAGGATCTATGTGATAGTGAAAAGTTTGATCGGGATGTAAATCACCTTGTTCATCCATTTTCACGGTAACCGCAGCAAGCTCTAAAAGCGCATCAGTTCCCGCGTTGAAACCAGCGGTTTCTACATCTATAACTACCGGAAAATAGCCTCGAAATCGTTGTGATAAAAGCGGTGGGTTTGAAGACATAAACACTCTTATAAATTTGGTCTGTATGGCGAAGGTGACTATCGAATACGAAGCCAGTAAGATGAATCTCTAATTATCGCAAGTATGGTGGTGAGATACTAGTTTGAATTTGAACATCCTACTTCAACCCATTAAGAACGTTTTAAAGCCGGCGTTTGTTAAAGTTAATATGAAGTAATGGTATTAAACGCTAAACTTTTCTACAGTTCGGGCGATAGTATTACTAATCTAGTGGTTTTCACGCCGGTAGTTTGTTTTCCGTTATCAATGTGAGTTTCTGGTTATGGTGTCGAAGTTAAAATACATTGCGCTTTTAAGTTTAGTGGGGTCGTTATCGTCCAACGCCGCCATGCGTCAATACTCGGCTACTATTGAAACCTCGAATTGGATGGTTACAGACAACTCGCGCCTTCAGTGTACCTTAAATCATCCCGTACCTGGTTACGGCGATGCCATGTTTACCAGTGTTGCATCGAAAAAGCTGAACATGGAATTCGAGCTTGATATGCAATTACTTCCCAACAAGTTCGATGTTGCCGCAGTGTACTCAGTTCCTCCTTCATGGATGCCAGGCGTTGCGCCTAAAACCATTGCCGATATGTCTTTGCGTAAGCAATACAACGGCGACCTTGGTCAAGACGCCGCATGGACAATGCTTTCGGAATTAGAAAAAGGTTTTTGGCCAACTATTTATTATCAAGACTGGTATAACAAATACGACAAAGTGAGCGTGGCGCTTAATGCAAGCAACTTCACAAGTGTTTATCGAGAATTTGTTCAATGTGTGTCGAATTTACTGCCTTTTAGTTTTGATGACATCTCGTATACCGTTCTTTCTTATCAGAACAACAGTACTGAGCTGTCAAAGTACTCGCAAAAACGATTAACGATGATTGGTGAGTACTTGAAAGAGGACGCTGAGCTAGAGCTTGTCTTGCTTGATGGCTACACCGACAGCTACGGTGGCCGTTACAATAATGAACAGCTTTCTATAAGACGAGCCAACGAGGTGAAAAGTTACTTAACAACACTTGGTGTTCCTCAAGACCGCATTAAGCTTACAGGGCATGGCGAAAAGCGTCATATTGCGCCTAATGACACTCGTGAAAGCAGGGCACAAAACAGACGCGTTGTTGTGCGTTTGTCTAAGTCTTAGAATTTCATCTCAACACTATTGCTGGGCATTTCTCCATTTAACAACTGCTGGTGTGTGATCGGTAAACACGCCGTCCACTTTTATCACATGTTTTAGCGTATCTAAAAGCTGTGTTTGAGTCATACCACCTAAAAGTGCATCTTGACGGAATGTATATGGGTGGATGGTTAGCGCATTAGTATGAGCGTGTTGTAACCATGATGCCGCTTTAATATTGCCTGTATCTAAAGCGGTTTTATCGAGTAACTGACCCAGCCAAGGGGCAATGCCATCGGCATATTCAGCAACAGTGTCCATTCCTTCTTTAGAGCGTATCCAATTGTAATCAGTGTCACTCTCGCTCCATTCATTTTCACCAATTAGCATCACTAATTTACCTTTGTACGCCAATTGGTTACGAATTCGTTTCACTTCGTTAAAATCGAAACACTGCAAAAAGCTATTACCATCGGGGCCGCTAAAGCTATATTTATTTAGGGTATCGATAACTATTGCAGACGCATCAACGCCTTCGTCTAAATGGAACTTTGGCGATTTAACTTCGGGATAAACGCCGATGCTTTTATCTAATTCGCGGTTAAGTTCACGAATAAGCTCAAAATGCTCGTCTAACGTTGCAATGGTGAAATGTGCGACTTGGCCTTGATAACGTTCTGCGAATACTTGCTTTCCGCTTGAATCTGCTCGCTCGTGTACGCGTAATTGTTTTAATTCATTTAATGTAAAGTCTATTGCATAAAAACGGCCGTCATCTCTGTTGCGCGTTGGGAAAACATGCTCCACATTCGTAACGGTTTCAAGGTGAATATCATGCAGCACTACAGGCTTATTGTCTTTTGTAATTACAACATCTTGTTCAATAAAGTCGGGCCCTTGAGCGAAAGCAAGGGCTGTGGATGCAAGAGTATGCTCGGGAAGATATCCAGAAGCACCACGGTGGGCGATAATGGCAAAGTGATTTTGCAAAGTGGTGCTTGCTGGAGAATTATTTTCCTGCGTTGATGAAACTTCGCCTTTAACAGCAGTTGCGTTTACGTTAGTCTCTGCGTCAGCGTTCGTGCTTACGGTAGCGATCGATATAAATCCGCATAACAATGAAGTGAATACTATCGTGCGAAAAGCAAGTGTGCTTTTTCTTACTAAGTTCATCAAGCGTATCCTTACTTTGAAAAAATAAAAGGCGGCAATATTGGCCTAAAGCGACTTATTTTGAATGAGTTCAATAGCGTAACCGTCTGGATCCCTTACAAACGCGATGACCGTAGAGCCACCCTTAACCGGCCCCGGCTTGCGATATACGTCAGCGCCACTTTGCTCTAACTTCTCGCAAAAGGTGTAGATATCGTCTACTTCAATGGCAATATGACCGTATGCTGTGCCTTTGTCGTAGGTATTTTCGCCCCAGTTATACGTAAGCTCTAACACTGTACTGTCAGCCTCATCGCCATAACCTACAAACGCTAGCGTATATTCGTACTCTTTATTATCTGATTGGCGAAGCAAACGCATGCCCATTAGCTCAGTATAAAAGTGTAACGACGCGTCCAAATTTTCGACGCGTAACATAGTGTGTAACATTCTCACTACAAGCTCTCCCTCATTACAAGCGCTCTCTCAATACGAGCCCTTCGAAATAGATAAAAGTGTTTTAGATGATACGCTCAGTGTATGAATATTTCGAGTCAGGGAAGGGTAAATTAATTGCCGTATTCGCAAGCAGGATGGTTTGCAACAGCATATGATGCCATTTGGCCGAGAAATATTTGTTGTGATTCAGAAATATCGAAAGAGGTATCTGGTACAGTGAGTTCAGCCGCATGGCCCGTAATAGTTTCGTAAATAACTAAAGCGGTAAGGAAACTTCCCGCTAATACCGCATGGTTTCCATCGTTAGCGTGCAGCGTTATCTCTGGGTTTATTGTTAAAGCGTGCTCCCATGCGTAGCCAATCGGTGCCACGCAAGCACCAGTTTGTAGAGCAATATTCTCGTGAATATTGTGGATATAGTCTGTTTCTTGAGGTGCGTTTATCTGCGCCCATTCAGGAAACATAATGGGCAATGCTTTGGCATTCTGCGCGGCCTCGATTAACGTAAGCGCGCCTGTAATCGGGTATTCAATTTGAAAGCTTTGGGAGTATTTTTGCCCTTGAAGCACTACATGAGTCCATTTGCCCGAAGCAACATTATCCAGTGTGCTACTCGAATCTGCATGGTCTATTAAGAAACCACTTGCCGGAATTCGCTCTACCATTATTGATTGGGTTGGCTGATTATTGCGAAGTAAAGTTTCTAATAATGCTGGTAGGCCATTTGCTGCAGTGTGGCTGTTTCCCATCATCAGCACGGCAATGTCAGCTTCAGGTGAAGGAGAGGTTGATTCACCTTCGTTAATTGACGACGAAGATTGCCCTGAGCCGCATGAAGATAGTGTCAACACAGAGGTCAATAAAACAGGCAGTAAATAGAGTCGCATAGATGTCCCTTTCTTTTCTTTCACTGTAAACAGCATGCTGCACTATTGCAAATAAGCGCGAGTGCAAACACAGTCACGTAATCACTACAAATAAAAAAGGCTAAGATTATCAATTTAATCTTAGCCTGTAGCGTTGCTAACTTTGATTATTTACTTGGCTTAAGCGACACATCACTGTCAGCTAACAAGTATATACTCGCAGCGTATGCAGCAATATTCTGCGCAAGTTCGTCTGGGTCTATTTTGTCTAGCGTATCATCTGGTGTGTGGTGCAAATCAAAATAGTCATGGCCATTTTGATTCAGCCTGATAGTAGGTACACCTTTTGCTGCTAGCGGAATAATGTCAGGGCCGCCACCAACAACGTCAGAGCCACCACGCACTATACCAAGTGGAGATAGAATCTTTGCTATTTCATCAACCAACATTGTGGCTTGCGGATTAACGTTAGATACAATTTGCCAGATGGTTTGTGCACCGAAATCTGACTCAGTAGCTAACACGTGGCTTTCAAGATTGTTTTCATGTTGCTTGGCATAGGCAAAAGCACCAAGCAAGCCAACTTCTTCAGCACCAAACATAACAACACGGATGGTACGTTTTGGGCGCTCTGGTAGCGATGCAATAAGTGCTGCTGCCGCAGTGGTAATGGCAATGCCTGCACCGTCATCTACAGCTCCTGTACCTAGGTCCCAACTATCTAAATGGCCGCCAATCAACACTATTTCTTCAGGTTTCTCGCTGCCTACCAAGTCAAGGATCACGTTACCGCTGTTTACCTCGCCTTTCCACTTCGACTCTGAATGCAGCGACAATGAAATAGGTTTATCGAAATTATGTAAACGACGTAAATGATCGGCATCTGGATTTGAGATGGCAATAACAGGAATTTCAGCCCATTTGTCATCATTTGAACTCATCATGCCCGAGTGAGGGAAGCGGTGTGAGTCAGAGCCTACAGAGCGCACAACAAGTGCTTCAGCACCACCACGCTCGGCATGCTGCCAGCCTATCCGACGGCGCATGTTTGCTTGACTATAGCCAGCGCCTGTCTGGCTCTTTACCATGGCGTCGCCATCAACAAACGCCACTTTACCTTTTAGAGCGCCGTCTTTTACTTCTTTAAGTGCGTGAATATCGCGAAAATAAACAATGTCTGCATTAATTTCTTTTTCTGAAGGTGCTGCGCCGCCTAATGCTGTGCCATAAAGCGGTTGCACGTAGGGTGATGTCATTGTGATATGAAGGTGACCTCGGTCCCAAAACGGCATTGAAAACTCTTCAATACTCGCTTTGTCGAAGCCTAGTTCTTTACCTAATGAGACGCCCCAATTACGTGCACGTTTCTCGGCCTCTGAACCACCTAGCCTTGGACCTACTTCGGTGGTGAGTGACTCAACAATGCTGTAGCCCAAATCGCTATCTAACGCTTTTTCAATAAGCATTTCGGCGTTTTGTCGTTGCTTGTCTGTAACCAGTGATGTTTTTGCAAAAACGCCAAAACTAGCTGCACTCATTAATGCACCAATCGCTAGGTGTTTAGCGACAGTATTCAATCGAGACATGTGCTCTCCGTGGGTTATGTTTTTAATTTTAGTTGTGAGTATTAGGTTTTACGGGCACATCATAGCCAATTTACTCGGTGCTTTCGAGGCAAACCATATGCTTGAATGGTAGGTTAATCGCAAAAGTAAAGCACGCGCGAAGGGGCGTGCATAAATAGTAGGGACTGAAATTTGTTAGAACGAATATATTTACTTTTTGCTGATTGTATTGTGAAAAACTACTTTCGCTTTTTCTTTAGTGCAGCTTTTGCTTTTTTCTCTTGCTCTTTAAGTACTTCATTAATGAAGCTTTTGCGTCCGTATTCGCGAGTTATTATGCACTTGTTTAAATCAAACCCTCGTGCAGGACAATATTCTCTACCATAAAAAATAATTTGTAGATGAAGGTCGTTCCATTTTTCACGCGGGAATAAACGTTTTGCGTCGCGTTCTGTTTGCTCTACGCTTTTGCCATTCGACAACCCCCAACGATACATCAGCCTATGTATATGCGTATCAACGGGGAATGCAGGTATGCCGAAACCTTGAGACATGACTACCGATGCAGTTTTATGACCAACAGCAGGCATAGCCTCTAACGCTGTAAAGTCTGCAGGCACTTCGCCATTGTGTTGCTTAATAATCATATCTGAAAGGTGCCAAATACCTTTAGATTTCATAGGTGATAACCCACAGGGGCGAATAATGTCTTGAATTTCTTCAATACTCATTTTCACCATGTCGAATGGATTGTCGGCACGAGCAAACAGCTTCGGCGTTATTTGGTTTACCCGTTCGTCAGTACATTGTGCTGAAAGCAAAACGGCGATAAGAAGCGTGTATGGATCGGTGTGATCTAACGGTACTGGCACCTCAGGGTAAAGTGATTCCAATATGTTAATTATCGCCTCTACTTTTTCTTGTTTTGAAATAGGCTTAACCAGGGTAGTCATTAATCACGTTCCGAATTTTTGTTTACTGTTTTAACGATGCTTAATACACAACTTATACGTTGATTTAGCGCTTTGAAATACGTTGCAGAATACATGCTAATGTTTAACTTTCTGCGGTAACTCTCACGCGCTCTGCTTTTACTGTGGTCACTTCTGCTTTTTTCGCAAGCTTCGCATCGATTATATTTTTTATGGCAATCAGTAAGCCCATGCCCAAAAATGCACCGGGCGGAAGAATTGCCAGCAAAAATGGCGCGTCGGTCTCAAATAACGTAATAGTCCAGTTTGTTGCAATGTCGCCAAATAACCGGTCTGCACCAGCAAACAATGTGCCTGCGCCTAATATTTCACGCATACCGCCTAACACCACTAATACTGCGGTAAAACCTAGGCCCATCATAACCCCATCATAAGCCGCAGCAAGAGGCGCGTTCTTCGATGCGAAAGCTTCAGCACGTCCAATAATGGCGCAGTTAGTAACAATAAGCGGGATGAAAATCCCTAATGCAAGATACAAGTCGTAGGTGTAGGCATTCATTAACAGCTGAACAATGGTTACAAATGATGCAATAATCATTACGAAAACAGGAATGCGTATCTCGTTTCTTACTATATTACGGACCAAAGACACGGTGACGTTACTTCCTACTAATACCAGCAATGTTGCAATACCCAAACCCAGTCCGTTAATGAAGGTGGCAGTAACAGCAAGAAGAGGGCATAGGCCTAACAGTTGAACAAGAGCAGGATTGTTCTTCCAAAGACCTTGTAAAGATAAGTCTCGAAAATCAGTCATCTTGCTCCCCTTCGTTGTTATTAATGGGTTGCTCGTCTGGTTCAATAACATCTGTATCAATCACATTTGCGGCTAGTTCTGCGTCGCCCGGTGCACATGCATTAGGTGCGTTGAACAGCTGTGCTTGATTGTCATTAGTGAAAGCCAGTGCTCGTTTCACTGCGCCCACTACCGCGCGAGGAGTAATGGTGGCACCCGTAAACTGGTCAAACTCACCGCCGTCTTTTTTAACTTGCCACTGCTTCGTATTGTCGCTGCTAAATGTGCGACCAGAGAATGATTTAATCCAGTCACTTATCGCCAATTCTACTTTATCACCAAGACCAGGGGTTTCTTTGTGATCAACTACACGCACGCCAAGCACGGTCATTGACGTGTCTACACCAATAACCATATCAATGTTCCCGCTATAGCCATCAGGTGCCGTGGCTTCCAATATTAGCGCGCTGGGTTTACCTTCAAGGCGTGCTCGATATACTTTGTGTGTAGATTGCTCCCCAAGCTCTGATGCTTCTATAAGTGCACAATCAGCGTACAAGGCATTATCGTGATAGCGTTTCGGTACTACCTCATTAAGCACGCTAAGCAGCTTTTGCTTACGCTGCTGTTCTATTTTTTCTTCTGTGCCAAAAAAAGTCAGTGCGATAAGTGCCGTGGTAACAACGGCAAACGCGCCTAGCATGGTACCGTTTTTAACTAAGCTTTCTTTCATCATTACGAACGGCCTCTCGCTTTACCTTTAACTGTTTTTCCATAAACGCGCGGACGAGTGTAATAGTCGATAAGTGGCACAGCCATATTCATTATTATGACGGCAAATGCAACGGCGTCTGGGTAAGCGCCAAACGTACGAATTATAACAATCCAAAAACCAATTGCAGCGCCAAAGATAATACGGCCTTTCGGTGTGGTCGACGCCGACACAGGGTCGGTGGCAATAAAAAACGCACCTACAATAACTGCACCGTTGAATAAATGGAAAAGCGGCGAAGCATAATAGTCTGCATTTATAAGGTGCATGAGAAGTGCACAAACAAACACGCTTACAATCATGCTACCTGGAATGTGCCAGCTAATAACTCTTGTTTTTACAAGGAACAAGCCGCCTAGCAAATATGCAAAGCTTACCCAACCCCAGCCTGCACCGACAGCGTCAAAGATACTACCTTCAAAAATAGGACTGTTTAAAGATTCACTGTATGTAACACCTTGCGTAAGGTCTGTTTTAAGGGTGTCTAATGGCGTTGCCATTGTTACGCCGTCAGCCACTGTTTTAAGTTGTGTTACATCATATCCGCTGGTGGTGAACCCGGTAAAAATCAGTGACAAAGCGTCAAAGAAAGTGGGTACTACCTCTGCATGTGTTGCAGGTGGAAGCCAAAGGCTCATCGCCGCAGGAAAAGAAATAAGCAGCACAACATAGGCAATCATCGCGGGGTTAAAGATGTTAAACCCTAGACCGCCGTATATTTGTTTCGCTACTGCTATTGCAAAGAAAACGCCGGTTACAGTCATCCACCAAGGTAACGTTGGGGGAATACTAATAGCAATCAATAAGCCTGTTAACACGGCGCTGTAGTCGGTAAGTGTTCGCTCGACAGGCTTATTTCGAAGCGCAAGAATAACGCCTTCGAAAATCAAAGCACTTGTTACAGCAATAAGTGATTGTATAAGTACACCCCAGCCAAAAAAGAATGACTGCGCTAGTATGCCGGGAACCATGGCGTAAATAACCAAGCGCATAACTTGGCCAGTATCGCGTTTAACCCGCTGATGAGGTGAACTAGACAGGCTTAATTTCATTCGGGTTTATTCTCTCTTTCTAACTCTGCTTTTGCTGCTTTTTTCGCTTTTGCTTTGGCGACGGCTGCTGCAATGCGTGCTTTCTTGGCATCATCAGCATCAGGTTTCACCGCACTTTCGTCTTTAGGCTCGTTGTTTTTAGAAGCAGAGACATTGTCTGTGGCATTGGTATTGTCGTCGCCAGTAGTCTGTTGTTGTGCGGCTTTTTTCGCTTTTGCTTTGGCGACGGCTGCTGCAACGCGTGCTTTCTTTGCATCATCAGCATCGGGCTTCACAGCACTTTCGTCCTTAGGCTCGTTGCTAAGAGAAGCTGTAGCATTTTCTATGACGTTGGTATTGTCGTCGCCAGACGTTTGTTGTTTTGCGGCCTTTTTCGCTTTTGCTTTGGCAACCGCAGCAGCAATGCGTGCTTTTTTCTCGTCATCCGCATTGATGCTTGCAGTACTATCGCCTTCGTTTTTATTATGCTGTGGCTGCGTTTTTTCAGGTGCGTCTGCTTGCTGAGCTGCTTTCTTAGCTTTTGCACGAGCAATAGCAGCGGCAACTTTTGCCTTCTTATCGTCCTGTTCACTAACCTGCCCAGGTGCTGTCGCAGCGTTCGATGTGTCGTTTGTATCAGTAGACGAATTACTCGCAGTAGCTTCAGATTGCTCAGACGATTTCTGAGCTTGAGCGGCTTTCTTAGCCTTTGCTCTGGCAATTGCCGCAGCTACCTGTGCTTTTTTATCATCAGCTGGTGTATTGCTTGTGTCTTGCGCGTTAATTGGTTCTGCGTTTTTGGCTTCGCCAGCATTTGCTTGCATCGCTGCCTTTTTCGCTTTAGCACGTGCAAGTGCGGCAGCTACTTTATCTTTTGCGTCACTCGGTGCCGGACTTGTCTGTTTCTCGTTCGTCGCGGCTTGCTCTTTGGCTTTATTCGCCGCTAGTCGCGCTTCTTTTGCTTTTCTGTGTTTTTCTTCACGCTCAAGTTTCTCGCGCTCTAGTCTTGCGTTGCGTGCTTCAAACCGCTGTTTCGCCTTTTCAGCTTTATTTTTCTCGTCACGCTGTAAACGAATTTCTGATTTTGCTTGGCGATAATAATGAACAAGTGGAATTTCGCTTGGGCACACATAGGCGCAAGCGCCACACTCAATACAGTCGAATAAGTCATATTCTTCTACTTTGTCATATTCTTTGGCTTTCGCATGCCAGAACATCTGCTGAGGTAACAATGAGGCTGGGCAAGCATCTGCACATGCGCTGCAGCGTATACATGCGCGTTCTGCGCTATCGTCTACAAGCTCTTTCTTAGCAGGCACCAGTAAACAGTTAGTGGTCTTTACCACTGGAATTGTGGCGTCAGACAGCGTAAAGCCCATCATGGGACCACCCATAATAACCTTTGGCGTTTTCTGTTTTTTGGTATTGTATTGCGCTTCTTCAAGTAAATGCGATACAGGCGTACCCAGCATAGCTTTGAAATTACGAGGCTTATTGACAGCTTCACCTGTAACGGTAACTATGCGTTCTATCAGAGGCTTACCGTGTAGAATGGCGTCAGCAATGGCGTAGCAAGTGCCTACATTAAACATCATCACGCCAACGTCTGCAGGTAAACCATTTCGTGGTACCTCGCGCCCAGTAAGCACTTGAATAAGCTGTTTTTCACCGCCCGCAGGATATTTTGTTTCAACGCTTACTACGCGATATTCTGCTTTGTCTTGGCACGCTATATTAAGTGCTTCTAGCGCCTCAGGCTTGTTATCTTCAACAGCTACAATAATGGCTTTGGGTTCGATGAGGTGCGTTAAGATATCTAGGCCTTGTCGAATTTGCCATGCATGCTCTCGCATTAACCTATCATCTGATGTGATGTAGGGTTCGCATTCAATGCCGTTTAATACTAGAAACTCAACCGGCTTCGATGTTGATGTTTTTATGTGAGTTGGAAAACCCGCGCCGCCCATACCAGAGATACCGGCTTGGCAGATTTTTGCTATGAGGTCGCTTTTATCTTGCTCTGTGTAATTTGTTGTAGGCTCAAGCGCACACCATGTGTCTTTTCCATCTGGCTTGATAGAAATACACATCTCGGTAAGACCGCTAGGGTGGGCAACCACATGCGGCGCTATAGCCACAACTTCGCCGGATGTAGGCGCATGAACTGGCACTGAAAAAGGCGATGAACTTTGCGACAGTATTTGCCCTTTTAAGACATGATCACCCACCTCAACACAACAAACACCGTCAGAGCCAATGTGTTGTCGTAATGGAATCACTAATAAAGCAGGAATTGACGGTGTAGCAATACTCTCTTTATTCGACAGTGATTTTTTATCGTCAGGGTGCACACCGCCAGGGAAGGAATATGTTTTCCCTGCATTTAGGTTCTCAATAATTGAATCAAAACTAGGATACATCACAATTACGACACCATTTTTACGGGGATATCGCCTTTAGGCGAATCTGAGAAGTCCCATTTCCACGTAGACGTAGTTTGGGTAATGGGTACCATATCAATACAGTCGACAGGGCAGGGGTCTACGCATAAGTCACACCCCGTGCATTCATCAGTAATTACAGTATGCATGTGTTTAGCGGCTCCCAATATAGCGTCAACTGGGCATGCTTGAATGCATTTTGTGCAGCCTATACATTCATCTTCGCGAATGAATGCCACTTTTTTAACGTCTTCTTCGCCATGAGCTGCATCAAGGGGCTTTGGTTCAACGCCCATCAGGTCTGCTAACTTTTTAATTGTTGCTTCACCACCAGGGGGGCACTTATTTATATCGTCACCTTCTGCGATAGCTTCTGCGTAAGGTTTGCAGCCAGGATAACCACATTGACCACATTGTGTCTGTGGAAGTACAGCATCAATTTGCTCAACAAGAGGGTCGCCTTCTACTTTAAAGCGAATGCTGGCATAGCCAAGCGCAAGCCCGAACGCTAAAGCAAGGGCACCAATGGCAATTACAGCAAATAATATTGCGCTAGAGATCGTCATTAGAATT
This sequence comes from Alteromonas sp. S167, assembly GCF_036864375.1. Taxonomy (NCBI): domain Bacteria; kingdom Pseudomonadati; phylum Pseudomonadota; class Gammaproteobacteria; order Alteromonadales; family Alteromonadaceae; genus Alteromonas; species Alteromonas sp. S167. The sequence continues at coordinate 474,310 of NZ_JAZETR010000001.1, forward strand.
TCACCAATCCACTAAAACCCATAAATGCCAAAGACATTAAACCGGCAGTAATCATTGCAATGGACGCGCCTTTGAAGGCTACGGGTACATCGGCAGCAGCAAGTCGTTCGCGCATTGCTGCAAACAATATAAGGACTAGAGAGAACCCTACCGCAGCGCCAAAGCCATATATTAGGCTTTGCATGAAGTTATGCTGTTCAGTTAGATTCAATAGGGCTACGCCTAAGACAGCACAGTTTGTGGTAATAAGAGGTAAAAATATCCCTAATAAACGATAAAGAGTAGGGCTAGTTTTATGCACTACCATTTCAGTGAACTGCACTACAACCGCGATAACTAATATGAAGGCAAGTGTTCTTAGGTATCCAATACCTAAAGGTGCAAGTAAATAAGTTTCAACTAGATAACTAGAAGCAGAGGCAAGCGTAAGCACAAAGGTTGTCGCCATCGACATACCCATAGCGGTTTCAAGTTTGCTTGAGACGCCCATAAAGGGGCATAAGCCAAGAAACTTAACCAGTACAAAGTTATTAACCAGTACTGTGCCTATCAATAACAGTAAAAATTCAGTCATGAATAACGCAATTCCTTCAAGGAATTTTGACGGACTACGCCCGTAATTAAAAAGAAAACCTATGTGGTCTATTATCCCTTTTTAGAACGGGTTTAACAACTTGATTGAATTAGGGTTATTTAATGTCTTAGCGTGCAGTTTGAAGATACTAAAGATGGATAGCAAGAAATGTGTATAGGAGCCAACTAAGTGGCTCCCCCTCCCCGACTCGAACGGGGGACCTGCGGATTAACAGTCCGTCGCTCTAACCAACTGAGCTAAGGGGGAATCGACACCTAAGTTGTTTGCTGAAGTTGGCTCCCCCTCCCCGACTCGAACGGGGGACCTGCGGATTAACAGTCCGTCGCTCTAACCAACTGAGCTAAGGGGGACCTGTGCTTCAACGGAGGCGAATATTAAAGACGTACTAGTAAACTGTCAACAAGATAAATGAAATAATTGTACTGACTGCGCAAAAAATAGCTTTTTACGTGTTTTGTGCTTAATTTGTCGCCAAAAGGCTGAAAGTAATGGTTAATATCTAATCATTATTGCGAAGTGGCGATGTTTATCTACTTATATTAGATGCGCAAAGTATGAAGTTACTGTTTTAAGCTATATATCTCCATATAAGTCCAGCCTATAACTAAATAGAATAAAAAAAAGCTTTTATACTGTTGTTATATACAGTTTTTAATATTACTGTAACCTGTACCTCGGCATTGAAAGGTTAGTCATCACTTACCAAAATATTTTGTACGAGGGCACAAAATGCCGCCAAATATGGTCTTGCGTTAGTTATCCACTAAATCTGTGGATAACTATGTTGATAGGTTTGATTAGCACAAAAGAATCTGCCGATCACATTGAATTTGATCTCGCAACATAACCATTGAAATAAACCAAAAAGTCTTTTTAAACATGGTTTTATATTGTTTTTGATGATCTTATTTAACGATCGGTATTGATCTATTGAACAATTTTTAGCTTGTGTGTTAATTCAACGAATGTTTAAAAGCTATCCAAGAAAATCCGCCATTAACTTCAGGGTGTTACAAATGGTTAACATTTTTGCGGGTTTCGTATACGTATCTTGTTGATAGTTTTTAATAGGATAAAAGCCGCTATCTGTTAATTTAAACTGTCATTTTACAGAAACGTAACTGTAATGTTTGAATTTTGAGCAAGACAGAAGGTGGCAACAAGAAAAAAGGTGTTTTAACTCACTTCGAACAGAATTAAGAGAAGTGTGGGCGTTAATACAAATGTACTAATGTTGTAGCGTCAGTGCTCCTATTTACTATTTCGTTTATCGATAAGTCGTAGCCAAGCCATGCTGTCTCTTTTACACTTATGCTCCTTGTTGAAATGTGCACGAGTGGCTTCCGCACTTTTCACGTTACTTATTCGATATCCACACACTGAGGTCTTAGTGACTAAACGCAATGTAACGCAACGTTCTTCCGACTTACTTGAGGGGAATATAAGCTCAACGCTCCGAAAAATGACCATCCCAATGATTTTGGGCATGGTTATGATGATGAGTTTCGGGTTAATTGATACGTTTTTTGTCAGTTTATTAGGTACTGACCAGCTTGCTGCTATTAGCTTTACCTTTCCCGTTACGTTTACCGTTATAAGCTTAAATATTGGCTTAGGGATCGGAACATCTGCAATTATAGGAAAGCTACAAGGTAGTAAAGCACTTACAAAGTCGAAGCTATATGCCTCAGGCTCACTTATGCTGTCGGTGATTTTGGTTGGTGCATTGGCGCTTATCGGATTATTTACCATCGAGCCTACTTTCACGTTACTTAATGCATCTCAGCAACTTATGCCTTATATATCGGATTACATGGGGCTTTGGTACTTATCGAGTATTTTTCTTGCCATGCCGATGGTGGGAAATAGTGTGTTAAGAGCCTGCGGTGACACACGAACACCAAGTATTGTTATGGCTACCGGTGGTGGATTGAATGCACTATTAGACCCTTTATTTATATTTGGGTTTGGACCTATTCCTGCCATGGGTATACAAGGTGCAGCACTTGCAACTTTTATTGCTTGGATAGTTGGCGCAATTTGGATTTTATATATCCTTGCGGTTAGAAAGAAACTAATGCTGCCGAGGCTACTTACAATGGCTGAGCTACGTGAAAGCAGTCGTGAGATATTAAAGATTGGTTTACCCGCAGCTGGAGCGAACATGTTAACGCCTATAGCCGGTGGCGTAATGACTGCGGTTGTCGCAAGCTACGGAGCAGAAGCTGTCGCAGCATGGGGCGTGGGTAACCGTATGGAATCTATCGCCAGTATTGTTGTGCTGGCACTTTCAATGACCTTGCCGCCTTTTATTAGCCAAAACATGGGCGCGGGTAATATTGAACGCGTAAAGCAGTCTTACACGTTAACGCTTAAGTTCGTACTTTTATGGCAGTTCATTATTTTCCTTGTTATGTGGGGATTGTCGTCATGGATTGCAGTGGCGTTTGCTAATGAAAAAGAGGTAAGCGAACTTATTCAACTATTTTTGATGATAGTGCCTTTAGGGTATGGCATGCAGGGAATCATCATTCTAACTAACTCTTCACTGAATGCGATGCATCGTCCTATGAGCGCGTTAGTGCTAAGTATCATCCGCTTATTCGTTTTCTTCGTACCAATCAGCATTGCTGGCAGCGTGCTCTTTGGTCTGAAAGGGCTGTTTGTCGGTAATGTTATTGCCAATATCGTTATGGCATGCATTTCATTCATTGTGTTTAAGAAAGCCGTTGCGCAGTTCGACTCCGAAGAAGTCAAAAGTTAATAAGGTAGTGTAAATGAGTAGAGGGTTTGAACTTCATTCGAAGTATAAACCGGCTGGTGATCAACCCGCCGCTATTGAAGCATTGGTAGATGGGTTAGACAGCGGTCTTGCAGGGCAGACGTTATTAGGTGTTACCGGTTCAGGTAAAACCTTTACGATGGCAAACGTAATTAAGGAAGTTCAGCGCCCAACGCTTATTCTTGCTCACAACAAAACACTGGCGGCTCAGCTTTACGGCGAAATGAAAGAGTTTTTCCCCAATAACGCTGTAGAGTATTTTGTTTCTTACTACGACTATTATCAACCCGAAGCTTATGTTCCAAGTACTGATACCTTTATAGAGAAAGATGCATCTATAAACGATCATATCGAGCAAATGCGTTTATCTGCTACCAAAGCACTAATGGAACGACGCGATGTTGTGATTGTGGCTAGTGTGTCGGCTATATACGGTCTTGGCGATCCAGAGTCTTACATGAAAATGTTGCTTCATTTGCGACAGGGCGACACAATGGATCAGCGGGATATTTTGCGAAGACTTGCTGAGCTTCAATATAAACGAAACGATCTTGCGTTTGAGCGAGGTACATTTAGAGTACGCGGCGACGTGATTGATATTTTTCCTGCCGATTCTGAGAAGCAAGCAGTTCGCGTTGAACTGTTCGACGACGAGATTGATAAAATTAGTCTGTTCGACCCACTAACCGGGGCAGTAGATAAATCGGTGATCCGCGCAACGGTCTTCCCTAAAACACACTACGTAACGCCGAGAGAAAAAATTCTTAATGCTATCGAGCATATAAAGGAAGAGCTTGGCGACAGAAAAAAACAACTTCAAGAGGCGAATAAGCTTATTGAAGAGCAGCGAATTTCACAGCGAACCCAATTTGATATAGAGATGATGATGGAGTTGGGATACTGCTCGGGGATCGAAAACTATTCTCGCTATCTGTCTGGTCGTGCTCCAGGTGAGCCGCCTCCAACGTTACTTGATTATTTTCCAGCTGACGGCTTGATGTTTATTGATGAGTCTCACGTTACTGTATCGCAGGTCGGTGCTATGTATCGTGGCGATAGGTCGAGGAAAGAAACCCTGGTTGAATTTGGTTTTAGATTGCCATCGGCGTTAGACAACAGACCACTGAAGTTTGAAGAGTTTGAGCAAATATGTCCGCAAACTATATATGTGTCGGCGACGCCGGGTGACTACGAACTTAAGAAGACGGAGGGCGAAATAGTAGAGCAAGTTGTTCGCCCTACAGGGTTACTAGATCCAGTAATTGAAGTAAGGCCAGTTGCAACGCAGGTTGACGACGTGCTCTCTGAGATTAAAAAGCGTGTTGAGCTGGATGAGCGGGTGCTTATAACAACGCTCACAAAACGCATGGCTGAAGATTTAAGTGAATACTTGAATGAACACGGCGTTAAAGTGCGTTATCTACATTCCGATATCGACACCGTTGAACGCATTGAAATAATCCGCGACCTTCGTTTAGGTAAATTTGATGTATTGGTTGGCATCAACTTATTGCGGGAAGGTTTGGACATGCCTGAAGTTTCACTTGTCGCTATTTTAGACGCTGACAAGGAAGGTTTCTTACGTGCAGAGCGCTCACTTATTCAGACCATTGGTCGTGCGGCGCGTCACGTGAACGGTAAAGCAATTTTGTACGCCGACAGCATTACCAAGTCAATGAAAAAGGCCATGGATGAAACCGAGCGTCGTCGCGAAAAGCAAATGGCGCATAATGAGGCAAATGGTATAACGCCAATGCGTCTTAATAAGCCTATCACGGATATAATGGACTTAGGCGATAGCGCCCATCCAGCCTCGGGTAAAGTGAAGCTGCGCAAAGTAGAAGAGAAGAAGAAACAGCAAAAAGCAGCAAGCGCAACTGAGTTGATGGACCAAATTGCCGAATTAGAAAAGCAAATGTTCGAATACGCTCGTGAACTTGAATTTGAAAAAGCGGCATCAATGCGTGACGACATTGAAGCATTACGAAAACAAGTCGTCACGCTATCGTAGTATTACCTGAAGAATAAAACGTCATGTAATACAATAAAAGCCTCACACGGAACTGCTGTTGATAGCAGTACAGTGTGAGGCTTTTTTGTTGATTTTAGTTTCGTATTCAGCTGAATAACAAAAAAATTCAATTTTCACCGCTTTCCATGGTGCTTTTGAGTCGAAAACCAATAAATTGTCGTTGTAATACAACAGCGAGTTTCATATAGTCTACGTTGAGTATCAATAACTATACCTATAAACAGGTGCTAACATGCTAAATCGTCTTCAGGAGTCGGATATAAAGCTACTGCGTGTGTTTTACGCTGTAGCAAGCTGCAATGGATTTACTGCGGCAGAACCCGTGTTGCGCATGCAACGCCCCAATATCAGTGCAGCTATCAAGAAACTCGAAGAACGCCTAGATTTAGTGCTTTGTCATCGCGGCCGAGGTGGTTTTCAGATGACCAAAGAAGGCGAAGTGGTTTTTCAAGAAACTAAACGTATTTTCAACGCCTTCGATAATTTCGTATTTAACTTAAAGTCGCTTCACGATGATTACTCAGGCCATATAACGTTAGTACTTATGGCTGGCCTTCCACTGTCGATGCACCTTGCTGTAAGTAAAGCGGTTAAAAGCACGATGAAAAAGTTTGACGACATTCACGTCAATATTCAAACACGCTTGTACAATGAAGTGGAGCATGTTGCGTTGTCTGGTGAATGTCACTTAGTCGTATCGACCTATGATATGGTAAAGCCAGAGTCTGTGACTTTCCATCCTATCGGTATTGAAACCAAAGGACGCTTGTATTGTGCACCAACGCACCCGCTAGCGAAATACAGAGATAGCGACTTACCTGATGGCGTGAACATTGAAGATTATCCTGCCATCGGTATTTCTGGCCTTTCATCGGCTAATTATATTGAAGACGAGTCGCGACTTTCTATTCAAACGTTTTCTGATTCATTCGATGCTGCAATGTCAGCAATTATGACAGGTGAATATGTAGGGTTGCTGCCAGACTATATGGCTAAAGAGCAGGGGGCGGCGTTGGGTTTAGTACCTATCGCTAAAGGGAGCCTATTCAACTTCGGTCATGAACTGTTTGTGATGAACGGCAAAAACACGCGCCTTAACCCAGTATTACGTCACTGCATTAAAGAGCTAACGTATTTTATTGCTGAAAGTCAGAAGTAATAAATACATACAAACGCACAAACCCGATTGCAGAGTTTAAAGCTCTGTCATCGGGTTTTTCTTTTAACGCTTTTTGCTTTCAACATACTGACAACTATGCGTATATTTCACGCCTTTAAGCTTCGAACACGATGAAAGATATTAGCGTATTTTTCACTGTGAAGTTCATGGCGTTCTCGGTGGGCCTAATAAGTTGCTTTTTGCTTCACCAAACCTTCTCTTTACCTAGTGTGCTGAGCGCGGCTATTATTGGCTTTGCCGGTAGCTTTATTCCAAAGTACCAATTTGTAAATTCCCATCCTCGTACTGCTGTTTATGCTGGAGCCTTTGCGGGCATGTGTACATCTGAAGTTATCCAAAACGTCAATGAGCTGCTTTTTGTCAGTGCTATGGGGGCATTGCTTTACACAGCTATGAGGCAACACCTAAATGGCGTTGGAGGTAAACTAGGCGCAATAGCATTTAGCGCAGTTGCCTTGCTTTTACTGTTAAAAGGTGTGGTGAGTTAAATGTTGGTTTTGCTTTCAGCGATCTGTGGCGCACTTATTACTTTCCATTTATCAAGTAACAAAAAGTGTGATTCAGTAAGAGCGAGTAGTGGTTCAAGTTTACTGTTTTATATCGCTGTTTGGTGGTTTTGTGGCGCGGTAGAAGCCAATCTTTATGGAGCAGTATTTTTTGGTGGAAGCTTTGTAGGAATGAGTTCGCCAGTGCGGTTGTCTATTACTGGCGTTGTTGGCGCATCAACATTATTTGCAGGCTTATTTGTTACTGTGCTGCCACATCTTGACGGGGTAGGAGGCGCATTGGGTGTATGTGCTTTTGTCTGCGTCTCGATAGTAAGCTGCTTGAGTTACTGCTTTAACTACTTTTTCAAACGTAACAGTTGAAAAGCGTCATGTTGATGCTTCAGATTGATATGCAATTTTGAAACGTAAGAGCGCTAGCAAGGATAGCTACGTGATAGCTTTTGCTTTAGCATTCCTGACTGCCTTGCAACGGTGACTGCCTTGAAACGCCTCGTTTTGATACGCAACCGCATAAACGAGGCATTTCAAAAAAGCATTTAGGCGAGATTATTCGTATTCAAGCGGGTCAATCGCATTGTTGTCTTTAAACGCTTCTAATCTTTCTTCGCATGCGCCGCATTTACCACAGGCTTTTTCTCTACCGTTATAGCAGGTCCACGTTTGCGAGTAATCTAAGCCCATTTTCAAGCCATCTGTTAATATGGCGGTTTTGCTATCATCAATATACGGCACCATAATCTCAACAGGTGTGTAATTAGCTATACCGCAAACATCATTCATTCTATGCACAAACTCAGGCCTGCAGTCGGGGTAAATAGCATGATCACCAGAGTGTGCCCCGTAATAGACTTCTTTTGCTTCAAGGCTAACTGCGTAACCCACAGCCAAAGAAAGCAAAATCATGTTTCTATTGGGCACTACCGTTTGTTTCATACTAGGCTCTTCATAGTGGCCTTCAGGTACCTCTATATCCGACGTAAGTGCTGATCCACCAATTAGGCTGTTAATGGCGCTTATATCGACAATTTTATGAGGTACGTTTAGTGAGTTACAAACCAGTGCGGCATAATCCAACTCTTTCTTGTGACGCTGACCATAATTAAAACTTAACGCATGCACTTTTTTGCCAGCGCGAAGTGCTTTGTGAAGCACAGTAAAGGAGTCCATGCCTCCTGAATAGATAACAACAACGTTTTCTGACATAGTTTTTTCAAGAATTAATAAATTATGCCCGAATTTTATGTGATCCTTGGTAAAATCCCAACATACATTCGCAAAAGGGGTTTAAATTGTCGCTATTAACTGCGCTAAACATCAATGAGATGTTTGAAACTATTCAAGGTGAGGGTGCTCATACAGGTATACCTTCCATATTTGTTCGCTTGCAGGGTTGTCCCGTGGGTTGCCCTTGGTGCGATACAAAGCACACTTGGGAAATAAAAAGTAATTTAAGCATTCCCGCCAAAGATGTTATTGCAAAAACAGAAGAATCTGAAACCTATTTTGTTACTGACCCTCAAGACTTATTAGCGCTTTTTGCTAAAGAAGGATACGTTGCAAAGCACGTGGTTATTACAGGCGGTGAGCCATGTATGTACGATCTGCGTTCTCTAACTGCACTGCTGCATGACAATGGTTTTTCTTCTCAGATAGAAACCAGTGGCACATTTGAGATATTTTGCGACAGCAGAACGTACGTGACGGTATCGCCAAAAATTAACATGAAAGGTGGCTTTGAAGTGCTTAAGAGTGCGCTTGAGCGAGCAGACGAAATTAAACACCCCGTTGCTATGCAAAAACACATTGATGAGCTGGATGCTTTGCTTGCAGATGTGCCAAATATAGATAAAAAACAAGTGTGTTTACAACCAATTAGTCAACAGCCTCGGGCAACTGAACTAGCGGTACGTACTTGTATTGCTCGCAACTGGCGGCTATCTTTACAAACACATAAATATATTGGTATTGAGTAATACAGTACTGTTCTAGCGTTGCCATTTGGTTTGTGAGGGATAAATATCAATGATTAAGTGTAAGGTTCTCGCTACATGTTTTGTGGGGTTGGCTATCCAATTCAGTGCATACGCTGCAACATGGACAATTACTTACCCTAAGCCACTTGATGACTCAGATGCGCGTGCCCAATATCCCATTGCTTTATTGAAGCTAGCCTTAGGTAAAACTGGGGTAAACTATGAGTTACGTCCTTCCGACCGTATTCTTTTACCGGGTAAGGCCATGCGACAACTTCGGGAAAACCGAGAAGTTAACGTAGTGTGGAGCATGACCGACTCGCAACGTGAAAAAGAGGTTGCACCTATTCGTATTCCTATTGCAAAAGGCTTGATTGGAATGCGCGTTTTTGTGGTAAACAATGCAAAAAAACAGAAGTTTGAAGGTCTGGAATCGCTTGCTGATATGCGCAAGCTGGTTCCGATTCAAGGCGAGGAATGGCCCGATACAAAAATACTTCAAGCAAATGGCTTTAACGTGTTTACTGTGCCCGAGTTTCGCGAAGCATACGATTTAATAAAGCAAGGTAAGGCTGACTTTTTCCCCCGTTCAATAATGGAAGTGAGTGTAGAAATGGCTGAAGAGGGGAGAAGCAGTAACCTATTTATCGAGCCCTCGATGGCATTGTATTACCCCACAGCCATGTATTACTTTGTAAATAGTAATAACGTAACCTTGGCGAATCTCATTGAAACCGGTCTTCAAAGAGCTCTTGAGGATGGGTCTTTTGATGCTTTGTTCTACACAACCTATGCACCAATTATTGCCGAGTTAGACATGAATGGTAGAAACGTATTTACCCTTGAAAATCCGCTTTTACCGGCTGAGACCCCGTTAAATGATGCCCGTCTGTGGTACAAAACAGAAAGCGTTGTTGCACAGTAAAAACCTCTTGCTAGTAGACACAAAAAACGCGGCTTAACGCCGCGTTTTTTCATTACAGTATAAGATTAAGACTCACCCGCATGTACGTCTTTCATAGAGCGACCTGAAGGGTCTGCATTGTTCTTGAAGCTCTCATCCCATTCAAGCGCCTCTACGGTACTACACGCAATAGACTTACCGCCTGGAACGCAACGAGCTGCGCTTTCTTGAGGGAAATAGCTTTCAAAGATAGTGCGGTAGTAATAGCCTTCTTTAGTATCAGGCGTGTTCACTGGAAAGCGGAATTCCGCAGTAGCAAGTTGTTGGTCAGTCACTTCGCTGTCTACAAAGTCGCGAATTGAATCTATCCATGAATAGCCTACACCGTCACCAAACTGTTCTTTTTGACGCCACAGTACTTCGGCAGGAAGCGTTTCGCCGTTGTCGAACGCTTTACGTAAAATCCACTTTTCCATTTTGCCCTCAAGGCACATTTTGTCTTGAGGATTTAAGCGCATCGCAACGTCGATAAAGTTTTTATCTAAGAATGGAACACGCGCCTCCACACCCCATGCAGAGGTTGCTTTGTTCGCGCGCGCGCAGTCAAACATGTGTAAGCGATCTAGTTTGCGAACCGTTTCTTCGTGGAATTCTTTGGCATTTGGCGCTTTGTGGAAATATAAGTAACCACCAAATATTTCATCCGAACCTTCGCCCGACAGCACCATTTTAATGCCCATCGCTTTAATTTTACGGGTCATTAAATACATGGGCGTTGCTGCGCGAATGGTTGTGGTGTCATAGGTTTCTAGGTGATAGATAACATCACGAATAGCATCTAGACCTTCTTGGATTGTGAAGTGGATCTCATGGTGAACCGTGCCAATCATATCCGCTACTTTCTTTGCAGCTTTTAAATCTGGTGCACCTTCAAGACCTACAGCAAAGCTGTGCAGGCGAGGCCACCACGCATCGGTTTTGTCTTCGTCTTCTACGCGTTTGGCAACGTATTGTGCAGCCACAGCTGAAACCAGCGACGAATCTAGGCCGCCCGAAAGCAGCACGGCGTAGGGAACGTCAGACATCATGTGAGACTTAACGGCTTTCTCAAAAGCAACACGAAGTTCGTCTAGGTCGCTAGTGTTGTCTTTTACGTTGTCGTATTCCATCCAATCGCGTTTGTAATACTTTGTAATTTTGCCTTCTTTGCTCCACAGGTAGTGGCCAGGAGGGAATTCACTGATTGTTTTACATACGCCAGCAAGGGCCTTCATTTCAGAGGATACGTAAAAGTTCCCGTGTTCATCGTACCCAGTGTAAAGCGGAATAATACCAATATGGTCGCGAGCGATAAGGTAGGCGTCTTGCTCTTCATCGTAAAGAATAAAGGCAAACATACCTTCAAGTTCGTCAATGAAGTCGACGCCTTTTTGCTGGAAAAGCGGGAGTATTACTTCGCAGTCTGAGCGTGTTTTGAAAGGATATGGCTCGTCCAAAGCAGCAGCAAGCTGCTTGTGGTTATAAATTTCGCCGTTTACGGCAAGGATATGTTTGTCGTTTTGGCTTATAAGGGGCTGTGCACCGGTGTCTACATCTACAATGGCCAGTCTTTCGTGACAAAGAATGGTATTGTCATTATTCCAGATACCCGACCAGTCAGGGCCACGGTGGCGCAATAGTTTAGATAAATCGAGGGCTTGGGTTCTGAGTTCAGACACATCGGTTTTGATATCAAGGATACCGAAAATACCACACATATTACGGATTCTCTCTGTTCACTTGTTGAAAAAATATTGGGGCTTTTTCTGTCGGGTACTCGCGTACGAGTGAGCGAAGATTTTATTTTTATTGTTTAATCGCGTGCTTTGAATGTGCCAGTCTGACAGGAAATTGCAAGTACAATATGATGAGAAAATGGAAATACTTATTCCAAAGAGCACAATTCAAATTATAGTCATCCTAAATTGATGTATCTTTGAACAAAATTTGTCGTCGTAACCATTAGTTTTTTAACGCATGAAATGTCTGTTGTAGTGCACGAATTAGGCGCATAATCGCGCCGATTTTTAATCTATATGGTTATAGGTATGCAATTCTCTAACGACCGCGTGTCGGCTTTTATTATTCCCGATTTCGCTATTTCACAAGACTTAATGGCAAGTTTAGGTTCGCGTTTCCGCGATGCAGTACAAATTGATGTGTTTGGCGGTGAGGCTTGGCTATTTGAGTACGGCGTAATCGTTTTCTGGGGCGTTGATGAGGACGAAAAGCTAGCGTTACTCAACAGACTTCAAGTGAATGAAGATGTATTAACAGGGCAGCATCAAGAGCACCTTCGCTTTGCTTTTGACGGTGAAACCTTAAAACTTCAACGGGACCTCATTGCCCTGCCTAACAGTGATGAACTACTACGGCTATCTATCAGTCATGGTTTGGCACAGTCGATAAAGTTAAATCAGTATGAAGAAAAGGCGCAAGACACTATAACTCAATACGGTTATTTGCCAAACGCGCTTGCTGAAACGGGCAAAATAAAGCTAGGGCGAACAGCGCTTGCGAAAATTCGCGGTCACTTATTTAGCACCAAAAGCGATATTTTTCTGCATTATGGGTTACTAGATACACCGGAATTTTTCTGGGAATATCCTGAATATGAGTACGCCTACACGTTAACGTCGCGCTATCTTGATATAAGACCGCGAGTTGAAGTTTTGTCGAACAAATTAGACGTCATTCATGAGCTTTTCGAGATGTTGGCAGATGATTTAAACCATAAGCATTCATCCTTTCTTGAATGGATAATTATTATTCTAATTGCGTTTGAAATTGCGACATTTGGCGCAGAGGAATTAAAAGCTATTTTAATGTAAATACACTTTAAATAGCGCTAAAAAAAGCCCCGTAATGGGGCTTTTTTATTTGAAATCTAAGCTTTACATTTTAGTAAGCTCGTTGGAATTCGCTGCTCTCATTCCATTTTGGCCACGCTTCTGCGTTTGATACATTAACGCCAACATCAAACAACATTTGCGTGTCTTGAACTATGCCGCTCAAGTCCCAGTCATCGCGATACTCGTCGCACACCTGATGATAGCAACCTGTTACGATAACGTTCATACGCTTTCGGTATTTAGCAGTTTCCTCGTCTGCAGGTTCATTGCCACCCTCAGCATATAACGCAGGCACGCCTTGCTTTGCAAAGCTGAAGTGGTCTGAGCGATAGTAGTAGCCTGCTTCAGGTCTGTCTTCTTGTGTAAGCGTACGGCCTTGTTTAGATGCTGCACTTTTTAGGTAATCTTCCATTTCTGATTTACCCATGCCTACTACAGCAACATTCTTGGTTTTACCCAATACATTCATTGCGTCCATATTGATATTGGCAACGGTGTTTTCAATAGGAATTACAGGGTTACTAGCATAGTACTTGCTGCCAAGAAGGCCTTGTTCTTCAGCTGTTACTACAAGAAACGACACTGAGCGCTTAGGAGCAGGTGTAAGCTCTCCATACGCCTTTGCCATCGCTAGAATAGCTGCTGTACCAGTGGCATTGTCGTGAGCACCATTGTAAATTTGATCGCCTTCTTTGCTTTCATCTTTACCAAGGTGGTCCCAGTGTGCAGTGTAAATAACGTGCTCGTTAGGCATTTCTGACCCTTCAAGTGTTGCTATTACGTTATTGCTTTCAGACTTTTTAAACGTGTTTTTAACTGTTACCGATGCCGCAATATCCATTGCTTTATTGTAAGGACCTTTCATTGCATTGGCTTTTTCTTCATCAAAGTTTAAGCCTGCATCACTAAATACTTTTTTAGCCGCATCTAGTGTTAGCCAGCCTTCAACAGCCACACGGCTTGCGCCTTTGTCTTTGCTAACCAACCCGTACTGAGGGCCGCTCCAGCTATTAGCCACAACAGACCAGCCGTAAGATGCTGGTGCAGTTTCGTGAACAATGATAGCGCCGGCAGCACCCTGACGGCTTGCTTCTTCATACTTATAGCTCCAACGACCATAGTAAGTCATAGTGGTGCCTTGAAACTTACCGCCTTTTGGGTTTTCAAAGCCTGGGTCGTTAATTAGGATTACGACGGTTTTACCTTCAACATCAAGGCCCTCGTAATCGTTCCAGTTGTATTCTGGTGCATTTACGCCGTAGCCTACGAACACTAGTTCGGAGTTTTCCAGTGAAACCGTATTTTGCTCACGTTTCGATGAAGCTACCATGTCTTCTTTGTAAGCGAAGGTGTTGTCACCAATTGTCATGGTCATATCTGCGTCAGCAGTAATTTCCATCAACTCCACTTTTTGTAAAAAGCTATCTCCATTGCCAGGCTTAAGCCCCGCTTTTTTAAACTCGCTTACAAGAAAATCGATCGTTTTCTTTTCGCCTTCAGTGGTAGGCAAGCGACCTTCAAATTCATCAGAAGCAAGTGTCTTTAGCGGCTCGCGAATATCGGCATCAGAAATGCTGTTGTATACACTGTCAAAGTTTGATGTGGCAGCCATAGATTTGGCTGAATCGTCTTTTGAAGTTGTGGTGTCGTTAGATGGTGTGCAAGCAATCACGCCTAGAAGCGCGGGTACAAGCATTGGCAAAAACATTTTTTTCATTGTTGGTCTCTGTTTGCTCTACAATACCCGCTCAGTATAGAGAAATCCGTTTGGTGAACCAATAGTTGTTATGCAATCTGCACATATTCCATTCTGTAAACGTTATTTGAAAGCGTACGCAAGTAAGCCAGTTATCGAGTTATTAGATGAAGTAGGGCTGTTAGAGAGTGACGTCTTTCCAGATAGCTGCATGTTAAATGCGCTAGCAAAGCGTTTTTATGACAAGTGGAGCGCACCTGTTTTTAAAGATCAGGGAACATATGATGAGAGCGAAAACCGTTATTATGAAACCATCATAAGCGAAGACAATACGGTACCTACGCGAGAAGAAAGCTGGCACGACCTATTTAATGCGTTAGTTTGGTTACAGTTCCCGAAAACGAAGAAATACTTAAATACACTGCACGTTAAAGATATTGTTAGCTATGGTGCGAACCCGAGGACAGAAAGGCGTAATCGTATTACCCACTTTGACGAATGTGGTATTGTACTGGCGGTTGAAATACCAGCCCCCTCGTTTAAAAACGATCAAAAGAACCAAAAGCAAAGTGCTAGTTACATCGATAATAAACTAAATGCAGTCGATGTTGCGCAATGGTTAAACGCCTTGGCAAACCATCAATGGCACGACGTTTTTATTCAAAGCCGAAGCGTTTGGCATAATCAAGTGACGCCGTTTATTTTTGGGCACGCTAACTTAGAAATGATGTTGAGTCCTTTTATTGGACTTACTGGAAAATGGCTTGCAGTACCTGTTGCACAAGGGTTTAGTGAACTAGATAAGTGGGAACAGCGACAAGTGTTAGATGAGGCTATGCTAGCGCGCCTGAATGAGCTAAATGATTTTAACAGTGCGCCATTATTAAAGCCGCTTCCACTTCTGGGCGTACCGGGCTGGCACAATGACCAGACACCTGCTTTTTACGCCAATAAAGATTATTTCAGACCGCTTAGAGCGAATGCTAAACCTACTATTCAATTGCCGCTCTGAAGTGCAGTTTTATTGATATAGGCTCAGTGAAGGGCCACAGGAATAAAAAAGGCCTTGGTTTAAACAAGGCCTTTTTCGTTCAAGTAGCTTTGGAGCCTATATTTCAAGCTATTTTCTACGCTCAAATTGCTCTTAGAATACGGCGATAAATACTAACCAAATACCATACAAAATCGCATAAGGTGCGGTCGCGATGATAGCGGCTTTTTTACGTTCGAACGAAGTCCACTGTGAAATACCCACTGTCGCGAGGTAGATGCCCCAGAAAAGCTCTAAGCGAATGGCCTGACCAAAAGCAAACCAATCGGAATCCATTGGAATACTTAAAAGGTAGCTTAGTGAAGTGGGGGCCATGATAACTGGAGATACTTGATGGTTGTCACTTAACACCAGTAAAACCACTCCGATCAAGCCTGTAATAACATACGGCATAGATAACCACCAAGAGAAACCATACCAATCAGTAAAGCCAAACACATGGCTATCGTCAGAGCGAGTGGCTAAATTTACGTAAACAGCGTAAATAGCGTTTATCACCGTAATAGCAAAGAAAGCTCCAATCAGCTGCGTCCACATTAGGCTCTCGCGAGTAAAGAAAGCTCGCATTTGGTCTTCTTCTGCTGGGCTCATATCACCTTGTGCAGCAATGTTTAAATTTGCAAACCATTCTATATCAACAAAGTTCACATAGAGGTACTGCATCGCCATGGAAACACCCATGACGAGGATGAAGGGCATCCAGCTCCAGTTGTTGTTTTCACCTACGGCTTTAAAAACACCATTGGGCTTGAAGAAAATATCATTACAAGCTTGAAAAGGATTTGATACCTCGTGCATCCGCTGCTCCTAAAATTGATTTTTATATTTTTTACTTAACTACTAATAGAGTACTGAGCAGCAAATTTTAAGTACAGAGTTTATTGGTGTACGGTGATTTTTTTTGTAAAAAACTATTTCGAATGAGAGCAGTTAACCCTGTTCTGAAACAAAAGAGGCCCTTTTTTTAAGGACCTCTTTTCAGTTATAGGTAGGTAATATTTAAAAGGGTAAGCACAATAGTGCTGTAAACCACAGAAATAGGTAAACCCATTTTTATAAAGTGAGAATATCGGTAGTTCGCTGCGTTATAAACTAGCAGATTGGTTTGGTAGCCAAATGGCGATATAAAGCTTGCGCTAGCGGCAAATGCAACAGCCAATGCAAACGGCATAAGCGGAGCACCAAGTATTTGCACTAAACCATATGCAAACGGGAACATAAGCGCGGCCGCGGCGTTATTGGTTACAAACTCGGTTAATACCAAGGTAAGCAAATAAATGCCCACAAGCGCCACAAACCAGTCAGCACCTGCTAAAAATGGCATTAGCTTATCGGTAGTTAACGCAATTACCCCGGAAGCCTCAAGTGCCGTTGCTAAGCTCAACGCACCAACAATCACCACAATTAAATTTAACGGTAAGTTGCGCTTCATCTCACCGCTTGAAGCTACTTTTACACCGGTTAACACAGCAGCTAAAAATAACAGCCCAATGGCTAGTGAAATAACATTAGCTGCGGCCAGTAATACTGTAGTTAAAAAGCCACCAAGCGTTATCCACTCTTGCTTGTTGGTAAGCGGGCGAGCAATTTTTTGCTCTGATAAGATAAAAAAGTTCTTATTTAAATTCTGACGTGTTGCAAAATCTGGCCCCGTAGCAAGTAACAAAAAATCACCGGCTTGCAGTTTTATCTCGCCCAATTTACCTGAGAGCTGTTCACCATCGCGTCGAATAGCGACTACAGCAGCGTCGAATAGCGCTCTAAACCCTAGTTTTTTGATAGTTTGCCCGATAACTTGTGCTCGGTTAGCCACAACAACTTCAGTTAAGCTTTCACGCAACACACCGTCGGTTTCTGCAAACATGCTTAAGCCTTTAATATGACTTAAGTTCTCAAGCTTTTGTACGTTACCCGAAAAGATAAGCTTGTCGTTCTCTAAAATTACAAGGTCAGGGCCAACAGGCGAGATAAGGTTGCCGTTGCGAACTACTTCTACTAAAAACAGTTCGGGCAAATTACGCAAATGGTTTTGCTCAACGCTTTTACCGATGAGTTCCGAACCAGCTTCAACCTCAGCCTCAACCATATATTCTTGATAGTTGTTGCTCTTATTGCCAATATGGGGCAACCAAGGAAGCATAAAGAACATTAATAGGCCACAGCTTAATCCGGCTATAGCGCCATATAGCGTGAAGTCGAAAAAGTTAAAACCCGGGTGTCCGTGTTCTTGCAAAAAGCTATCTACAATTAAATTGGTAGACGTGCCAATGAGGGTAACGGTACCCCCTAATATAGCCGCATAGGATAAAGGAATTAATAACCGTGAGGCAGGGTGGTATTGGTTTTGTTTAATAGGGCCAATAAGACTTGCCACTATTGCGGTATTATTCAACAGTGCCGATGACAAAAACGTTAATGAAAATAAGCGCCAGTATGACTGCGTAAAGTTAGCACTTACCAGCTTTCGACCTAGACGTTTTATCAACGCTGTTTTATCAATTGCACTACTTACCAAAAGCAACAAAACAAGGGTTATAAGGCCCTTGTTTGTTAAATTTAGCAATATGTCATCAAGCGATAACTGCTGAGTAACCAGTAATGCCAACACTGTACCTGAAAATACAGTAGAGGGGCGCTGATTAGTAAAAATCAGCGCTAAAATCGTACTGGCAAAAATTGCCAGTACGATAAACTGGGTCACATCCATAATGCTCCAGTCCTGCTTATAGTTTACTGATGTCCACAGAGTTCCAATGCGGGAAGTGCTTGCGTACTAGCGCATTAAATTCTAGCTCGAACTCAGAGAAATTAGGTGATGCATGCTTAGCGTCACCTGCGATTTCGTCTATGATCATGCCTGCACCAACGGTACCGTTAGTAAGACGATCGATAACGATAAATGAACCAGTGGGGCGGTTGCGCTTGTACGGGTCGCACGCTACAGGTTGTGTGAACTTAACATCTACTACACCAATCTCGTTAAGGTTTAGGTGCATAGCATCCGTTTCTTCTAATGTGTTCACATCAATTTGGTTATCAATATGAGCAACAACCCCAGGCGTTGACTTAGTCGCGAATTTAAACAAGTACTGCTTGTTTGGCATTAGCGGCTCTTCAGACATCCACACTAGGTGGGTTTTAAATTGTGTGTTAAGCAACGGCAAGTTATCTGATTTAACAATCATATCGCCACGAGAGATATCAATTTCATCCTCTAGCGTTAGCGTAACGGCTTGTGGAACATAAGCGCGTTCTTGATCGCCTTCAAAGGTAACTACCTGCTTTACTTTTGATTTCTTACCAGAAGGAAGCGCAGTTATTTCATCACCCGGTGCAACTTGACCTGATACAACAGTACCCGCAAAACCACGGAAATCTAGGTTAGGGCGGTTAACGTATTGCACTGGGAAGCGGAAGTCGTCTAGGTTGTCATCTTCGCCAATTTCAATGTTTTCCAAAATTTCCATTAGTGGTGCGCCGTTAAACCATGGCGTTTTTTCGCTCTTGCCTACTACGTTGTCGCCTTCAAGTGCTGAAAGTGGTACGAACTGAATATCCGGAATATCAAGCTGCTCAGCAAATTTTAGATAGTCTTGCTGAATTTGGTTGTACACCTCTTCTGAATAGTCCATCAAGTCCATTTTGTTGATAGCAACAATAACGTGCTTAATACCCAAAAGAGAAACTAGGAACGAGTGACGTTTCGTTTGTACCTTAACGCCGCCGCGAGCATCAACAAGAATAATTGCAAGGTCGCAAGTAGACGCGCCTGTTACCATGTTACGGGTGTACTGCTCGTGCCCCGGAGTATCTGCGATAATAAACTTACGCTTGTCAGTAGAGAAGTAGCGGTATGCTACGTCGATAGTAATCCCTTGCTCACGTTCTGACTGAAGACCATCAACGAGAAGCGCAAGGTCAACTTTCTCACCTGTGGTACCTACTTTTTTGCTGTCTTTAGTGATAGCTGCAAGTTGGTCTTCATAAATCATTTTTGAATCGTGAAGTAAGCGACCAATTAGGGTACTTTTACCGTCGTCTACGCTTCCGCAGGTAAGGAAACGTAGCATGTCTTTCTTTTCGTGTTGTTCTAGGTAAGACAGAATGTCCTGTCTTAGTAATTCGTTTTCATTGTTCATGTTATGCGCTCACAAGGAAAAAGGGGTTTAACACAGACTCTTTTTGGTTGTAAGTAAGAGCGTCAGCGTTGTCATCTAATGGGTTTTCAGGGTCTAGTACAGTTACGTTTGCGCCAGCTGCTAGTGCGACTGCGTGCGCTGCACCTGTATCCCATTCAGATGTTGGGCCTAATCGAGGGTAAAGATGTGCTTCGCCCTCGGCCACCAAGCAAAGCTTCAGTGAGCTGCCCATCGCCACAAGCTCGGTTTCACCTTCAAGCTGTGCCAATAAATTTTGTATTTCAGGGCTTTGATGAGAGCGGCTGCCTACTACTTTCCACACTTCAGCACCGTTGTGCTTACGCGCCGAAATAGCTGTAAACTCGCTATTCACTTCAGTCCACGCACCTTCACCTACAATGCCAACATAGCTTTTGTTAAGTGCTGGTGCGTAAACCACGCCCATGGTCGGTTTACCGTTTTCGATAAGTGCAATATTTACCGTAAACTCACCGTTTTTCTTAATAAACTCTTTAGTGCCGTCTAGCGGGTCTACCAGCCAGTATGACGACCACGTTTTGCGTTCATCCCATGAAATATCTGCTGACTCTTCAGAAAGAATCGGCAGGTCAGATTCAGCTTCTAGGGCGTTAACAATCACGTTATGTGCGGCAAGGTCAGCTTCTGTTAGCGGGCTGGTATCCTGCTTTTCATAAATGGCGAAGTCTTTCTCGTAAATGGCCATTATCTTATCGCCGGCTTCTTTGGCGATAGCTAGCACTTTTTGTGCAAGACTATTTAAAGGTTGTGCCATTACACCAATCCCTTTTCTTGAAGCAAAGCATACAAACGTTCAGCGGTTTGCTCTGCGGGTTCATCCTGATACGTTAAGTGTACTTCTGGCGCTTCAGGGGCTTCATAGGCTGAATCGATACCTGTAAAGTCCTTAATTTCACCGCTACGCGCTTTCTTGTATAGCCCTTTCGGGTCGCGTTTTTCACACACTTCAAGCGGTGTATCGACAAACACTTCAACAAATTCACCATCACCTAAGAGGCTGCGGCAGTAGTCGCGATCAACCTTAAAAGGTGAAATAAATGCAGTTAATACAATCGTGCCAGCATCAACAAATAGCTTTGCCACTTCGCTAATGCGACGAATATTTTCAACGCGATCCTTATCGCTAAAACCAAGGTCGCCGCACAAACCGTGACGCACATTGTCGCCATCTAAAAGGTAGGTGTGCTTGTTTTGCTCGTGAAGTTTCTTCTCAAGCAAATTTGCCAGCGTCGATTTACCAGAGCCGCTTAAACCCGTTAGCCAAAATACACGTGGTGTTTGACCAAGTTTTTCAGCGCGGGTGGTCTTGTTTACTTCGTGTTTATGCCAAACAACGTTGTCGGTGGCCATTAGAAGTACCCTTCCATTTTCTTCTTCTCCATAGAGCCTGCGCTGTCATGGTCGATAACTCGGCCTTGACGTTCAGACGTTTTGGTAAGCAGCATTTCTTGAATAACTTCAGGGAGGGTTGCTGCTTCTGACTCTACCGCACCGGTAAGTGGGTAACAGCCAAGGGTACGGAAACGCACAGAACGCATCTCTGGTACTTCACCTTCTTCAAGCGGCATACGGTCGTCATCAACCATAATAAGAATGCCGTCGCGCTCAACGACAGGGCGAGGCTTAGAAAGGTAAAGTTGTGGAATATCGATGTTTTCTAGGTAGATGTATTGCCAGATATCTAGCTCAGTCCAGTTAGACATTGGGAATACACGAATGCTTTCGCCTTTGTTAACCTGAGAGTTATAGATATTCCAAAGCTCTGGACGCTGGTTTTTAGGGTCCCAGCGATGGTTGCTGTCGCGGAATGAATAAACACGCTCTTTCGCACGTGACTTTTCTTCGTCACGTCGAGCACCACCGAACGCAGCATCGAACTTATATTTGTTCAACGCTTGCTTAAGCGCTTGGGTTTTCATGATGTCAGTGTGTTTTGCTGAACCATGTGTAAATGGGCCGACACCAGCTTCTACACCTTCTTCATTAATGTGAACGAGCAAATCGAACCCGTGTTTCTTAGCTTGTTCATCACGGAATTTAATCATTTCACCAAACTTCCACGTAGTGTCTACGTGTAAAAGTGGGAAAGGAATTTTGCCTGGCGCGAAGGCTTTACGGGCAAGGTGAAGCAGTACAGAAGAGTCTTTTCCTACAGAATAAAGCATAACTGGGTTTTCAAACTCAGCAGCTACTTCACGGAAAATCTGAATACTCTCGGCTTCGAGTTGTTTCAGATGCGTAACAGACGGGATATTAGCAGTCATTTTGAAGTCCGAATTTTATGTTATATGCAAAAAAGTTATAGCTGGGTAATATAATTGCATAGAACGATAGCATACTTGCATTGAAAAGTAGTATGCGATTTTGCTATTTAAAATAGCTAACTTATTTCAATAAATAAAACTTTCACATAATTGAAGCATAAGCCCTATTTTTCTGAGCTAGAAAACAAAAAAAGGCTCCTCATACAACGCATGTGGAGCCTTTTTTACCGTCTTAAAAAAGTTTATTTTTTATTGAGTTGAGCTTGGAATGCATCAAAAGTTTCGGTAACGCCTTCGCGAGGGCTGCCTGACTTGCTCAATACCATTATGGTTAAGCTAGATAAGATAAACCCGGGCACAATTTCGTACATCCATGCACTTAATTGCTGCCCACCAATTTCAACAGGGAGATAAATCCAAATAAGCACGGTAACAGCACCAACGATCATACCGCCAAGTGCAGCACGGCGAGTCATTTCGCGTTTGAACAAACTAAACAACACAAGTGGCCCAAACGCAGCGCCAAAGCCTGCCCATGCATTGCTTACCAGCGTTAAAATGCTGCTGTCTCTGTCGTAAGCCAAAAATATCGCTACAAGCGCCACTGCAATAACGCTTACGCGGCCGGCAATAACAAGTTCACTGTCTGATGCGTCACGTCGTAAAAACGCTTGGTAAAAGTCGCTGGTTAGTGAGCTAGAGGTCACTAATAGCTGCGAAGAAATTGTACTCATGATGGCCGCAAGAATGGCTGCCAGTAAAAAGCCCCCAATTAACGGATGGAAGAGAATTTGAGACAGATAAATAAAAACAGTTTCTGGATCGATTTGGTTTCCGTTGCCAGTAACATAAGCAAGTCCAAATAACCCCGTCATCAACGCGCCGATAATCGATACAATCATCCAGCTCATACCGATATTTCTTGCTGTTGGAATATCTTTAACTGAACGAATAGCCATAAAGCGCACGATAATATGCGGCTGACCAAAGTAACCTAAGCCCCAAGACATCAAGGATATAATGCCAACTACGGTAAGTGCTTCATTCGTAGATGCGTCCATGAAGGCGTTAAAAAGAGCTGGGTTTATGTTTTCGAGGGCGTCAATCGAGGCACCAATTCCACCTAGTTCACTAATGACTACTGCTGGTACCATCACCAATGAAACAAACATTATGCAGCCTTGCACAAAATCGGTCATGCTTACTGCCATAAATCCGCCTACAAGTGTGTAAGCAACAACAACGCCCGCTGTTACGTATAAGCCAGTCTCGTAGCTTAACCCAAATGATGTTTCGAATAGTTTGCCGCCTGCAACAACGCCAGAAGAAGTGTAAAGCGTGAAGAAAACAACAATAACCACGGAGGCGATGACGCGAAGTAAGCGAGAATTGTCTGCAAAGCGGTTTTCAAAATAATCGGGTAGGGTAATTGAGTTGTTTGCTACTTCGGTAAAAATACGAAGTCTTGGAGCCACTAAAATATAGTTGGCTAGTGCACCTAACACTAAACCAACGGCAATCCATCCCGCAGATAAACCTGAAATGTACATAGCACCAGGAAGCCCCATCAACATCCAGCCACTCATATCCGAAGCACCTGCAGATAGTGCGGTTACCGCCGGCCCTAATTGGCGACCGCCAAGCATATAACCTTCAACGTTGGTATCTGTTTGACGATAGGCGAACAAGCCTATTCCTAACATTACTACAAAGTACAAGCCTAACGAGATAATCGTGCCAGTTGCCATATTATTTCCCTGTGATTTTTTCTTTAATGCTAACACCTTAGCGTTTGAGTCTCTACGGCTGTCATAGAACTCAATCAATACAAGAATGGGAATGTGTAAATTTTGTTTGGCAAATCCATAATGTGGAAATTCAATGGCCTGTCGTATTTAGTAGAGTTGTTTAAAACGCTATTTGCAGTAGTTGGCTAATTTTATCTAGCACTATTTGATTTCGCTTTTTGATTTCCAGCAATGCGTCGCCATATGAGCAATATAGCGGCAATAACTACTATTAACAGGTAGATAGTATTTGTTTTTTGCTCGTTATCTTCAGATAAGCCCAAGCGCTCAGCACGAAGTTCATTCAACTCTTCTCTTCTAAATCTCGCTAGCTCAATGTCTTTTAAAATACTATCGGCAAAGGACGCATCGTTAACTTTAAATTGCTCACTGTTCTTTTTAACAAGAATAGCATTGTAGTTTTTAAGGTGATGGTAGGCTAAATCGTTATCGCCAAAAACTTCGTATAGTCGGGAAAGTTCGAGTTCGCCGGTTACTGCGAGCAACGATTTAAACTGTGAGCGCGCTTGTGACTGATAAAGCGCTCGTTTGTATCGCTTAATAGATGAACGAAAGGCTTCTTCATCGCCATTTAAGGCGCTTTTGAGAGCAGAATAGTACGCTACTAGCTCTTCAGATTGTGCATTCACTTTACTTTCATCAAGAGACTCAATTTTGCTCTGAATATTATTAAGTTCTTTTCGCTTAGCTTGATTTGTATCAAAAACGAGAACTCTAAATTTCTGTAAATAAATAAGATATTTTTCAAAATCCAAAGGTCTCGAATTAACAAATTCAATTGCTTTTTCGCTTAGCTTAATCGATTCGGCGTATTTATTTTGCATAATTAATGCGTCAATAGCCGAGAAATAAGCCCAAGTTTTTGAAAAATCATTGTCGGCGGTTTCGTTTAACAGCATAAATGCGTGATGATACGCTCTGCTAGGAACTGATAGTTCCATATAAGAAGCTCTTAACCAGTCATGAGCTACAGAACTAGAGAGATAATTTTCTAATGATCTAGTCGTGCTTTTTTTGGGAAGGTGAGGTAGAGCATATTCAATTTCAGATATGGCCTGTATAGGGCTTGCAACACTTAGTTCCATTGCAAGCCAGATACTAGCAATTGCTGTTGCTTCAGCTTTTTCCGTGTTGAGTAATTCCATCTTGAGGTTTGTTAGTCCGGGGACAGTATATTTGACTCTTTCAAAAGCATCATCAAACTTGTTTGCGTTTTTACTAAAAATATAAAACGCCTTTGATGCGGCGTATAAAGTTGGGTTCATACCTTTCAATTGTTGCCAGTGCTTCTCTAGCAATGGCTGTTTTACAAAAATTGGAATTCTTGAGTCACCAATGTCATTGGCCGTGGCTGTTGCCAACAAATGACGAAAAACTATCGCTTCTTGTGCGGTGTCTTCCTGTAAGCCAGAACGCTTGAGAAGCTCAATAATGTCTTGATTCGAGATATCGCTCTCTAAGTTCCAATGAAAAATCGCTGTCGCAACAAGTTGGCTGTATGAAGCCAGCTTAGTCTCAATACTGCTTGTCGCTTGGCTTGATTCTGTGTTGGCAGAAAGAGGAAGGCAAAAAAACAATATAGCTATAGGGCTACACCACTTTATACAACGCATTTATTAAAGAAATCCAAGAACCAAATGATGCCCTATTATATCGTAAATCAAACGAATGTTTTAATTACGAGCCTAGTACTTTTGACTATGATTGCATCCAGAGTTTAGGGCCCCAACACAGCATTTCGAATGGCATGGCCTAATAAAACGGAGTAGTTGATTTACTTCGCCCTATTTCTAGAAAACCACAACCATGAAGATAGAAGTGTCAGAATGACAATAAGTAGGGCGTTAATTGTGGAGCGCATATTCTCGGTTTTGTTATAAAGCCCTAACCGTTCTTGTCTAAGTTGTTCAATTTCTTTTTGTCTAAGCATTTCCAACTCAACGTCTTCAGCTAGGGACGATGAAGTTAAATTGTCATCAAATTCAAATAGCTGAGTATTGTAGTTAATCAGAGTGGCGTTGAATTTTTGCCTGTAATGATTAGCTTTTTCATTGTCTTTTCTTATAGTGAAAACGTTTTTAAGTGTTAGCAGATATTCCAGTTCTGCTTGACGTTTAAACGGTAACGCTTCAATCTTTTTGGATACTGCATTTTTATACGCTGTCAAAGCCTTTTCAAATTCATCGTCTGAACCAAAGAAAGCATCATGTACGAGAGAGGCATACTCTTTTATTTCTGCAATTAATATCGGAACTTCTTTGATATCTGTCGCTTCAATAGCAAGTGCAAGATCTTTAATTATATTCAATGGCTCAAAATTAGATGCATAGCTATGCGTAGTTAATTCTAATGTGTGCAGAATTAGTTTTTGCAATGGGCTTTGCTCAGTATTAATCGTTTTTGCGTCTTCAATAAGACCGAGTGCAATATCGTGTTTATCCATTGAATTAGCTGCTGATATGGCATAGGAATAATCTAAAACTGTCACTGACTCATGCTTTTTCTTTAGCGCAATTAATGCTTTTCCATGGTCTAAGGCACGACTTGGGATATTGAGTTCATTGTAGCTGTCGGCAAGCCAAGCTAGAGCGGTAGGCTTATCTAGCTCTGTTTTTAGTAGGTCCGATGATGATCTTACGGGCAGATGAGGGAGTGCATATTCAATCTCATTGATCTCACGCAGTGGAGAGGACTCCGAGTATTCCATTGCCAGCCACATACTCACCGTAGCAACAGCATGTTTGTTGCCGGTTTTAAGCATCTCGCGCTTTAATTGCTGCATTGCAGGAATGGTTACTTGGCTTCTATTTTTTGTACCTTTGTAGTTGTTCAGCCCTTCAATATAAATACCGTAGGCTCGAGCGTAAGCATATGTCTCTATTGATAATTCTTTTAACGCGGTCCAGTTTTTTTCAAGTAACGGCTTTTTCACAAAAACAGGCACTTTTTCATACTGCTCCTCTTCTGCTGTACTCAATGCCATAAGATGACGAAAAACCACACTTAATTCCGACTCATCTTGCTGAATCCCGCTTTCTTCAATGCGTATCTTAATATCTTCATTAGAGATAGCTGAAGTAAAGTTCCAATCGTAGATAACCGCGTGCAACAGTGCCGAATATTCTGCGAGTTTCTGTGTTTCTTTTGAGCTCTCGATTACAGCCTCTTGTGAAGTGGCATATGTTGAAGGCAGTAAATAAATTAATAGGATTGCCTTCAATAATCGGCAGCAGTGCGTCACTTTAATAATTCTCTTTTTTTGCAGGTCTAAAACTGGAAGGTAATTGAAACGTTTGTTTTATTTTGGAGGCAGTATAACCTTGCTTTAGATTAAAATCAGCCCGTTTGAAGGGGGATATGAATCGACTTAAAAAATTAGGGAATGATGTTAGTTGAAGATATTAAAACAAAAAATCGGCCGTGAAGGCCGATCTTAATATAAAGAAGTACAGTCTCGTAAGCTTATGTACTTAAACGTTAAATGTATTGTGTTACTGCACACAATGTGTTGTTTAGACTTTCATTTTTTAAGCAGAAAACTGAATACGCTTTGCAACGGCTTCTTTCATTTCGCTTAAGTCTGCGTCTTTATCGCCTACAATCATCACGTTAGCACGTTGAAGCTTTAAGCTTTCACCACGATATTGTTTGTCTGCGAACTCGCTTGGCACTGTAACGTCGCCGCGCTCAGGTACAACAAATACCGACATTTTGCCTTGTGGTGTATCAACAATAAGGTGAAGGCTTCTTACTGTACTTAAATGGCAATAGTTAGCTACTTCAACGCCGTCTAGCATTTCATTAAAGCTTGCGCCAAAACTAGCTAGTTTGGCATTCACCATATTCAAGTCTACCGGCAACAGCGAATGTGCTTGCTCCATATCTGCATATTGCATATGCGCCAGCGCTTGCCCGCCAATGCTAAGTGGCTTGTGATACCACATCGTCAATGCAATGCCTACAGTAAACGCCACCGATGCTGCCATAGCTAAATACCAACGACTTCTTCGCTTGTAGCGTGTAAATTCATCGGCCGACTGCTGCCAAATGAGTTTACTAGCTAAATCCTCTGGTACATCTACTTTCAATGCTTGCTTAAGCTGTTTATCTAACTGTTTTTGTTCATTCCAGAAATGGCGTTTATTGTCATCCGTTTTCGCCGCTTCTACAACGTCACTGTCAGTCGTTTCTGGATCGGCGTAAATTCGACGCCTAAATTCTAATTCATCCATTTACACGACCTCTCTGTTCATTTTGCTTCTCTAATGCCTCTTTAAGCTGATTCCGCGCGCGAAAAAGGCGCGTCATTACCGTGTTTTTGTTCAGGCCCAGTTGGTTGGCAATTTCTTCACCGCTAAAACCAAAAATAAGCTGAAGTATTAACGGCTCTCGGTACTCAACACTTAAACCGCCTAAAAGCCGCTGCAATTCTCTGTCTTTTAAATCGCCATCGGCTTGTTGGGTGTCGTCGTGAATACTCACGTCATCAATATCAACGGTATCAAACTGCTTTCGTTCAAAACGCCGAGCGTTCTCTCTGCGCAAAATAGTGATAAGCCAAGACTTAGCGGCTTTTTCATCATTCAATGCATCAAGCGAGCGCCATGCTCGTAGAAACGTTTCTTGCACGATATCTTCAGCCACACTTTGGTCTTTCACTAACCAGTAAGCGTAGCGGTATATGTCTGCGTGAAACGCCTTAACAAGCGCCTCATATCTTTGGTGTTTTGCTTTCATACTCGATAAGACCTGAGCATTATCGATTTTATTTCGCGAAAACATAAATATTTCCAAAAATAAATTTCTTGTAACTATGACACAAAAAACCACACATAAAAAACGCGCCTTTTCGTTACCAAAAAGGCGCGTTCGTTAAGCGGTCAATTTTATTTTTCGTGAACGGTTCAATTACTGTTGTTTTTGGCTAGAAATCCAAGTTTCTATGTTTTCTTCCAAAATAGACAGGGGTACAGGCCCATATTGAAGGATCTCATCGTGGAAACCTTTCCAATCAAACTTATCACCCAATTCGTTCATCGCTTTTTCTCGAAGTTCCATGATTTTCAATTTGCCAATCATGTAAGCAGTAGCTTGGCCAGGCATAGCAATATAACGCTCAATGGCCTTTTGCGCGTCGTATTGTGGGTTTGGTGTATTTTCTACCAAGTAATCAACGGCTTTTTCTCTCGACCATTGCTTTGAATGAATGCCTGTATCAACCACTAAACGGCATGCGCGCCATAGCTCCATTGCTAAGCGGCCGAAATCAGAATAAGGGTCTTGGTAAAAGCCCATATCTTTTGCTAATTCTTCGGTGTACAGACCCCAACCTTCAGTATATGCCGTAAAGCTCAAGAACTTCTGGAACTGTGGTACACCTTCTAGCTCTTGCGCAATGGTTCGCTGCATATGGTGGCCAGGAATTCCTTCGTGGTAAGCCAATGCTTCTAACTGATAAGTTGGCATTGCTTTCATATCAAAAAGGTTGGCGTAATAAATACCTGGTCGACTTCCGTCTTGCGCTGGGCTTTGATAAAACGCCTTACCTGCAGACTGTTCTCTAAATGCTTCAACGCGCTTAACGATCATAGGCGCCTGCGGCAAGATACCGAAGTATTCAGGAATTGCATCACGCATATCGTCAATGGCTTTTTTGGCGTCATCAAGGTATTGCTGTCTGCCTGCGTCGGTAGAAGGAAGATAGAATTGATCATCTTCACGCATGAAAACAAAAAATTCTTGAAGGGTGCCTTCAAAGCCAACCTTCTGCATGATTGCTCGCATGGCGTTGTGTATACGTTCTACGTTGTCTAAACCAATCTGATGTACTTCTTCAGCGGTCAAATCGGTAGTTGTGAACCAATTAAGACGGTTTTGATACCATTTGTCGCCGTCAGGTAATCGCCAAGCGCCGTCACCTTCAGGTGTGAGGGTTTGTTGATGCGCTAATGCATCAATGAATTTATTATAGGCTGGTTGAACCGAGTTTATTAATGCTGCTTTCGCATCGTCTAGTAAAGCCTGCTTTTTAGTTTCTTCAATATCTAACGCTGATACTTTGTTTTGAAAGTCTTCCCATAGTGTCGACTCAGTTTCACTGCCATCAAACGGCGCACCAGATACCACATTCTTAGATGCATCAATCATTTGGTCGTAAGCCCACGCAGGTGGGAAAACGCCTAAATCTTCGCGAATTTTCATTTGAGCAATAACCTGATCAAAATAGGTAGACACATTATTCAGTCTTCCAATATAGGCCTTTGCATCGTCTTCGCTTTTAACGCTATGGATATTAATTAGAAAGCTAGGAACTTGTGTATGTGCAGCGCGAAACTGATGAACAATGTAGCGGTGGTGGCGAAACTTATCATTTGCTAAATCGCGCTCAATTCCTAGTTTGTAAAGGCGCAGGCTAAGTTGCTCTTGCTCGCTTAATTGCGTGGTGTCAAAGGCATCTAGTGTTGCAAGACGCTCTTTAGCAATGGCAACACGCTCATCTGCTTGCTTATCGCTAATGTCATCCCATTTGTCGTAATCCCACTTTTTGCCTAAATAGCTTTGAAAAAGAGGAGAGCGTTTTAAATCTTCTTCGAATGTTCTTTCGAAAAATGCGCTTAGTCGCTGTGATTCAGATTGCTGAGCTACTTGCTCTTGTTTAGGCGTTGACGCTTGTTCTATGGCTGTTTGCGATGCAGGTGTGGTTTGCGAGGCTGGTGAACACGCAGCTAGGCCCGAAATAGCTGCTAAGGCTAACGCCAAAGGCGTAAGTTTAGTCGTTAAATGCTTAAATTGTGTTTTCATAAAGTTTCCCTGTGCTTTTCATTTGCGCTTATTTGTCAAAGACGCCTGCTTTTTAAAAAGCTTTGCGCCGCGTGACGTTGCAAAGTTTTATTATTCGATTTCTCACTTACCTTTATTCAACTCTTACTCATTTGACAAGTGCTGTGCGGTTTACCCAGCAGGATATAAGGTGGATAACCGTTGCGCTTTTTCTGATTCTTTGTCTAACCATTGTTTTCGTGACGTTTTTACGGCGTCCAACAGATCAACAAATATCTGTTTATTGCTTTGCGACTTAACGTTTGCTTGAGAAGGCGAGAAGCGAAGCGCAACTAACGCGTCAAAGTAAGGCTTGATTGCCTTTGTTTCAGGAATGTTACCTGGTAAAGCACGCGGTTTATTCTCACTTTCAAGTGCAGCCAGCCATTTTACTAGTGCGCCCTCGGAAGCTTTCACATCTTGCTTTGTCAATGTTTTTAACAGGAATTTGAACGCGTCGCTCTCTGTATTATTTACTATTTGCTGATTACCTTGCGGCGCGGCTACATAACCACTAGGGCTTTGTAGTAGCCTTTTTATGCGACGAAGTTTAATACCAGTATAAATCCAGCCTACTAGCAATAGCGTGCTGACCAGCAGTGAAACACACGCGGTATAAAACCAAATTCTATCTGTAGCCGATGTTTCTGGTGTGGTTTGCGCTGCTGCATTCGTTTCGTTTTCATTAAGCGAAGCAGCATTTTTTTCACTTACGTTATCGTTTTCCTTTACGTCAGTTGCAGTATTACTTGTCGCAGAAGGCGCCAACGGTTGAGCCGCTGTCTTTGCGTTCGGCGACACTACATTAATTGTCCTTGCAGCAATAGTTGCGTATTCCGTTTTTTCAGTAAGCGTATTAAACCAAGGTATAGTTACCTCGGGTAACACGTAGCTGCCTGGCTGTGTTGGAATAATTGCTAACGATGTTTGACGCTGCGATATTAAGTTTTGGTCACGCTCTACCGTGGTAGTGGTTGACTGATCTGGGTATAGCTTAAAGCTAGGAGGGTAAAATTCAGGAATGTCTGGCAATTGCTCTTCAACCACACCAAGCGCCGTAAGTGTTACTATGCGTGTTACAGGCTCTCCGGCGATAAACTGATCACCTTGCGGCCATTCTTCATCAACTCTTACCATTTCAGAGGGGAGCCACGGATAATCAATACCTTGCGGAATTGGCTTTATCGTAATAGTAATATCAGGTCCCACGCGATTTATCTGTTGAGTTCTATTAAAAAAGCCAAAGCGTTGGTTGGTATTAGGGGCAAGTACTTCGCCGGTAAAAATAGGGCCGCGTAGTGTGAATTCACCAGACGCCTGAGGTATAACGGCAAATTGCCGTTCAATAATTTGATAGCGCTTACCGTTAACGATATCACTGTACTGCTTGTCTTCACCTAGCTGTTTAATATCAGCATTTTGCATTTCAGGCGCCTGAAGGCTGCCACGCTCTATGCTACCCGATAAATACAACTTAACGGTGTAAAGCAGTTGCTGATTCAGGTAAGCCTCTTTTAAGTCAATGTCAGTCGTCACGTAATAATCGCGTGCAACGCTGCCTTGTCCTTGTTCTTGAACAGGAATGACTTTAACGCGAATAGGCTTTGTTGATTTGCCTTCAACGCTTAATGCTGGAATAGTGAATGTACCTTCTTTTCTGGGAAACAATGTTGTGGTCCAGACCGTGGTACGTTTTGTATCAAAATTAACTATAGAAGTTTGACTGCTTACCGATGTTCGTCCAACAACAAAGTCTTTCAACAGCGGTGAGCTGTCAAAGGCGTCTCTGTCTGCACTTCCATCTGCGGTTACAGTAAGCCGTATCGCCTCATCCAGCATAACTGGATTTCTGTCTATCGTTGCTTCAACAGAATTTATATCTGCGTTAGCTGAGTACGAAAACGTACATAGAAATATAAAAATAAACGTAGATAGGGAAACTACTTTCATCTACCAATCACTCCGATTTGAAGGCATACGTTGTCGTTGTCGTTTTTGGGCTTCAAGCTGCATTTTGCGTTTTAATAGGAACGCGGGGTCGTCGGGAACTCTACGCATTAGGCTTTCCATACGCTGCATTTCTTCTTTTTCTTCATCCGTTAGCTCTGTTTCAGCAATGGGTTGCCCTTTGGCGTCTACTTCAGGTTCGTTCTTACTTTGTTCCGCTTGCTGTTGACGCTGCTGCTCACCTGTTGACTCTTGTTGTTCTGGTTGTGGGTCGTTCTGTGCAGCTTCATTGTTATTCGCTTGTGATTCAGGTGAATTGGCATCATTTTGCTGATCACCATTGTCTTGTTCACCGCTCTGCGAGTCTTCATTGCCTGGCTCTTGGTTCTGATTGTCTGAATCAGGGTTTGAATCAGAGCTTGAATCATCATTTTGCTCGCCGTTCTGATTGCCGTTTTGGTCTTGATTATCGCTATCGTCGCCAGCTTGCTCGTTTTCATCTTGGTTGTTTTCAGATTGTTGATTCTCTTGCTGTTGCTGTTGTTCTAACAGCTCTTCTACAACCGTTTTATTCACTTGTGCATCTTCTAAAGATGGGTTTTCTTCAAGTGCCTGTTCGTATTTCTTTAGTGCTTCTTCTAATTGACCAAGCTTGGCAAGCGCATTGCCTTGGTTGTAAAGGCTATCAGCGCCAGGTATCTTTTTATAAGCATCAAGGGCAGCTTCATAGTCACCTGATTTGTACAACGATGAAGCTTTCCACTCATCATTTTCAAACACTTTAGCCGCGTCTTTGAAACGCTCTTGTTTAAACGCGGAATGTCCTTCTTGATCTGCATTTAGGAAGGGTTTTTGCCACCACGACAATGGTTGTCTATTTTGTGACTGTATCGATGATGCTGATGTGTTTGAAGCTTCTTGCGCCAAAGACGGCGGGGCAGAGAGAGGTAGCAGTAAACATGTTGCGAGTGCAAAAATCACCCCTCGCTTGAATGCAAAGGCGGCAAAGGGAACAAGTAAAAGAAGGATATATGGTCCCATCTCTTTAAACTGGTCACCTTGAATATTACTCTTTTCACCTTCATCGTCTGCATTCCGGCGATCCATTAATGACAATGACGCAAGGGTATTCACGTCATCATCGTTGGCGGTAAATGAGGCGAAGGTTCCACCATTTGCATTTATCACACCTTTTACCGAGCTTTTATTTAGTTTAGGGATAACAATGCTGCCTGTTGCATCCTTCAACAGCTCGCCAGTCAATTGGCGAATAGGTGCACCTTGGGGCGTTCCAACGGTAAGCGCGTTTACCTTGAAGGGAAGGGTAGATACGTATTCTTGCAGTTCCGACTGTTGTTGGAAGTCAATGCCGTCGGTGATCCAGTAAATCATGCCATCGTTGTAACCTGCATTGGTTAGCAGCTCTACCGCGCTTTCTATACCAAGCAAAGGGTCGCTTCCGGGAACTGGCATAATTTCAGGCGATAAGCTTGGAAGTAAGGCCGTAATGTTAGCAGCATCTTCGGTCAATGGACTTATAACGAACGCGTCACCCGCGTACGCAACCAGACCCATTTCGCCTTCGCTTATCGCACTAACTAAATCAATAGCCTTGTATTTTGCGCGGGTCAATCGGTCAGGCGTCATATCAGTAGCACGCATAGATAGCGACATATCCAGTACTATCACGTGTCCCATTTTTAATTGATAAACAGGCTGGGGCAAGCGTTCCCATGTTGGCCCTGCTAACGAGATAACTAGCATTAACCATCCTGCTACAAGAAGCCAAAAAGGGGGGCGCTTACCTTTTTGTGTTTTACCCACAACCATGTGCTGATATAGGTGAGAAGGAATAACAGATTGCCAGCCAGAGCTATTACTGGCTGTACGTTTCAGCCAGAGATACAAACCCATTAAAGGGATGAGTGCAAGGAACCACTGCGGGCGAATAAAGTGAAATTGCTCAATAAAGGTATCAAGTGAAAATGACGAAAAGTCCATTATACCTTGGCTCCTTCAGTGGTTTCTTTATGCTTAAACTTTTTCGCCACACGACTAATAAGTGGTGACAGAACTGCAACCATTACCCACAAAATGCTCAGTAACAAGGCAAATGCTGCAGGGTAGAAGTAGAGCGCTGTAAGCGGGCGCATTTTGCGTGTCTCACCTTCTATGGGTTCAAGAGCATCTAATTGTTGATAGATGGCTTGAAGTTCCTCTGCATTTCGCGCTCTAAAATATTGCCCACCGGTTGAAGTGGCAATGTCTGTTAACATGCCCTCATCGAGTTCTTGCGAGGGGTTTACTTGTCGGCTTCCAAAAAAGCTTTGAATAAGCATTTTGTCTGCACCCACACCAATGGTGTATACCTTTATACCTTTATTGATAGCCAAACTTTTTGCTTGCTCTGGGGTAATATTTCCTGCGGTATTTTGTCCATCGGTAAGCAAAATAAGCACATTGTTTGACTCTTCTTTTTCGTCGAAGCGTTTAACTGCCAAACCTATGGCGTCGCCAATAGCGGTTTGTTCACCCACAAGACCTATAACAGCCTCGCGAAGTAGGGTAGAGACGGTATCTCTATCGTAGGTAAGAGGAGCCTGTACGTAAGCAGTATCAGCAAACAAAATAAGGCCTAGTCTGTCGCCCACACGGCGTTGAATGAAGTCGTAAAGTACCGACTTAGTCATAGTAAGCCGATTAACTTGGCGACCGTTTAACTGCATGTCGTCTATTTTCATGCTGCCAGAAAGGTCCACCGCAAGCATCATTTCTCGCCCTTCATTGGGAATGCTAATAGGCTCACCAAGCCATTGTGGCCTGGCGGTAGCACATATCATCAAGATCCAAATAATCGTAGCCACCAACATGGGTATTTTATTATTTTTAGCACTCGACAAATGTGCTGTTTCGTTAGGCTTAAGTCTTGGCACTTTTAACGCTGACATCGCAGTTTCCTGCGCTCTGGGTGAAAAAAAGCGAACTAATAGAGGTAGCGGAAGTGCAAAAAATGCCCACCACCATGCAAATTCAAGCACTATGCACCTCCGAGCTTACATCTTTATTTGCTTCTGAGGTTTTACTCGAGTTTGATTTCTTGTGAGCTGAAAGCCCGTGGCCTTGCTCTGAATTTTGAATATTGTCTTTTGGAAATGATGTGTTGTTTATCCAATATTCCGTAGCGTAGAAACAATCTGCAAATGCGTCATTGTTAACATGTCTTTTATAGAGATTAAGTTGCAATGCATTGAACCCTTTATCAACGCGTTCATTTGCAATGCATTGATTTGTTAAAAACGTAAACCACGCATTGCCATGCAGCGACGCCACGTCACTTTGCGGGTAATAAGATAACGCCACACGTTTTAACAAGGTATTAAGTGATTGTGGCCAATCTTTATCTTCTATCGATATTGTCTTCAGTACTTGAAGGGCATGCTTCTTGGCCTTAGTGTGTCGAATGTGACGATAAATGGCTCTTACAGTAAAAAAAGTAGTAGTGATAACGACGACAATAAGACACCACCACCCCCAGTCGAGAGGCCATACATTCACATCTGACGGCACGTGAATATCGCGTAGCTGTGCAAGAGGATCCTGCTGTGCAAGAGTACTTGGTACCGAGCTATTAGTTGCAGGATTACTTGATACGGCGTTGCCGTTAGGTGCCCAAGGTTGTAACTGCATTACAGTAGCTCCCTTTGCATACTTTGCAACTGATCATCAAGCATTGCCCCTGCCGAGACGGTATAGCGAGAAATTTTGTTCTTACTAAGCGCTGTACTGATACCTTCATTCTGGTCGGCACGCCACATTGCGTACTCTTGTTGCTCTTTTTCGTCGCCCAATATCCAGCGTTGCTGCG
The DNA here is from genome assembly GCF_036864375.1 of Alteromonas sp. S167. Classification (NCBI taxonomy): domain Bacteria; kingdom Pseudomonadati; phylum Pseudomonadota; class Gammaproteobacteria; order Alteromonadales; family Alteromonadaceae; genus Alteromonas; species Alteromonas sp. S167. The sequence goes on from NZ_JAZETR010000001.1 coordinate 510,804, forward strand.
TTACACCGTCAGACACATTTACTGCTTGCACAGCGTTTAACTTTGGCAAGCTATGCTCAATAGGGTCGGTAACCACTATTGCTCTTACCTCACAATGTTTAGTCAAATTATTAAGGTGGCTCAATGCTTGTGAAGTTAGATTTTGAAAATCTGATACCAAATAAACAAGACTACCCGGACGAGCAAGTCGGCGCGCCCTAGCGCAGGCATCGACAAAAGCTGCTTCATCGCGTGTCTTATTCGGCGAAATTTGTAGGCTCTCGCTATGTAGTGACATAAGTTCGTGGCAGACTCTTAAAACCGCTTTTTTTCGTGTAAGCGGTTTTACTTCTTTGTGTTGGGATTGATTGAATATTAATGCGCCTACTTTGTCGCCCCTTGCTGCAGCCGACCAGCTTATTAAAGAACAAACGTGAGCGGCTTGTACCGCCTTCGTGAGTAGTTGCGTGCCAAATGCCATAGAAGGTGAGTAGTCACAGAATAAGAAAACAGGGCGTTCGCGTTCTTCTCGATATACCTTGGTGTGCGTTTTACCCGTTCGCGCAGTTACGCGCCAATCAATGGCGCGTATATCGTCACCAGGTTGGTAATGCCTGGCTTCGTCGAATTCCATGCCCCTGCCTTTGTGCTTGGTCAAATAGCTTCCCGCTAGTCGCGCTTGAGGCGCGTGTTTAGGTACTAAACTAAAAAGCGTTGATAACTGCTGATAACGAAGCAACTCTGCCGTTGACAGTGTAACGCCGTCAGTCAGCAGCTTATTCAATTGGGTTTGAATATTTGTCATGACTTTACGGTACTGAGACAGTCGCCACTATTTTGTCGAGTACGTCATTCACCGTAATGCCCTCAGCTTCAGCTTGATAAGACAGAATTATTCGATGACGGAGTACATTGTGAACCACTGCCTGAATATCGTCAGGTCCCACAAAATCACGACCGTTCAACCAAGCGTGCGCTCGAGCACATTTATCTAGACTAATGGTAGCCCGTGGGCTAGTGCCCATCGCAATCCACTGGGCTAGGTCTGGGCTAAATTGTGCAGGTTGCCGAGTGGCCATAATAAGTTGCACCAGGTATTGTTCTAACTCTGGCGCCATGTACAAAGAAAGCGCTTCTTTGCGAGCGCTGAATATATCGCCTTGAGAGAGAGTAGGGGGCGTTACAGGCGGCTCAGAAAGTGCTTCACCTCTTGTCAGCCTTAGTATTTCTAACTCTGTTTCTGCCCCCGGATAGTCAATATCAACATGCATAAGGAAACGGTCTAACTGCGCTTCAGGTAGCGGGTAAGTACCTTCTTGTTCGAGTGGGTTTTGCGTTGCCATTACAAGAAACAGCGGTGGAAGTGGATAGGTTTTGCTTCCTACGGTTATTTGGCGTTCTGCCATTGCCTCTAATAACGCCGACTGAACCTTTGCTGGCGCCCTGTTTATTTCGTCGGCAAGTACTAGGTTGTGAAACAATGGGCCTTTCTGAAAAACAAACTCACCTGTCTCAGGACGATAAATGTCGGTGCCTGTTAAGTCTGCAGGAAGTAAATCTGGGGTAAATTGTACTCTATGGAAATCCCCATCAATGCCGTTTGCTAATGCATTGATTGCTCGTGTTTTTGCAAGTCCAGGGGGACCTTCTACCAGCAAGTGACCATCGGCAAGTAGCGCGATTAAAAGGCTTTTCGTTAGCGCACTCTGACCAATAATTTGTTGGTCTAAATACGCATGCAACTGTTGAAACTGCTCTGCTGCCATATTGCAATTTTCCGTTTTAATTCTCGTTTTTGGGGGTGTCAGTGAAACGTATGGCGTTGTATTGAAGTTAATTTTTCAATACATCGAAGTTAGCCGAAGTGAACATACACGCTACAACTACGTACTCACTATGACACAAAACAGACTATGATTTTCATATAAGGTTCATTCTACCTTTCTTCAATATCATAATCGGAAAGAATTTGACTTCGATAGCGTTTTTGACAAAAACGGTTGTTGGCATAGCTTTGATGTCAATATTCGCAAAATAAATATTACGCTTAACACATCACCTTATGTGCATTATTTGCTATTTTGTTCATTGTTTGTAAAAATCAGGTGTATTACAGGTCAGACCACTTTATTGGTTTTTGAAGATAACCAATAGGGTCAATTATTTAGGTGCATTATGGCTACAAAACAATCAGTAACAACCCGAGAGGGTGATCGCATCGCCATTGTCGCGGGGTTACGTACTCCGTTCGCGAAGATGGCGACATATTTTCACGGCGTACCGGCTGTTGATTTAGGTAAGATGGTCGTTAACGAACTTCTTGTTCGTCATGGTGTTCAAAAAGAGTGGGTTGACCAAGTTGTTTATGGTCAGGTTGTTCAAATGCCAGAGGCGCCAAATATTGCTCGTGAAATTGTACTTGGCACCGGTATGAATGTGCATACAGATGCTTACAGCGTATCGCGCGCGTGTGCAACGAGTTTCCAGTCTACCGTGAACGTTGCCGAGAGTATGATGGCAGGTACTGTTCAGGTGGGTATTGCTGGTGGTGCCGACTCTACTTCTGTTTCTCCAATTGGTGTGTCTAAAAACCTTGCAAGGGCCTTAGTTGACCTGCAAAAGACAAAAACGTTGGGTCAAAAACTTAATATCTTTAAGCGCCTGAGCTTGAAAGATTTAGCTCCTGTTCCGCCAGCGGTTGCGGAATATTCTACTGGTTTGTCTATGGGACAAACTGCAGAACAAATGGCAAAAACACACCAAATCTCTCGTGAAGATCAAGACAAGTTAGCACATCGTTCGCATAGCCTTGCAGCTGAAAGTTGGGAGGGCGGTAAGTTAGCTGACGAAGTTATGACTGCATATGCAGAACCTTATAAAGGTGCACTTGAGCGCGATAATAACGTGCGTTTCGACTCTAAGTTAGAAGGCTACGCCAAGCTACGTCCAGTATTTGACAAGAAATACGGCTCGGTAACAGCAGCGAATGCAACGCCTCTTACTGATGGCGCCTCAGCGGTGCTAATGATGACAGAAAGTCGCGCTAAGGAACTGGGCTATAAGCCACTAGGTTACATTCGCAGCTATGCATTCTCTGCAATCGACGTATGGGAAGATATGCTAATGGGGCCATCTTACGCCACACCAATTGCACTAGACCGTGCGGGTATGACGCTAAACGACCTTACGCTGATCGAAATGCACGAAGCCTTTGCGGCTCAAACGTTGGCAAACGTGAAAATGTTCGCAAGCGATAAATTCGCGAAAGAGAAGCTAGGCAGAAGCAAAGCAACGGGCGAAATTGATATGGATAAGTTCAACGTGATGGGGAGCTCTATTGCTTACGGTCACCCATTTGCAGCAACAGGTACGCGAATGATCACGCAAATGCTTAACGAACTGAATCGTCGTGGCGGTGGTACTGGCCTGCTAACAGCCTGTGCTGCTGGTGGTCTTGGTGCTGCAATGATTGTGGAGACAGAATAATATGAGTCAGGAACAAGAAATGACAAATGACGTTCAGCCAACATCAGGCGCATTTACGTTAACCAAACAAGACAACGGCGTCGCTATTCTAAGCATGGACGTACCAGGCGAGAGCATGAATACGCTCAAAGCTGAGTTTGGTGATGAAATCTCAGCCATGCTTGATGACATTGAGAGTGACAACAGCATCAAAGGTGTTGTATTAACTAGCGGCAAACCTAGTTCTTTCGTTGCCGGTGCTGACATTACCATGCTAGCTGCCTGCAAAACTGCCGAAGACGCTACAACCATTGCAGCAGGCGGCCAAGCTATTTTCGACAGAATTGAAAACATGAAGGCTACATTCGTAGCGGCAATTCATGGTCCGGCATTAGGTGGTGGGCTAGAGTTAGCGTTGGCGTGTCACTATCGTGTATGTACTGATTCACCAAGCACGCAAGTTGGTTTGCCTGAAGTTCAACTAGGTCTACTGCCAGGAAGTGGTGGCACACAGCGCTTACCTCGATTAATTGGTATTCAGCAAGCAATGAAGATGATGCTTACTGGTGCGCCTGCGCGTGCAAAACAAGCTAAAAAATACGGCATTGTTGATGAAGTTGTTCCGCAAAGCGTTCTACTAAAAGTAGCAGAACAGTTTGCCCTTAAGCGTAAACCAGAACGCGATGCACCGCAGAAAGGTGTGATGAACAAAATGCTTGAAAATACCGGCCCAGGTCGAGGTATGTTGTTCAAAAAAGCGCGTGAAGCTACGTTTGCAAAGACGAAGGGTAACTATCCTGCGCCTGGCTATATTATTGATGTAATTGAAACTGGCATGAACGACGGTATGAAGGCTGGTTTAAAAGCCGAAGCAGAAGCTTTTGGTAAACTAGTTATGACGCCAGAGTCTTTCCAGTTACGTCAAATTTTCTTCGCAACAACCGAGATGAAAAAAGAAAACGGTGTTGAAGGTGTTAAACCTGAAAAGATGAAGAAAGTAGGCGTGCTAGGTGGCGGCTTAATGGGCGGCGGTATTGCGTTCGTTACCTCTACGAAAGCAGGAGTACCAGTGCGTATTAAAGACGTACGCGCAGAAGGTATCGCCAATGCGATGAAGTACAGTTACGACATCTTGAACAAGAAGGTTAAAAAGCGCTTTATTCGCAATAGCGAAATGCAAAAGCAACTAGCATTGTTAACAGGAACATTAGACTACAGCGGTTATCAAGATGCTGACATTGTCGTTGAAGCTGTTTTTGAAGATTTAGATCTTAAACAAAAAATGGTTGCTGACATTGAAGCAAATTGTAAAGAAAGCACAATTTTCGCTTCCAATACATCATCAATTCCAATTACTCAAATTGCTGCAAAGGCTGAACGTCCAGAGAATGTGATTGGTCTACATTACTTCTCACCTGTAGATAAAATGCCGTTAGCAGAAGTAATTGCGCATGAGAATACGTCGGACCAAGTTATCTCTTCAACAGTAGAGTTTGCCAAGAAACAAGGTAAAACGCCTGTAGTAGTGAAAGACGGTGCTGGTTTCTACGTCAATCGTATTTTGGCGCCATACATGAACGAAGCGGCAAACCTTATTTTGGACGGCGAGCCGATTGAACATATCGATAAGTCTTTAGTGAAGTTTGGCTTCCCTGTAGGCCCTGTGAAGCTACTTGATGAAGTAGGTATTGATGTTGGTACTAAGATCATCCCATTCCTTGTAGAAGCGTTTGGCGAGCGTTTTACTGCTCCAAGTGCGTTTGACAAAGTACTTGCTGATGGCCGTAAAGGTAAAAAGAACCAAAAAGGTTTCTATCTTTACGAAGGTAAAAAGCCGGGTAAAGAAGTAGATGAAAGCATTTATTCACTTCTAGGCTTAACACCTTCAGCGAAGCTAAGCGAGAAAGAAGTTGCCGAGCGTTGTGTATTGATGATGCTTAACGAGGCTGCACGCTGTCTTGACGAAGGCGTAATTCGCAACGCTCGTGACGGTGATATTGGCGCTATTTTTGGTATAGGCTTCCCGCCTTTCCTTGGCGGTCCATTCCGTTACATGGATACCCTTGGTATCAAGCACGTGGTTGAACGTTTGAATCACTTTGCAACTGCTGTTGGCGACAAATTTGCACCAGCTGAAGTACTTGTAAAAATGGCTGATTCTGAGCAGACGTTTTACTAAAAAGTAAATTTAATGTTAAAAGCCGGGCTTTGCCCGGTTTTTTTACGTCTATTGCTTATTTTTGCTGGTTTATTGCGCAGTTTTGAGTAAAATTCGTGCCGCTGATTTATTGAACAGTGTTTAGCGGTTTCGCGAAATCAATAGGTTGCATCTTAAAACACCTATTTAAGTCGTTTTGCGTAGATATCGAGTTCTCTTGGAGGTAACGTGATTTCCCTTTTACTACTTAGCATCGTATTTTCTATCTACTTTTATGTTGAAGCCTTCAAGTGGGGTATGCATGCAAAGAAATGGGCCGTTGCAGGTTTAGTCTTAGGGCCTATTTTGTTACCCATGTTTTCTATTGCACGGCATGTTCACTGGCGAAATGCCGTTGGTTTTAACAACCTCTATATTGCAGCGTAAGTCTTCAGTACTACGTAAAAAGCTATTTCTCGCACTTGACCGATGTCGGTGTAAAAAACTTCCTTTTCTTTAGACGAAAAAAAAGAGAGCACATGGCTCTCCTTTTGGGAAATTTGGTTAGCGCTTATTAAAAGTCTATGCCTGTACCCCAGCCGTTACCACCGGTTTTTGGCTTAACGCCTTGTGGCTGAGTAATTGTCTCACGTTGTGACTCAGGTGCTTTTTTTGCACCTTCTTGCTTGTCAGCAGCTACTGGAGTGGCGGTAGAAAGTACTAGTGCAACAGCGTACTCTTTTAACATGTTATTTTCCTCTAATTTTTTTTGAACGAACAAACAAAACCGATATGTAGTTATAGTTATCGGTATTAATTACATAGCTAGTAGCGTGCCAATTTTTATAAATTGCTTTAAATCAATTGGTTATGTTTGTTTTTGGTGGGGGCGACATTTGTTTGACGTTAGCAGTATTTAAGTTATTGTTTAACGGCAACTTTCCGACGCTTTCCTAAACTTTGTGCGCATGAGGCGTTTGTCTTAATTTGTCAGGTGTAAAACGACTCAAATGCGTAACGCATCACTTATAGGAGCTATTTAGTAATTAGAGGAGCAAAGCAAAAGAGTAGCGTCTTAGCTAGTAGGTTATTTATGGCTAGGTAGAGACTTAACTAGCATGAAGTGTGTTGATGACTTACATCCGAACTTATGTCTTGAAAGGGCGGTAAGGACGCACTGCGCTAGACGCCAGACTGGCTCAGAATAGTGTGAAGCTGCTGGTTTTCAGTGAGTAGTTTTTCAAAGCGTTCTGCGTTTAGCGGTCGGCTATATAAGAAACCTTGTAGCATTTCGCAATCGTATCGTCTCAGAATATCAAGCTGGGCTTCTTCTTCTACACCTTCAGCCACAACTTTTAAACCGAGATTGTGAGCAATGTTAATGATGGCTGCTGCCATGTGTCTATCAACATTACTAACGGCAATGTCGTCAATAAAGGCTTTATCAATTTTAAGCGTGTTTAGCGGAAAGCGTTTTAAATATGCAAGAGATGAATACCCCGTTCCAAAATCATCTAAAGCTAAGTGAATACCACGTTCACGTAGCCTGTTCATCATCTGTAGGCCATTTTCAGGACTTTCCATTAGCGTGCCCTCAGTAATCTCACACTCTAGGTGAAGAGGGGAGAGGCCCACATCGCTTAGGATACGGTTAATGCGATCATCAAGGTCTGGTAATTCAAACTGTTTTGCAGAAATATTAACAGCAACACGACCACTGAAAAGGCCCTGACTAACCCAACGTTTGGTATCAGCACAGGCTTTTCGTAGCACTTGCTCACCAATTTCAATTATCTGACCGGTTTGCTCAGCAAGTGGAATAAATTGCCCTGGGCTAACGATGCCTTTTTGCGGGTGTTCAAAGCGCACTAAGGCTTCCATGCTCACAAGCTTACCAGTAGCAATATCTACTTTGGGTTGATAATAAACCGTAAACAGGTCTTCTTTGATACCTTGCCTAATCAAGTTTTCAATTTGCAGCTGGCGAACCGCATTTTGATTCATCTCGCCACTGAAGAACTGGTAGCTATTACCGCCATTGTTCTTGGCAAAGTACATAGCAGTATCGGCGTTTTTCAGCATTTCTTGTGGAGAGTTACCATCATCTGGGTAAAAGGCTATGCCGATACTAGCGCCCAATACAAACTCTTGCTTATTAATAATAAAAGGGCGAGAAAGTGTATCTAACAAGCTTTGAGCGTAGTGAGTAACGGTGTGAACGTCAGCATTATCGTCCATCAGTATGCTGAACTCATCACCACCTAAGCGGTAACAGGTTGCACTTTTACCTGTTGTTCGCTGTAGACGCTTCGCAATCTGCTTAATAAGAATGTCGCCAGTTTGATGGCCTAGTGAATCGTTTATTTTCTTGAAGTTATCCATATCCAAACACAGCAAAGTGTGCTGTGCGCCCTTACGAACTAAATTCTGATGGCTAGCCTGGAAGAATGAGCGGTTTGGTAACTCGGTAAGCGGGTCAGTATTTGCAAGTTTAAGTAGTTCTTTCTCGGTATTTTTACGAGAAGTAATGTCGCTGAATACGCCCACAAAGTGGCTTATTTTTCCATCTTCGTCGTGAACGGCATCGATGTTTAATTCCATCTCATAACGCTCGCCGTTAACGCGAACACTTTCAACCTCACCAGACCAATTACCTTTTGATTTAAGCGTTTTCTTAATCTCTTCGGTGAATGCATCCGGGTATAAATGGAAATGCATGTAGCTAGCTAGTGCTTGATCTCGCGTTTCGCCCGTGTAACCGCAATACGCATTATTCACGCTGATAAACTTAAACTGTGTATTGGTAATGAATACACCTTCAGAGATGTTTTCAATAGAGCGTTTAAATAGATTAAGCTGTTCTTCCGCTTCCTTAAGGTGGTGAATGTTTTTCAGAGTACCCGTCATTCGAACAGGTTGCTCGTTGTGGTCGCGCTCTACCACTTTTCCGCGATCTAGGATCCAAATCCACTGATTGTTAAAGGTCTTTGCACGATATGCCAGTTCGTAGAAGTCGCTTTTACCCTCTAAGTGTTCACGTAAAGAGTCTTTCACTCTTGTTATATCATTAGGATGAATATTGGCATCATAAGCGCCTGTGGTGCGAATATCGTCTTGTGGGAAGTCTAGCGTGCCCCATGTGTTCGCGCGATAAACCTGACCACGGTATACATCCCAGTCCCATAGCTCATCACCTGAACTCCACAAAGTGAGTTTTAAGCGCTCTTCTGATTCTTTAATTGCGAGCTGATTAAACTTGCGAATTTGATATTGTCGAATCAAAAAGCCTACAAAAGCAAAAAGCAAAATTGCGTAAAAAACCAGAGCGACCGTGTGTAACCAAGGCGGACGGTCAACTTTAATAGTCAACATTCTACTTTGAGACCACTCTTTGCCATTTTCTTTCGCTTGGACTTCGAACGAATAGTCTCCAAAGCTGATGTTATTAAATTGAGCAGTCTTACTTGCGTCTAAACCGATATAGTTCCAGTCTTTTTCAAAGCCATTCAATTTGTATCGGTAGAATACTTGGTTTGGATAGATAGCATTTATAAGTTCAAAAGATATGCTAAATCTAGACTGGTCATATTCAAGGCTCTTTTCGTTCACCATTTGAATATTTTCGGTGCTAGATAATGAATCGAGTTCAACCTCAGCCAACTCTATATCAGCACCTTCTATGTCGATATTATTTAATAGGCCTTCCCGTTTGGAGCCGAATACACTGAATTCTGTCAACTGTGGTGCCAATGTAGTTAACGTTCGTGAATGAACATCATTAACAGATTTGGATACTTTGTTGAATCCTCTATTACCGCCAAAGTAAATAGAGTTGTCAGACGCTAATAAAACGGAACCTTCTCCAAGTGAATTAAACTTTAGTTCTTCATTGGTGATTGTAGTTTCCTTTCTCATGCTAGGAAGCTTCATCTGATGCACTCCCAGTTCATCAGCATACCAAATGCTGTTTCTAGCGCCTACCATAGAAGTGATGATGCCGCTTCGTTGAGAGTTTCTTGATTGCCTTTGGGTAATTGTTAAGGTCTCTTTGTCGAGACGTAAAATGTTAGAGCGTGTAGTAACCCAATAAGAATCGCCGTACTCGAAGATGCCATGAACAAATGAATTGAGGTTTTCATTTTTACCTAACACCTTTACGGCTTTTTTCTGTGCGGTTGAGTAAATCAACAGTTCTTTATCATCTCGTAGCCACAAACGGCCATCACCGTCAGTGTAGATTGGCAGCATTCTTTCGGTGATTGACGAGCCTTGCAGTATACTCGGCTTTGCCCGTGCAATGTCACTCTCGATTTCTATCGAAAACGTGCCTTTGGAGTCCACCCACACCCATACTTTTTCGCTATCCATATGGATATTGTCAATAAATTCGCCCTCGAAGAAGTGATTAACTAAGACCGGGGAGCCATTATCGAATTGGAACACCAATAACCCATTGCTAGAAGCAATCCAGAATAAATCGTTAGAGTCTATTTCCAAATCCCAGAAAGACACTGATTGTTCGAAATTAGAAAAGATTTCGTAAAATTCAACGTCTTCTTGCACATTAGATACAAAGCCCAAACCTCGGCTTTGTGATATTAAGAAAATATCACCATTTGCGTTTTCGGATAACGCCCAGATAGATGCATAGTTGTCTACAGATTGTCGCTCTGACTTGTAAGTAGGTTTGAAATAAACACTTGCATAGTGAGGATGAAAACGAAATGCACCTTGTTGCAAAGTGGAAACCCACACTGCACCGGCTCTATCCTGCATTATTTTTAAGGTAATAGCTTGCGGGAGTCCTGTTGTACTGTAGCTATCGCTGTAAAGGTGAATTGAGTCTAGATTGTTTTTAAAATTGAAATTTGCACTGGTTACACCTTTGATTATGTGTAGGCCTGATGTCGTAGCTAACCACACATTGTCTCCAATCTGTGTAATGCCGAGTCCTATAATACGTTGGTTGGTGTTTAATTTATTCTCGTCAATGATACCCAAACTTTTGCCACTAGCGGCGAAAATATTTACTCCATTATTGGTTCCAATCCAATAGTTACCCTGTATGACTTTTATATCAAGTATAGCGTTGGAGTCTATAAAAATGCCGTATGGGTTAACTTTACTGAGGTCATGAACAGTGCCAGTTTCTTTGTCAATAATTCTTGCGCCAAGTGTTCGTGAGCCCAACCATGTTCTATTTGGCTCATCAAAAATTACTCTTATCAGGCTCTCTTCGTCAAAAATTTGGGAGACAGGACGAACTTGCTGAGTATTTTTAATCAAGCGGTATAGGTATTTACGATCAGTGAATAAAATGTCTCCATCAGTTGACTCGCTGATAGCAGTGATATGGTCCGTTTTTATCGCTGTGTTATTACTATCAAAAATTTCGAAGTTGTCTGTTTTGGGAAGATATTTGGCTAAGCCTGCATGAGTTCCAACCCAAAGTTCGCCATCAGAATCTAAGAAGAGATCTTGTATAAAGCCAGAGGGAATTGAATTTTGCTCGATATCAGAAGGCGAATACTTTTTCACTGTTTCGCCAGAGTATCTATTTAAGCCTGACGGTGTAGCTATCCAGATATAGCCATGGCTGTCTTCGACCATGTCCAATACGCTGTTATCAGACAAGCCATTGCGCTTTGTGAGCTCTTTAAAATGGAGATCAGAAATCTCTATCGCTTTCGCAGGAACACAAACGAGTCCTGGCAAAACCGACATAAGAAAATAGATTGTAAATATTAGGGTTGAGCGCACCTAAACACCTTTGGCTTACACCATTTATTATTTTTTTATTTTTACTGGCAGCATCCCTAACAACCAGAATAATAAATATGCCGAATTAACGTAGCCTCTACAAGGATTTTTTAACTTTAAAAGGGTGATGGTTTACTTCTTGAGCAAACTTTATGGCGTATATCACTATATACGTATGGTGTGGCGCATTTTCAGGCTAATAGTAAGGAATAAGCTGTTTGAATTCTGAAATGCTATTGATCGTTCGTTTCGCGTTTGTTGTCATCGCCTCAAACTTGCCTTTTGAGTACAATACCAGCTCACCACAACGCTCTCTTTGTGCTAATTCTCCAGCAAAAGCTTGTACCTCTTCAAACGTTAAAGACTTTATTCTCTCGGCCAGCTTCGCGTTTCTATTAAAGGAAAGATCTTGTGTTCCCAAGCTTACCCAAAGCCGCTGAGATTTCATCGACAACGTGAGGTCACGCTCTTCCAGTTGTTTTATTAAGTTTTGCTGAATAGTTGGCCAATAAAAACGGTAAAACTCTAATTCGTGAAGCTGTTGAAACAGGAATGTGGTTATTGCATCAAGAAGCTGCTTTGGGCTGCATTGAGGGCTTTGGATATAAAAAGCCATACCTGGATGCTGATTATGCGGAACGAAACCAGTACCCACAATATAACCCAATTGTTGTTCAGTTCTCAGCGCGTTGAAAAACGGTGCTGCTAGCATTTGTTCAATGACCATGCATAAAACGGTATCGGTAAGTTCTTGCGATGGCGCTTGTAAGTAGAGTACTACGGCAGAATCATCATGATTACAGGTTACTTCGTGGTATAGCGTTTCGCCAATCGGTAACTTTGATACCGACCTAGATAGAGGTTGGCTATTCGCATTCGCGCAGTGTTCTTTTATTTGATTGCAAAATGAGCCCGCATCTTTACTTGTCCAATTACCGTGCATAAAGGCTTCGACAAAATATTGACTAAAAGCGGCCGACTTAAACTCGAGCAATTGTGAATATGAAATGTTGTCAATTACATCTAGTAGTTCAACCGGCGCTTGCGTATTTCGTTGAATAAGTACACTTAGTCTAGAGAACAAACGGTTAGTGGGTTTGTTTAGTAACGAGTTATGAAGGCTTTGTATCTGCAGCGCTTTGTGATGCTCAAAGTCTCTTTCTGAAGGAGTAAAGTTGATAACGGCATCGAGCAGTTGATTAGCTAGCAACGTTTGTTGATTAGTGAAGCCTCGCGTGTGCAAGGTAAAGCCCGCTTGGTGGCCATAAATTCGATAATGTAAACCTGCAATTTCAGCGCGATAATATCTTGCCTGAAGGTGATCGTTCAACGCGCCTAGCCATATACGCTTTGCTGCTACTGCTGGCAATGAATCTGAAAAGTCAGCAGAATCGAAAGAAACGTAGATATCGCCCTTAGGGCTGTGAAATTGTTGATCTTGTGCAAACCAAAACCTGAAGCCTGACGCTTCATGCATCTTATTAGGCGTATCAAAAGAGGTTTCAGGCAAGACTAATTGGTACTCACTGCCCAAGTAAGGGTTCGCTGGAGGCAGTTGCAAAGCTTCAATTTTTTGGGGAGAGCGAAAAGCGATTAACTCTTTTTCGTCAACAGCTTCAACACTGTATTCGGCATTGTAAAATGCACATACCTTTGTTGTTTTGACGTCTTTTGATATCAGTTTTATTCGCAAGTTATTCGGCGTAAAGAAAGACAGCGCATGCTCTAAAACTGCTTTATCATAATTACCTATTGTGGTGCGAAGCTCGTTAAGTTGCTCAGGAGTAAAAAGAAATTGATGCTGGGCATATTCTGTTACAAGACTGAGTGATTTGACGTTTTCTTCATGTTCAAGTGCGAGCGCATTAAGCTTGGCTTTTTCTTCGTATCGCCACGCCTCACCTGACGACTGTCTTATGAGAGCGATGTAACTAAAAAGCGCCTCTACAACGCGATATCTATTTTCTAATCCTTTTTGAGTAAGCTGAAAACTGACATTGAAATCTTTAAATGCGTCACCTTCAATACCAGAACCGGCTATAAGATTTAGCGCCCATTCTTTCTGTTTTAGATACGCTAATAAACTTCCTTCACCTTCATCGCCAATTAAATGACTTATATAATTCAACGGCTTACTTTTGTAGTCATTTTGCAATGCTGGCAATGCGAAAGTTACGATCATCCGCTTCGCAGCCTGCAGTGGATGAATATTTATCTGCACACCGAGCTCATTTTCTGTGTACAAGCTTGGCCAGTTATCATTGGCAAGTTTGCCAGCTTTGAAAGAACCGAAACACTGATGTATTAATGCCTCTAGTTGTTGAATAGGCATGGGACACGAAATACATAACCTCATATTCTGTGCACAATACAGCGCACCGTGCATTGTTTTAAGTCGTGACTTTAATTCAGTGCTTGAATGCTTTGAAAAGGTATCGCTGTTTCCTACTGAAAATTTGGCAAACGGGTGCTCTGGATTACATGTTTCTTTGTGAATTTGATAAAGCCGGCGTAAATCGTCTTTTTTCTTAAATTCAAATTCAGCGTGAATATTTTTTATTTCATTACACAACGACGCTTCTTCGAAAAGCGGTTGCCGTAGCATGTCTGCGAAAGCGGGAAGGGTTTGTGCCACCGCGTCGCCTGAACAGTGGTAATGGTAGTTGGCATATTCAGTGCCTGTCCAAGCATTTATATTGCCACCATGCTGCTCTATGAATCCATTGATGGCATTCGGTTTTGGTAAGTGCCTACTGCCCATAAACAGCATATGCTCTAATAGGTGTGCAAGCCCGTGACAGTCGTCGGGGTCATAAAAGTGACCGGCTCTAATCGACATCGACACATTCGTTTCGTTGAGATTCGGTGTGTGACACACCATCACGCGCAAACCGTTGGGTAGGCTGAAGTGATGCGCGTTTTCGAAGTCGATAGTGTTATTCACATTTTCTCGCTATTTGGCAGTCAATGATAAATTGAGAACTGTGCGACGATTATTTAGAAATGTCTAATGTACAAAACCAATAATAGCTAAAAATTTCTATAATTCACCGTTTATTACTATGCGTATTATCAGCACTTTGATATCGTAACAATTCTTTCATTAATAGTATGCGCAATGTTATGTCAGGTCAAAGTAGCAACGACGACATCTATCTTTTTATCATGCGTCATGGCGAGGCTGAAGCACCACGATTGGACGATAAAAGCCGCCAGTTAACCGCGCTCGGAAGAGAGCAATCTACGCTTGCTGCACAGTGGTTGAAAGCGCACTATTGCAACAATGGTGCTGTAGACTTGGCATTGGTTAGTCCATACCGTAGAGCGCGTCAAACCCACGACATGGTTTCGTTAGACATTATTGCAAATAAAATCGAAAACAATGATGACATTGTACCTGATGGTTCACCGCGCCTTGTTAGCGACTACATCGATGCAAGAGTGCATGCTGCTGTAAATGCGAAAAAGCCAATTAAATCAATGCTCGTAGTAAGCCATATGCCATTGGTTAGCTACCTGGTCGACGAGCTTTGCCAGTCGTATACCACCAGTCTATTTTCGACAGCGTCCATTGCTGTCATAAAATACTCACTCAAAGACCATAAAGGTACGCTAGTTACACACTATCAAGGTGTATAGTATCAAGGTATATAGTCGCTCTATTTTCTGTTTCAGCACTTCTTAGTTATTTGTTTAATATTTTTCAGCAAAAAACGTTAAGTAAATAGTTTCTCGGTCGATACTTCCTTTGAGAGTGTCAAAGTTTATTCTATTGAAGGGTTGGGAAATGGACAGCAAATCTATTCCTGAGCTCCTTAAGCGTTCGTTGCAGTCGCATATGGCGGAGGCAGATTTGCGTGAAGATGAGGAGACGCAGGATATAATTGCTAAGCTATCTGTTTTATCAGACAAGGTAGCGGCTGCAAAAGCGAAAGCGTTAGCCAAACGGGCTGAGCGCGCTAGCACGAAATAAGTGATAAATAATATTCAGGCCACTAGCGCACAGATTGTCGCTACGCGACACAATCTATGCTTACCAGTTCTTTCAATGTAGTACAGCGCCGGTTTCTAGTCCAACCCACCATCTTTAGGCGCAACATAAAACTCAGGCATTATTCTTACGGTTTTAATCATGTTTTCCGTAATGTCCACTATCTCGAGCGGATAGCCCGCTAAACGCACGCTTATCTTGTTTTCCGGAATATCTTCTAAATACTCCAACAATAATCCATTTAGTGTTTTAGGTCCTTCGGTTGGTAAGTTCCAATCCATTTCTTTGTTTAATTCACGTATGTTGGCACTGCCATCAACTAATACTGAGCCGTCTTGCTGGACGTGGGCTTCTTTGCTGTGATCTGGCACCATGCTAGTGGTAAAGTCACCAATAATTTCTTCTAGAATGTCTTCTAGCGTGACTAGCCCCATAATGTCGCCATACTCATCAACCACCAAAGCAATACGCTCTTTTTCCGCCTGGAATTTATACATTAAGGTATGCAATGGCGTAGATTCTGGCGTGTAGTAAATTTCACGAACCGCTCGAAGCAAACTTGATTTAGTAAATTGGTCTTTAGAAAGTAGCCGCAGTGCATCACGAACATGAACAAAACCAACCGCATCGTCGATACTGTCTCTGTAAAGTAAAACGCGCGTATGCTGGGCATGGGTCAGTGACTTTTGTATTTTCTTCCAGTCATCATTAATGTCGATAGCAAAAATCTCCGCCCTCGGCACCATGATGTCTTCAGCGGTAACGCTTTCTAAATCAAGAATACTCACCAGCATATCTTGGTGTTTTTTAGGTATCATCGTACCTGCTTCAAACACCACAGTTCTAAGTTCTTCTCTGCTTAGTGAGTCGTCATTACCGTTAGCCGTGCTAATACGAAGCATAGCTAAAATGCCGTTGGTAATACCATTAATAGCAGCTACGAAAGGGTACATTAACGTTAGCAGCGGCAATAAAATAATTGAGCTTGGAAAGGCTACTTTTTCTGGATATAAGGCAGCAAGCGTTTTAGGGGTTACTTCGGCGAATATCAGAAGAACCAGCGTTAATCCAAATGTTGCCGCGAATAAGCCCCAGTAATCACCGAAAAGGCGAATGCATAATATAGTGGCAAGTGATGATGCGGCAATGTTGACTAAATTGTTACCAATTAGAATTAAGCCTATCAGGCGGTCAGGGCGGTCAAGCAGCTTTGCAACGCGAATAGCTGAGCGGTTTCCTTCACCTTGAAGGTGTTTAAGGCGATATCGATTAATCGACATCATTCCAGTTTCAGAACTGGAAAAATACGCTGATAATAATATGAGTACGCCGAGCGCGATAAACAGCGTACTCGTTGATATGTCGTCCAAGTATGGGGTTCCTGTCTTTAATTAGCCTTCAAATGTAGTTTTTTGAGCAACGGGTTTCAAGCGAAATGTGCTGAAATGTAACAATGCTAGGCGAGTTTTCAAAAATTTAGCCTTCTATGGATCAGCATGAATACTATGAAGCGTGTTCTTTGATGGGGTTAGAGGATAAGTTCTCTTACTAATTTGCTACCGAAATACGCCAATGACAGCAAAATCACGCCAACAATAGTTAGCACAATAACTTGCTTTCCGCGCCACCCTTTTATCTTTTGGCCTGCTAACAATATAACAAACACAACGAGTGCCGCGATAGACAGAGCGGTTTTATGCGCATACGCCTTACTAAACATGTCATCTAAGAAAAGAAAGCCGCTTAGCAATGAGACAGTAAGCAGTGTGGTTCCAGCAAGTAACAGTTTAAAAAGGATGCCCTCTACTAACATAAGCGGCGGTAGCGACGAATGTAACAATGCGGCCCCTTTCTCTTTTAGGCGGTACGTTATGTAGGACATTTGCAGAGCATACAAAAAGGCTATTACAAGCGTACAATAAGCGAATAACGACAAGCTGATATGGATGACCAGTCCAGGCTGCAGTTCAATATGCATAATGTAGCTTACAGGAATAAATTTCGACACCAGCACAGAGAAGCTAGCGAAACTAAATACAACGGGTAGTAGAATTAAATTTGGGATAGCGCGAGCAAAAAGCAGCATTGAAACGGTTATGATCCAAGACACTAAAGAGAGTACATTAGTAACACTCATGTCTTGCCCGGGAGCTCCCATAATGGCATTGGTCAAGTACGCAATGTGCGCAATAACACCCACACTGGCCAAGGATAATCCAAGCTTTTTATTAGGACCATCTTGATGGACAAACTTGCCAATTAACACTGCGGCTGCAAGTGCGTAGAGAAGAGCGGCAGAAATGGCGAAAAGGGTGTTCATGTTGCTTCCTGTATTGCAATGGTGAGTAGGTTCACCTGCTAAGTCGGTATTGATACTTCAACTTGCACGGAAATTCAACCATCTCCTTGATTTTGTTTGTTTCGCGCCCATTTTCACTGTATGCAAATTATGCGTGTAGCCAAGCTATTAATTCATTGAATGTAAAAATTAACCGTGTTTACGGGTACGTTAGCAAAACCTTTTACGTTACAATGTACGCATTACGTCTGAAATAAAAAGAAGTTTCATACTATGTTTGAGAATTTATCAGAACGCTTAGGCCAAACATTAAGAAATGTTAGCGGCAAAGGGCGTCTTACAGAAGACAATATCAAAGAAACACTTCGCGAAGTGCGCATGGCTTTACTTGAGGCCGACGTTGCACTACCTGTTGTAAAAGCGTTTGTTGCACAGGTGAAAGAGCGCGCGGTAGGCACTGAAGTAACAAAGAGCCTTAAGCCCGGTCAAGTTTTCATAAAAATTGTTCAGTCCGAACTTGAGTCAGTAATGGGTGAAGCAAATGAAAAGCTGAACCTTGCAACGCAACCACCGGCTGTAGTGCTTATGGCAGGTCTTCAAGGTGCGGGTAAAACGACCTCGGTTGGTAAACTTGCTAAATACCTTACCGAGCGCGAAAAGAAAAAAGTAATGGTAGTGAGTGCTGACGTTTATCGACCAGCCGCCATAAAACAGCTTGAAACCCTTGCGGGTGAAGTGGATGTTGCATTCCACCCATCAACAATTCTTCAACAGCCAGTTGACATTGTTAATGATGCAATTGCAGAAGCAAAGAAAAACTTCTTTGACGTGCTACTTGTAGATACAGCAGGGCGTTTACATGTCGACAATGACATGATGGACGAAATTAAAGAGCTTCATGCTGCTGTTAAACCCGTTGAAACCTTGTTCGTAGTAGACGCTATGACGGGTCAGGATGCCGCGAATACCGCTAAAGCATTTAACGATGCGCTGCCGCTAACGGGCGTTATCCTTACGAAAGCTGACGGTGACGCCAGAGGTGGTGCTGCGCTTTCGGTACGTCACATTACTGGCAAGCCGATTAAGTTTATCGGTATGGGCGAGAAAGTTGATGCGCTAGAGCCATTCCATCCTGAGCGTATTGCCTCGCGTATTCTTGGTATGGGCGATGTGCTTAGCTTAATTGAAGAAGTTGAGCGCAAGGTTGATAAATCAAAAGCCGAAAAGCTTGCGAAGAAAGTTCAAAAAGGTAAAGGATTTGACCTTCAAGACTTTAAAGATCAGCTTGAACAAATGAAAAACATGGGCGGCATGATGGGAATGCTAGATAAGCTTCCTGGCATGGGCGGCATGACGGATAAAATTAAAGACCAAGCCAACGACAAACAGTTTAATCAGATGGAAGCCATCATTAATTCGATGACGCCAGCAGAGCGCGCACGCCCAGATATGATTAAAGGGTCGCGCAAACGTCGTATAGCCGCAGGTTCTGGCACACAAATCCAAGATGTAAACCGTTTGCTTAAACAATTCACGCAGATGCAGAAAATGATGAAAAAAATGTCGGGCGGCGGCATGAAGAAAATGATGCGTCAAATGAAAGGCATGATGCCACCAGGTGGCGGTTTCGGTGGACCAGGAGGGCCGGGTGGTCCAGGCGGCTTCGGAGGTCCAGGCGGTTTTGGCGGTGGCGGTGGTTTCCCACCTCGCTAAAAGGTAGCAGTCCTACAGCTATAATTAAAGCCTCAACGTGTTTCACGTTGGGGCTTGTTTATTTTCTGCATCTAATTCAAATTTTGGAACGTACGGCTTTGTGAAATAAATGTCTTCGTAATGTTTAGAAGTTGTTGCGAACGGGTTTTGTATATGAACAAAGAAATTGTATAGAGACAAATATGAATATAGGTAAAGCTTCACAACAAAAATTTAAGGTTTCACTTCTTGCATCGTTTATGGTTTTGGCATTGGGCGCATGTGATGGCGATGATGGTATCAACGGTCTTGATGGTGCTAATGGAGTTGACGGTGCTGACGGCGCTCCGGGGCAAGATGGCGCGCCTGGACAAGATGGTAGTCCGGGTTTTGATGCTGCAACATTTTTAGTTGCTAATAACGGAGACACTAATCGAAACACGGTTAGTTCGGTGGATCAAAACGCAAATGTGTTGACCAATGTTACTACGGGAGCAAACCAAGGCGTTGTGTTTACTCAAAACAGTACGCTCGTTCAGGCCGGAGATAGTGACTTGCCGCTTGTACGCAGTATGTGTAACTTCGATGCACAGGATGGCTTTTCAGCAAGAACGGGTCACGAAATAACAGGCGCTGCCACTGGGCTGGTCAATCCAAAAGGTATTGCATTTGCTGAAGAAGCTGGCTTGATTATGATAGCCGACTTTAACGGGCAGAAAGTAAGTGTATTCGGCGGTCAAGCAGCTGGAGATGTAGCTCCTGTCGCTGAAATTATGACGTCTGCTAAACCTTGGGATGTAGCATACGACGAGCAAAACGATAGGTTATTTGTAGCGTTAACAGATGGAACGTTGGCGGTATACGATGACGTTGCACAATCTGGGTTTGCGCCAACGGTAATGCGTTCTGTTGTGCCTTCAGATGCAGATGGTAATCAGATATCAGTGAACCTTCACGGCATCTCTTATGAACCAATGTCTAATCGAATGGTATTATCAGATGTTGGGGATGCCGCAGTTGCAGATGATGGACAGATTTTCGTTATCGAGAATGTTTCTATGGCGGATGGCGCCGTAGAGCCTGCAAGAGTAATCGCCGGTCCAGCAACACAGCTTGGTAACCCTGTTGATATTTTGCTCACTGGCTCAGATTTGCGAGTAGCTGAAAAATCGAATGACGCAATTTTAGTCTTTTCAAATATTTTCAGCGGCGCCAGTGGCGATATTGCTCCTACGCTTGCAACACCTTCCATTAAGCCTGAATCAATTACAGAATTTGCAGATGTTGAAGCTATTGTCGATGCATCAGACGATGGCTTGACCACAGTTCCAATCATGGGACTAGCAGTATCAAGTAACCCTTCAACAGACGGGCCAACAACCGGGGAAGTTGCACAATACAGCGCATTACTATCAAGTCAAACAAGTAGTTTTAATGCTGGAATGAGTATCGAAAGTGCCGCATTTACGGGAAGTGGTGACGGTGTTATTACCTTTGATGATCCAACCACATCAACCGGCGGGTTGATTGTTGTTAACCGTATTAAAACCATGCGTGATGGCATGATGTACAACGAAAGCATGGACCACATGATAGCAGGTAGTTCAACGGGACTAATTGCCCCTAAAGGCTTAGATATTTCCTCAAATGACGGTGTGGTATTCGTGGCCGACGTGAACGCTACCACACCAGCTGTACGCGTTTTCTCGCCTTGTGCATCAGGCGATGTTGCACCACTGCTTACATTGGAGGCTGCTAATGGCGGTAGACCATGGGACGTTGACTACGACCCAGCTACCGATACAGCGTACCTTGCACTAACCAATGGTACGGTTGCAGTATTCGAAGAAGTGATCCGCCGAATGAACGGTGGGGAAACCGTTCTTACAGGTGAAGACAGGCTGATTATACCTGCAAGTGCTGATACTGCGTTTGCTGCACCCACTAATCTTCATGGTATAGACTATGATGTCCAGAGCGATAGCTTAGTGGTTTCTGATGTGGGAAGTGCTGCAGATGCCACCGATGGTAAATTGTATGTCATTCCAGGTGCTAGTCGTGCTGATGGACTGACTAACGTATCAGTAAACATCGCTGGCCCTAATTCGATGTTAGGTAATCCAGTTGACCTAATGATGAGCAATGGTCATGTGTATGTTGCCGAGAAGTCTAACGGTATGATTTAACGCTTCGACAATATCTTAAACTCTCCTTCTGGTGATATTACAGCAACATTTAGTGCTATGTATCCTGCGCCAGAATCGGTTCAAGTATTGTCAATTAAGTAACGCTCAAGCCGTAATATAAACATTGAGGTACGCTGTCTTTTGATGCACGTACTTCAATGTTTTACACACCCTTTTAAACTTCTCTGCACGCCATTTTTAATCTTCAGCATATTTGATTTAGCACGCTTTGTAGTCAACTAACAACGTGACATCTGTGCAAATTCCTCAATTCATAATACACTGACCGGCTAGGTATTCAGCGCGTACTAACAGTAGCACTACTATGCTGCCAGAAGCATAATAAAATCAGTGCGTTGTAGTACTGTATGAAGGTTCATACAGCAGATTAAACAATACAGGAACACTATGGCAGGCTTAAAACGTATAATTCTTATCGACACGCATTTGCCAGGCGTGGTTGAGCTAAAGCTTGATGGACACACCAATATATGTGGAACAAATGCATCGGGTAAGACCACTTTGCAGCGTCTTATTCCCGTGTTTTATGGTGAATACCCAAGCCGAGTGGTTCCTGCAACACGAGATAGCTTTGAACGTTGGTACTTACCTCGTTTATCAAGTTTTATTATCTATGAATATACCCGTGCTGAAGGTGATTTATGCCAAGCAGTGCTAAGTTCAAATGGCACGGGTGTAAATTACCGTTTAATTGGTAAGCCTTTTGACATTGCCGATTACCTAATTGAACAAAAAAGCGGTAAACATGCCAGTGTAAGTAGTGCAGAGCTAGCGCGCGCTATGAAACGCAACAACGTAATGGTTACAAGCCTGCTTAATACCAAAGATTTCCGCGCAATCGTACAAAACGACCATGGTGTGCTTAATCAAAGTAACAATGCGCGTGAATTACTCGGTTACGCAAAAATATTCAGCCTGTGTGAGCCATCAAAGCACATGCGTCATATCGAAAAACTCGCAAAAGCGGTGCATTCAAAAGAAGGCAAGATGGAAACCATCAAAGCCATGATTGCCGCAATTTTAGAGGAAGATGGCGTAACACCACCAACCTCTGGCCTTAGTCGGCATCGCGTAGATGACTGGATTAAAGAGTGTCATTTAATAAAACAATTCGACAAAATTCGCCCAGAGTTTTCAAAACTTGAACAAGCGGATATGGCATTAACGTCAACAGAGCAAGTGCTTGCTAACCTTAAGCACAGTTTTGAACTTGATAAAACCTACCTTGCTGCTCGCGTTGAAACTACAAAGAATGAACTTGACGAAAACAGCTTTCAGCGCAAGCAAACTGACAGTGAGTGGGGCGATACTCGTGACCACTTAAACCAAGTTATTTCTGCTGCCCGCGCCGATGTTGAAAAATTTACCAGCGAGCTCGACACGGTTGAGCAAGAATTCGATAAGTGGCAAGACGAAAATATCGAGCAGCTTAAAGAAGATGTTGCCAATTTATCGCAATGGCAGAATGAAAAATCGTTGGCAGAGAGCCGGTATATTCTGCTTACTGAAAAGCACCAAGATATAGAGTCTGCATACAATAGGCGTTTAGCTGAGCTTGGCGAAAAGTTATCTATCTCTTTAGAAGAAATGTCGGCTGCTCGCCAAGAAGCTGCCGAGAACAAGGCAGAGCAGCAGCAAAATGAACGAGAAGCGTTAAGCCGTATTCAAGATGATTACACGAGCCAGCTGAATGCGCTTAACAACGACTATCAAAATAGTTTAAGCGAATTAAAGGTAGCTGAAGCTGAGCTTAAAGCGTCGTTAAGCAATGCTGGCTACAACGAATTTGAGCAATCTCAGCTAGATATTTTAGATGCGGCAATAAAAGAAGCGTCGGTTAACGAAGATGCGGCTAGGGCAGAGCTTCGACAGTCTCAGCAAGCACACAATAAAGCCGTTGAATTTCGCAAAGAGTGTTCTAACGCTCTCGATAAGGCACGCGGTGCATTTCAGTTAGAAGAAAAAGCGGTTAACAAGATTAATGCCTTGTTATACCCAGGTGAAGGATCATTGCTTGAGTTTTTGCGCGCCAATGTTGACGACTGGGAGCTTTCTCTAGGTAAAGTCATTCGTCCAGAGTTACTAGAACGTACCGATCTTGCGCCTGAAATGGGAGATGCAACCGATACGTTTATGGGAATTAAGCTGGCGCTTGGTGAGCTTGATACGCCAGATTATGCCTATACCGAGCAAGCGCTTAAACAGCAGCTTCAGGAAGCGGAAATACGTCAGGCGGCGTCACTTGCTGCGCAGAATGAATGCGAACAGCGACTAGCAAAAGCGAATGAAGACGTACGCAATGCCGAGCTTGTGGTAACGCAGAAAGACAATGCGGTTAAAAGTGCTGAGGCTTCTAGGAAACGAGCACAGCAAGATAGAGACACCGTACTCAGTGAATATCAACAAGCGTTGTCTGCAAGAAAGCAAAAAGCAAAAGCAAAACTTGAAAGTAATCAGCAAGCGCAAAAACAACAAAAAGCCCAGTTCGAGCTAAGTCGAGAGGAAATAAAAGATCAGCAGCGCGAAGCGCAAACCGAACATAAATTTCACTGGCAACAGCTTATCGCAGACAGTGAAGCACGTGTGTCACAGCTAGATAGTGACATGCGCAAAGCGAAAGAAAGCGCTGCGAAAGATCGCCAAGACATGCAAGACTGGCTTGAAAGTGAATTAAATAATCGAGGCGTAGATGTTGACGAAATAGGCCAGTTGAAAAAAACAATCAACAAGCTTAAAGAAGATATCGCTCGCACTGAAACACATCGTCACAAAGTGGCCGATTACGAGCGCTGGTACACTAATGTGTTTACAAAGCAAAAAGTGGTGTGGCAAGAAGGCCTATCGAAATCTCGTAAATTACTAGGGGAATCTGAGCGAAGCCTAGCAAGCAAACAAAGTATGTATAAAGCTACTCGCGAACAGCTGCAAGAACAGCATGCCCAGCTTGAAGCAACGTTAAAAACCTCAACTGAGCACTTAGAACAAGTTAGATCATTAAGTAAGTCTTTGGCAAAACTCTCGCTTCACGCAGGCGATGAAAGCCTAGAAATTAAGCACGATGATGTAAGTATTGGCCAGCGTATTTCAGAGGTTCAGAGTCAGCTACAAGAGCGTGAAAATTTACTCAGTGATATACGCGCTTATGTTGAGCGTTTCGATCAGCTAATTGCTGCTCAGGCGGGCACGGGGTTATCAGACACGTGGGAACGCGCGCGTGAGGAATGTGCAACGCTTAATGCGCATGGAGTGAAAAGTTTTGATCATCGCCGTATGGTGTCGCATCTTGCTCAATTGCTTAACGTTATCGTGCCCCAAAAGCTACAGGGGTTACGTGAGCAAGGCCGTATTTTTGGTGCTGACCTCTCACAATACTACTTCGTTCTAGCCGATATCGATAAACGCATTGTGTCGCAAAGCCGTCGCATCACCCAAGAGGTTGATGGCGACTTATCGCTTGACGGTGTATCAGATTCCGCAGTGAAAATTCGCTCTCGTATTAGCGAACTTGAATTTTGGCCAGAACTTGAGCAGTTCAGAAAGCTTTATGAGCACTGGATGGAGGAGGGCGCGAACGAATTGCCTGAAGAAGAGTACGGCCAAAGCATGCGTCGAGTGCTAGATATTCTTGGGCGCGCCGCGCTTACCGGAGGTATCAGTAAGCTGCTTGATATCGAGCTACATCTTCGTGAAGGTAATAGCGACCTTGTTATTCGTACCGACCGTCAGCTTAATGAGTCCTCGAGTCACGGTATGGCGTACCTTATTTTGTGTAAGTTTTTATTGGCCTTCACCCGTCTTCTTCGTGGTGATGCCGATGCCACGGTGCACTGGCCTATTGATGAATTAGGTACGTTGCACCAAAACAACGTGAAGAAAATTTTCGAAGCATGTCAAAACAATAACATTAGCGTAGTGGGGGCATTCCCTAACCCTGAGTCGGAAGTACTTACTCTGTTTGAGAACCGTTATTTAATTGACAAAGTCACACGTCAATTGCAGGTGGTGCAACCAAAAGCAAGCACTATAGCAGCTAGAATTAAAGCAAGAAAAAGCGGTGAAGTAGCCGGTGAGGAGACATCAGCATGATGACAGAACAAGGCCGTGTGCTAAGTGCACTTTTACAGGGCGCGTTTATTTGTCAGGTAACCGACGAAGAAGGCTGGCGCTTTTTAAAAAGCAGAGACAATGCCGCGCAACTCGAACCTCACCTTACGCTGTTAAACCGTACACTTTCTACTACCGCTGAAGGCGACGTATTTTTTGCTAGTTATCTCACAATAGGCGAAAGCGAAAGAAAGGTACTCACGCAGCAGTTTCAAGATACGGCGTCAAACCTTGTTCCTTTGGTTGAATGGCTTCTTCTTGTGCAGCAAGCGAACGAGTCAGACATGCCTATCACCATGGGCAGTGCAATTCGCTTAAATGAGCTGCAAACTACCATTGAGGATACGCCAGCATATGCCGAGCAGCTTGAGAAGATTTCTCGCTATCGTATGTTTGGCTCTACCAGTGTTAACTTGGACGGCCAATTAAAGCAGGTATTTAAACGTTTAACAGAAATGGGGTATTTAATTAAACCCAATCCAGATAAACAGATATATCTGGGCACAGGTAAAATTGAACACCTTTATGAGATGCTGCGCTTTATTGACGAAACCGAGGCGCTTAGTTTATCCGAACAGGCGGAGGCCGCTATTTCGCAAGGTAGCCTGATATGAGCCAAGTGTTAATACAGGCCGGCACCAAACTGCTTAATGCGTTAGGTCGCCATAGCGACTTAATCATGCAGGCGTATGTTAATGGTTCGGTAAAAGAGCGTGATTACAGCCCTAAAGTGCTAGAGCAGTTAGTACAGTTAGGCGTGCTGTGGCGCCCAGAAGCGCAAAGCGAGCTACGTCTAAAAAGTGCGGTAAGAACCTTACTTGAAGGAAGCTTACAAGACGAGCGAAATCGCACCATTAACGCCAATATTGGTGCATCGTTAGCAAGTTTAAAAACACTTACCGAACACTATAAAGAAGCGCTACATTACAACAAATACAACGAAGCGGCAGCCCATATGGGCGATTTAACCGAGCACGTTTATCAGCTATCTGAGTCGTTGAGCAATAGCGTACGTGTAATGTTTAGCCGCATAAATAACGAATTTGGTTATGTATCGTCGGTTGAGGCAAAAATTCGTGAAAACGAATTGGCGCAAGGGCAGGTAACAGACTTGCTTGCGCAACTTGAGTGCTTTCGCTTTGACGAGCTTAGTGAACTTGCCGGCTCTAACCGTGAACTTCGTCATTTGCTTGTTGTTTCGCTACAACAGCGTTTTGCAAAAGCAGCGCAAGAGCTTTCAGTGGTTCAAGCTCGCTTGCTTGACTTACTAGGTCGCTTTAGAGAGTTTCAAGGGCGCACTCGATTGCTTAAAGGCTTTTTGCTGCATATGGAGCAACAGCCCGACTTTGTCCCAGGTAATTATGCCAACCTTACTAATGTACCGGTATTGTTTAATCAGTCTACATCAACGATTTCGACTGCTGCGGCAAATGTAAATAACGTTGAACACGAAGTTGATTATCAACAAATAGTGGCATCACTTACACATGTGCATAAACGCAAAGTGAAGCACGAAGACACCAAGCCTGTTGATATTGACGTAACCGAACAATCTACGGTGTCGCTAGAAAAAGATCCGCTGCAAAAAGCGGTAGAAGCTTATTTCTGCGACGTTATTGACTCAGGGCAGCCAAAAACTGCATTAGATTATTATGAAGAACAGTCGCTTGAGTTCGATCCTGAAGTATGGATTTACCAAGTTATTGGTGGTTATCAGGCTTTGGACGACCAGGATAAGCAGTTTTTTGCATTAGAACCGCACGGTAATAACGATAAAGTCTATACCGGCAATTTTTATATCAGCGATATCACGCTTGGATTGAGGTAGCGTTAGAGATAACGGTAAAGCTATTTAAAATCAGAAAATTAGAAAGCCCGTCTGCATGATGTCTTTTTTGTAAATTAAGGAGAGTTAGGCAAAGCGGGTTTTTTTTGTGTCTGTTATCAAAAAAAATTGAGCATAACGCTCTTGGCTGATGTCTAAATGTCGATATAATGCTATAGGTGTTTACACTTATTTAACATTTGAACTTTAACGTTCACGAAGACGTAACTCTTCTGTCAATTTAACGGTCTATGTTAGTACAAGTGCCAAAACACAGCTGAAGCAGCTTTCAATAGGGCTGCACGTAGAAGTGTTCTGCAGGATGCGGAACAAGCA
Source organism: Alteromonas sp. S167 (assembly GCF_036864375.1). Taxonomy (NCBI): domain Bacteria; kingdom Pseudomonadati; phylum Pseudomonadota; class Gammaproteobacteria; order Alteromonadales; family Alteromonadaceae; genus Alteromonas; species Alteromonas sp. S167. The sequence goes on from NZ_JAZETR010000001.1 coordinate 538,599, forward strand.
GTGGTACTGCCGCGTACGGTACGAAGAGGAAGAATACTATGCAATTATCAGATCAACAGAGCTTCAACCAAGCCCTTATCAAACTGTCTGTTTTACTGTATCAGGTCGATGGAATGGTAACCCTATCAGAACAAGACTATCTTAACGACATGGTCGACTCTCTAGATTGGCAAAGCCCTATCTGTCCCGAAGCATTTCTAAACGACACGATTTATCAAACTCGAAAAGCCATCGATACGGGTGACGCAATTACCTACCTTCGTAGCTTAAAAGACGATTTAGCTTTCAACGCTGAGAAAACCATGGAAGTTGCTATGGCAATAACGGGCGTTGATGGAGAGCGCAGCGAAGAAGAAACAGAGCTACTTTCGCTTCTTACGCATAAATTGCTTGCCAAGGCGTTAGTCTCGGGGGCAGAGAGCGCGGTTGCGGCTACTCAAGAAACACTACAATAGTGCGATGAAACTATAATTGTGAGCTGCCACTATAATCGTAAAGCGTTTCTTAAAAAATAGCCTTGTAGAACTAACCAAATGAACATATTAATTTGAAATTACCTTCATTATTAACAAGGGCTATGCAAGCAGGCATCGCCCTAGCGGGAATGACTTTGCTATCAGCGTGTCACTCTTCTCACAGCGCGCAGTTTACCGCCAGTAATGCCACATTTCCCATTCAAACCGCTCCATTTAGTAAGTACTTGCGTCAGGTGAAGCAATACCTTGAAGCAAATAGAGAATTTATTGGCGATAACAACGCTGCCGAAATTGCAATGAATATGCCTTTTGAGTGTGGGGCAGAAAACAGTGACATAGGCCTACTATTGGTTCATGGTTTAGGTGACTCCCCCTTCTTCTTTCATGATATTGCTAACGCCATGTGTGCGCAGGGTGTTCGTGTGCGAACATTATTGTTAACTGGTCACGGGACAAAGCCTGGGGATATGTTGACAGTAAGCTATGAGCAGTGGCAAAACGAAACAAACTTTCATGTTGAACTGTTTTCCAGAGAAGTGAATACCCTGTTTATAGGCGGCTTTTCAACCGGCGCTAATTTAACTACGCTGGCGGCTTTTGAACGCTCAGACATTGCAGGTCTTGTTCATTTTTCACCAGCGTTTAAGTCGCGTTTTTTTGTATCACGTTTAGCGCCTTACATTGACACGCTGTTTCCATGGCCAAATGTTGAAGAAGAAGACAACCCAACGCGCTATAACTCTACAGCGATGCCGGGGTTCGCTGCTTATCAAGAAAGTGTTAATGCACTGCAGGCAAGATTGAACGACAAGAAAGACGCTAACAGTAAATTACATATTCCTGTTTTAATGGTTGTCGCCGAGGAAGATAGCGTTGTTGATACTAAAACGGTTGCAGAGCAATTCAAAAGCAACTTTACCCACCCCAAAAAATGCTTGATATGGCAGGGGCAAAATGCGCCTGATGTCATGCCCCAGCACCTCATGGTGCAATCTATGAAGCGCCCTGAGCTACAAATTAGCGCAGCGTCACATATGAGCCCTCTGTTCTCAAAAGATAATGCTTTCTATGGTACTCAAAGCGCATTTCGTATTTGTGATAACGGGCAGGGAGCTGAAAAGGAGCGTGTGTGTAAATCGGGCGGTGATGTTTGGTATGGTCCATGGGGATACAAAGAAGACGGGAAAGTACATGCTCGCTTAACGTATAACCCTTATTTTGAACAGCTTGTAACACAGCTAGTTGCGTTTACACACATAGAGAAAACTAATGGGCTATGTCGTTAAACGTTATGCGGTTTAACAAAATTGCTCTGAAATACGAAAAAGCCACTGTAAATCAGTGGCTTTTTATGTTTTTTTGGCTTCAAAACACTAATACGCAACTTAATGCTGGTTACTGCTGTGCTTGCGCCTCTTCCATCTCTCTTTCTAAACGAGCGCTTTCATCGGCGCGAGGTTTAGTAAAGCGAGCTAAGGCAAGATATAGCACAGGCGTAAGGTACAGTGTAAATACAACAGCAATACCCAAACCGCCAAATACCACCCAACCAATTGCATTACGCGCTTCTGCGCCAGCACCGGTAGAAAGAATGAGTGGTAGTCCACCCAAAATGGTTGATACCAAGGTCATCATAATAGGGCGCAAACGCACTTTACCTGCTTCAACAATTGCATCGAATATGTCGTAGCCTTTGTCTCGCAACTGGTCAGCAAACTCAATAAGTAAAATGGCGTTTTTAGCCAGTAAACCAATTAGCATTACTAAACCAATTTGAGAGTAAATATTAATGCTTGTGCCGGTTAGAAACAGTGCATATACAGCGGCGGCTATACCGAAAGGTACGGTTAGCATCACAACCACTGCGCTATTCACGCTCTCAAACTGTGCAGCTAATACCAACAGCACAATAATGAACGCTAATATGTAGGTCATAGCCACTTGCTTTGAGGTCTCTTCAAAGGTTTGTGCTTCCCCCAAGAAGACTAAACCAATACCGTCAGGAAGGGTTTCTTGCGCTAGGTTTCGAATGGTATCAACCAGTTCGCTTAGCGCAGCATCTTCGGGTAGCTCCATCTCAATTTTAATCGCTCGGCGCTGTGCTTGTCGCTCAAGCTCCGCAGCCACGCCTTCTTCGCTAATAAACGCCACGCTAGACAGTGGTACTAAGTTTCCGTTGCTACTTTTTACAAACAGGCTGGTAAGGTCTGATGGGTCAAGCGTACTTCTATTACTGGTTTGCAGCATAATAGGAATTGCTTGGTCGCCCACATTTAAGTCGGCAATATCATCACCGTTTACCGCGGCACGCAATGTACTGGCAATGTCGTTAAGCGGCACGCCAAGTTCTTCGGCACGACGTCTGTCTATATTTACTCGCATCTGCGGCTGTGTTGGGTCGTAGCTTATTCGTGGTCTTCCCAAGTCTGGCAGTGCTTCTTCTATTACCTTTGAAAAATTTTGTGATGCCACAAAAATGTTTTCGTATGTGTCGCCAGTAAGGGCGAGTTCAAGACCACCGCCTTGACCACGAAGATTCAAACTATTGCCGCCAAAAGCGTTGCCTGGTGCACCAGGAATTTGGCGCAGCTGAGGTCGTATTTCGTTCACCACATCTTGCAGAGATTGGTCTCGTTCGTCCCAATGCTTCAAGGGTGCTGTGATAAATACGATGTTTGGATCCCAGCGACCTACAATCGTGTACATAGAATCGATGGTGCCGTTTTCAACATAGGGCAGCAGCAGCTCTTCCATTTTTTCAGCTTGTTTGTCCATGAAGTTCAGCCCAGCGCCGTCTGGACCTCTAGCAAAAATGCGAATGGTGCCGCGATCTTCACTTGGCAGTAATTCGTTGTCGATATTTTTCGACAAAATATAGGCGCCACCGCCTGCCGCAAGGCTTAAAGCACCAACTAGCCAGCCATATTTTAACGCCTTTAATAGTGACGCCTGATACAGCGACAAGCACTTTTTACCAAAGCGACCGAAGGTTTTACTGAACAAGCCATTTTTAGTGTTTTGCTTTACTTTCAGTCGTGCGGTAAGCGCCGGCACTAACGATAGTGCAACAAACGAAGAAATAACCACGGCACCCGCTAATACACCACCAAACTCTCTAAATAGACGGCCTGCAGTTGAGGGCAAAAAGGCAATGGGAATAAACACAGAAGCAAGCACGGCTGTGGTTGCTACCACCGCGAAGAATACTTCTCTTGTTCCGATAACGGCAGCGGCTCGCGCGCCGAGGCCCATAGCTCTGCGCCTTTGTATATTTTCTGAAACCACAATGGCGTCATCAACAATCATGCCTGTAGCAAGAACGAGTGCAAGTAAGGTAAGAATATTTACGGAAAACCCCATGCCCCAAATAATGGCGAGTGCGCCAGCTAACGAGACGGGTATGGATAGAGCAGGGACAATGGTTGCGCGCCAAGAACCAATGAATACCAGCAAGGTTACAATTACCAAGGCAATAGTAAGGCTAAGGCTTACCACAACTTCTTTTACCGAGTCGCGAATAAACTCCGCATCGTCAGACGTTACAACAATGTTCATGTCGGTAAAGCGTTTGTCTAAATCGCGCACCATAGCAAGCACTTCATCAGATATTTCAATGGTGTTCGAACTTGCCTGACGAATAACGCCTACACCAATTACAGGTGTGCCATCAAGGCGAACCATGCTGGTGGTATCGGCTGGACCAAAATACACACTCGCCACATCATTTATACGTATGTCGCCAGCAACTACAATGTTACCCACATCTTCTGCGGTAACTGACGTAGCATCAGCGCGAACAATAAGTGCTTGTTCTGCCGATTGAATGCTGCCCGCGGGCACGTCAAAAGGAGCAAGTGCTAGCGCATTCGCAATATCGCTCATTGATAAGTTAAAGCTGGTTAAACGAAGTGGATCTACCGACACGCGAAGCACGCGCTCTCTATCACCATTAAGAGTAACGTCTGCAACGCCGGGAATACTTAGAAAAAGCGGCGCAACATCGGTATCAACGCGCTCGGTCAACGTTTCCATATCAAGAGTATTACTCGAGATAGCAAGGCTTACAACGGCTTGTGCATCGCTGTCAGCCCTAATAATGGCAACTTGTTCAACGTCTTCAGGCAGCTGTCGCTGAACACGACTTACTGATTCTCGAACTTCGTTGGCGGCATCTTCTAAATTAACGCCTGGGCGAAACTCCACGCGAACCCGTGCAGAATTCTCTTCGCTTTGAGCATAAATGTTTTTCACGCCACTTACGCGGGCTACCGCACCCTCAAGCCGGCCTGTTACTTCGGCGTCTACCGTTTCAGGCGATGCGCCAGGGAATTGTGCTGTTACCGTAACGCGGGGAGTATCAACATCGGGTAGTTCTCTTACCTCTAAACCGCTTAATGCGGCAAGACCTGCAATAGCAATAAGAAGGTTAAGTACAACAATTAGTACTGGGCGACGAATGGATAAAGATGGAAGGTCGTTTGTTGATGTAGAAAGCTGTGGATCACTCACCGGTTGGCCCTCCAGCCAGTTCGGTAGTAATAGCTTGGCCGTTACGTAAACGTTGAACGCCTTCGGCGATTAAGGTGTCACCTTCTTGAATTTCACCCGACACCAATATTGTGCCTCTAAGTCGCTGATGAACATTTACATCAACCCTTTGTGCTTTCCCGTCTTTTGCAAGCCAAATGTATGCACCTGTCGCACCCCAAAGTAGGGCTGCTTCTGGCACTGCAGCATAACGGTCGCCTTCAATACTTAAATTGACTCTAAAACTCATGCCTGGACGAAAGGCATCGTTTGAGTTATCTAGTACAGCGCGCGCGCGCAACGTTCGATCTGCTTCGTTAATTCTAGAATCAACTTGTGCTATCTCAGCACTTACGCGTTTTTCTTTGTCGCTCCATGGTTCAAGGGTAACTTCTGGCGCATTTAGCAGCACGGGCAGGGCGGCCTCGGGAGCTCTGAAGTTAACAAATAATTTGTTACGGTTATCAAGTGTAGTAATCACTGTCTGTTCGTTAATGCGATCGCCCACTTCAACATCGGTAATACCCACAACACCGGTGAAGGGGGCAACAATACGTCTGTCTTCTAGGTCTGATTTAGCATCTTCTAACGCAACTTCAGCAAGGTCACGCTGCGTTCTAGCTAAGTCTAGCTCGCTGACAGGCACTGCGCCGTTTTTGTAACTGTCAGCTAATCGCTCAACCGTGCGCTGAGCATCTGCCAGCGTTAGCTCTGCGCGTTTAAGAGCGGTTTGCTGCCTACGATCGTCTAACTTTAACAACACCTTACCTTTTTCAACGGTTTGGCCTGGTACAAAGTTTATTTCTGTTACTTCATCAGACACAGCAGCATAAAGAACAATTGAGCGAACCGCTTCAGCACTACCTACAGCCTCTACCTTTCTGGTTTCATTCATAAAGGTAATTGGCTTAGTCACTACCAATTTTGCTTGGCGATCACCAAAAAACTGTGCATGTGCGCTAGTTACACTCAAACTTAGTACCACTAGACTTATCCATGTCATGCAGTATGTAGATAAAAACTTCTTCATTGTTAACCTGTGCGATATTTTCATTGTGCTTTATTGGTTGAAAATTAGACTTTTTGCTAACGTTCTTAATACCGTATAGCATCGCATGTGGTTCAGCTGAGCAGTTGCAATTCAGCGTATTCCCTATATAGGGTATCGCTTTTCATTAGTTCGCTATGCTTGCCACTACCTACTATTTCACCGTTATCCATCACGACGATTCGATCTGCGTGTTGAACCGTGGCTAGCCTATGCGCAATCACAATACTAGTTTTACCTACCATCAGTCTGTCTATTGCCTGTTGTACCATTCGTTCACTCATTGCATCGAGTGCGCTGGTGGCTTCGTCAAGTAATAAAATGGGGCGGTCAGCCAGTATTGCTCGAGCAATAGCGATACGTTGCTTTTGACCGCCAGACAGTTTAATGCCGCGCTCACCTAACTGCGTTTGATATCGCTCGTCTAATTTATCAATAAACTCGTGCGCAAATGCCTGTTTTGCTGCATTAATAACATCCTCATCACTCGCTTCTGGTTTGCCATAGCGAATGTTCTCCATTACAGAATTAGCAAACACCACAGGTTCCTGAGTTACCACCGCAATATGTTGGCGAAGGTACGCCAAAGGCATGTTGCTTATGGGCTTTGAATTAAAACTAATTGTACCTTCTTGTGGGTCGTAAAATCGTAACAAGAGTTGGAATAAGGTTGTTTTGCCCGCGCCGCTAGGGCCCACTAACGCAAGGCGCTCTCCCTCCTGAATATCAAAATTTAAATTCTTGAAAAGCGGTTTGTCTTTGGAATAGCCAAACGTAACATCGGAAATTTGAATGCGTGGTGCGCTTGCAAGTTTTGGGTAAGCTTCATCTTTAATATGCTTTTCGGCGCTGCCTGAAGGGGCAATGTTAGAGTGAGGGGAAATAGAAGGAGAAGTAATAGTTGGGCACGTATTCAATAGCTCATAAAGCCTTTCGCTTGCGCCAACGCCGCGTTGCACCTCGCCGATTACTTCGCTTATTGTGGCTACGCTACCGCCAGCCATTACGGCATAGAACAAAAAGGCCGACAGTTCACCCACTGTCATGTTACCCGACAGTACTTGTCTAGCGCCTACCCAAGCAATAAAAATTATGGCGGTCATACTGATACACATAATGCAGCCAATTAATAAAGAGCGATAGTGAATACGTTTTTCGGCAACTTGCATGGCACTTTCAACTTGCTTAGCAAAATGCGTACGTTCACTGTTTTCAGCCGTGTAGGCTTGAACGGTCATTATCTCGTGTAAGCTCTCATCAATTCGTGCACCTAAATCGGCCACTTTGTCTTGGCTTTCCTTGGCAAATTTTCGAACCTGAGGCGCTAGTACTTTAATGGGAACTAAGACAGCCGGTACTGCTACGATCACGCAAAATGTTAATAGCGGGCTAGAGAATGTCATCAACGCTAACGCGCCGACAAAGGTAACAATAGAGCGTAGTGTCATGGATAAGCTCATACCCACCACCGTTTGAATAATGGTGGTGTCGCTGGTAAACCGAGATATCACCTCGCCGGTGCGAAGTTCGGCAAAAAAGGAAGGGGGCAATGATAATAAGTGTGAATATACTTGGTTTCTAATATCTGCGCTTACCCGTTCACCCAACCAGGTCATTAAGTAAAAACGTGCATAGGTAGCTAAACAGGCTAGTACTGTAATAGCCAACACTAGCACCATGGAGTTATTGAGCGTGTCTGCGGCATTCTCCATAAAACCGTTATCAACGGCGTACTTAATACCCTGACCTAGTATAAGCCAAGCAAATGCTGCAACAAACAAAGCGGCTACTGCACCAAGCATTTTCGCTTTGTAATTAAGCAGGTGGCTTAAAATCCATTGCATCACTTGTTTTGTTGACACTGACAATACTTCTTTACCCAAAACGACCTCTTTAATGAAATGGAGTAGCGTATTCAAGCTTACTGAGACAATCTTTATGCAACAGCTGGAACCAGCTTGTGCATATTTACAAAGGGGTAGTATACGAATAAACGGGAAAGAATGATTGAAGTTTACGTTTATGCAAAGAGGATTTGAGGCAAATAGCGCTCCTCAATCTCTATGTCTTGAAGAACGCTATAAAAATCAATTTAAAATATTACACAGTGCCTTCTTGGCACTGTTTCATTCTAAGGTTACCTACAGCGCCAGTTAACCCCATAGTGGTAGATACAGTCTCAGAAACAATCAGGCCGGTGTCTGCTTCTTGAAGCCACAGCGTTACATTGTCATCTTCCCTGTCTTGATTAAGTGTGTAGCGTTTGCCACCTTCTAAATTAACGTCTAAGCGAACTACCGCTTCTCGCACATTTTTAAACAGTAAATTTGAGTTTATTACTCTGGAACGTACATAAAGAATGTGCTCTCCAGCCTCAATATCTAGTATTTCTATCTCATCATTTGGACGATTGTTTTCACACATAAGTTGAACAAACTCTCGCTGTCGGTCCAAGCGCTGAACATAAAAGTCGATGCGGGCTTCATTGGGCTGTATTGTGGCTTGCTCGTCAATAACCTTTTCGACTGAAGTGCAGGCGACAAGCGTGGTGATGGCTATCGTTGCCACAAGTGTTGCTAGCTTCATAAAAACATTCCTTATTTTATTTGCATATGTGTGCAAGCAGCAGGGCTTTACAGCAATGCTAAGCTTGCACGGGGCTCTTCCTTACTATTCGGGCACTCTAAAACAATGGTGCCACTTAAACACCTGAGTTTCTTAGTTTGCTCAAACTGTGCCTTCTTTGCATTGTTGTAGTCGTAAATCTCCAACATATTGGGGGTATTCAACACGTGTGCTTACTACTTCAGAAACGGGAACTCCGGTGTCTGTTTCTTGAAGCCATACTTTCATATTAAGGTTGTCGCGGGTTTGATTTAAAGAGTATCGCTTTCCGCCTTCTAAATTTGCCTCAAGGCGAACTATCGCTTCACGCTCGTTACCGAAAGGCAAGTCTGAGTTTATTACGCTGGCACGCACAAACAGCACATGCTCACCCTCTTCAACATCACGCAAAATTAATGCGCCATTTGGCCTTTTGTTGAAGCACATGAGTTTCACAAACTCACGCTGGTTATCAAATGCCTCTCCGCGATTTGCAAAGAAGTCGATGCGGGCTTCATTGGGCTGTATTGTGGCTTGCTCATTAATAACTTCATCCACTGAAGTACAAGCAACGAGGGGAGTGATAGCGGCAGCTACTAATAATGGTGCTATTTTCATTTGAACATTCCTTATTGTCTAACCTTTAGTCTTCGGCGGTTCGATTGGACGCACTGCTTAAGATTATTTTTCCTACACCCAATATAGACAACAGATATTGCGATGACTAGATAAAGTATATGCTTATTTGACTGGCTAGTAGCGTAAAAAAGTATAAACCTTGTGTACAGGTACATAGCTGAAAATTACTACCACTGTAAAAGTTGATGAGGGTGGCGGTTAGTCACTGTTTGTGAGTTCTTCTCCTTCTTTTATATAGTTTTTTGTGCATGTAATTTATTGATACTAAGATTAAAAAAAATTAATTTAAGACTTTATTTATGTTCGTCCGTAATCTATGTTTGTACAAAAAATAAACATATTGGTTTCGTGATGGACAAACACGTTTTTTACCTTGAAGACAACGATATCAATTTTCAAGTCGCCGAAGCTATGCTTGAGTTGTTAGGCATAAATAAAGTAACGCGATTTAACTCCATTGCCGAAATCAACGACTTTGTCCAGACCAAATCAAGTGAAGCGGCTGACCTTTTGTTGCTCGACATCATGCTGCCCGATGGCAATTCACTTTCAATTTTACCTCAGATGAAAAAACATTTTTCGTGCCCAATTGTTGCTTTTACTGCGAAGTCGCGCCCTCAAGAAATTGAGGCATTGAAAGATGCGGGTTTTATAGACGTTTTTGTGAAGCCGATAGACTTTCCACGTTTTGAAGAGAAGGTTATGACTTTACTTTAGCCAAGGAATGGAAAAATGATTAACAGTAATGTGAATTATGCAAAACAGTTTTATCAGTGTGAACAGGAAAATTTGAGGCAAACGGGGGCATTTCAATATGGAATGCATGTGGTTGTTTTTAAAAACGATAAAATCGTCGGGTTTTCCGATAGTGTTAGTCAAGATATCAAAAGCAAAGCTATTGCTGCATTACACTTGCCTTCCAAGGCTTTTTTACACGAGCGTCATAATGTAATTGAAGATAAGTCGGGCACGCTATGGTTAAAACACACTAACAAAGAATATACATTTTTGGAATGTAGCGACTGCGCTAGCACTGCATCTTCAAATAAGAAAAAGTATTCAAACGAAATTCACAATTTAGACGTGGCCAATGTATGGAAATGTGCTGACCAAATTTGCCAATTTGTTTCAGAAAATATTTCAGCAGAACGCGTTATGGTGTACCAGTTTCACGAAGACTGGTCAGGAGAAGTAATTAGTGAACGCATTGCCGATAATACCGAAAGCTTTTTAGGCTTAAGATACCCCCCAACTGATATCCCGAAAGTCGCCAGAGACTTATATTTACAAGTAAAAACCCGGCACTTGTTCAATGTTGAACCGGCTATTTCGCTTATATGTGAATCGAGTGAAGCAAATGCGAAAGATGTTGACCTTTCTTACTGTTTGTCTCGCAGTATTTCTCCATTTCATATTGAATATTTAAAAAATATGGGCAGTGCAAGCACACTTTCATGCGCCATTGTTACAGAAGGAAAGCTATGGGGACTTCTTTCTCTTCATTTCTCAGACAAACGAGCAGTAGACATCAATGAGTTCGTATATTTTCAGCAGCTCAGTGATGGTGTAAACCAAGCATTTGAAAGGGCTATATACAAGCAGAGTCAAATGCTTAGCGTGCGTAGCCAAAATGCGGTTAGCAGGTTAATGCAGAAACTTGAAGAGGAAGTGGAGCCTTTCCAAACACTTATACTCTCAGATGTTGCTCTTCACAAGATATCAGGAGGGCAAGGTATCTCGTTGTTTATTGGTAATGAAATATCAAGCTTAGGGAATATCCCAAAGCAAGATGAATTGATAAAGATGAGAAACCACCTGACATGTGAGTTTAAAGATGGGACCCATTTCTACGAGCAGTCGCCCTTTTCATTTCCTTTGTCAAACAACGTTGCGGGAATGGCTATTCATATCCTAAGTAAATACCCTTTTTGTGCCATAGTCATATACAGAAAAGGGTTAAACCAGACTGTTACTTGGGGAGGAGACCCTCGTCATTATGGTCAGCAAGATGAGGGGGTACTGCGTTACACTCCACGAAAAAGTTTTGAAAAATGGGTAGAAAATGTAGAGGGACGGTCAGCGCCATGGAGTGAGCAACACAAGAATGCTATCGAGAGTGCTTTTAAGAGTGTACGGGCATTCTTAGAAGTTGATAACTCTGAATTAGCCATTTTATTGCGAAGCGGAATGCGACGAGCGCTCAAGAAGAAAGAGAGTTTGCGTTCTGTGGCAACAGATGTAATAGACAGCATAACATCTGGTATAGCGATTGGTATTGAGCAGGGCACCACTGCTACCAACTCCGTTGTGGCTATAAATAACGTCACTGCGGAGTCTTTTAATATAAGTCACTCTGATTTTCTTGGTGCTTCTTTTGAAGACTTCTCCAATTCTATTGGGTTAGATTGGGACAAAGCGGCGGATACCGAAAATCCTATTGTCATTAATACGGTAACAAACGGCATAAGAGACGTTACGGTACGCCATGGCCTATTGTTTGAGTACTTCGAAATTACACAGCCCAAAGAGAGCTTAATGCGGCTTGTTATCTATGAATTTATCGATATCACAGAGGCAACTCGTATTAGGAACTCGCTTATTGCTGCGCGCGAAAAGGCTATCACAGAAAACAATCTCCGAAATGAGATGATGGCGAAGCTATTTCACGAGTTAAAAACACCACTGCATGGCTTGTTAGGTTTATCTGATATTCTTCGCAAACGATATGAAATAAGTAATGATATAAAAAGCAAAGCGTTGATGGACTCGCTTCACCAATCTGCATCATTAATGCGGGATGTGGTTGAGTATTCACTGAATAGTTCGTCTTTGGTGGATACCGTGGACGAGCGTAACTTTAGGAATATTTCAGTTAATAAACTCATAATTGAAGTGGTGACTTTATTGCAGCCATTAGCGGACAAAAAGCAGGTAACACTAGAGCTTGCATTGGCTAACGACATCATAGTGCACGTAGAGCCACGGGGTATTCGCCAAGTAATCATTAATCTTATAGAAAACGCCATTAAATATAATATCGATAAAGGGTCGGTAACGATAAGAACTGTTGAGTCAGATTACGGACGAATGTCTGTCATTGTTGAAGATACGGGTAAAGGAATGACTGCTGAGCAAATTAATAAGTGTACTCAGCCCTATCAGCGCTTTTCTAACTTAGAGGGCTCTGGGCTTGGCTTGTCAATTGCAGAGGCACTAATGAGGAATATGGGTGGGCAATTTGAAATATCGTCCAAAGTAGGCGTGGGAACCAAAATCACCGTATCAATGGAGATGCAAAGCGACATCGCTGCGGCCTAACAGTTTAATTTCGAATATCATCTTAATGCATGTTGTATTTCAGCGGTATTCAACATGCTTACCTTCAGCTATTTACTCATATAAAACTTGCAATTAACCGGTGTATCCGTATAATTCGGCGGCCTTCTAATTGGTGTCTAATTTTTAGTCGTCAAACGAAGGCTTAAGTTAACGGTAACGCTACAACGAGTTTGAGGCATTTATGGTTACTATTCGTTTACAGCGTGGTGGCGCGAAAAAGCGTCCATTTTATCAACTAGTGGTGGCTGATAGCCGTCGTGCGAGAAACGGTCGTTTCATTGAAAACATCGGTTTCTTCAACCCAACTGCACAAGGTCAAGCGGAACGTCTTCGCATCGACCTAGAGCGTGTTGAATACTGGGTTGGCGTAGGCGCGAGCTTATCAGATCGCGTTTCTAGCTTGGTAAAAGAAGCTAAAAAATCTGCAGCGTAAGCTGTTATTAACTGGTGGTATAGATGAGTCTAGCGTCTGACAAAGTGATTGTTGGCAAAATTGGCGCACCGTACGGTGTTAAAGGTTGGGTCAAAATCAACAGCTATACAGAAACACCAGAAGGCATTTTTGAGTATGCGCCATGGTTTATTGGCGAAGAAAAAGAATACCAAATTGACCAGTGGCGACCGCACGGTAAAAGCCTAGTTGCAAAAATTGTGGGCGTTGATAGCCGAGATGATGCAGAACGCATCAAAAACTTGGATATCAACATAAATGCTTCACAGCTGCCTGATTTAGGTGATGAAGGTGTTTATTGGCGTGAGCTCACCGGCATGAAAGTGGTAACAACGCAAGGTTACGACTTAGGTGTGGTGAAAGAAGTGTTTAATACAGGTGCTAACGACGTGATTCACGTTAAAGCGAATGTAGGTGACGCTTTTGGTCAAAAAGAAAGACTTATACCTTTTGTGTTCGACGATGTCGTACAAGAGGTAAATAAGGAAGCGAAGGTCATTGAAGTTGACTGGGACCCGGGGTTTTAAGTGACACCGGAAAAGTGGTTTGGTGTTGTTAGCCTGTTTCCAGATATGTTCGGCCCATTCACCCAACAAGGTGTAATCGGCAGGGCAGTTAAGTCAGGAACAGTAACGGTCGATACATTCAACCCCCGCGACTTTACTCATGATCGCCATCGTACAGTAGACGACCGCCCCTACGGAGGCGGACCCGGTATGCTGATGATGGTAAAACCGCTTACCGACGCAATACAAGCCGCCAAGAAAGTAGGTGGCGAAAAAAGTAAGGTGATCTACTTATCACCACAAGGGAAACCCCTTGACCAAGCAGGCGTACAACGCCTTGCTAACATTGACCGCACAATTTTAATTTGTGGTCGATATGAAGGCATCGACGAGCGAGTAATCGAAAGCCATGTAGATGAAGAAGTCTCTATTGGTGATTACGTGTTAAGCGGCGGAGAACTTCCAGCAATGGTTCTTATGGACGCAGTTGCTAGACTAGTTCCCGGTGTGTTGGGGCATAAAGCTTCAGCGGTTGAAGATTCCTTCACTGACGGTCTTTTGGATTGTCCGCACTATACGCGGCCCGAAATACTTGATGGTCAAAAGGTACCTGATGTGTTGTTAAGTGGGGACCATGAAAAAATTAGGCAGTGGCGATTGATGCAATCATTAGGTAGAACCTGGCAGCGTCGCCCTGAATTGTTAAATCACCTAGCTCTGACTGAGGAGCAGCAGCGTTTGCTTGAATTATTCCAAGCGCAACTGCAGCAAGATGACAGTTAACTAGGACGAGAGGATATGATGAGCAAAGTCAGTCAAGATATCATCAAAAAAATCGAAGAAGCACAGCTAAAAACTGATGTTCCTGCGTTTGGTCCAGGTGACACAGTAGTTGTTAAAGTTCGCGTTACCGAAGGTGACAAAGAGCGTCTTCAGGCTTATGAAGGTGTTGTTATCGCTAAACGTAACCGTGGTCTGCACTCGTCTTTTACCGTGCGTAAAATTTCTAGCGGCGAAGGCGTTGAGCGTGTGTTCCAAACACACAGCCCGGCAGTTTCTTCAATTGAAGTTAAACGTCGCGGTGCGGTTCGTCGTGCTAAGCTTTACTATCTACGTGAGCGTTCAGGTAAGTCTGCACGTATCAAAGAGAAGCTTAACTAAGATTACTAATCCTTGCGTTATTGTTAACTTCGAAAAAGCCCGCTTTAAGCGGGCTTTTTTGTGTCTGCGTTTTTTGCCTAGTACAGTTCTAATATGTACTTTGTCATATCGTTCATTGGAGTTGGATGTTTAAGCGGTATGTAGTCGCCAAGGTCAGGAAGTTTCTGAACCCGTTTGATTAAGCGCTTTGCCAAAGCACACTGTTCTAAGAGCTCTTTAGAAATTGTAACTAACTGCCTACTTATCCCTATTTTTGGGTGATTAAACGACCAGCTAATTTCATCACCTATTTGGTACAGGTCATGTTTCATTATCATTGGTACAGTTGGAAGTGCAGGGTATAGCCTTTGAGTTATACCTTGTAACCCTGTTGAGTCATCAAAGATTAGATATTTTATACCTAACTTTTTTGCACAGATTATACGATTAGCTGAATCAATATGATCGTCGAAATAAGCTAGTGTATTTTGTGGTACTCCGTCTATTTTTAACTCAGAGAAGTCTTTATCACCTACAAGTTCAAATTTACTGTTGTTTGAAATAGAAAGCTTCAGTTTTGACAGGTCAGGGTCTATGGCGATTACTTTTTTAAGAGCAATGTTGTCTAAAAAAGCATGTAAAGAGCTACCTATGAAAACACCAGATTCTATATAACAACTTGGATTTAAAACTTGGCTTAAACACCAAAAGTTCAAATGGTCCTTTTCTCGAACACCACCTTGCTCGAACAAACCAATCTCTTTTGCTTCTAGATAGTGGCGTTTATATTTTGAATCCAGTTGATGAAAGTCGAATGTATCTATATCAACGTCTAAAAATGCTGTGTAAAAATTAAGTGCTTCCTTGATTGCTCCACAGATTAAACGGTTTAAAAGCTCATCATTTATAACAGTTTCTCGAGCATAGTTTTCAGCCACTCTTGAAATCCAAGGGCTGTTTTCCATGAGGAATTGTTTTTTCATCAGTTAGGTACGTTTTATTTGTTATGAATTGACTATCGGCAAAAAAAGTAATTGCTTGACCAATTTACCTCATTTCAATACTTAAAATGAAAAGAATACTTGAAACAAAATTCAACATCGACACGGTGCAATACCGCCAGCTGGTCAGTTATTCATATCGACAAATTTTAGTAACTTGTCATTACTCTCAGGATTGGTTGAGAGTAATTGCACAGGGCTTCAACGATGTAGTTGAAGATAATCTTTTTACTAATGGATATAGTTATGGATTTAATTGAATTAACACAAGATGAGTTGGATGAAGTTAATGATGCTTTCCTACATGGAGCTGCATTTGGTGCTAGTGCTTACCTTCTCGGCTCGGCTTTTAATGGCGATTTCTCATGGGGAGGGCTTGCTTTCCTTTTGAAGGAACTATATCAATGAAAAAGTTGTATTTAGCGTTTACCTTCACTCAACTTGGTTTAACCACACTGATGTTTATTGTGTGGTGGCTTGTTGGTGGCATTGAAAACGCTAGAGAGATGCTATTTGTGCTCTCTGTTTTAGCGAGCGCTATGGCTGGCAATGTTCTGATGGCTGACGCTTATGAAAAAGGCTTTCAAGCACGGCATACGACAGAAAAATAAAAACGAACTTGAATAAACCTCACTTCTGGTTAAATTTTGCTCTTCTTTCTTTGTTTATTGCCAATACGTCATGCTTCATCGCTTCGAATCTATTCTAGATTAAAGTATTATGTGTTTATGCTTGCGTTGTCATTCGTGAGTTGTTAAAAAGTCAATGACGTTAAAGAAACATAGAAAAAGCTGGTTGTACAATAAAGTTTACATGCAGATTGCAAACTCTTTTAACGTTTTCTTCTTCAATTTTTAAGTTAAGAGAGCCCTCATGATCAAGGACACTGTCAATAACGTTCACGTCAGTACAGAAGACGTACTCATCACGCCGGAAGCGTTGAGCGCTGAACTTCCCGTATCAGACAAAGCGCTAGAAGCTATTTCAGCGTCGCGCAAAATTGTGTCTGATATTATTCATCGCCGCGACCATCGCATGCTAGTAGTGTGCGGCCCATGTTCAATTCACGATGTTGAAGCTGCAAAAGAATACGCGCTTAAACTTAAAGAACTCCACGAATCTTGCAAAGACACGCTATTTATCGTGATGCGTGTTTACTTCGAAAAGCCACGCACAACCACAGGTTGGAAAGGCCTAATTAACGACCCTCATATCGACGGAAGCTTCGACATTGAAGCAGGGCTTAGAAAAGCTCGCGAGCTACTAATCTGGCTTGCAGAATTAGAATTACCGGTGGCGACTGAAGCGCTAGACCCTATTAGCCCGCAGTATCTTGCTGAACTGTTCAGCTGGGCTGCAATTGGTGCACGTACTTCTGAATCACAAACACACCGTGAAATGGCAAGTGGCCTGTCTATGCCGGTTGGGTTTAAAAACGGTACCGACGGAAGTTTAGATATTGCTATCAATGCACTTAAATCTGCGGCTTCAAGCCACCGATTTATGGGTATTAACAAGCAAGGACAAGTAAGCATTATCGGTACAAGCGGTAACCCTGATGGGCACATTATCCTGCGTGGTGGAAAGCAGCCAAATTACGATTCAGTATGTGTATCTGAATGTGAAATTGAGCTAGAGCAGGCGGGCTTAACCGCTGGATTGGTGGTAGATTGCAGTCATGCTAACTCGTCAAAAGACTATCGCCGTCAGCCATTGGTTGCGCAAAATGTGGTAAACCAAATTTTAGAAGGTAATCAATCAATTATTGGCCTAATGCTGGAAAGTCATCTGAAGCCTGGCAATCAGAAGTCTGATGGTAAAAAGCCGGAAGAACTAGAATACGGCGTGTCTATTACCGACGGTTGTATTGACTGGGAAACAACAGAAAATTTGATTGCTCAAACCAGAGATAAGTTAATAACTGTGTTACCCTTACGTCAAAACAAACGCACGGTGGCATAGTTAACGGTATAGCTAAATATCGCTAATTAACTAAAACGCCCCGAGTCATTTGATTCAAGGAACAAGAGAAAATGACCGATTCTTCGCAGCATTTAAAAGAATTAGAAAAGCTGCGTAAAGGTATCGACGAGCTGGACAGCCAGCTTGTCGATTTACTCGCTAAACGCAACCAAATCACCACGCAAGTAGGCCAGATAAAAGCTGAAGCTGGTATGCCAGTTTATGTCCCCGAGCGCGAAAAAGCGTTAATTGCTTCAAGACGCCAACAGGCTGATGCCCTTGGCGTGTCTCCCGATCTTACCGAAGATTTACTTCGCAGGGTAATGCGCGAGTCGTATCACACCCAAAATAACAAGTACCGCTGTGTTAAACCGGAAATTGACAATGTTGTTGTAATTGGTGGTGCAGGTGCGTTAGGACGCGTTTTTGTCAGCTTGTTTGAACGTAGTAACTACAACGTGTCTGTGGTTGAACGAGACGATTGGGAAAACGGGTACGCAGAGTCAGTGCTTCAAACAGCGTCACTGGTAATTGTATCTGTGCCAATTAATTTAACCGAATCGGTTATAGCCAAACTTACCATGTTGCCCGAAAACTGTGTGTTAGCGGATATCACCAGTATTAAGGCCAAGCCACTTGAAGCGATGCTTGCGGTTCATAATGGGCCCGTAGTAGGGCTGCACCCTATGTTTGGCCCCGATGCTCCGGGCATGATTAAGCAAGTTGTGGTGGTGTGCGAAGGCCGAGGCAGTGAAAAATACGCATGGCTTATCGAGCAGATGCGTATATGGGGAGCAACCATTCACGACTCGTCGGCAAAAGAACATGACGAAGCTATGGCCTACATTCAGGTTATGCGACACTTCAACACCTTCGTTTATGGTCAGCACCTAAAAGGCGAAAACCCAGATTTAGAATCGCTAACCATGTTCAGTTCGCCTATCTATCGCCTAGAGCTTGCAATGGTAGGGCGTTTGTTCGCACAGTCTCCGCAGCTTTATGCAGATATTATCTTCAATAACCCTGATAATTTTGCCTTACTACGACGTTTTTATGAGCGCTTCGGCCTAGCGCTGTCGTTACTTGAAAGTGGCGATAAAAAGGGATTTGTTGAACAGTTTATGAAAGTGGGCGGCTGGTTTGGCGATTACGCGAAAAAGTGCCTTGTAGACAGCAAACAACTGCTTTTAAAAGCCGACGACGGCCAGCTACTGCGAGATAAATAGTTACCGATGGCGCATTCAATTAGGCTGGCGTTAACCAATACGCTAGCTGATGGCGGCTACTGTGTAAGAGCACACGTTGGCACTCATCAGCACGCCGTTCACCTCATTTTAGATACTGGTAGTTCAACGCTTGCGGTTAATCACACCTGTTATCGCCTTGAAAGCGACAATCATGCTGATTTCACCTATTACACCCAATCTATTAATTACGGCGTAGGTAGCTGGCACGGACCGGTAATTAAAACCCAGGTTAGTCTTGGCATGTTTGGTCATGGCGTTACGCTGCCTGACGCCTACACAGCTATTGCAGACACAGGGAAGTTCGAGTGTTTTAAGCATGCTGATGGCATTTTAGGACTGGCATACCGCCCCTTAAATCACGCGCATTATTTATTTGAAGCGGCCGAGACACAAACACCCAAGAAAGACGTTTATCAATACATTATGTCGGGCGCAAACGACAGCCCTGCATATAAGCAAATGAAGGCGGTTACGTTACCCAGTTATTTTACGTCACTTGAAGAGCAGGGCGTGGTTTCGGATAAGTTTGCGTTTTGGCTGCACCGCTCAAGCATTTATTACGATAATGGAAGCTGTAGAACAAAAGCGTTAGCCCACTGGCAAAATCACGGGCTTTTTGTAATGGGCGAGCCTGTGATGCACCGCGATCTATATCGTGAACCAATGCTGTCAGCGAAAGTATTGCATGATAAGTTTTACAACGTAAACTTGCTGTCAGTTAAAGTGGGCGAAACAGACCTTCACAGTGCCCCTGTGCTTGCTGAAAAAGACGTTACTCGCTGGTGTTCCAACGCTATTGTCGATACTGGGGCGACGGTAATAGGATTGCCCGTTTCTTTGTACGACAAAGTGGTTGAAAGCCTTGAAAAATATATTAGTGATTTATCATCAATCCTTGAGCCCTTTAGCGCTTTTTCAAGTCAAGAAAAGGGCATTCCACTAGCATCATTAACACTATCAGACTGGCCGAAAATTGAGTTTTTTCTTGAAGGTGAAAATGGAGAAGATGTGGTGTTAACCTTACCTCCCGAGGCTTATTGGCAAATAAACGCTCCCGAGTTCAATAGCGCTTCCTTTAAAATCTTTCCTTTAAAGCATTGGCCGAATCAAAGCATTCTAGGGCTACCGTTAATATCGCAGTACTACACAATTTTCGACAGAAGCAAAGGAAATGTTGGCGATAGACGTAGTGATAAGAAAGAGAGCCATGAGATCGAGAATGATAAAAAGGCGAACGGAGTGATAACGTTTGCTGAAAAGGTAACGCTTGCCAGCACGATAGAAACAGTTAAAAGTGCTTTTTCGCATCACTCAAATAAGTAACTCATGCAGTAACAAGGTGCTTGAAAAAACAGACAAGTGCTAAGTAAAAGGAAGATTAAATGGAACAGCCTTCACAAGTAGGCAGTTTAGTGTGCGTAGGCACAGGAATGATGGTTGGTGCGCATATGGCGCCACTATGCCAAAGCCATATAGAACAAGCTGATATCGTATTTGTTTGTGTGGCAGAGCATTACATGGAAGCTTGGATCATGTCGCTGAACGCGAACGCCGTAAATTTGCAGCCCTTATATAACGAGGGTAAGGATAGGCGGCATACCTATCAGCAAATGTGCGATGCTATGCTTGAGCAAGTAAAGCAGGGTAAAAAAGTGGTAGGGGCGTTTTACGGGCACCCCGGCGTGTTTGCAAAAGTGCCGCACCAAGCCATTATTGAAGCACGAGAATTAGGCTTTGAAGCCTACATGTTGCCAGGTATCTCAGCTGAAGCTTGCCTTTATGCAGACTTAAATATCGATCCCGGTCAGTTCGGTTGTCAGCACTATGAAGCGAATCAGTTTTTACGCTATAAACGGGTAATCGACACGTCGGGGTATCTTGTGCTTTGGCAAGTGGGGGTTGCCGGTGATTTTTCTACAGCCGTTTTCACATCCACGAAAAAACAGCGCAGTCGCCTTACTGATAAACTTTTACAGCATTACGATGCTGACCATACAGTTATTATTTATGAAGCAGCAACGCTGCCTATCGAATCGTTCAGAGCTTCAAAGGTAACACTGGCTGCCTTGCACGAACAAGAAATACACCAACACTCAACGCTGGTTGTGCCGCCACAAACGCCTTTAGTTATTGACGAGTATTATCAATAATGAAGGGCACGCTGTCGTTTTCTACACCGCGATTTAACAATACATTACTTGATAGTAATCATGCATTTGAGACAGCAGCACTTTATCAAGACAGTAAAGTTATGCGCCTTATTGGTGACCCGCTATCAGAAGTGCAAAGCAGAGCGGTAGTAACGCAGTTTTTAAAAAATAACCAGAAACCTTGGCCAGTACAAAAGGTATGGGCAATTACCTCTGTAGACTCTAATACGTTTTGCGGTATTCAAATGTTGCGTAAAGAGGCAGGTAGAAATGAGGCTGAGATAGGTATAATCTTGCGACGAGAAGCTAACGGGCGGGGCGTAGCTGTCGAAGCTATGGGAGCATTAGCACATTTTGGTCTTGGCACTTTGGGATTGACAGCCATAACAGCAACCTTCGATAAAAAACACCTCGCAACGAAAAGGCTAGTAACCACATTGGGGTTTGAAGAAAGCACTTTTGTTGAGCCAAAAGAAGCTGATAGGCGTTTTTTTTACTACCACTTAAAAGATCATTGAGGGGTTGAATAGGCCGATAAAAGTTATTGATAAGTAATTAACATCTCTGTAATTACCTGATAGTCTAAAACCTCATCTTAAAAACTTATATCCTAATAAGAAGAATCATAGTTATGAAAGCGCTAAAAGAACTCCTCGCTATCGCTCAAGACGCGTCGAAGCAACGCAATACAGACGTTATTGCTCAATTCAAGGCTGACCACGCTGATGAGCTTCATCAAGAAAAAGAAAAGATGTGGTGTTTATTAATGCCTGAAGATGAAAATGGCGAGCAGCCAGATGAAACGCCTGAAGACGACAAAGATAATCAGGTAACTGTACATTAATAACATGCAGTAACGTACTAATGTTGAAACAGTTTTTAATAGGGGCATTAATTAGCCCCTTTTTCGTACTAGCAGTAATGGCTGATGAGTTTGACGACAAGCTTAAAGTGGCTGACGAACTAAGAAGCCAAAACGTCAATGCGTTTCGAGACGCGTTAGATGCGCTGTCGCCTGACGCCAGCAAATTTTCTCCCGAGCAAACTCAATATTTCAATTACTTAAACGCTTATAGCCTGTCTTACGCGGGTAAATTGCTAGATGCTATTCCTCTTTATGAAGGCGTATTTGCTAGTTCGTTAGACTATTCGCTCAAGCTTAGGGCGAAGAACTCTATTCTTAATAACTACGCTTTAGTGAGAGACTTTCCCAAAGCGCTTCAGCAAATTCCGGATATGGTGCCTTTGCTATCCCGTGCTAACGAGACGGATAAAAACCTCGCCATTCTCACCATCGCGCTTTTTTACAATCAGTTGGAAGATTTTGAACAAAGCTTGGTTTACACAAACCGTGTAGTAAATAGCAACCTTTCTTCACGTAACCGCTGCATGGCTCACAATTTAAGAAGTGAGTCATTACATTACACCGGAAAGTTAGATCTTGAAACGCTACAAACTGCCATTGATATTTGTACCGACAGTAAAGAGCCAATACCGCTAAATTTATCTAAGTTGTGGAAAGCACAGCTAATGCTTGGTGACCTGCAGCAAGCAGCGCAAGCATTAGACGACCTAATTGCCATTCAGGCAGATGTTGAAGGTATTAATTACCCGCGGTTAACCGCTGAATATTATACAACGTTGGCGCAAGTATATTTGGCAAACCGCTATTTTAACAATGCTCGCGGCAGTGCGCTGAAAGGTGCGGAACTGGCAAAAGGCATGGGGAATTCTAGACCAATGAAGTCGGCCTACTATGTGCTTTTTGAAGCTGCGAAAGCCGAAGGTAACAGTAACGAAGCATTAAATGCTTATATTCAATATGCGGAAGCAGATAAAGCCTATTTAGATGAGCACAACATCAAGCAAATGGCTATACAACAAGCCAAATTTGATAGCTTAGAAAAAAATATAGAAATTCAGTTACTCGATAAAGAGAACAGCTTGCTTAAAGCGCAAGCCGATTTATCAAGCGAAGAAAAGCAGAACCATTTGCTATTAATTACGCTGTTAGCCTCAACTACTATTCTTGTTTTGATGTGGGGTATCATTAACCGCAAGCTGCATATTGCGCTTAGAGAAAAAGCACAAACCGATTCGCTAACTAAAATCTCAAACCGTCATTATTTTACCGAGCTTGCGCTTAAAGCGTTGAAGCAGGCAAAAGACACAAACGAACCGTTAACCTTTGTAATTTTCGACCTCGACCACTTTAAGTCAGTGAACGACACTTATGGCCACCCGGTGGGCGATTGGGTACTTAAAGCAGTTATTGACAGTGTTAAACCAAATATTCGCAGAGAGGACATTCTTGGTCGTCTTGGTGGTGAAGAATTTGGACTGTTGTTACCAGGTTGCCCAGAAAGAAGGGCGTTCGAAATTGCCAATGCAATGCGCCAAAGAATAAGCGAGATTAACACAGCCGAGACTGGCCACGTTTTTGATATCAGCGCGAGCTTCGGTATCGCATCTACACTTACGTCTAATGCGCAGTTTGAGTCGTTGTACGCGAATGCCGATGAAGCGCTTTACGAAAGTAAACGCAATGGCCGTAACAAAGTGAGTGTTTATCGGCCTGCTCCAGAAATAGCGGCAGTTGAAAGTAATGCTGCCGCTGTTTTGTCAGTATAAATAGCGGAGTGTGCAGTGCCTTACCTATGTTGTTAGGGCACTTGCCGCGGCAACTTTAGTAGGGCTAATTTCTTCGCTGGGATAGCACCCAAGCACTTTCACATAGCGGGTAATATTACGTAGTGCATCTAGTGCATTCTGCATAGGGCCATCTTCCACATTACCCTCAACATCTATGTAAAACATCTCTTCCCATTGGTTACCTGGAATAGGGCGAGATTCAAGCTTGGTCATGTTGATATTGTTATCTTTCAATACTAACAACGCCTCAACTAAAGCCCCAGGTTTTTGAATAGTAGACATGACCAACGTAGTTTTCGCTGGTACTTGTAGAGGAACGACTACCGGTTTTCTAGCAACCACAATAAAGCGGCTGTGGTTCTCTTTTTGGTTCGCCAAGTTACTTTTTATGGCCATTAGCCCGTAAAGGTTACCGCCCGCTTCACTACCAATAGCAGCTACGTCGTCGCGCTGTAGCTCACTTACCGTCAACATGGCGCTAGATGTGCTATCCATCGTTTTCACCTCTACATTGCCAAGCTCGGCTAAGAAGTGACTGCACTGGGTGAACACTTGCGGGTGTGCGTACAGGGTTTTGATTTTATCAATACTGGTGTCGGTGCCCACCAGCAAAGTATGGCGAATAGGGTGGGTTAGCTCGCCTATAATACTTAATTGTGTATGCTGAAGTTGGTCGTAAACTTCATTAATGCTGCCAGACGTGGTGTTTTCGATTGGTAAAACAGCATAGTCGGCTTCAGCGTTTTCTACTTTATGAATAATTTCAGCAAAACTTTGGCAACCGATTTCCAAAAGCTCCCCCGGGCGGCGAGAGAAATACTTTTGAGTTGCCAAATAAGAGTACGAACCCTTATCACCAAGAAATGCTACTCGGTTCAATGGAAGTGAGCTGCCAGGGTTAGCGCGCTCGGCTAACATTGCCTGCTGATTAAGAACCGAATCTTCAATGATGACATGAAAAATTTGCGTAACGTAATGAGGATCAAGTCCTATGCGTTGGCCTTCTTTTATCAAGCGCACTAACAGTTGTTCTTCACGCTTTTGATCTCTAACGGGAATATGGTGCTTAATTTTCGTCTCTGCAACTTCGTTAGTAAGCTGTCTGCGCTCCGAAAGTAAAGTAAGTAGTTCAGTGTCGAGCGTTGTTATCCTCGCTCTTACCGTATCTAAGGCGTTGTCTGACATAATGTTCCCGTGTTCAAGCTTGATGTAAGTAATATTAAGTGTTGGCCATATTTGTGCATGTTTAAGTTAAAAAAAAACCTCCCTGAAGGGAGGTTTTTTCATGCATGCTACTGCGCCTCCCTAATTAAAGGACGTAAACGCAAAAAAGAAAATGGCTGCATGTGATGTAATTTTTTTCATGGTTTGACTGTATGCGGAAGTTTGTAGTGTGTCAATCAATTTTTACATTGTTGGGCGGCTTTTTTAATGTCTGGGGGTTGCTAAGTTTTTAGAAATTAATTAGGCGCATTTTGTGTGTAATAAAATGAGGCTCGAGTGCGAACAAATCATGCTCGCGTGTCATTAAACAAAGCAAAAAAAAGCGTGCATTCACTCTGTGAAGCACGCGTTTGTATAATTGATATCGTTGCTCATGTAGTCGCGGGTCAACAATACGCTCTTTCAACCTGAGAAACGTTAGTTTCCAAGTAGCGCAGACAGCATTTGTCGCACTTCATTTGGCTCGAAAGGCTTGTCGCATAGTGCGTTAACACCCGTTTGCTGAATGTTTGACATATGCGCGCTATCTGCCGATTCAGACGTTACCATTATAATGGGTATATGCGTTGTTTCTGGATTAAAGCGAATAAACTCAGAAAGCTCACGGCCATCCATTTCAGGCATATTGTAATCCGTTACTACCAAATCAAACGACTCTTCTTTAATAAACGTAAGCGCCATTGCGCCATTTTCTGCCTCTTTGATACGTTTAAGCCCCATACCTTCTAGAACGCGTCGAATATGGTTTCTGGCAAGCTTGCTGTCGTCAACAAGCAAAACGCGAACGTCGTGAACATCGAAAAGCTCAAGCTCTAGTTCGTCGTGGTTGATAAGATCAAGACTTGCGTTTAACGCTCGAGACAGGTGCAACGGCTCAAACGGCTTGGGAAGAATAGCCGCAACGCCTGCTTGCTTAAATTCATCGAGCTTGCTCATGCGGTTTTCACTTGAAACCAACATAAACGGTATGGTTTTGAAATTCTCGTCTTCTTTGATGAATTTCAACAGCTCTAGTGCAGTACCATCTTCATAATACATGGCACTTACTATAAGGTCGGCGCCATGTGCTTTTACTGCAGAGCGAGCTTCAGCTAGGGTACTGACAGGGTCAATTTCCTTAACGTTCTCTTGAAGCAGTAGCGTGGTGATAATCTTCCTCTGTGTATCAGAAGGCTCCACCAGAATAATATGTAAATCAGAAATTGACAGCTTTTCCATTTCAGACTCTTTTTGTTATACGTTTATGAAAAAGAGGTAGTTGACTTAATCAACCGCCGGCAAGTTTTACCTTGTAACCTTTCGCTTGTAGTAGGGTGCTTAGTTTCTCTCTGTCGTCAGTTTGAACTTCAATTACGCCGTCTTTCACAGCGCCACCACAACCACATTTTTTCTTTAGTTCAGATCCCAGCGTCTTCAACGCTGCAGCATCTAAGTCTAGTCCTTTAACTAACGAGACGCCTTTTCCTTTTCGTCCCTTCGTCTCTCTGTGTATTCGCACAACGCCATCACTAGACGTTGAACGGACTTCTTTCTTTGGTTCGGGCTTAACTTTGCCGCTTTCGGTACTGTAAACCAAAAGAGCGTCTTGCCAGTCTTGCATAGAATGTACCCCAAAACTAAGTACCCAAAAGCTCAGTACTCTATCACAAAGCAATTTTTACTCTTGTCATATTCAAAAGTTTAAGACGGCTTTTGTGACATTGCTATTATCTTCAACTAGTATAAAGAATAGCAAAATTAACCGCATCTGATGAAGCATTTAACGCGAGATTTTCCAAGGAGCGCATATGGATATAACGTCTAGCTATCGCAGCCAAGGCGAAATATTGGTTATTGACGTAGGTAATAAGTTCGATTTCAGTAAAGTAGAAGAATTTCGCAATGCCTACGCCGAGCTAAAAGAGGAAACAACACACATAACGGTCGAACTATCAAGAACCGAGTATATGGACAGTTCTGCACTGGGAATGCTACTAAACATGCAAAAAGCGCTGAACGAGCGAAAGCTCTCATACAGTATTGAAAACGCAAGACCTCAGGTGGCAAAAATATTGAAAATTTCGCGGTTCGATAAAAAGTTTGAAATCAAGTAAATCACACTAGAGAAAGCTCTTGAAAATACTGATTGTTGATGACGAATTTATCAATCGTTCGCTGCTGTCTAATATGTTGTTCAACGCAGGCTATAAAGACTGCGTAGAAGCGAAAGACGGCGAAGAGGCGATGGAACTTTTCAAGCAGCATAAACCCGATTTAGTGCTGCTTGATGTGGTGATGCCAGGGTTATCTGGCTACGATGTCGCCCCACAAATTCGCGCATTAACCCAAGGTCCTTATCTTCCTATTCTTTTTATTACGGCTTTGGAAGATAAAGACAGCTTAGTACAGTGTTTAGAAGTGGGGGGAAATGATTTCGTAACCAAACCCTTCGATAAACATATTCTTACCGCAAAAATCCGCGCGCATTTAAAGATACGTGCATTAAGTTTACATGTTGAACAGCAAAATCAAACGCTTCGACTGTTCAATCAGCGAGTGGCGCGGGAGCACGCCATCGTCGAACATATATTCAGTCACGCCATTGTTAACAGTAGTGACGTACTGTCTCATTTTGACTATTGTTTGAACCCTGCTGAAACATTCAATGGCGATTTATTCCTTTGTGAAGCAAGCCCAAGTGGTGGCATATATTTTATTGTGGGCGACTTTACTGGCCATGGCTTGGCATCGGCTATTGGTGCGCTGCCAGTTACCCGGGCGTTTCAAGAACTTACTCAGCAAGGCGTATCAGTAAGTGAAATCGTTGCTGAACTAAACACTATTCTTTTGCAATTCCTGCCTAATGATATGTTTATGGCTGCGGTAGTGGGCGAGATAAACGCAAGAGGAAATAGAGTAAATATTTGGCAAGGCGGAATGCCATCTATCTTTATTCCGTCAAGCAACAACACGTCTTTTCGCCAGCTCCCATCACGGCATATGGCATTAGGTATACTTGAAGACCACGAACTTAATACCGACTACGATTCAATTCAATTAGACGCTGGTGAACAGCTTATTATTTACAGTGACGGTTTAATAGAAAGGACTAACGCAAATAATGACATGCTGCTTGAGGAAGGTTTCGCAGATTTGGTTAAGTCGGAGCTACAAGAAACAGGGGTGTTATCAACATCGTCTTTAAAACAGCGTGTTGAAACCTTCGCAGCCAGCGATGAGTTTGAAGATGACGTGACCTTAGTCATTTTTACGGCAAAGCCCATTACGTTGACGGAGCCCTCGAAAAGTGCAGTTGGTCTACCATCGGTTCATGAAGTGGCACTAGATGCCGAGCACCTAAAACAACCTGATATACTGCAACGTGTTCTCCAGCTGGCAGGACAATGTGAGGGAGTTAAAGGCGTTCGCTCAATCATGTATACGGTACTTTCTGAATTATTTAATAATGCACTTGAGCATGGCATTTTAGCACTCGACTCTAAATTGAAATCGGAAGAGAACGGGTTTCATGCTTATTATGAAGCACGAGAAAAAAGTTTAAATGCACTTGAGACCGGGCGTATTATTGTGCGTGTTGAATCGGTACCGCAAGAAAGTAAAGTGCTACTGAGTGTTGAAGACAGCGGAGAGGGTTTTAATTGGAAAAATGCATCTCAGGCTAACTCGGAAGCCTCTTACGGAAGAGGGATCCCGCTTTTGCATGCTTTATGTGAAAAAGTATGGTTTGACAAAGGGGGAAGCAAAATCACCTGTTTGCTCAATACTGACTATGCCGGTTTTGCTTAACGCTTGTGAGTGTTGAATAAACGTATTTTGCTTGTCAAAAGTGCAACATAAAACAAGACTCTTTCATTTTAACGGTAGTTTATAGTGCTTAAATCATTTCTTAATCTTTTTGAAACGAAGACAGCGTCTTCTCCTTCTTACACCCTAGAGTTAGCAACCGCAGCTTTACTCAGTGAAATAGTAAGCGCTGACAATGAAGTGACTGACGAAGAACGAGATGAATACAAGAAACAGCTCCAAAAGCACGTAAAGCTTGATGAAGAAGCTATGTCGTTGTTGTTAAGGAAGGGCCAGGATACAGCAGAAGACGCTGTTGACCTTGTTCAGTTTACACAAGTTGTTAATCAGCACTGTAGTGCACAAGAGCGCAACGATATTATTAAAAGCTTATGGGCAATTGCCTATGCTGACAAAAGCTTGGCACCTCTGGAAGAAAGCACTATTCGTCAAATCGCTGAATTGCTTTATGTGCCACACAGTCAGTTCATTAAAGCAAAACTTGCAGTGGTTGAGGGAAGCTAAGCGTTTTATTCATTTAATAACCAAAACACTATGACTAAATTTTATTTTAGTTTTTGCTAACAGTATCTTACTATTGGGCACCTCATTGGCAGTAAACAAAGCTAGTGTATCTAATAAATTAGTTATTTGGGCTTTGTATTGAGTAGCAATAGTTAAAGGTGTACGTGTGTTTAAAACGTTAAAAGTACCAATTGGTGTGGTTATCGCGCTGTCTATGTCGGTGCTTGCTATTTCGGTAGCAGTAGTTACAAAAGTTGAACACAATAACGCCATTGAAGACATTCTTTTAAAGAACACTTCAGCATTAAGCGACGAACTTGCCCGTCAACTTGCGGTGGTGATGGAGCAAAGCCCAGGCAATAAAACACTCCATAACAAGGTGTTTCAGTCTTTAAGAGGCAACCCCAATGTATTGTCGGCTACTTTTTACGATAATAACTATCGCGTCCTGTCTTCTGTTGAACAATCCAACATAAAACCTGAAGTACTTTCTGATATACCAAACAAGCCTCAAAGCATTCCATTTGGCGTAACACGTTACGGCAGTGCCATGGTCGCGCACCAGTTAATAGGTAGCAGCTTATATCCGCTTGGCCACGTGGTTATTTACGTTGATGTAGATGGTGCATTAACGCAAGGTTCAAAGAAAACCCTTTTTAATCAAGTGCCTGTAATTATGGTGGTTTGGATATTGTGCGTCGCTATCTGCATGCTTTGTATTCACCTTTTAATTACACCACTAACAACGCTAAAAAAATTCACACAAAGTGTTTTCGAATCAAAAGATTATTCATTAAGAAGTTCAATCGTTTCAGGTAACGAAATAGGTCGCTTGTCAAACAACATCAACAGTTTGCTCGATACTATTGAAGTAGAGCTGCTGATAAACTTTGAGCAGAAGCAAACGCTGGTTGATCAACAAGAAACCATGGCGCGGCTTGCTAATTTTGACAGTTTGACTGGCTTACCAAATAGACAGTTTGTATTAGATAATTTGCGCTTGGAGTTGGCAAGAGCAAAGCGTAATGATGAAGACATTATGCTGCTGTTTTTTGACCTAGACGGGTTCAAAGGTATCAACGATTCGTTAGGGCACGAAACCGGCGATTTGATTTTAATTGAAGTGGCAGACCGCGTGCAGCAATTGCTAAGAGATGGTGACTTATTTGCCCGTTTGGGTGGCGACGAGTTCCTAGTGCTGCCTGATAGGGATGTATCGACAGCGGCAGCGGAAAGCCTTGCTACACGTCTTATTACTGCGTTTGATGAGCCTTTTGAGTTACGTGGTTTGTCATTAACCGTTGGCCTGAGTGTGGGCATAGCAAATGCTACTGATGCAAACTATGACTTAAGCGAGTTAATGAGTAATGCTGACCTTGCTATGTATCGTTCAAAGGCAAGAGGGCGAGGTAGTTTCACCTTATTTACACCGGATATGGTGGAATCACACAAACGTAAATTACACCTTGCCAATGGTATTGAAAGCGGCATAAATAACGATGAATTTGTGGTTCATTACCAAGTTAAAGTGAATAACAACGGGTACATAATTGGGGCTGAAGCACTAATTCGCTGGCAACACCCTGAATTTGGATTAGTTATGCCCAACGAGTTTATCCCGATTGCGGAGCAGGGCGGAAAAATTACCGCTATTACACAATGGGTAATACAGCGTGTTTGCTTAGATATTCCAACTATCAAGCACTGGGCATCATCAAGCACTTTTAGAGTGTCGATTAACTTATCTGGTCACGACCTTCGTAATGCTCATCTGTTCGACTTTATTTACAATACTTTCAGCGTAAACGGTATTAACCCCGAAAATATAGAGTTTGAAGTGACCGAAAGTGCTTACCTTGAAAACTTCGCTTTATCTAACAAATTCTTTAGACGTATTGGTAATATGGGGTGTGCTATCGCGCTGGACGACTTTGGCACAGGCTATTCTTCGCTAAGCTATCTAACGCAAATTAATATAGACACCCTAAAAGTTGACCGTCAGTTTGTTACTGAAATACAAACCTCTGAAAGAAGTCGCCTAGTAACGGGGGCTATTATTGACTTGGCGAAACGATTATCGCTTTCGGTGTGTGCAGAAGGCATCGAAAACCTCGAACAATGGGATTACTTGAAACTTCATGGTTGCGATAGTGTACAAGGTTTTATGTTCAGTAAGCCCATTCCTTTAGACCAGCTTTTAACCCTAAAGGCGCAATACAGTGTTGAAGAATTCTCCTAAAAGAAAGTGTTGCAAATAATTGTTACTTTTTTGCAACACACTCTTTGTGCTCTTGTGTGTATACAATCCAATTTTTGAATCAAATCATTGAAATAAAAAGCTAATGTAGTTTTGGTCTGAAACTCGCATAGGCTATTCACAACAATATCTGTTGATGTAATTTGCAAACTTACAGTAGTGGTTAATTGATGACTAGTGATACTATCTAGGCACTTTTCAAAACGAATACCGTTTAAATAAATGCGTGTTTTGAAGGGCCTAGTAAGAAGGATTTTAACGAGCATTTTTGCGGAGGATTCATGATGAAACGACTCGAAAAAGTATTCTTAGCTGCGTTTACAGTGGCAGCAATGCAAGCTGTATTAATGGCAGACGTTCAGGCGTCGCCGGCGCGCTCTCTTATGGAACAGTTAGACTCGGATAAAGACGGTCTTATTTCGCTTAAAGAAGCTGTTCGCCACACTGGTTTGCTGCGTAACTTCGGCTTGATTGACGACAACGAAGACGGAAAGCTTTCTGAAGCTGAGTTAACCAAAAGTCAATTAACACCGGGCAACAAAAAAGAGATAGCCAGTAACTAAGTCGTGTTTTTTAGTTAGTTTGGCG
The DNA here is from genome assembly GCF_036864375.1 of Alteromonas sp. S167. Lineage (NCBI taxonomy): Bacteria > Pseudomonadati > Pseudomonadota > Gammaproteobacteria > Alteromonadales > Alteromonadaceae > Alteromonas > Alteromonas sp. S167. Next base: position 570,718 of record NZ_JAZETR010000001.1, read on the forward strand.
ATGGTTTTTTAAGGGGAAGGTTCTGATTAATAAGTTTTCATTGGGTGAACGCCTGATGCAGGTGGGCTCGCTTCGGCAGTTAACCTTAGGTAGTTTTGTTCTAGCCCTTATTCCTCTTATTGCCTTGCTATGGCAAAGCCAAAGCGATTTAGCCAAGGTAGGCCAAATGACAACGCTTGAAACCCGCTTTGTGGTAGATGTAGTGGGTGACATGCAGCGTTTAGACAATGCGGTAACAGACGTTGAGCGTAGTGTCAGACAATTTGCTGTTTTGAGAAACGAGCAAGTGGCTACACTGTCTGATAACGCGCTAGAACAATTTGCCGTGGCTGCCGATAATTTGTGCCAAGCGTTGTCGGCGTCACCGACGTGCGAAAGACTATCTGAACAACTAAACCAACTTGCTGATTATCGAACCATTGAAGATCAGCTGCTGCTAAACGCTTATCTTGCTTCTGTGAGTAACAGTGTAGAACAATTGCGAGACGACGTTGAAGGCGCAATTAGCCAGCGTGTACAGCTGCAGCAAGATGACTTAAATGCCATGCAGGCAAAACAGGCGTGGTCTACCGCAATGCTGGTAAGTGTGTCGCTTTTGCTTATTTTGCTTGGCAGTCAGCTTATTGTTAACCCTGTAAATAACCTCAAAAAAATCATTCGCATTGTTGCGCATAGTGGTGGAGAACTTCCGCCATTATCACGCCAAGCACCGAAAGAGCTTATTGATGTAGAAAAAGATTTGCATTGGCTTTACGACAGGCTTCAGCAGTTAGAACACATACGCACAGCGTTGCTACGTCATGCCGCGCACGAGTTAAAAACCCCGCTAGCCAGTATTAAAGAGGGTTGTAGCCTGCTTTCAGAAAACGTAGTGGGTGAATTAAATAACGGTCAGCGAGAAGTATTATCACTATTAACCGCCAGCACTCACCGATTAAACACATTAGTTGAAAAACTACTCGATTATAATTTGCTGTTACAACAGGCACAGCCCAAATTAGTGTCGAGCTCTCCTAAACAACTTGTCGATGCTTGCCTTGAGGACTACGCACTTGCCATTCAAAACCGAGATGTGAAAGTAAGTATTGCGCCCGAGAGAGCAATATTAGATGAAGAGTTGTTTCGTCGAATACTCGATAATTTGGTATCAAATGCGGTAGCGCACGGTGCCGTTGGCAGACCAATTGATATTAAAATATACCTCAACGCGGATAAACTGGTGTTAGACGTTGCCAATCGCGGGAAACGCATTGCGCCAGAATCTGTTGCAACCCTATTTGAACCATTTATTCGAGGGACAGAGCCCCGAAACGACAATGTAATTGGAACGGGCTTAGGGCTATCTATTGTAGCCGACTGCGCAAGACTAATGCATGGTGAAGTACATGTGGTCGATGTTGATTATGCAGACGTATGTTTCAGGGTAACCATTCCACAGCAGGAACAATAAAAAAGATGAGATTGAGTGGATTAATTGTGATGTTACTCATGCTGACAGGGTGTCAGAGTTTGTTGAGTAAACCAAAAAGCAGTGAGCCCGCGCCAAATGAAGCGGCAAGGGCCATACTAGATGAAGATATATGTCTTTTTGAACACGCCCCAAAAGACTTCGAACACAATTGCGATATGCGGTTTTGGATAAATGAGTGGGTAGTTGCAAGCGCAACGTCATGGAGCGAGCGTAAAGCCACTATTAAGGAAATGGGAAACTCTCAGTACGATATTGTACGTGCTTACGTTCTTACATTGCCAAACGATACGCCTTACCAAGATAGGCTTCGTGCTCAGCTTGCTTTAGATACTCTTTCTGAAAAGTTCACAGCATCAGCCAAAGAAGTAATTAACGTGGTAGCAGCAGAACAAAACAATCAGCTTATGCAATTAGAGTCTGCGCTTGTTGTACTGGAAAAGGAAAATACGCAACGGGGCGAGGCATTACAACAATTACGTGATGACGCGGTGAGCTTACGCAAAAAATTAGAAGAATTGCTGCAAATAGAAGCGGCATTGATGGATAAAAACAGGAGTACTCAACAGTGAGCGAAAAGGAAAGTAGTAACCCTAACTTATTGTTGGTCGATGACGATAAAAGCCTGCTTAGGTTGCTTACCATTCGACTTGAAGGCGAAGGATACAACGTAACGGCAGTAGAAGATGGCAATGCAGCATTGCGAAAGCTGCAAAACGAAAACTACGATGTAGTGCTCAGCGACTTGCGTATGCCAGGTTTAGACGGGTTAAGCCTGTTTGAAGAAATTATGGGCATTCGAAAAGATATCCCTGTTATTTTGATGACGGCTCACGGCACTATTTCTGATGCAGTGGCTGCAACTCAGCGCGGTGTATTCGGCTTTTTACCGAAGCCTGTCGATCACGATGAATTGCGCACGTTGCTGCAAAAAGCACTAAGTCAGTCGCAAGCGGCTAAGCCAGGAGATTGGGCGAAAGACATTATTACCCGTTCCCCTGAAATGCTGAACGTGCTTGATCAGGCTTTTCGTATAGCGCAACGCGAAGTGTCGGTACTCATTAGCGGCGCGAGTGGAACAGGTAAAGAGCTACTCGCGAACGCCATTCACAAAGCAAGTAATCGCGGCGACAAACCTTTTGTGGCAATCAACTGCGGTGCGCTACCAGAAAACCTTTTAGAATCAGAGCTGTTTGGTCACGCCAAAGGTGCATTCACGGGGGCTGTTGCAGCCCACCCTGGTCTATTCAGAGAAGCCGATGGTGGTACACTGTTTTTAGATGAAATTGGCGATATGCCAATGACGCTTCAGGTAAAGCTGTTGCGTGCTTTGCAAGAACGCCAAATTCGCCCTGTAGGCAGCAGTAAACATGTTGATATTGATGTGCGCATTATCTCAGCGACGCACAAAGACCTGCACAAAGAGATGGAAGACGGCACATTCCGTGAAGATTTGTACTACCGCTTAAACGTGGTGAACTTGAAGCTCCCGTCGCTTAAAGCGCGAAGTGAAGATATTCCGTTACTTGCTCGCTCTCTATTGCAGCAAAGTGCACAGCGCCATGGTGTAAATGTAAGCCAGTTCTCTGATGATGCTATGCAGCAGTTAGTCACTTCATCGTGGCCGGGTAACGTTCGCCAACTCGTAAATGTAGTAGAGCAGTGCGTAGCACTAACACAAACTCCGGTGATCCCGCTTCATTTGGTAGAACAAGCACTTTCTGCAACAAGACAGAGCTGGCCAACGCTGACTGAAGCTCGCGATGCATTTGAACAACAGTATCTGCATAAGCTACTTAAAATGACAGATGGAAATGTGACCCGTGCGGCTGAACTGGCTGGGCGAAACAGAACAGATATGCACAAGCTAATGAAAAAGCATGAGCTTGATGCATCTGATTTTCGACAAGGTGCCTGATGATAACTAGCATATTCTGATGCTGTTAAGGCTATCTCATCCATAGAAAAACGCACGCATGATTAAGTGAACGCCTGAACGCCTGAACGCGTGCGTTTGTCGCTAAAATAGGCTGTCTTGCTCTGGTTGCGCTTTTATTGCAAGGTCTGGCAGATTCACAGCTGGATTGGTAGCGTTATACAAATCAATAAACTGCTGAGCCAGCCATGGAGCGTCTTTGTTGTCAGGGCGATGACAAAAGAAATAGACATCTTTTCCCTCTTGTTGCCACTGCTGCACTTTATTCACCCATGGGCGTAAGCAGGCCTCGTTGTCTGCATCTTCATCATTACCTACAAAACGCACTACAGGGGTGTTGCCAGTCGCAATGACATTAACGGGTACTCTGGGCTTTTTTCCTCTTACTTCAGACAGGATGTCAGAGTTGCAGGGGCCTGTGAACAGCGCTCTTGTATCCATAATAATACGGTTGCAGTTATGGCGTATAAGAACCTGATTTAAGGCTTTCTCTTCTTCGCCCTTAGCGAAGAATGCCAAATGACGGACTTCTACGGCAATGTTCAAATCACTCGGCAATGCGGCTATAAATTGTTCCAATAATGGTAGCTTGTCAGGGCCAAAGGATGCGGGTAACTGCAGCATCACCACGCCTAATTTTTCGCGCATAGGCTGTAAAAGCGATAGCTGCTGTGCAACTTCGTCCTCACAATGTTGTAGTTGATGTACATGACTAATATTTTGGTGAAACTTAAATGTGAACCGGAAGTTGTCAGGTACTGACTCACACCAACGTGTTACAGCGTCTTGGTGGGGAAGTGAGTAGAACGTCGTGTTTCCCTCTACGGTATTACACTCTTTAGCATATAGCGATAATGCATTATCAGACTTAGGCGAGTTTGCAAACCATGTGCTTGGCCAGTGGCTGTGCTGCCACATTGGCAGACCAATGTAGATATTTCCTTGTGATATGGCTGATTTGTGCATATTTGTCATTGGGCTTTATCAAGCATTTGTTTATACTATGCGGCCTTTAAATCATTACATTATGCATGTAGTGGGCGGGCCAGCGAATTGGCCAGCAAGTTTACGCGATTTTATGGCTGTGCTTAAGCCCTAAAACACACGATAAACAACGCGCCATTTCACTGCATGAGAAGCAAGAAAATATATCAGGGGTCAAGGACCATGCGCACAGATTACTGTGGGAATATCGATTCATCATACATTGGACAAGAAGTTACCCTTTGCGGGTGGGTAAATAAGCGTCGCGATTTAGGCGGTGTAATCTTCATCGACTTACGTGACCGCGAAGGTATCGTACAAGTGGTGTTCGACCCAGACTTACCTGAGGTTTTATCGGTAGCCAACACACTGCGTAGCGAATTCTGCGTAAAGCTAACGGGTAAAGTACGTGCGCGTCCAGAAGGTCAAGTAAATAAAGACATGCGTACCGGAGAGATTGAAATCTTGGGTACAGGGCTTGAAGTAATTAATAAGTCTGATGTTTTACCGTTAGATTGGAATCAAGAAAACTCAGAAGAGCAGCGCCTTCGCTATCGTTATTTAGACCTTCGTCGTCCACTAATGAGCCAGCGTTTGCAGTTCCGTGCAAAAGTGACTGGTGCAGTGCGTCGCTTCCTAGAAGAAGAAGGTTTCCTTGATATTGAAACGCCAATTCTTACCAAGGCAACCCCAGAAGGCGCGCGTGATTATCTAGTGCCAAGTCGTACGCACAAAGGCGAGTTTTTCGCGTTACCACAATCGCCACAGCTATTTAAGCAGCTGCTAATGATGTCGGGCATGGACCGTTATTATCAAATCGTTAAGTGCTTCCGTGATGAAGACTTACGTGCTGATCGCCAGCCAGAATTCACACAAATCGATATTGAGACTACGTTCTTAGACGCAGACGGCGTGATGTCTATTACCGAGCGCATGATCCGCGACTTGTTCAACAAAATGCTTAATGTTGACCTTGGCGACTTCCCGCGAATGACTTACGCGGAAGCGATGAAGCGTTTTGGTAGTGATAAGCCAGACTTACGTAACCCGCTAGAGTTAACAGACGTAGCAGACTTACTAGCGAATGTAGACTTTAAAGTATTCAGCGGTCCGGCGAACGATCCAAAAGGTCGTGTTGCGGCTATTCGTGTGCCAGGCGGTGCGTCACTGTCGCGTAAGCAAATTGATGAGTACACCAAATTTGTAGGCATTTACGGTGCTAAAGGCCTAGCATGGATTAAAGTGAACGACGCGCAAGCAGGTCTTGAAGGTCTACAGTCTCCAATTCTTAAATTCCTAACGGAAGATATCACTAACGCTATGCTTGAGCGCACTGGTGCACAAAGCGGTGACATTTTACTGTTTGGCGCAGACAGCTACACAGTAGTGACAGAAGCAATGGGTGCGCTTCGTCTTAAATTGGGCGAAGACTTTGAACTGCTTGAAGGCGAGTGGAAGCCTCTTTGGGTAGTTGACTTCCCAATGTTTGAAGAATTTGATGGTCAGCTTCACGCTATTCACCACCCGTTCACGGCGCCACGTGGCCTAACGCCAGAAGAGCTAAAAGCGAACCCTGCTGAAGCCTTATCTGACGCTTACGACATGGTACTGAACGGCGTTGAGTTAGGTGGTGGATCTGTACGTATTCACAACGAAGATATGCAGGCGACTGTGTTCAACATTCTTGGTATTGACGATGAAGAAGCGAAGAATAAATTCGGCTTCTTGCTTGATGCACTGCGCTTTGGTGCACCACCGCATGCAGGTCTTGCATTTGGTCTAGACCGCTTAGTAATGCTAATGACTGGCGCAACGTCTATTCGTGATGTAATGGCATTCCCGAAAACAACAACGGCGGCGTGCCCGTTAACGTCTGCACCTAGCCCTGCAAATCCACAGCAGCTTGAAGAGCTTGCTATTGCAACGGTGAAAAAGCAATCGTAATTTATGGCATATAAGAAGCCTGAATCTGCACTGGTAGTGTTGTATGACCAACACTACCGAGTGCTGTTGTTACAGCGACAAGACGACCCTACTTTTTGGCAGTCTGTTACTGGCGCGCTCGAAGACGGGGAGCGTCCTATCGAGACCGCTTACCGAGAAGTAGGCGAAGAGGTAGGAATAGACGCTAAGGCTCATGGTTTTGTGGTTAACGACCACAATAAGCAAAACCAATATGTTATTCGTAGCCGCTGGCTGCATCGTTATCCTCCCGGCACTGTTCACAATACAGAGCATGTATTTTCTCTACAAATAAACAGCAACTTACCCATTACGCTTACTGAACATTTACAGTACCAGTGGGTGTCTAAAGAAGAAGCGCTTTCGCGTTTATGGTCTCCATCAAATAAAGAAGCGGTATCTTTGTTTGTACCGAGTGTGCCTTAATGGTTATACTGGGTATAGATCCAGGTTCTAGAATTACAGGCTACGGTTTAATTGAACGTAAGCAAGGTAAGCTGGTGTATGTGGCCAGTGGCTGTATTCGTGTAGGGACGACCGATTTACCCTCGCGACTTGCCAATATTTTCACTGGCATTGGCGATATTATTCGCCAATACAAGCCTCAGCAATTTGCCATAGAGCAAGTCTTTATGGCAAAGAACCCCGACTCGGCATTAAAGCTTGGTCAGGCAAGAGGCGCAGCTATTGTAGCGGCAACACAAGCGCAGCTTCCTGTTGCTGAATATAGCGCCAGGCAAATTAAACAGTCGGTGGTAGGAAAAGGGAGTGCAGATAAAACGCAAGTTCAGCATATGGTTAAACACCTTTTGAACTTAAGCGGCACACCACAAGCCGACGCAGCCGATGCATTAGCTGTTGCCTTGTGTCATGCACACACCGAACAGAGCCTGATAAATATGGCAGGGCAAGCGCGCAAAACGGTACGAGGCCGCCTGCGATAAAACTGCCTGTAGCTTACGCTTTTACAGAGATTTTTCATGATAGGACGAATTCGCGGTACGTTGGCTGAAAAGCAGCCACCAGAAATTCTTGTAGATGTAGCCGGTGTTGGTTACGAAATTCATATGCCCATGACAAGCTTTTACCAACTACCTGCTGTAGGCGAGGAAGTGGTGGTGTATACGCATTTTGTTGTTCGTGAAGACGCGCAGCTGCTATTTGGTTTTGCCGATAAAATGGAACGAGGTTTATTCCGCGAGCTAATTAAAGCCAATGGTGTTGGCCCTAAACTTGGCTTGGCTATTTTATCTGGTATGTCAGCAGGGCAGTTTTTGGCAAGCGTGCAAAACGAAGATGTATCAGCACTGGTAAGTTTACCGGGTATTGGAAAGAAAACGGCAGAACGCTTGGTAGTAGAGCTTAAAGACAGATTGGCAAAATTTGGAAAAGCACAAAGTATTGTTGTTCCGCCACCAAGCGGCGACCTATTGTCGAAAAATACCATTGTTGAAGTGAACGATGCGCGTGAGGAAGCGCAAAGTGCACTGATAGCGCTAGGTTACAAGCCAGCGCAGGCCAGTAAGCTGGTTGATAGTGTTTACAATGAGGGAATGGAAAGTGAAGCCCTTATTCGTGAAGCGTTAAAAGCGGCCATTTAAAAGCGCCTTGTGAAGGTATTGCACTCAAAAGCCAGTGCGTTCACGTTATTGTTTAAAGTAGAACTATCATGATTGAAGCCGACAGACTCATTACGCCCGACGCAAGCACCGAAGACGAGGTGATTGACCGTGCCATACGCCCCAAAATGCTGGAGGACTATACCGGTCAACCACATGTTTGCGAGCAAATGGAGATTTTTATTCAAGCGGCGCGCAATCGCGACGATGCTTTAGATCATTTACTTATTTTTGGTCCTCCTGGACTGGGTAAAACCACGTTGGCTAACATTGTTGCTAATGAAATGGGCGTAAATATTAAAACTACGTCTGGCCCAGTGTTAGAAAAAGCGGGTGACTTAGCAGCGCTTCTTACCAATTTAGAACGCAACGATGTGTTGTTTATTGATGAAATACACCGTCTAAGTCCAGTGGTTGAAGAAATCCTTTACCCTGCAATGGAAGACTACCAGCTTGATATTATGATTGGTGAGGGCCCTGCTGCGCGTTCAATAAAGCTAGACCTTCCTCCGTTTACATTAGTTGGCGCCACAACGCGTGCTGGCTCACTAACATCACCGCTGAGAGATCGCTTCGGCATAGTACAGCGTCTTGAGTTCTATAACGTAAAAGACCTCACAAGTATTGTGGCAAGAAGTGCAAGCTTCTTAAACTTGGATATGAGCGAAGAGGGCGCCCAAGAAGTCGCTCGTCGATCAAGAGGCACACCACGAATAGCTAACCGCTTATTGCGCAGAGTACGTGACTACGCAGAAATTAAAGCCGATGGTACAGTGGGTGCAGATATAGCGGCAAAAGCGCTTGATATGCTTGACGTAGACAAAGAAGGTTTTGACTACATGGACCGCAAGCTGCTGACGGCTATTATCGAAAAATTTGATGGCGGTCCGGTTGGTTTAGACAATCTTGCTGCTGCTATTGGAGAAGAGAAAGAAACCATAGAGGATGTGATTGAGCCTTTTCTAATTCAACAGGGCTTTCTACAGCGCACTCCTCGTGGGCGTATTGTGTCACAGCGTGCCTATCTTCATTTCGGCTTCACTCCATCAGACTAACGCTGTATTTAACACTTCAGAGATATTGATATTCAGCGGCATGGCAGTGTTGTGGCATGCCCTTTGCTGAATTTTCTTAAATTAAATACAAAGAAATAGCGTTATCAAATTTTGTAAAAACTTACGTTTTACATCAAGCGGGCAGGCAGTCATTTATTTTGTGGTGAAAAAAGCAAAAAAAAAGCCCGCTCAGAGAGCGGGCTAAAACAACAAGTGTTGAAGGAAATAAATCCAGGGAACTCATGTCTAACAGGAGAATGTCTCTTGCATGACCGTGCTTCGCACCATCACGCTCTGTATGACTGATGCTGTGCATTATAGGGAGTGCCGAAAAAACTACAATTGAGTTAAATTGTTCTTTCTAATTAGAAAATCTAATGTGTTAAATAAGTGTTTACGATTGGTTTAAAAATAATTAAAACCTAATTATAGTGTGGCCTGTAGCTTGTTTTGTGTTTTTAATTTATCGCTGTTTTTTGTTGTTTAAGTGCTGTACTGGATTATAAATTTTTTTATTTTGGGAATAGTTATGCATAAACACCAGGTAAGGGTGTATTACGAAGATACTGACGCGGGCGGCATAGTGTATTACGCCAACTATTTAAAGTTTATGGAAAGAGCGCGAACCGAGTGGCTTCGCGGGCTTGGCTTTGAACAAGACACATTAATGGAACAATCTATCGCATTTGTCGTCAAACGCGTTGAGATGCATAACTATGCGCCAGCGCGATTCAACCAGCTGTTGAGTATTGAGTCTCACGTTGTAGAATTAAAGGGCGCTAGTATGACGTTTCAACAAATCATAAAAAATGAACAGGGCGACAAACTGGTATCAGGAGATATTCAGGTTGCCTGCGTCGATTTGGCTACAATGAAGCCAAAAAGACTACCACGTACTTTGTTAGGGGAAATTTCGCGTGTCATCTGATCTCACATTTATTGGCTTGTTTCTGCAAGCGAGTTTTATTGTTCAGCTTGTAATGCTGCTATTGCTAAGCGTTTCGGTTGCTTCTTGGACATTTATTTTTCAGCGTAGTAAAGCATTGTCTGCGGCACGTACTGAAATGCGTCAGTTTGAAGATAAGTTTTGGTCAGGTGCAGACTTAAACCGCCTATACCAAGAACTTTCAGCTCGCACAAATTTAACGGGGATGGGCAGCATCTTTTGTGCAGGGTTCAAAGAGTTCGTTCGACTAAGAAAGTCAAATACGGCCACTAACGGTATTGTTGACGGTACTTATCGCGCTATGCGTGTGTCTATGTCGCGCCAAGTAGAAGAATTAGAAAGCCGTTTACCGTTTCTTGCCACTGCAGGCTCAATTAGTCCGTACATTGGTTTATTTGGAACGGTGTGGGGCATCATGAACGCGTTTATCGCCCTAGGTGAGGTTCAGCAAGCCACGTTGGCAATGGTTGCCCCTGGTATTGCCGAAGCGCTTATTGCAACAGCTATTGGTCTTTTTGCGGCAATACCTGCCGTTATTGCCTACAACCGCTTTAGCCATCAAGTTGAAAAGCTTGAAAATAGCTATGGAAACTTTATGGAAGAGTTTTCTGCCATTCTTCATCGCCAAGCGGTTGCTGCGCAAGCACAACAACAAGCCTAAGCGTTTACATTCCAAACGGAGGACTTGTTATGTATGTAAGAAAACGCCGCAGACCGGTGTCTGAGATTAATGTAGTACCTTATATTGATGTTATGCTGGTACTGCTGATTATCTTTATGGTAACAGCCCCGCTTATTTCACAAGGCGTGAAGGTTGATTTACCTAAGGCGAGTGCAAACCCTATTGAACAAGAAGATAATCCGCCAATTATTGCGTCGGTGGACGTAAAGGGGCGCTATTTTCTGAACGTAGGTAACGATCAAGAAAGCCCTATCAGTAAAGACGAACTGGGTGCCATTGTAAAAGCTCAGCTGACCAAAGAGCCAAATACTCCCGTTGTTGTAAAAGGCGATGGGCAAGTGGCTTATAATGAAGTCATTCAACTAATGGTGTTATTGCAAGAAGCAGGCGTGCCATCGGTAGGGTTAATGACCGATCCGGTTGAGTAACAGTACAATGTCGAAATCCGAATTGTCTAACAAATCGACATCGCAAGTGGGTAAGTCGAAAAAAGCCAGCAGCATGAATCCTGAACAAGTAGGTTTGTATAAATCGCTTGGGCTTCATGCTGTAGTGGCAGTAGTGTTGCTAATTAGCGTCAGTTTCTCTCCCGACCCGCTGCCAAGCATGCCTTCGAATGCGCCCGTTATTGAAGCCACGTTTATCGATGCTCAAGCTATTGAAGATAAAAAGCGTGCACAAGCGCAAGCCGAGGCACAAGCAAGAGCACAGGAGCAAGAACGGCAGCGCAAAGCAAAGGCTGAAGCTGAGAAAAAGCGTCAACAGCAGCTTGCAGCCAAGCGTGCGCGAGAAAAACGAGAGGCTGAAGCCGCTGAAGCGAAGCGGCAAAAAGAACTAGAGCGACTTGCAGCACAAAAAGAGCAAGCCCGTAAGGAGCGAGAGGCAGCCGCAAAGGCAGAAGCTGAGCGCAAAAAGAAAGAAGCCGCTGAACGTGCAGAAATGGAAAGAATAATGCAAGAGCAGCTGGCACAAGAACGAGCAGCACAGCAAGAACGCAGGCGCAAGGTGGTGCTTAGCGAGGTAGAGCGCTATACCGCACTAATACAGCAGACAATAAAGAATAACCTATATTCAGACGACAGTTACAGTGGAAAGACATGTCGACTAAATATTAAGTTGGCCACAACAGGGTTTGTGACAAGTATTCGTGTATTAGGCGGAAATGATGCGCTATGTCGCGCTGCTGAGAGCGCTGTACGTCGCGCTGAGAAGCTACCCGTGTCAGATGCGCCAGATGTGTACGAGCAACTTAAAGACATTACTTTAAAAGTGGAACTATAGTGGTATGAAAAAACTAGGTTTATGGATAGCGCTAATGACGATGGTACTGAGTACCAAGGCATTGGCTTCCTTAGAAATTGTGATAACCGAAGGCGTGGACAGCGCGCGTCCTATCGGGGTTGTGCCATTCAAGTGGAAAGGGCAGGGGGCCATGCCGGGTAATATTTCTGAAGTTATCATGGCAGATTTAATGCGAAGTGGTAAATTCAATCCGGTAGCAGTAAACGATATGCCGCAATACCCAGGTACCGCCGACGAGGTAAGCTATACGGCGTGGGCAACACTAGGTGTTGATACTGTGCTTGTAGGTAGCGTTGAAGAGCAAGGGGCAGACCGTTACTTAGTGACTTACCAGCTTGTGGACATTCTAAAGGGGCAACTTGACGGCGGACAAGCTAAGGTATTGAAGAATGGCGCACTCGTTACCAGTAACGAACACGTTATTGTTGCGCGACAAGCTGCGATAAACGGCAGTGATTTCCGCCAATATGCACATCGCATAAGCGACATCGTTTATGAAAAGCTGACAGGAGTGCGTGGCGCGTTCCTTACAAAAATTGCATACGTTATTGTTCGCGACAGAAAAACCGTAGATAAGCCGTATCAGCTTGTTATTGCTGACTATGACGGTGAGAACGAAACTCGCCTACTTTCATCACCTGAACCGTTGATGTCGCCGGTGTGGTCTCCTGATGGTGAAACGCTGGCGTATGTCAGTTTTGAAAATAGACGTCCACAAATATACATTCAAAACATCTATACAAGTGAGCGCACACGCATCACAGATTTTAGAGGAATAAATAGTAGTCCTGTTTTTTCACCAGATGGCAAGCAACTTGCTATGGTATTATCGAAAGATGGGAATCCAGAGATCTATATTATGGATCTTGCGACGAAAAACTTGCGCCGTATTACTCGCAATAGAGCGATTGATACGGAGCCAGCCTGGCTTCCTGACGGCAAAGGGTTAATATTTAGCTCTGAACGGGGTGGTAAACCCCAGATATATAGCGTAAATTTAAGCTCTGGGAAAGTAAGGCGAGTTACCTTTGTAGGTGAACAGAACCTTGGCGGTACAATTTCACCCGACGGTAAGCAGATGATTATGGTTAACCAAACAAACGGTAACTATCACATTGCGAAGCAGTCTTTGGATGGTGGTTCGCCACAAGTACTGACACGGACGTACTTGGATGAATCACCAAGCGTAGCGCCGAATGGAAGCATGATTATTTACAGCACCCTACACGAGGGCACCCAAGTGTTGTCACTGGTTTCTCTTGATGGGCGCTTTAAAGCTAGGTTACCAGCAGCCAATGGGCAAGTTAAATCGCCAAGTTGGTCACCATTTTTGTTCTAACAATTTAAGACTAAACAATAAAATTAAGGATTAGTGGGATGCAAATGAATAAAGTGATGAAAAGCTTCATTATCGCCTTGCCAGTAGTGACAATGATGGCGTGTTCGTCAGGCCCTAGCGAGGAAGAATTAGCTGCAGAACGCAACCGTCTTGCACAAGAGCAAGCTGCTGCAGAAGCTGAAGCACGTGAAGCAGAAGCAATGCGTGTTAAAGCAGAAGCGGCACAACGCATGAAGCGTCAAGAAGAGATGGTTCAGCAAGAAATGGAAGCGTTGAAAAACGAGCAAACCGTTTACTTCGACTTCGACCGTTCAAGTATCAAGCCTGAATTCCAACGCATTCTAGACAAGCATGCGGCATTCTTGGTGAAAAACCCAAGCATGAACGTAACTATTGAAGGTCACACAGACAGCCGCGGTACGCCAGAGTACAACATTGCACTAGGCGAGCGTCGTGCCCAGTCTGTTGAAACTTACCTGCTTAACGCAGGCGTAAGCAGCAGCCAAGTATCTGTTGTATCTTACGGTGAAGAAAAGCCAGCTGTGATGGGTTCTACTGAGTACGCATTTGCTCAAAACCGTCGCGGAGTGGTTGTATACCGCTAATGACTATTCTAACGAATAAGACATTAAAAATGGGCGTCACGTTAAGTGCCGCCCTTGCCGTTTCTAGCGCTTTTGCACAAGCTCCCGTTGTTGATGCCAATGGCGGTGGTGAACTAGAGCAGCGAATAGCAGTGCTCGAACGCATTGTGAAAAGCCGCACGGAAATGCAGCATAGGCTACAAACACAGCTCGACAACATGCAGATGGAAGTTGATCAGCTTCGTGGCGCTGTAGAAGTGAATACTAATGAACTTCAAAAAGTGCTTGAGCGACAGCGTGAACTGTATCTAGAAATAGACAAACGCGTAGAAGCGCTTAAGCAAGCGGGCGGTGTAACCAATACTGCAATGCCGAGTGCTGGAGTAGAGACACCTATCGAGTCTACGCCAAGCTTACCATCATCTACACCTGAGGTGGGAGAGGATGAAGCGTACGAGGATGCAGTCAATCTTATTCTTAAATCAAGAGAGTACGATAAGGCCGTTCCAGCGTTTCAATCATTCATCTCTCGCTTTCCTAACAGCAGTTATGCGCCCAATGCGCATTATTGGTTAGGGCAACTGCTGTTTAATGAACAGAAGTGGGATGAAGCTAGCGAACAGTTCAACATCGTTGCAAATCGCTTTAGTGATTCTGCCAAACGTCCTGATGCATTATTGAAGTTAGGCGTAATTGCTGAGCGTACTGGCGACACCGCTTCGGCAAGACAATTATTGCAGCAAGTTATTAACGAATACCCAGATTCCTCGGCAAAACGCCTTGCTGAATCTAGATTAAATAACTTGTAATGAACAAAGCCTCTTTTAAAGAGGCTTTTTTGTGCATTATTGTTTTGAAAAACAGAAATTAATCGATACAAGTAGCGTAATTCTTCTGCACTTAAAAATAGGCGAAGCTACGAAGTTTCTACTAAACTCAGTAACCTCTGGTATAAATACCCAGCGATTTGTTTTCATTTTGACCGTTTAGTCGCAATTTGACAGAAAAATGAAAATAAAAAGACGTTATGGGTTGCGTCGAATAAAAATCTGAGTATTATATGCCGCCGTTGCCAAGACACAGGCAACAACAGGAAAGAAAGGGTCGTTAGCTCAGTTGGTAGAGCAGTTGACTTTTAATCAATTGGTCGCTGGTTCGAATCCAGCACGACCCACCACTTTCTCTCCTAGCATCAAATGATGGGTCGTTAGCTCAGTTGGTAGAGCAGTTGACTTTTAATCAATTGGTCGCTGGTTCGAATCCAGCACGACCCACCATCATTTGAACTGCATCACACATCATCGTGTCACTTGATGGGTCGTTAGCTCAGTTGGTAGAGCAGTTGACTTTTAATCAATTGGTCGCTGGTTCGAATCCAGCACGACCCACCATCAAGCCTAATACTCAATATTCCATAACTCTTAAAATATCTTATTGCGTTAGACTAGGATTTGAACCAGCGAAGCTGGTCGACAAAATTCGCGCAGCGATTTTGAACGTGCTTTAGCACGGCCCGAAGGGCGAGGAACGCAGTGACGAGTAATCCAGCACGACCCACCATCAAGCCTAATACTCAATATTCCATAACTCTTAAAATATCTTATTGCGTTAGACTAGGATTTGAACCAGCGAAGCTGGTCGACAAAACTCGCGCAGCGATATGATCTCCGCACTAATTCATGCTGTAAGTAACCTCAAGCCCTATTTGGCGGTGTCTACAATAAGCATCATTACAACTAATTTATTACGCTATTGTTGCTTATGTAGTGTGTAATTTTTATGACAGTTGGGTATAATCCGCACCCTTGTCGCAACAGAGATGTAGGTCAATGTCAGTAGCATTTCGAGTGGACCAGGTTGAATACCCGTTCCCTGCAAAACCACAGCCATTATCAGAAGCACGTAAAGCTGAATTAAAGGCTGAAATTAAAGCCTTGTTAAAAGCACGCAATGCCGTGTTGGTAGCGCATTATTATACCGACCATGAAATTCAGGCATTGGCCGAAGAAACTGGCGGCTGTGTAGCAGACTCGTTAGAAATGGCTCGTTTTGGCCGCGACGCAGAAGAACAAACACTCATTGTTGCTGGCGTACGCTTTATGGGCGAAACGGCAAAAATCCTAAGCCCTGAAAAAACGGTGCTAATGCCAACCCTTGAAGCTACGTGCTCATTAGACATTGGCTGCCCGGTGAAAGAATTCAGCGAATTCTGTGACCAGCATCCCGACCACACAGTAGTGGTTTATGCAAATACTTCTGCGGCCGTAAAAGCGCGAGCAGATTGGGTGGTAACCTCTAGTATTGCGTTAGAAATCGTTGAACACCTAGACAGTCAGGGCAAGAAAATTATTTGGGGCCCAGACAGACACCTTGGCTCTTACATTGCCAAACAGACTGGCGCTGAAATGTTAATGTGGCAGGGCGAGTGCATCGTACATGACGAATTCTCTGCACAAAAGCTTGCTGATATGAAAGCGTTATATCCTGACGCTGCCGTGTTGGTTCACCCTGAATCACCCGTTAGCGTTGTTGATATGGCTGACGCCGTTGGCTCTACTAGCCAGCTAATTAAAGCGTCGCAAACCATGGACAACGACACGTTCATTGTAGCTACCGACAAAGGCATCTTTTACAAGATGCAGCAACTAACACCAAATAAGACCTTTATTGAAGCGCCAACGGGCGGTAACGGCGCTACATGTAAAAGCTGTGCTCACTGTCCTTGGATGGCAATGAACGGCTTAGAAGCCATTAAGGCGTCTTTAACGGGCGAAAGTGAAGGCCATGAGATCTTTGTTGACGACGAACTAAGAAAAGGTGCGCTAATTCCACTCGATCGCATGCTAGACTTTTCAGCCGAGTTAAAAGCGAAAGGCGGCCTGTAGGAAGCACGTTTTATAAGCACTTGCTCACTAATTTAAAGCAAGTTCTTGATTAAGCGCGTGGCTTTACCTACTATACGCGCGCTCAAGGGAAACCTTGAAAACAGATTTGGAGAGATGGCTGAGTGGCTGAAGGCGCACGCCTGGAAAGTGTGTATACGTTTATAGCGTATCGAGGGTTCGAATCCCTCTCTCTCCGCCAAATATAAAGGAACCGGCTTTTGCCGGTTTTTTTATATTTGTTGGAATGTGACGGACGAGAGCCCGAGTACAGGGTTCGACAAGTTGCGGCTGAGCAACTTGAAATGAGCGGCTTGACCGCGAAGCCCGAAGGGGACAAAACGCCATAGCGTTTTGAATTAATCCCTCTCTCTCCGCCAAATATAAAGGAACCGGCTTTTGCCGGTTTTTTTATATCCAGACTACTAATTCACCACTATAAAAATTTTGAATACACTTTTTTAAGGTGTGCTAAAACCGCTGCGCGCCTTGTTTTTTAAGGTGTTATAAATAATTAACAGTGTCTACACCTCCTTTTTCATTTTACAAAATTTAAACAAATGTTTTACATCTGTTTTCTTTCTTGGTTATTGTAGGTTTTCCACTACCTATGAGCCGTTCGCTAAGTCAGTACTAAAGTTCGTCGCTCTAAAACAATAAAAAAATACAAAAGAAAAAGAAGAGAAGAAAAAATGAGTAAACGCTTACCCTCAAACTTCAAACGAAATCGCGCTGCAACGCTAATTGCGCTAAGTCTGGGATTAACCAGTACAGCACTTTATGCGCAAGAAGCAGAAGAAGAGCAGAGCAAGGACGAACTTTACGAACAAATACAAATTACTGCATCAAAACGTAGCACTGGGCTTCAAGAGACCCCAATTGCTGTTTCTGTAACAAGTGGTGAAGCAATAGAGCAAACGCAGGTTCTTGATATTCAGGACATGCAGGCGTTAGTACCTACACTTCGTGTAACGCCATTGCAGCGTTCTGCCAATACTAACTTCTCTATACGTGGCTTTGGTAACGGTACTAACAACACGGGTATAGAGCCTTCGGTAGGTGTGTTTATCGATGGTGTTTATCGCTCACGGGCGGCGGCACAAATTGGTGACCTACCGCGCTTACAGCAGGTAGAGGTGTTAAGTGGCCCACAAAGCACGCTGTTCGGTAAAAACGCATCAGCGGGTGTAATTAGCATTCGTACTGGCGCACCTTCGTATACTGAAGAAGGTAAAATTACGCTTGGTATCGGTAACTTCAATCAGCGACTGCTTCGAGGCTATTACACCAATGGTATTACCGATGAACTAGCATTTAGTATTTCTGGTGGTATTAACAAACGTGACGGTTACACCGACAGCGTTGTGGATGGTGTTGACGAGCTCAATAATCGCGACCGCTGGAATGTGCGCGGACAGGCGTTATACGAACCAACAGCAGATGTGAAACTACGCCTAATTGCCGACTACAGTGAAATTGATGAACGTTGCTGTACAGTGGCAGACGTTATTAATGGCCCAACAACAGGGGTGGTTCGTGCCTTAGGTGGAACGGTACTTGAAACGGACGACCCATTCGCTTACGAGTCAGCGCTAAACTTCAACCCCAATAACCAAGTGGAAGATGGAGGCATTTCTCTTCAACTGGATGTAGACTTTGATACATTCTCGTTTACGTCAATTACCGCGTATCGCAACAACAAATCGAACTATATTGGCGATGTTGACTACACCTCGCTAGATATTTTGACCGAAGAAGGTAATACCGATATCGATACCTTCACGCAAGAGTTTCGCTTAACATCGACGGGCGACAATACGTTAGATTGGATGGTTGGCATGTTCTACTTCTCTGAAGAAGTAGATACGGGGGATACGTTAACTTACGGCCAAGCTACAAGGCCTTACTTCGACGTACTGCTTAACGGAGGTGTTGCTCAAGCGATTGCGCCTTTGCCGTTTGATGCTGTTTTCCCAGCAGGCTTCCTAGGTACGTTCGAGCGGCTTTATGGTCAAGCGCCCGGTACTTTCTTTGCTGCTGGACAGTATGTAAACAGTGAGTTTTTACAAGAAAATGATGCATTGTCGATTTTCCTAAACCTAGACTATCACCTGTCAGATGACCTAACCGCTACGCTTGGCGTTAGCTACACCGAAGACGAAAAAGACGTGTCTATTGAGCAAATTAATACAGAAGTGCTTTCATCAATTGATTTTGTGAATGACCCAACTGTGTTTGGAGTACCACTATCTGTTGCCGCACCAGCGCTAACACCGTTTATCCCAACGTTACAGAGCGTACAGTTTTTACCACCTCAACTTATCTTTCCTAACAGTGTAGAAAACGGTAACACTAACGATGACAAAGTAACGTGGAGTGCGCGCTTAGCCTACGAGGTTAATGACAATATCAACGTTTTTGCTACAGCCGCTACAGGCTTTAAAGCGTCATCTTGGAACTTGTCTCGTGATACAAGACCATTTGCTGCTGACCAAACCGCGTTGCTTGCCGCAGACTTGCCACGCGCAAACCAGAGCTACGGTACGCGATACGCAGGCCCTGAAGAGTCAACTGTTTACGAGTTGGGTATGAAGGCTCGCTTTAAGCGCGGTGCGTTTAACGTAACGTTATTCGATCAAACGATAGAAGGGTTTCAATCGAGCATATTTGTGGGCACAGGTTTTGTACTTGCAAATGCGGGTGAGCAATCGACTAAAGGGGTTGAATTTGATTCGAAGTATGACATTACCGACAATCTAACCTTTACTTTCGCGGGCACCATTCTAGATCCAGTTTATGATTCGTTCGAGGGTGCTAATGGGCTAAATGGCCCAACTGATTTATCGGGCGAAATGCCATCGGGTATTCACGAAAGAAGCTTCGTTGCCGGTTTGACGTACTACCTAGATTTTGAGAACGGCATGACAGGTTATGTGCGAAGCGATTATTTGTACGAAAGCGAAGCTCAGTTAGTTGAAAACGTACCACCAGAGCTTACGCGTGAAGTCCGCACGTTAAATGCTAGTGCGGGTCTTGAGTTCGAAAATGGTGTGAGCGTGCAGGTATGGGTACGTAACCTCACCAATGATGAATACTTCATGTCGGCATTCCCACCGCCAATTCAAGCGGGAAGCTTTAATGCTTATCCAAATCAACCAAGAACATTCGGTGCTACGGTGTCATATATGTTTGACTAACCTAGTTTGAATTGAGAAATCAAAAGCCAGCTGATTGAATTGACCATCAATAGCTGGCTTTTTTAATGTTGGAAATAGTGTAAAAGGTTCATATAGGGTTCAATAACTTAGCGCTGCTTTCGCACCTACTCGATCATTAAATTAACGAAAATTAAAATTATCTAATAAATTTAATTTGATGAAGTGCATTATTTGTTCATACTAAAGTAGTAATTTGCGATTGGCGGTGCGCTTCATAAACGTGCCTCGCATTACAGGTTTAACGTTATTAAGCTTGAAGTAGATGGGTGTTCAGTTATCACAACTCGTTTCCATAATACGCTTCACTTAAGCAGTTAACGGTGTTTTGTTATGAGCGGTAACAGTTAGCTTCGAGCAGAAACAATTGTTCCGCATAGACAGGGTAGTTGAAGGAAAAAATAATGAACGCACTACAAAATCATTTATCACCTCAAACCGACTTCTTTGCTTTCTGGAAAAAGCGCCTTTGGTTATTTGTCTCGTTGTTCTCCCTAGGCTTTGGCCTCTTTGTCGGTATCTTTAGAGAAAGCTTTGCTGCGTTTGACGCGGTGCTGCAAGCAATGATTGTGATGTTTTATGCGGCAGTATGTGCCTATGGTTTGTATCAGGGCATGAAAGAGTAAATGATTACAGACGCAGGAGCTGTTTGATAAAGTAAGCAGCTTTTCGTTTTATTTTCAATCTTGGATACATAGAATAGATTGTGCTGACCAAGCGTGAAGCGATGATTCTTTCAGACGCTACGCGGCATGGACTTTTAGCTCACTCGCTACTTGGTCGACGTTCCCTTCTGTATCATTCAAAAACGACGACCCGACGTGTTTACCCTCGGCATAATCATGTTTTAATTCAGCATTTGAGCTTCCGAGTAGTTTACTTTTCAGTTTTTGGTTAGAAAACAGCTGAATTATTTCCACGTCATCGGGGGGATTATTTATAAACGCCAGTTCTTTTTGATAGGCTTTTTCATGCTGCAATAAATAATCAATGGTTTTTGGACATTGCCCTGTTGCACACATTATTGCGCTTAATCGCTGTAGCCAAGCAGATTGGGCTTGGAAGTCTTTATCCACTGTACGAATTACAACTATTTTTCTTGCTCCACGCTTATAAGCTTCGGTTACAGGTAGCGGCGCAGCCAAACCGCCGTCCAGATAAAAATCTGTGTTTGCAGCATCATTTTGGCGTTGGTCGTCAGCTACCAGCGGTACGCCTTGCTTGTAAAGAAGAGGAAGCGCGCTTGACGCTTTTATTAGCTCTATCCAGTCGTTTTTACTGGCTTTAGGGCTCAAGAAATAAGCCTGTCTGTCGCGAACGTTAGTTGCAGTAAAAAGTATTTCTCTTTCTTCAACATTGTTCATAGCCGTTTGAAGGTCTAACGCACGTTTTGCTTCTTTCGTTTTTTCGAAGTACCAATCTAAATCAACGATATGCTTTCCAAGTAGACCACGTCCAACTTGAAAAAATTGTTTGTGGCGAGTCAACCCACGAATAAGCCGCTTAGCATAGCCTTTTTGGCGTGACACGAAACTCGTTAGGTTTTGCGAACCCGCAGACGTACCTATTAAAATATCAAAAGGGTCATAGTCATGTTCTAACCATGCATCTAATACTCCAGCAGTAAAAATTCCGCGCTGTCCGCCGCCCTCGGCGACAAGTGCTGTTTTCACTCTCTTGGCACTTACGTTCGACTCTGATGAAGCACTGCTGTGACACATAATGACCTTCTAAAAATAAACGATATATATTGACTACCTAGTCAAAGATTAGACAGATCACGATCAAACTTAAAATTGAAAGAATGAATCGGTTTGATTGAAAAAACACTTACTTACAATGGCTTAGTTGTAAAATAAGTGTTAATTTTGTATCGGTATTCTTACGTTGCTGAACCAGCTAGAGGAGCGTTAATGAACAGTGAAGCAAAAACACTTAATGTCGTAGTATTAGGTGCTGGTAGCATTGGATGTTATTTGGCTGGTTGTATATTGGCACACAATGGCTGCACAGAGCAATGTGCACCTTTTACGCTTACGCTAATTGGCCGCCCTAGGTTACAGCATGACATTCTTACTAATGGACTTACCCTGACTGATTGGCAGGGGCGTAACGATAAAATCGCTTCAAGCCTCATTAATTTTACGATTGACTATGACGCCCTCGCATCAGCCGATTTCATATTACTGTGCGTAAAAAGCCAAGATTCACAAAGCGCAGCGCAAATCATTCAAGAGCATGCTAAAAGTGATGCTACTGTTATCAGTTTCCAAAATGGCGTTGCAAACGGTGATATTTTAGCGAGCCAGCTATCTCAACCCATTGTTAAAGGCATGGTGCCTTTTAACGTATTCTATCAAGGTAGCGGACGCTTTCATTGCGGTACAGAAGGGCATCTTGCTATTGAAGATCCTGAGTCTATTTGTACGCCTGTTGTCGATTTGTTAGAGCGAGCTCAACTTCCAGTAACGGTATACGATGACATTAGCAGTGTTCAGTACGGTAAGTTAATTATGAATTTAAACAACGCCGTTAACGCGTTGTCCGGTATTCCGCTCAAGCAGCAGCTTGGTGAGAGAGCCTACAGACTGGTAATGGCAGAGGTACTTAAAGAGGCGCTTTTTGTATTAAAAGCTGAAGGCATTGCACCAGCAAGAACAGGTAAAGTGATCCCCAAACTAATGCCAACTATTATGATGCTGCCCAATTTTCTTTTTAATATTGTTGCAGCATCAACGTTGAAAATAGACCCCCAAGCGCGCTCTTCAATGTATGAAGATTTACAACTTGGACGTACTACCGAAATTGATTTTCTGAACGGTGAAATAGAGCGCTTAGGTAAAAAACACAAGATTGCTACTCCGGTAAATAGCAACATAATTGCACTTATTAAGCGGGCACAGGGCAAAAACAGCAAAAGCCCTATGCTGAGCGCAGCAGAACTTCTACATACTCCAGTAAATTGTCATTGAAGGAAAAAGAAAATGACTGAGAAAGCACAGCTTAACTATGCTGAGTTTGCCACCACTGATATTACAGCATCTAAAGCCTTCTTCGGGGATGTTTTTGGTTGGTTGTTCACAGATTACGGCAGTGAATACAGTGCATTTAGTAATGCCGGACTTGAAGGTGGCTTTTTCGTATCATCTACTGTTGCGCAGGCATCAAATGGTGCCCCTTTGCTCGTGTTCTATTCGAAGAATATTGAGCAAACGCAACGTGAAGTAGAGCAGGGCGGTGGGCAGATAAGCAAGCCTATCTTTGAGTTTCCCGGAGGCTGTCGCTTTCATTTTGTAGAGCCAGGCGGCAATGAGTTTGCCGTATGGTCTGAGTCACGCTAATACTAAAAAGCCCCTTTACAGGGGCTTTTTTAATGTTTTTCCTCGCCTAAAGCGAATTATTTTCTAAACATTTTCTAACACGATACGCAGCATTCTTCTTAGCGGCTCTGCTGCGCCCCATAAAAGCTGGTCGCCAACCGTAAAGGCAGAAATATATTCAGGCCCCATCGTAAGTTTACGAATACGTCCTACTGGAATAGACAAGGTGCCAGTAACTTTTGCTGGCGTAAGCTCTTGCATGGTTACATCGCGGTCGTTAGGAATAACTTTTACCCACGCGTTATGTTCAGCAAGTATGCGCTCTATTTCATCTATTGGAAGGTCTTTTTTAAGCTTTAACGTAACCGCTTGGCTGTGACAACGCATAGCACCTACGCGAACGCAAATACCGTCAATAGGCACTTCAGGTCCTTGTGTACCCAGTATTTTGTTAGCTTCAGCTTGCGCTTTCCATTCTTCTCTACTTTGGCCTGAGGGAAGCTGAGAATCGATGTACGGAATTAAACTGCCCGCTAACGGCACGCCAAATCGTTCACTGGGATAGTCATCACTGCGTATAAACTCAGACACCTGCTCATCAATGTCTAAAATTGCGGTAGCCGGGTCGTCAATCTTGTCTTTTACATTGGTATGAATAGCGCCCATCTGGCTAATGAGTTCACGCATATGTTTAGCACCTGAACCTGACGCAGCTTGATACGTCATAGGTGATGCCCATTCAACGAGGCCTTTTTCAAACAAGCCACCCAACGCCAGTAGCATAAGTGAGACCGTGCAGTTTCCGCCAACAAAGGTGCGTTTGCCACTGGCAATACCATTGTCGATTTCTTTTCTGTTTACTGGATCTAGCACAATAACGGCGTCATCTTTCATGCGTAAAGCCGACGCTGCGTCAATCCAATATCCATTCCAGCCCGTTGCACGAAGGTCGTTATAAACGGCTTTGGTATAGTCGCCGCCTTGGCACGTAATGATAATGTCTTGCTTAGCTAATACTTCAATATCAAAGGCGTCCTCAAGAACTCCTGCATCTTTACCTGTGAAATTTGGTGCTGCACTGCCTTTTTGAGAGGTAGTGAAAAAGGTGGGCTCGATGTGCGCAAAATCTTGCTCTTGCTGCATGCGCTGCATCAATACTGAGCCAACCATGCCTCGCCAGCCCACTAAACCTACTTTTTGTTGTGACATTTAACTGAAAACCTTGTTGCAAATGGATGAGTAAACGTAAGTCATTAGCCAAAACGCAATGCTTACACAATACCTGTCGTCATTATTATTGTGATGGCAGTCTAAGGCTAAAAGATGAAACTGACTAGATGGTTTTTTATAAATAATCTTTCGACGTTATACGATAAACAAAGGTGGGCAATATTTGCGCGTGCTAAATGTAAGCTCACATTTACTCACCGGGTTCGGCGAAGAATAAATAGTCTTCAGGTGCCGATACCTTGTTCTGTTTCGCTTTATACATAGCAACATCCGCAAGTTTTATTAGCGTGCTCATATCGCTGGTCATCGATGGGAAGAAAGCAACGCCTACGCTCATAGACACAAAAGTAGGGTTATTGTCGTTCTCAAAATAGAAAGGTTGTTTCACCGCTTCGTTAACCTTGGTGATGGCTTTTGTTACAGAGGCTTCGTCATCCGCCTGCAATAGCAGAACAAACTCATCGCCACCCCATCTAATGGCAACGTCATTTTTACGTATGGTGTCTTTTAGTTGCTGAGACACAAATACCAGCACTTCGTCACCAGCATCGTGTCCAAAAATGTCATTCACCGCTTTAAAACCATTTAAATCGATAAGTGCCAATGCAAAGTTGTGCCCTTTATTCATTAGCTTTGCAATCAGCTTCTCGCCACCATTTCGGTTGTATATGCCTGTTAATGCGTCGAAGTCCGCCTGAAGCGCTAGCTTTTGCAGCTCTTGTTTTCGGCTTGATATATCAATTAACGTAAGCTGATAAAAGCGCTCGCCGTTTTCGGTCAATAGCGGGTTGGCAATTAACTGCACCCACATAGTGTCTACGTTAGCACTTGTATTTAACTTGAACTCTCCTGTGGCAAACTCGTTTCTTTTGAATGCCTCGTTCAGTGTATTTTTCACAACAGTGGGTTGCTCAAAAAGCTCTTCAAGTAGCTCGCCATAATCTTGCTTTACGCCCAACCCGATTTTTTCGACAAGTTCGTTAAACGCTTTGTTTCTAAGCTCTATAAATCCGTGCTCTGTCATTAACACAATAGAAGACTTCGCGTTTTCAAAAAGCATTCGAAAGCGCTTTTCTAAAAACTCTATTTCTTCGCGCAATTGGCGCTCTTGCGTAAACTGTTCTTCTACCTTGCCCAACAATTTGTTGGTGTCTTTTACCAACGTGCCTATTTCGCTGCGCTTGTGATAGCGTGGTACATTAATACGCTGTGATGTGCCTGGTTTTATCTTATTAAGCGAACGACCCACTCTTAACATCGGTGCAATCGTAACGTAATAGGTAATTATTAATGCGACAAACCCCACAACTAATGAAGACACGTAAAGTGAGAAGCTGTTGTCGACACTGATTTCACCGGCTTGCTTAATGATGTAATTGAAGTCGGGATAAACATTCACTTCAGCCAATGTGTCTTCGGGAATAAACGGGTGACGCACTACAAAAACACGAGGTTCAGTGTTTCTGTTTATTGCGTTTGTAACGTTGACTTGGTAATACAGCGTTTCGCTTTTGATAGATGCTGCGAGAATTTTATTACTCTTCACCAAACCATTTATAGCTTCTTTAGCTAGGTCTTCATCTTCCAAAAACGCAGCAATCGACGCCGTAGCAGATACGGTTTCATACAGCTCTTTGATATCACTGTTGGCCTCACTTATTTCATTTTCGAATGTGGTGCGATAGAAAAATTCGGCGGTAACAATAACGACGAGCACCGACGCTGCAACAAGAAAAAGTGAAAAGCGGACACCTAAACCATGCACATTAATCAAAACGATATACTACCTTCATTTTGTCAGTTACTTTAGATTCGTAAATATAGGCCAGCGCGGAACTGTCGTTGTTAATACGCTGTTCAATATCGTCTAATGTTTGTTCAACAGCCGGTGGCTTCGCTCTACCTGAGAATTTCAAGCGCGACCAATAGGCGTTGACACGGGCTAGTGGTAAACCTACCAATGCCCTATAAAACGTTTCTTTTAAATTACTGTCTTTTTCTACGTCTATTGGCGTTGCGCGTTCACCATTTGGAAATGCAGAGTATTTACCCATGTATAAATCAATAAGCCCTTTTTTGTCTATTGATTGAATGGTGTTGTTCTGACTAGTTACAACAACAATAGTTTCCTGTGCGTACGCAAACTTTGTGCTTGTAAACAACACTAAAATACCAATAAACAGCATAGTGGAGCAGGTTGTAAATAACTTCATGTCTACTCCTAAAAGCTAAAGCTTAGTCCTAGAAACAAAGTATGTGCGACGCTCTCTTCTCCATTTATGACGAGGTCATCACGTGCTCTTAAGCCGCCTCCTCTTTCATCTATATCGGTACGTTCAATTTGCGCTTTAAATGCTAAGTTTTCTTTTAAATCCCATCGCCAACCTACAGAAAATGATTGTTGGCTATGAGCTAGAGAGTTTGCAACCTCTTCTGCCAGTGCGGCGAGCTGCAACGTGTTAGCGTTTATAGGGAAGTCAGGTCGCTCTTCGCCTATGTAGTAAGCATCTGTATCGGCAAACGAGTAAAGGGCGTAAAACGTGTGCGCACCATAAAAATAGCTTAAATTAAAGAAGCCGTTTATTGAATGGCGTAACCCAATAGAGGTAGAGTCAATATGCGATAGCTCACCCGATAACTCCCACTCACCCAAAAATCGGTTAAAGTATAGAGAGGTATATTCAATGTCAGCGCCTTCAGTTGACAACTCTCTTGCATACGCAGTTGCACCGCTCCAAATTGGTTGTAATTGCGCTACTGATTCTGATACGAAATTAGCCCCAGGTGATGCATTTTCGGCTTCGGTTTTGGTGTGTTTTAAAGCAACGCTCCAGTCAAGGGAGGTTAGCTCAATGCCTAAGGTGTACAAGTTGTCGAACTGTATAGGAACAAAGTCATCGCTAGTAAAGTCACTCTCACCTTTCCCAAAAAAGGCTTTAAGCGACAACTCGAAATTATCGTAGGGTTTTAAATAGGAAACGTCTGCGCCATCTAAGCTTCGACTCGGTACAATACCATAAACTTCCGTCGGTACTTTTACCCATGGATAGGCAATTGATACATCCCGTGTATCGCTAAAGTGAAAAATATCTGCTGCAACTCTTCCAGCTCTTAATTGCCATGACGGCGAAAGCTGGTAACGCAAGAAGGCCATTTGCGTTATTGAGTCGAGCTTTTGAAAATCTTGGTCGCGATAAACAAACTGGCCAACGAAGTCGAGCTTATCTGTAATGCGATAATCTATTTGAACACCAATTGAGCTCAACGGCCTAAAAGCAAAGCCGTCTTTTTTCGCCTTAGCGTCTTGTGAACGGTCGTTTCGAAACTCAAAATTGTTTGTGTCAGCTGTTGCAGTTGCAATAGTTCCGAACCCGCTAATATTAAGTCTTTCTTGTTCGGCCGAAGCATTAAATGCTGCCATGCCGCTGCAAAGTAGTGCGATTGCCGAAAACTGTCCTTTAATCATTCATACTTACCTAAGATGAAAAACATCATTAATTGTTTCAATAGTTTCATACTGTTAAGCATTCAACACAGACTAAAGGATAGTAAAGATTTGAGAAATGGAAAAAGGTTAGAGCGAGAAAGCACGCAATTTAATTTGATATGGCGCAAAGAAAACACCGAGTAAAGAACAATAAGAAATGGGGAGCTTGTAAAAAAGTACACTCATTTCTACGCTATTAGTAATGTGTTAGTCATCTTATGTAAGCTATTACTCTATAAAGGATAGAAGTGATAATGAGCATTTCACAAATAATGTCTACCCGTGTTGTTAGCGTTCATATGGACGACAGTTTGCAGTCGTTACGCGAGCTGTTTGCTGCTACTGGTTTTCATCATTTAGTGGTCGTAAATGACAACATACTTAAAGGTATTATTTCCGACAGAGATTTGATGAAAGCGGTAAGTCCATTCGTGGATACTATTAGTGAGCGCATGCTAGACCGCGCCACGCTTGACAAAAAGGCTCACCAAATTATGACGCGTGAGGTGATTACCCTCACATCAAACGATTCTATTTACACTGCTATTACACTGTTTAACCAGAATAAAATTTCTTGTATCCCAATAATAAACGAGAAAAAGCACCCAGTTGGCATCGTAAGCTGGCGCGATGTCATGAAATACATGCAGTCGCGTATAGAGGCAAAAAGATAGTGCGCACTGGCAGAAAATTTTCGCCGCCAGTGCGTTTTTTTAAGCTTGGCTGTTTCTATAACTTACTTTAAATAGCAGGCTATAGAGCACTGGCACTGCAACTAACGTTAATACTGTCGCAAATGCTAGTCCACCCATAATAGTCACCGCCATGTCTGCGAAAAATGCGTCGAACAACAATGGCGCCATACCCAGTATGGTGGTGACAGCTGCTAATGCCACAGGCCTTACACGGCTGAGGGTTGCTTCTACAATAGCGTTGTGTATTGCTAGCCCTTCTTCAATTTGAAGATCGATTTCTTCTATAAGCACAATGGCGTTTTTAATAAGCATGCCGAACAAACTTAGGAAGCCAAGTAAAGACATAAAGCCAAAGGGCATATCAGTAGACAGCAAACCTGTCACCACGCCGACAATGGCCATAGGTACTACTAACCAAATAATAAGCGGCTGACGAGCACGACCAAATAGCAATACTGAAATAATAAACATCACCAAGAAGCCTGCTGGCAAACCTGCACCAAGTGCTTGCTGTGCTTCACTTGAACTTTCAAATTCGCCACCCCATTCAAGGTGATATCCTGGGGGGAGGGGAATAGCCTCCAACTGCGGGCGCACGCGTGCAAGTGCTTTTGCTGCGGTCTCATTTTCTCCAGGCTCTGCTTCAACAGTAATGGTGCGAAGTCTGTCTTTTCGATGTATGCGCATTTCTTCTGTCATTAACTCAAGGCCATGAGATACTTGAGTAAACGGCACATATTGACGTTGCTGCGACGACCAAACCTGAGATTCACGAATAGACTGGAGTTCATCGTTTTCAGCGTTACCCATTTTAGCAATAATACTGTAAGCATAATCACCATCTTGCACAGTACCTAGCTGTACGCCATTGCTGGCGTATTGAACGGTTTGGCTAAAGTCACTGTGTGATACGCCCGCAATACCGGCATTATAGTTGTCGAACTGTGTATTAATTGCAAAGCCTTTCTCTCGCCAGTTGTGTCTAATGTCGATGATATTACCGTCTGCATACAGTTTTGCTTTTGCTTCTTCAGCAAGCTGGCGTAGCACTTCTGTATCTGGGCCAGAAAAACGCGCTTCTAACTTTGCACCTGAGCCCGGGCCAAACTGCATGCGTTCCATGTAGAAGTTGGCGTCTAAATCTAAATCGTTTAGCTGGTTGTCAAGCTTAGCTTGAATAGCAGGAATGTCGCTTAGCTCATCAGCTCGCACAATAAAAAACGCATAATTTTCATTTGCACTCTTAGGCGAGTAAGTAAGCGTAAATCGGTCGGCACCCTGACCAACAAACGTGGTTACTGCAGTTACATTATCTAGTGCTAACATACGCTGCTCTGCAGCTTTGGCGATGTTTTCTGTGGTACGAATATCGCGGTCTTGTGGACCCCAATAATGCACGAAGAAAAGGGGAGCATTCGATGGTGGGAAGAAGCCTTGCTTCACCATACCAAAGCTTCCGTATGCCGCGACGGTAATTAACACTAGTGCACCAATAGTCACCCAGCGCAGTTTTAGTGCACCAAGCAACGTACCTTTGAACCAACGCTGCATGGCAGACGGTTTTGTGTTACTCGATTGGGAAAACCCTTTGCGGTAAAAATGTGCACCCAACACGGGTACAAGCGTAACTGCTAGCACCCAGCTGATCATCAAAGAAACAAGCACTACAGCGAACAATGAGTAAAGGAATTCACCGGTAGCATCGTTCGATAACCCGATACCAGAAAAGGCGGCAATTCCTATCACTGTGGCGCCCAGTAACGGCCATTGCGTACGTTTAACAATAAAGCTTGCAGCTTCTTTTGCTGTTGCGCCTGTGGCCATACGAAGCATCATACCTTCCGCAACTACGATGGCGTTATCTACCAGCATTCCCATGGCAATTACCATGGCGCCTAGCGAAATACGCTGAAGCTGAATACCCATAAGCCACATTACTAAAATAGTACCTAACACGGTTACCAATAATACGGAGCCAACAACTACGCCAGAGCGCCAGCCCATAAACAAACACAGCGTTAGCGTTACCACAGCAACCGACATAATAAGGTTGTTTATAAAGCCGGTCACTGACTCATCAACCACTGAGGCCTGGTCGTATATTGGAGTAAGCGTTATGCCGACAGGAAGTTGCTTTAGCAAAGCATCAACCTTCGCATTCACTCTTTTACCTACATCAACAATGTTAACATCAGTTAACGCCGACACACTAAGCGTAAGGGCTTCTTCTCCGTTGTAGCGCACTAATACAGGCTGTATATCAGCAGGCTCTAACTTTAACGTTGCCACGTCAGCAACACGCAAGGAGCGGTTGGTGCCGGGTATGACCACAGAAAGGTTGGAAATCTCTTCCAATCTATCGGGGGCCCGTTCAACAATTAGACGTACGTTCTTTTCATCCACTTTTACGCGCCCGCCATTGAATGGACGCAAGTTATCCTCAAAAAGTTTTGCTAAGTCTGGAAAAGAAATGCCTAAACCGGCCAGTTGATAGGGGTTGATATAAGCGACTATCTGCTCTTTTTGTACACCCGTAACATTTACTTTGGCAACACCGCTGGTGGTTAACAAATCTCGTCGAATAATACGTGCAAACTCGCGTAGTTCTCGGGTGTCAAAATCGGGAGCACTTAACGCGTAATATAGTCCGTAAACGTCACCAAAGTCATCGAACACAACAGGAGCTCTAGCGCCAACGGGTAAAGAGCTTTGAATATCTCGAAGACGCTTGCGCAGTTCATCCCACACTTGAGGTAATAAACTACTGTTGTAGGTACTTTTTACTTCAACTGTAATTTCAGAACGACCTGGTGATGAGACCGAAGTAACTTCTTTTAGCTGCGGCATTTGCTGAATCGCAATTTCCAGCCTTTCGGTAACCTCTCGCTCTACTTTTTCAGCACTGGCGCCAGGGTATGCGGTATATACTTTTACTTGTTTGATAGTGAAAGCGGGGTCTTCTAGCCTGCCTATTTTAGACATCGCAAGCATGCCGCCAAGTAGCAGTATAACTACCATAAGCCACACGTTTACGGGTTTGTCGATGGAGTAGCGTGCAATATCCATAAACTACTTTTCTCCCTTATAAGGAAGCACTTTCATTCCATCACGCATTTGCGCGGCACCAGCGGCCACCACACGTTGGCCAAGCTCAACGTTACCCGTTATTACCGCCAGCTTGTTTTCTATATGCTTAACTTCAACAGGTGTTTTTATTACCGATTCAGACTGGTTGTCGTAAAGCCAAACGGCAAAGCCATTATCTTCATTGCCTACTAACGCTTTTACCGGTACCACAAACCCATCGGTAAATAGTGTGCCTTGCAAACCAACTTTTACGACTGCTCTTGCGCCTGGCGTAAGCGGTAACTCTTCTCTTGGCGCCATAGCGAATACTACTTCATAAGTTTGAGAGATTGGATCGGGCTGTGTAGAGTGCTCTACATATTCCACCGCGTACCATTGGTTTCGATTACTTGCCAAGGTTGCACTTGCTCTGTCTATTCCTCTTCCTAAATTCGCTGTTACCAAACGCTCGGGAACGTTAATGTTGAAATAAATTTTTGATACATCTTGAAGCCGCGCGATGGGAGTGCCCGCTGATACAAAGCTATTGTTTTCAACCAACCGTTGCGACACTTTTGCGTTGAAAGGGGCGTACAGCTGCGTATAGCTCAAATCTTCTTGAGCGTTTTTCAAATCAATAACGGCAAGCTCGTAAGACGTTTTCGCTGAGTCTAAGTTACTTTGTGCTACCAAGTTTTGTGAAAACATTTTTTCAATTCTATCAAGCTCTCGCTTGGCTTGTTCAAGGCGCGTTTTAGATTCTTCAACACGTCGCTCGAAGGGTTTTCTATCAATAGTGGCAAGCAGTTTTCCTTCTTTAATATCGCTTCCTGTCACTAGGTCGGTTTGCACAAGACGACCTGACACCTCGAAACTTAAATCAATTGTCTTTACAGCAGACACGACAGCAGGAAATGTAAACTCGTCGAAATCTGGAATAGTGCTTACTGTTGCTAGTTTTACATAGCGCGGAGATGCAGGCTTTTGTTCTAATGCCTCTTCCGTTGTGCAAGCGCTTAAAGAGGTAAGCAACGTAATTGAAAGTAGGCTGGTGAACAGCGTATGAGATATTCGCGTGATGGACATGATGATTGGGTATCCATTTGTATTGATAAAAAAGAGTTACTCTACACACAGGTTACAGGTAAATAATTGTATAAAGTAAACTGGTGAGTGCATTTTAGTGTCGTTGCATTGAAAAGTAAACTGCCCGGTGTAAAATGGCAGTAGGTTTTTTAAAGGACATGTCTTATGACAGGCACAACGCGCACGCGCAGCGATATTAAACGTGAAGCCATAATTCAGGCTGCCACGCAGGCTTTTCAAGAGTTTGGCGTAAATGGCACAAGCATGGATAAGCTAGCAGAACTGGCGAATGTATCGAAGCGCACGGTATACAACCATTTTTCGACAAAAGAAGACCTAGTAATGCACCTTGTTACGCAGCAATGGCAAAGTGCAATTTTAAATACCAAAGCAGACTACAACAGCAACGCGCCGTTGGATAAACAGTTGGTAGCCCTAATTCTGCAAGATATTGAATTTATGGTCAGCGAGTCTCACTTAGATTTAGCACGCGTTGCTATTGGACATTTTTTCTATAAACCCGAGAAATTGAAAGACGAAGTTGCTCAACTAAAAGCACAAGAGACGGCCATGCACCGCTGGTTAAAAGAAGCTAAAGAAGACGGTAAGCTTGGTTTTGATGATTTAGACCGCGTTGTTGATGAAATTGACAGTTTAGTGAAAGGACAGTGCTTTTGGCCGCAGCTATTTAAAATTGAAGATGCACTAAGTGCTGACGATCAAAATAGAATAGCGACAAATATTGCGGCACTTATATTAAGCCGCTACGCAACATGAGCTCGAAGTGAGCCCCACAACTAACACAAACCTCTTAAATCTCACTAACATCACTTATTTATTCTCTAAAAACTGTATAGGCCAGTGACTGACGGCCTATACTTTTGCGCTTTCTTCCTCTGAAACTCTTCCCTTATACCTTTTTCCTTTGCGCATTTATGTCTCTCTTTTTGCTTTTTCTCAATGAATTCATCACCAAACTACAAAAAATATGGCTTTACCTCTCGTCAAGGTAGAAATTTTTCTATATGATGCCAACCGAAAATAACAACGATTCTTATTAGCACTTAGAAAGCGTTTTCGGTTCACACACTCAACGAGCCATTTTCAACGCTTTGCTAAACGCCACACAAACACATTTGAAATGTTTAAAACTTGGAGATGAAAATTGAAGTTTAAACTTACCAGTATTGCTACAGCCGTATTATTGAGCCCTGCAGCGCTAGCTGTTGACTTAGAGAACATCGAGCGTGTAACTATCAATGGACAGTACCTGTCGGTAAACCAGTCGAACTCAATTAAAAGCCCTACACCAATCATTGACGTGCCGCAAAGCTTGTCAATTATGACATCTGAAGAGATCACCGCCCGTGGTATCACAAGCGTTGGTCAAATTATCGATTACATGCCAGGTGTAAATACATCTCAAGGTGAAGGTCACCGTGACGCGGTGGTATTTCGTGGCGTACGCTCTACCGCAGACTTCTACATTGACGGAAACCGCGACGACGTTCAGTATTACCGTGCATTATACAACGTAGAACAGGTAGAAATTCTACGTGGTCCGAACGCGCTATTGTTTGGTCGTGGCGGTACTGGCGGTATTTTTAACCGTGTATCTAAAAAAGCTCAAGTGGGCGAACAGTTTGTAAACTATAACGTGTCAGCTAACACGTTTGGTGCATACAACCTGCAGCTAGATACAAACATTGATACAGGCGATGAGTCTGGCGTACGCATTAACGCAATGTACGAAAGCCTAGATAACCACCGTGATTTCTTCTACGGCGATCGCTACGGCTTCAACCCAACTGCGCGTTTCCAGCTAAGCGACGACACTATTATTGATTTGTCTTATGAGTATATCGACCACGAACGCTTTATCGACCGTGGTATTCCAACTGGCGCAAACGGCGAGCCGGTTGAAGCGTTTGAAGACATTGTATTTGGCGACCCAGATAACAACTACCAAACACTTGACGCAGACGTATTCCGTGCAAACCTACAACACACGTTTTCTGATAACCTAAAAGGTAACTTCAATGCCTTTTACGGTGACTACGATAAAGTATACGCTACCTTCTATGCTGCAGGTTTCGACCCAGAAACAAACGTAGCAACTCTTGATGGTTACATCGATACAACGCAGCGTGAAAACCTTATTTTGAGTGCTAACCTTGTCGGTGAATTTGCGACGGGCAGCATTGAACATACGGTGATTTTTGGCGGTGAAATGATTAACACCAAGTCAAACCAAGACCGTTTTAACCCAGTGTTCGATTCAACCGGTAACGATAAAGAAGCATTTAACGTTATGCGACCACTAAGCTTCCGTGGCCTTCAAGGCGTGAATGCGGATGGCGTGAATGTAACAACGGCTTTCTCTGCACTTAACGACGATACGCATGTTGACCTAGACGTTTACTCGTTCTACGTACAAGATGAAATTGCGCTATCTGAAAACTTCGACCTAGTACTAGGTGCACGTTTCGACAGCTTCGATATTGAAGTATTCAACGTTGCAGCAGATGAGCTTCGCAACAGAACTGACGAAGAAGTATCTCCACGTGCAGGTGTGGTTTACAAGCCTCAAGAAAATATCTCAATTTACGCAAGCTACAGCGAGTCTTTCTTGCCGCGTTCTGGCGAGCAATACGCGAACATCAATGGTGACGCAGACCAGCTTGATCCAGATACATTTACTAACCAGGAAATTGGTATTAAATGGGACTTCATGGAAGGTTTAAGCTTCACTGCGGCAATCTTTGAGAACGAGCAAGTATCACTTGATAACGATCCGAACGACCCTGAAGGCTTTGTTGAAGTTGATTCAGACGTGTCTGGTTTCGAGCTTCAACTTCAAGGTTACGTAACAGAAAAACTTCACATTACTGCAAACTACAGCAACCTTGACGGTGAAAACTCTGACGGCGTAGCGCTACGTGAGCTACCAGAGAACACGTTCTCGGTATGGGCTGCTTATGAAGTAAGTGACGTATTTGGTTTTGGTGTTGGTGCAACCTACCAAGATGAAAGCTTCATCTTGACCGCTGATAATTCACCAGTGCTACCTAGCTATGTACGTGTTGATGCATCTGCATACTACGACATCAACAGTGACATGCGCTTACAGCTAAACGTTGAGAACCTAACTGATGAGCTTTACTTCCCGAATGCTCACTCACGTCACCAAGCAACAGTTGGCGCACCAATTAACGCGCGTCTTTCATTAATTGGTTCGTTCTAATATTTATTAAGCCTAGCGTTTAATATTGAAAAGCCATGTAGTAATACATGGCTTTTTTTGTTGTCTGTAAGCTAGTGCTGCGACTACGTTTTAAGCAGTAACTAAGCACAGTATGTTAATAGAGGAGTAGGTGAATAAGGCGCATCGAAATACGAATGTTTCTAAATAAGCCAGTTTCTAATTAAAAAAGTAGCTAAATAGAAAATTTCTAAGTATAAAAATAATGTCAGCCGTTGTTAGCAAAGTCGATTAACGTTTGTCCGTCCATACGATAGCCTAGCCATTCACTTTTAGGTTTTGCGCCAAGCGATTCATAAAAATCGATAGCAGGTTTGTTCCAGTCTAAAACGCTCCACTCAAAACGCCCGCAGTTGTTCTCTACTGCAATCTTCGCAAGGTGCTGCAATAATGCTTTGCCCGCACCCATACCACGAGAAGCCACAGACACATAAAGGTCTTCTAAATAAAGCCCGTTTCTGCCTTGCCATGTTGAGTAATTAAAGAAATACACAGCAAACCCAATTGCAGAGCCATTGCTTTCGCACATTACACAGTGTGCCGTTGCGCCAGGGCCAAACAGCGTGTTGTGTAAGTCTGCTTCAGAGGCCTCAACTTCATGCTCCGCTTTTTCATAAATGGCGAGCTCAAGTATAAACTGGCGTATTTGTGCAATATCGTCAGGTGTGGCCTTTCTAATCGAAACCGCGTTAGTCATGAGAGTGTCCTTTTTCTGTGGTCAAAAAAAATCAGCCTTGTGGAAGGCTGATTTTGACATTTAAAAACGTTATCTACGCTAAATCAAAACGGTAAAAGAGTATACCCGTTTAATCAACAGCGCTACTGGTTTGTGGTGCGCCGCTTAGCGTGTCGCTACTTGTATTCGACGATGCTTTACGTCTTGATACCGTGCGCTTTATGTAAGAGAACGGACCACGTAAGTCTAGTAAAATAACATATAAGCACGGCACTAAAATAAGCGTAACCAATGTGGCGTAAAGTACAGCGAAACCTAACGCAACGGCCATTGGAATTACAAACGCAGCCTGTAGACTTGTTTCAAACATTATTGGCAGCACGCCCGCGAAGGTTGTAATAGAGGTAAGCGTAATGGCCCTAAAGCGTGCCGTACCTGCTTCTACTACCGCTTCTTTAACACTGTAACCCTGTGCCCGTCGCTGATTCACAAAGTCTGTCATTACCAGCGAGTCGTTTATTACTACACCGGCAGCAGCAATAAGGCCAAATGTAGACATCATCGAAAGGTCGAGGCCCAATAGGTAATGGCCCCAAATTGCGCCGGTAAGGCTAAACGGAATCACCGACATAATTATGAGCGGTTGGCCATAACTTTTTAGCGGTACCGCCAGAAGAATGTATACCATGATCATAGCCGCTAGGAAGAACAGGATTTGCTCGTTTTGTTGTGCTTGCTGTTCTTCAATGTCACCACCTAGCTCTGTCATTACGCTAGGGAATTGTTCTTGAAGTTGTGGAAGTAGCTTCTCTTGAATTTCATCCACAACCTCATTTGGCTCAACTTTTTCTTCGTCGATGTTGCCCCAAACGTACACACTGCGATAACCACCTTCACGGCGAATGTAGCTAATACCTGGCTTCTCCTCTAGAACAACAACGTCGCCTAACATTACATCCTCGCCAGAAGGCGTTTTTATCAAGGTGTATTTAAGGTCGGCAAAGCGTTCGCGAGTAAGCTCTGGGTAGCGCACCATCACGCGTACTTCTTCACCATTGCGAAGTACTCGCTGCGCTTCGCCACCATAAAAGCCTGCACCCACTTGCGATGCCACACTCGACAGCGTTAAACCTAAGTCATAAGCAACCGGTAGAAGTTTCATTTGCACTTCTTTGCTAGGTGGGTCAATGGTTGAGCTAACGTCAAATAGTCCTTCTTGCTGCTGCAGCATTTCAATAAATTTAAGGCCAGCAGCATTTAACGTATCTATATCTGGACCAAACAGAAGGTACCCAAATTCACCGTCACCGTTGCCGTTATCACCGTTTACATCGTCAATAACGGTAAATGACTTCATGCCGGCAATTTCGGGTATTGCAGCACGCCAGCGACGTGCAAGTTCGAAGGTATCGATAGGGCGCGCATCTTCATTGACCAAAGGCGCAAGAATACGACCCTCTGAGCGACCATCGTTGAAGACCAAACGGTCTCTGATCATACCGGTGCCAAATTCGTTAATGATGTCTTCCTCAACATCTAAAATTGTTTGTTCAACAATTCTTAACGCGTTAATGGTAGTCATATCAGACACGTTTTCATTCATTTCGATGCGAACGCTAGGGAAGTCGTGAGGCACCTTAGGATTAGGCACCATGCGCACATAGTTCGCGTTTATTAAGCCGAAGCTAAGCATAAGTAGCGCAATAAACATCATTAACACCGCCCAACGCCAATTAATAGCCCGCTCAACGGTGCGTTTATATGGGCCGTTTACAAAAGCAAAAAAGCGTTTGTTGAAGCGAGAACGCCAGCCGTTTGGTTTTACTTCTGAAAACGTAGTGTGAGCAATATGCGCAGGTAAGATAAGCTTCGATTCAATTAAACTGAAAACCAAGCATAAGATAACCACTACAGCTATGTTGTAAAAGAAAGCGCCTTCAGGGCCACTACTTAACGTAAATGGAGCAAATACTGCAATGGTCGTTAACACCCCAAATGTAGCAGGGGTTGCTACACGCTTTGCACCACGAATAACGTTGTCTATGCCGCCGCCTTTGCTTTCTATTTCGGTGTAGGCGCTTTCTCCTATAACTATGGCGTCGTCTACCACAATACCCAGTACCATAATAAACGCGAATAGCGACAAAATATTAATGCTTACACCAAACAATGGCATTAGCATCATCGCGCCAAGGAAACAAACTGGAAGGCCAATCATTACCCAAAGTGCAAGTCTGAAGCGTAAGAACAGGGTGAGCATAAACGCAACTAATACAGAGCCCTGCACTAAGTTAGACAGCATCATGTCTAGGCGAGCATTAAGGTAGTAGGTCATATCTACCAATATCTCTAGACTAATGCCTTCAGGTAAGGTTTCGTTCTTTTGTTCAATATAGGCTTTAACCGTTTCAGCAACAGGAATGGTGTTTTGCGTTTTAGTGGCTTTTACTGCGATATACATGGCATTCATGCCGTTGTATTTAAAGTAGCGTTCGCCTTCAACAAATCCGTCGTTTATATAAGCAACATCACCTAGCGTAACACGGGCACCACTTGCACCAATCTTAACTGGGATCTGGCGGAATTCTTCTCCGCTGTAGTATTGATTCTCAACACGAACCGAAACAATGCCTGAATTGGTGCGAAGCTGACCCGCTGACATATTTGCTGAATAGTTATTAATGGCGCTCGTAATATCACTAATATTCAGCCCGTATTTACGCAGCGTATCGGGCTTAATTTCAATGGCAATCTCATCATTAGGCGCATTTACCGTCACCAAAGACACTGAACCTAATTGAAGTAGTTCGTCTTCCACTTCTTTTGCCAGTACTTTTAATTCGGAAAGGGGAAGGTCACCCACTAGAGGCATTTCAATAACTTGCTGCTGAAACTCCACTTGCGATATGGTTAATGGCTCCATATCTGCGGGAAAAGTAGCAATACTGTCTACACGCAGCTTCACTTTATCAAGAACGTCGGTAAGTTCAGCTTTTGTGTCAATTTCAAGCGTTACCGCACCGCCACCACGTCTTGCTCGGGAAACGGTTCGCTTTATTTCCGTTATATCTTTAAGCGCTTCTTCAACCTTTATGAAGATACTTTCTTCAATTTCCTGAGGTGAAGCTCCGGGGTAACTTGCTTCTACATTAATGTAGTTAATTTCGATGTTGGGAAACATCTGGCGCTGAATGGTGAAATAGCTAGCCACACCCATAATGATGATAAAAATCATCAACAGATTTGCGGCAACTGAATTGCGCGCAAACCATGCAATTAAGCCAGTTTGAGGATCGTTTTTATTGTCCATGACAGTTCCTTAGTCTGCTTTCGCTGTCACAAGATCAGAAGTGTTTTTAATCACTTTTACCGCCATCCCATTTTGCGGATACTCAGGTAGTGACATAACCACTTTATTAGGGTTGAACGACCCTTGAATTAGGAAGTCGCCGTTTTCTTCACGTACAACTTTCACCTTTTGTGACTTTAACTTGTTGTCATCGTCAAGTGTCCATAGCAAACGATTGTTTACCAACTCTTGAGGAACGCGGTAAACATCGTTCAGTGTTTTACCTTCAAAAGAAATCGTGCTGTATGAGCCAAATTTAATCACTGGCTTGTTTGAATGAATGGCGTAGGGGTCTTCAACGCGAGCCACGAAATAGCTCATACGGGTATTGTTGTCTATAACACCGGTGTCACGGTGAATAGTGCCTTTCACCTTAGCACCAGCCACATCATCTATTTCAATAGCAATTTCACTACCAATAGTGTTGTCGGCAAGAAACATTTTGTCGAAACCAGCAATAGGGAAGGTAATTTCTGCATATTCAATATTGTTTAGCACAGCAACCGCGGTACCTTGCGAAACGTAGTCGCCTGTACTGATATTACGCGAGACTACCAAAGCGTCGTAAGGTGCTTTTACTTGGCAGTTCTCTAAGTCGCGTTTGGCAATCTTAAGCTGTGCTTCTGCAGATTTAACACCAGCCTGT
Organism: Alteromonas sp. S167; assembly: GCF_036864375.1. Taxonomy (NCBI): domain Bacteria; kingdom Pseudomonadati; phylum Pseudomonadota; class Gammaproteobacteria; order Alteromonadales; family Alteromonadaceae; genus Alteromonas; species Alteromonas sp. S167. The sequence goes on from NZ_JAZETR010000001.1 coordinate 611,509, forward strand.
GCGCTCATTACTTGAGGTTTTCTTAAGTAAAGATCAGTTACTCTGGCGTTAGGCATGGTTTTGGCTTCTTTTGCCGCCACATCGGCTTGGGCTTGTTCTTGAATTAGCTGAGCTTGAGCGCTGGCTAAGTTTGCCTCTGCTAGCAGTAGTGCCGCCTCGTAGGCGTCTGGTTCAATTGAGAAAAGCACTTCGCCTCTTCGAATTAAGCCACCGCTTACAAATTTAGGGTTCCAGCTTTGTACTTCACCTGAGACCTGAGCAGCCAAATTGGTTGTTTCAAGTGGCGTAATTTCACCATAAGAGGTTAATTGAACGCGAATATCCTCAGGTGAAATCGATTCAACAGTAACTGTAGGGCGAGTGTCTACTTCGTCCGTTATGGCGGAATCGTCAGCAGATGCCTCAATACCTTTCATACCCAAGTAGCCCAATAGCAAAACGCCGATTGGAAGCGCAACTTTCATCCATTTCATAACTGCTTCAACTTTAGTCGTAATATCTGTACATAGTGTAGCGCTAAAGTGTTTCAGAGATACAGTCCAAATGTAACTAAAGATGAGTCAATTTTGTGTAAAGGTGAATAAGCGTGATGAATTGTTATGTTTTTGAGATAAACAGAGCAAATAGAAATGGAAATGAGCGAAAAAAGTTAGGTAAGTGACGATGCACTACACACTTTGTTTCTTCCTGTGTCTTTCGCGTGATAAAGCGCTTTGTCGGCTTGCTTAACCGCGTGTGATAGGGTCATTCCTTGATTTACTTCACACACGCCAAAACTGCTTGTTACTTCAAGTTTTTCACCATTAATGACTAGTGGGTTGGTATTTAAGCAGTTGCGAATTTTTTCAAGCGCTTTAACGGCATTTTCCTCATTGGCGCCTACAAGGATGAACAGGAATTCTTCGCCACCCCATCTAGCAAGAATGTCTTCGCTGCGAAGTTTCGATAAAAACGCTTTTGAAATTTGTCTAAGTACCTCGTCTCCATGCTCATGGCCTAGGGTGTCGTTAATATTCTTAAAGCGATCGATATCGGCAATGGCGATGGCAAAAGGCTGTTTGTTGCGAAGAAAGCGCGCATATTCATGTTCAAGATATTCCTGCCCACCTCGGCGATTGAGTAATTGCGTTAAGTGGTCGTGTTTTGCTTGTCTTTCAAATTGTTCTTTTAAGTAAAGTGCGGTGTCATAACTTTTCTGGCGGCTAAATTCATAAAAAGCAGACAAGAAAGATACAGTTAGAAAAGAGTACAGAAGACGTGTTTTAAAAGCGTAAGAATACTGTGTTAATAGCAACATATCGTTATATGTAAACATGATTAATGCGCATACTACGGTATAAGCAATTAGGGCAAGCAGACCGCGTACGAAGCCCGCAAAAAACATGGTTACCGGTGGTACAAGGTAAATCCATAAGGGGCCTGTGTTGTCTTTGCCGCCAGTAATGATAAGCAAAAGGGTTAATATCATTAGGCATGATATAAGTAAGCTTATAGAGGTTGTTCGTGCTTCTTTTGTGGGGACTCGTACTTGCAAACGTTGAGACACAGCAAAAACTACACTGGCGACCAATAGGGTTATAGCAAGCCCCATTTCATTGGCAAACAAAGCACGAAAACCCAGAACAAAAGTTATACTCATGCCCACTGCAGCAAACAGATTTACTACAATTATTCGTCGATTAGTCTCGTCTTTGTAGTGGCAGTTAACTCCACTTAAAGCGTAGTTTTTAAAATTACTTATCATTGTGCAGGTGGTTACATTGTTTCTTTTATTTGTTCGCTTAACTGGTTAAGTGTGGCGCGCATCGCCTTAATACTTGCTTCAAAGCCATCATGGTTGATGGGGGCTTTAAACATAAATGATTGATGCATTGCCTCAGAGTCAGCAGCGGTAATAACATACTCACCGCTTAAAATAACCTCTCCGCCATATGTGCTCACGAAGTCGTTTATTAAAATGCTTATTCTATGGTTAGCTGCAGGCACTGAACCTCTTGCGTAATCGGCTTGCTTAAGCAGTTTAACGCCTTTTGAGGAAAGCGCGCTACGCAGTACTTTCACTATGCCTTCTTCGACCGGTTCAGCCCATAAATGCGTTGTTGATATGTGAATATTGGTTTCACTTATCTGATATACGAGACCGCGCTGTTTTAAATATTCAGGTATCACTAATTTATCTATTGTTAGCAGGGCAGGCGTTTTATTGGCTTGAGCGTTAACACTGTGGGTTGCTGATGTTGAATGCAACAAATAGTAATTAAGTGATGACGAAGAGCTTGAACATCCACCCATAAATAAAACTAATACGCACAAGAAACCAGCCAGTCGCCATCCGCCTACTTTACTGTCGAATTTGCTCATTGTTACGTTCATTTTTTAATCCATTTTGGTCTCTGTGCTGCCATTTGAAGGCAGCGCAGACTATCGTTAATCTTTTTTCGCTTTCGGTTGAATGTCAATTTCATCGCCTGGCGAAAAAATCAAACTATTGGGCGTTTGATTCAGTTTCAATAGTAAAGGCTGAATGCTGCGCATAGTTTCTTGCAAAGTATCAACGGTTTCTTTAATTTCAGATTGATTGAAACCGCCTTCACTGTAATTTTTCAATAGGCCATCAAGACTAACTAGCACCTGATTAAGGTTACTGTTAAGCGCTTTTGCATCTATCTCTTCAATCAGTAAGTCAAAATCGCTGCTGGCGGTTTCAACCGACTCTGCCGCAAGCTTCATATCTTCCACAGCGAGTTGTACATTTTCCACCATCTCTTTTAGTGGAAGCTGGTTAATCTTATCTAAAATGGCGTCCGCTTTTTGAGTGAGCTGCGTAAACTCGTTGCTAACAGTTGGAATAACCTCGTAGCCATTTATTACCTGTATCATTCCTTGGCTGTCTTCATCAGGGAAGTGCTGAAGATCAACAAATAGGCCACCAGTAAGCACGTTACCCATACGCAGCGAAGCACGCAGATCGCGCGCTAACCAATTTCGTATGGTTTGTTGTATAGCGTTCAGCCCTTCTTGGGTATCTGGCTGTCGCGCTTTTCCTGGGTAAATGTTAATCAGTACTGGAATGGGGTAGTCGCGCTCAAGCACGTTGCCCTCTACTGCCGCAAATGAGTTGATGGCAGTCACATAACCAATTTCTATACCGCGATATTCAACCGGTGCACCAACGGTAAGACCGCGTACACTTTCATCTATAAGTAAAAGGTATTCAGCGGCCACTTTAAAGCGGGCATCCGACGCCGCGGCACTATCTTTGTAGATAGTGAATTCAGCGTTCTCAGTAACCAGTTCACCTTTAGGCACGTCTTCTGGAATACCAAATGTAATGCCGTTTGCCAACAGGGTTTCAAGGCTTCCTGTTTCAACAGTAACGCCGCTAGATTCCAGCAGAAGTTTAACGCCGCTCACATCCCAAAACCGCGTATTGTAGGTAATAAGCTTGTGGTAGGGCGCTTCTATGAATGCGTCGTAATAAACAATTCGCTCGTCAATATCAAAGGTGGCGTCTTCAAATTCACCTACTTTAAACCCTTTATAAATAATTGGGTCGCCAGGCTTATACGCGAATTCATCATCGCTTTTAAGCATCACATGAAGGCCAGGTGTGCCCTGAGGTGTGACAGGCGGACGTTCCAAAGCAGTAAACTGCAATTGTTCTTTGCCCTCATCTTGTGCTGACATTGCAATGTAGCTGCCTGACAACAGCGTGTTAAGCCCTGATACCTCTGAAAAGCTAATTCGGGGCGCAACTACCCAAAATTCCGCATGCTCATTCAATAAATGCTCTGCGCTGGCATCGATGCGCGCGGTAACCAATACACCAGTCAAATCGGGCTTAAGTGTGATTTTCTTTACTTGCCCAATGTCTAGATCGCGTATTTTGATTGGCGTTTTGTTTACTTCTATACCGGTGGCCGATTGTAGCTCTATCGTAATTAAGGGGCCCTGATTCTTCCATTGGTAGTACACCATCCAGCCGCCTACTAACACCACCAAAATGGGAATTAGCCAAATACGTGATACAGACGAAGTGGGCTTTACGTTAGCTTCAATTGACTTTGTGTCGTCGGTCATTTTTCTTGCTTCCACTGCTGCCAAATAAGTCGCGAGTCAAATGTCATCGCGGCAATCATTGTTACAAAAACTACGGCACAAAAGGCAATAGCTGCCTGGCCGGGGTGAATAGATAGCGTGCTTCCCATTTGAATAAGTGCCACTAGTACAGCTACCACAAAAACATCAATCATAGACCATCTGCCAATGGCCTCGGTAATACGATAATACTTTATGCGAAGCTGTTTTGAATTGGTTTTCTGCTGCTGAACTGAGTAATTCAACCAACAAAGAATAACTATTTTAGCTACTGGAACCACTACACTGGCCACCAATATCACTATTGCAACTGGGTATGAGCCTGTTTGCCAAAGGCTTATAACGCCGCCAATAATGGTGTTTGGCGTTTGTTGGCCAAACAGTTCCGTGTGCATAATGGGCAGCACGTTCGCAGGAATGTACAAAATACATGCTGTTAGCAATAAGGCCCAGGTGCGCTGAATGCTTACATGGGCTCGTTGTTTACTTAACTGCTTGGGTTGTGGTGGCACGCCTTCGGCTAACCACATTGCGCATTTTGTCGTATCAAACTGCGCAATACATAGCGCGGTGAAAGCAGAAAACCCAATAAACGCATAAAACGAAAGGCCGATAGCTACATCAGCAAGTTCAGTCACTTTGATAAGGCTAACCAATGTTCCGACCAGAAAAATCTCTGCCATACTCCACGGCATTAGCGTGGTTACCATCTGTAAAATACGCGGAAGATATGATGGACGGTGATTGCGATACTGTGCCAACGACAACCATAATATTCCCATTAAAACCATTCCCGGTAGTAGGATGGTGGCTAACCCCGTAATAATGGCAAGCGACAAATAATCTTGTTGAATAAGCACAGCAATGCCTGATGGTAAGTCGATGCTATGCTTTTGGCCACTGGCTTTAAAGGTGAGGAAGTTAAACGACAGTGAAAGCAGCAGTAACACAATGGCGCTGAACGAATAAGCAATCATGTTTTCGCTCGAATTGTTTCGGTGTGAAACCAACGTGTGATTGCAAACGGGGCAAACCGCGCGCTGTCGATGTGCTAAAGAAGGGATATGTGCAGACGTATGGCACTGTTCGCAAACAAGCGTTAAGTTTTCAGAATGCGTCATAAAAATTCGTGTGCCACTTGTTCAACGTGTAATATCCAAGGTATAACTTGTTGATTTTAAGACTTTACAGCATAGCGCATTGTTGGCGTGTCGGGAAGTAAAGCGCGCCAAGCACTAGAACATACAAAAGAAAAACGAGCATTAAAGCGAATTTGATTATGGAAATAACAAACGGTATACGTACTCTTTACCTTAGTGGTAAAAACCAGGGAAGGCGCTTTGTATCAAAAAAGAGCGTAGGTGTGGTTCGATTTTGGCGAAGTCTTAACTTCGCACAGCGTTGCTATTTTTCTGCCACTTGCTTGTTTGCACTTTGGCTGTATTTTGATATCAACAGTGCAGCGTTCGAACTGTTGATGTTTAGCTTTGTGCTGGTTGGTGTGTTCAAAGAGACATGGCCGAAATTTATGTTGGTGTGGAATAGTTTGCCCGGGAAAGCTGCTATTTTATTTGTTTACGCTGTTATCGCAAATTTCGCGCTTGCATCGGCGAGCGGCATGGTTAATGACGTTACAGGTGTATCAGCTTCAGCTTTGCCCTACAGTCACAATTTCGCCCTAATTTTGATGTTGCCGAGTTGGTTTTTTCTTACTTCTACACTCCTTTTATTTAGTGCGATCATACTCACGCCTTTATACCTCCTTGTTTTGCTTCTGCTCAAGCCTATTGGCATAAAGCGGGTTTGGCATCCGCCTGAATATCGGTTCGTTTTCACCACAGCTTTCGTTCGATACATCCTTACTTGGGGAGTTTTCTTAAAGTTAATCGTTATCGCATTGCAGTTAGGTATTGTTGAGCCTGTAGCGGATAGTGACGAAGGAGAGGTTGTAACTATTGATTATGCTGCAGGAAAGTTGGCAACAGAGATCTTGCGAAGTGAAGAGGGGGAAGTGGCGGCTCTTAATAAACAGGCATCTACTGCGCCTGTACTTGAAAGAGAGCCCAATAACTCGTCACAGCAAAATGCTATTACAAAAGCTCAAGCGTTAGCCAATGTAACAGATACTTCAAAACAAGATGAAGTGAGGCAAACCATAAAACAAATAAACGCTGACGCTAATGAACTCAACAATGAGCTTGACGATGTTTTAAGAGACGCCGCTGAAAAAAGTAAATCTTTCCGGCGCATGCAGCGTGTAGCGTTGGCGCACTTTATTTTCGAGTATGAAGCGGATGCGCGCTCCCGTTGTGCGCATACTGAAAGCAGTAGAGTTATAGAGCTTAACGACTATGAAATACTTCAGGTTACGCAAAATAAAGACGAAACCAATGAAATCGGCTTCGATTATCAGGTGCTCGCATGTAAATCTGCTGCAATTGGCTTAGGTGAGAACAAATAAATTTTATTCGTTAATAAAATCAAGTACCGGTGAAACTGTTATTTGCGGTGCCTCTTCGTGAGGCACGTGGCCAAGTTCATCGAAAATAATGAGGGAACTGTTAGGGATATCTTTTTCGAATCGCTTGCCCAGTTTTAGCGGAATTAGTTTATCTTTTGCTCCCCACAATATGAGTGTGGGTATTGTTAATTTAGGCAGTGATTTGCGAAGCTCACCAGGCTGTGTTTGCTCAAAACGCTCTTTTATCGCGGCGCGATTACCTTCGCGAAGCGTTAGCTCATAGTACCTATCTACTAAGTAATCAGTCACTAAAGCAGGGTTACCAAAAACGTTCTCTACACTGCTTCTGATAACAAATTTAGGAATAAAATTCTTAAGTAATAACTTTGCAAGTTTATTTTGTGAAAGTTTAAATGCAATAGGTACAGACTCCGCTTCGTAAGGGTAGCCAGAAGCGTCCACTAGTACTAACTTTGACACTCTGTTGGGATAACGTACGGCAGTTGCCCAGGCAATGTAACCGCCCAGGGAATTACCGGCAATAATGGCTTCTGAAACACCTAGACTGTCGAGTATCCCTACCACATAGTTTGTGTATTGTTCTATTGTGTAGTTGTTGTCAGGTTCTGGGCCGGTAAGGCCAAATCCAGGCAGATCAAAACGAATAACTCTGCGCTCATTTTTTAACTCAGAAACCCAGCCATCCCAGGTGTGTAGTGATGCACCAGTGCCATGGATGAGAACAATTGGTACAGCCGAATTATTGGCACCTTCATCACTAACATGCACACGAAGCCCGTTAACATCAACAAATGTAGACGTCTTGTACATCCACTTGGAGGCTAACTGCTCAACTGGAATATCATCTACTGAATGCATTTTTACAAATAAGTAACCGCCTGCCATTAGAACAATTAGCGTGCCTACAATAATTTTAAAAATCTTCATTATTTTACTTTTAGATTTATTACTAACGTTAGAGATACTTTTTTGTCAAAGTTACAAAAAATCCGCGAACAGCAAAACTGGACGCGGATTTCTTAATACGTCAACAAACGCTTTAGAAGCTCGCGTTGCCAGGTGTACGTGGGAACGGAATTACGTCACGTACGTTTTGCATACCGGTTACGTATGCAACAAGACGCTCGAAACCTAGACCGAAACCTGAGTGAGGCACGGTGCCATAACGGCGTAAGTCGCGATACCACGCGTAGTCTTCTTTCGATAAGCCCATTTCTTCAAGGCGAGCGTCGAATACATCAAGACGTTCTTCACGCTGAGAACCACCGATGATTTCACCAATGCCCGGTGCAAGTACGTCCATTGCAGCAACCGTTTTACCGTCGTCGTTAATGCGCATGTAGAACGCTTTAATATCTTTCGGGTAGTTCTGCATGATAATTGGCGCGCCAACGTGCTCTTCGGCTAAGTAGCGCTCGTGTTCAGACGATAAATCGATACCCCATTCAACAGGGAATTCGAATTCTTTACCGCAGTTTTGCAGAATCTCGATAGCGTCTGTGTAGTCCATGCGCACGAAATCAGAGCTGACTAACTTTTCTAAACGCTCAATTGCGTCTTTCTTAATACGCTGAGCAAAGAACGCCATGTCGTCTGGTAGCTCTTCGAGTACCGCTTTACACACATATTTCAGCATGTCTTCAGCAAGTTGCGCTACGTCTTTCAATTCAGCAAATGCTACTTCGGGCTCAATCATCCAGAATTCTGCCAAGTGGCGAGATGTGTTTGAGTTCTCGGCACGGAACGTAGGGCCAAACGTATATACTTTCGACATCGCAGTACAGTATGTTTCAACGTTTAGCTGACCAGATACTGTTAGGTAAGTCTCTTTTCCAAAGAAATCTTCAGAGTAGTCAACGTTGCCTTTGTCATCACGAGGAATGTTCATCATATCTAATGTAGATACGCGGAACATTTCACCTGCACCCTCTGTATCACTTGCCGTTAAAATAGGCGTTGAGATCCAGAAGTAACCCTTCTCGTGGAAGAAGCGGTGGATAGCCTGAGACAAACAGTTACGTACACGTGTAACCGCACCGATAACGTTAGTGCGAGGGCGAAGGTGTGCGTACTCACGAAGATATTCAATGCTGTGGCGCTTTGCGGCCATTGGGTAAGTGTCTGGGTTTTCTACCATGCCCAGCACTTCCACTTCAGTTGCATCAATTTCAAGCGACTGACCTTGGCCTTGCGACTCTTTCACTGTGCCTGTTACAGACAGTGAGCAACCTGCCGTTAAGCGCTGTATATCAGCATAATTAGACAAAGAATTAAGCGCAATTACCTGAACAGGATCGAAGCAGCTACCGTCATGTAGCGCTATAAATGATAACCCGGCTTTAGAATCTCGGCGTGTTCTTACCCAACCTTTTACGGTTACCGATTCGCCAACGGCGTACTTACCCTTAAGTACGTCAACTACGGGCGCATGCGTCATGTTAATTTCTCCGTCTTACAAATTTTATTGTTGTTGCTGGTATTGAGACATATTCAACAACAAAGTGCAAAATGCACGAAACTGTTTTTTTAAATCAAGGTTTTTAAATTGTGCTGCCGATAACTAAACACATAATGAGTGTGGCATTTTTTTGCGTTTACGGCTTAGACCGTTCGGTACATAATCGAGTACGATGATATGGTGATGCAAAAATAAACAAAGGGCACAATTTACTAGCACGCTAGTATACTCAACCGTAAGCGGGATGCCAGAGAACAGAGTGACAAATGGGAAATAAAAATAGTTCAACGTCAGAAAATGAAGCTGAAGCATCATCTACGAATAGTGATGCAGCCAAAAATAGCAGGGCCAGCACAGGTAATACTGACGAGATAATCACTTATGAAAAGCTGGCTGAGCGTCGTTCGGTAGATCGCGCACAAACGCCATTCTTTCGCATAATGATAGGCGTAAACATACTTGCATGGATAAGTATGGTTGTAGTGTTAGTGTTGTTTCACTATGCCAGACCTGAACTAATCACTGGGCTTCAAGAATATTGGGGCATTGAAGGGGATACATCATGGTCTGAAGAGCACTTATCAGCAATGACGATAATGCTGCAGGTGTGCGTGGTACTAAGCTTAATCAGTATAGTGATGCGGGCAAAAAGAAACAGACGCAAGACTGATAGCTTTGGCGTTAATTTGTTTATATTGATTGCCATTGCAGTAATAAGCTTAATTACACTGGTAACGACGTTAGGCCTTTAACAAGCGCGTGCATGAAGCAGCACACGCTTTTAAATACAAAGATGCTTTTTCGGAAAAGGCGAAACGTGTAGCGTTATATAAACGCTACTTGAATAAGCCAATAGGTATAAGCTGCATAGGCCAGCACAAACGCACCACCTTCTAAACGGTTTAAGCGGCCCTGACGTTTTATACCAATACAGAAAATGAATAATGCAACCGTTGACGCTAGCATTACAACTACATCTCGATATAGGAAGTCGGCCGACACCGCCATAGGCTGAATAGTACCGGCAATGCCCACAACCGCCAGCGTATTAAACATATTTGAGCCAATAACATTACCGATTGCTAAATCGTGCTCGCCTTTTTTCACTGCTACCAATGATGATGCTAGTTCTGGAAGCGATGTACCTATGGCAATGACGGTAAGCCCAATAATAGTATCGCTTACACCAAAATATGTGGCTACTTCAACTGCACCCCATACCAGCATGCGTGAGCTTGCCACTAAAAGCAGTAACCCTGTGATAAGCCAAACAACATGGGTTTTTACCGTACTTGCATTGGCGTTTATTTCATCGCTGTAATCGCCAGCCAGGTCGTCACTGTCACCTTTCATGCCGTGGTAAATGCTCCACGATATCAATAATACAAATAGTCCTAGCAGTGAAAATGCATCGTCTTTCGATACGTTTTGGTCGAGCACCTGCCATGCAGCAAAAAACGTGATGCCCAATAAAACTGGAAGTTCTTTCTTAATAATATTCGACTTAACGGCGATAGGGCTTATTACTGCCGTCAAACCCAAAATAAGTAGGATGTTTGCTACGTTAGAACCGTAGGCGTTACCTAAGGCAATACCAGAGTTTCCTTGAATAGCAGCAAAAATTGAAACGATGATTTCGGGAGCAGATGTTCCAAAACCAATAATAAGCATACCAATGAGAAGAGGAGACATTCCAAAGTGATTGGCAACAGAGGCAGCACCACCAACAAATTTATCTGCACTCCATAATAAAATGGGTAGACCAATCAAAATAGCCAAAGTGGCCAATAGCATACTTACTCCTTAACACATTTCTTACTGGCGTTTTTTGTATTGAAGTAACGCATATTTCTTGAGTACTCAAGTACATTGCAACCGCCATAAAACTCATAACTTTTTGTTGTCTTAACGATGAAAAAAAGCCGTGCTGATATTGCTATGCAAATGAATACATAGGCGTAAACTCAGCACACATTTTCCAGTGGCGAAATATTGAAGTCGCCACTATTTATTGTAACCGACAACTCACTTTTTAGAAGCGAATTACATGCACAATACACTGATTGTTACAGATGATGTTACTCCTTTTTGTAACACCGCTTTAACCGTGCTGACTTTTCAAGAATACCTTGCTGACTTTCCGAAGCTGAACGAGCCGAAAACTCGCGTTATAAACTTATGCGACACATCGCGCTATTTAAGTGAAGGTTACTACTGTTCTTTGCTGGCGCAAGCAAGAAGTCACCTAGTGTTACCTACAGTCAATACTATTAACGACTTACGCGTGGCCGAAGAGAAAAGTATCGACCGCATGGTGTTTTCGTTGTCGGTACAGCAAGACAATGCAGAAGTATTGAGCGAGCCTTTGTTAGTGCTATTCGGTGAAGTGAAAGATCAGCGTTTTAAGCGTTTAGCGCGCCAAGCGTTTGAAAAATATCCTTGCCCAATATTGATAGTGACGCCATCGGTTACCCACACCAAAGTGTTGACCAAAGCGTCGGGTAAAGTGCAGGTTGAAGGTGTTGCAACTGTACAAGTAAAAGCGTTCAAAGATCTTGCTGAAAAACAGCAAACACGGTTTATTGAGCAGCTAGAAATACATACTAAAAAACAATGGCGTGCTAGTAAAGCAAGTAAGCGTACGCGTTGGGATATGGCGATATTGGTAAACCCAGAAGAATCTACGCCGCCTAGCGACGAAAAGGCCATTAAACACTTTGTGAAAGCTGCTGATAAAGCGGGCTTTCGTGCCGATGTAGTCAGCCGTTTGTCGGCAGAAGAGCTTGGTCATTACGATGCACTTTTCATTCGTGAAACCACTGCTATCGACCATCACACGTACCGCTTGGCACGCGCCGCTGAGCGTGAAGGCATTGTGGTTATGGATGATACGCAGTCTATTTTGCGCTGCTGCAACAAAGTGTTTTTGCAAGACGCCTTCGCGTATCAAAAGGTGCCTGCACCGAAAGCTACATTTGTTTCAAGTGCAACGGATGAAGTGTGTGACAAGTTGATAAACGACTTTGGATTACCGCTTGTGTTAAAGCTACCAGAGAGCTCATTCTCGCGTGGCGTGCACAAAGCTGAAAACAAAGAAACGTTGAAAGCAAGGCTAACGCAAATGCTTGCTGAGTCGGCCTTAGTATTGGTTCAAGAGTATATCTTTACCGAGTTCGACTGGCGCATTGGTGTATTGGGTGGCAAACCTATTTACGCATGTCAGTATTTTATGGTGAGAAACCACTGGCAAATATACAACCATCAGGGTGACAGGTTTTCATCGGGTGGTTTTACCACAATGCCTACGTTTGAAGTGCCTAAACCCGTGCTTCAAGCTGCTATTAAAGCGGCAAAAGTGGTTGGCGATGGCCTGTATGGTGTTGATATTAAACAGCAAGGCAATGCCGTTTACGTTATTGAAGTAAACGACAACCCGAGTATTGATTCGGGTGTGGAAGACAAATATTTAGGCAAGGCCCTGTACGAATTAATTATGCAGGAATTTGCTAATCGACTGGAGCAAAGAGGGCGATGATTTCATTGCGCGCTGCCACAACAAGCGATTTTGCGGCGTTACAGCATATTGAGAAAACCTGTTTTACAACCGACAGGCTAAGTAAATCACGTTTCAAATTTTATGTAGAAGCGCAACATGCTGAATTAGTTGTTGCAGAAAGAATTTTGGCTGCAAACGACGAAGCTAGCCAAGGGAATGACAACCAAGACGCTAATCTACAATCGCCTCTTCAGCAGCAAATAGTAGGCTACGGTTTACTATTACTGCGAAGAGGAACGCAGTTAACACGTTTGTATTCTATTGCAGTGTTACCAGAAGCGCGCGGGTTAGGTGTTGCCGAACAACTTATTAACAGCTTGGGGGAGCGGGCGCTTTCGCGGGGAAAGCGGTTTATGCGCCTAGAAGTGGCCGAGTGGAATACGGGGGCCATAGCGCTGTATAAAAAATTAGGTTTCAGCCAATTTGGTATGTATACCGATTATTACGACGACCATACGGATGCATTACGTATGCAAAAGGTATTGTTTAAGAGTAAAACGGCCAAGCCGAGTGTTTATCCTTGGTATCAACAAACCACAGATTTCACGTGCGGGCCATCTGCATTAATGATGGCTTTGTGCGCCCTTGATAGTCGCTTTGAAATGACGCAAGAAAAAGAACTGTCGTTGTGGCGCACGGCTACCACTATTTTTATGATGTCGGGGCATGGTGGCTGCCACCCTGTTGGGCTAGCACTTGCTGCTGCGAATGAAGGTTATCGAGCGCGCGTTGTTATCAATCAAGACGTGCCCTTGTTTATCGACGGCGTGCGCAACGTTGAAAAAAAGGCCATTGTTGAAAAAGTCGAAAGTCAGTTTATGGCACAGGCCCATGAAAAGGGCATTCCTGTAGACATTGTCGACTGGCATACAGACGTCATTGACAATACTTTGAAAGCGGGTGGTACAGTGTTGTGCTTAATTAGCACATACGCATTCGACAAAAAGAAAATACCGCACTGGGTAGCCGTAACGGGTGCAGACACGCACTGCTACTATTTGCACGACCCGGATGCCAGCGAAGGGCAAGTTGTTGAATATCAGCACATTCCCGTAGCGCGGGAAGACTTTTTGCGACTTGCCAGTTACGGTACACGTAAAATTCGCACCCTAGTGCTTTTGCAAAAAGAAATAGTCTGAAGCAAATTCCTTTAAAGAAACAGCTTAAAAGCACCTGCTTAGTAGTACTTCACATCGACTACATCTTGCAATCACACTAGTTCGCTTGAGCGTTCTAGTGTTAAAGCTGGTTTACCGTAACTTTCTTGTTCAGTTTTTTAAGCTTAGAAACTAGTTGAGACAGTTCTTTCACCGAGCCAGAATACGCAATGCGTTTACTCATTTGCTGGCCTTTAACTGCGCTTCTGTACAACCCCTGGCTTTCAAAGCACTGAGTTTGCTTATCGAGTGACTGCCATTCGTCAGCGAGATCGCTTGGAATACAGTGATGTTTTGCACTGATTTTGTCTTTAATTTGCAACACTTTCCCAATTAGTAATTGTGCGTCAGTTGGCATAATATTCACTCCTGTACAACGTTTTTCTGGTATCACTCTGTTTTCATTGGCTTTTTCATAAAAAGAAACTGTGCTATGAAAATGTTGATGCGTTACCTTCTTCGTATCTCATATAGGTATTTGCATCATTAGTGCCAAAGTACGAAAAATAAAGCTAACACAATGAAAACAGGCGTTAATTATCGCTTTACGATAAAAGGTATATATTTTTAGTTGTATAAAAAGTGGACGGTAAAATTTCTAAAACGGGAAATTGCTTAACATTTTCGTCTGATATGTTGTAACCCGTGGTGCGCTAATACACTGCGTTAATATGCCGCCTTGATGAATTGAACTTTAGCATTTTTAAGCATATTCAAGGCTCAGATAAAACAAATAGCACCATTGCGCTATGGCAAGCATGAGCACCTATTTATAAGAAAAACGCTTTGGCTTGCTTTTTATGTGTTTGATTTGGCAATAGCAAAAGTGCGGTGTCCACAGAAGTAGGTTCAACAAAATGGCTGTTACCAAACTGAATACAATAGAAGAAGGGGTAAGCGGAACCGACGGGCGGTAGTTGTCTAAAACCCGTGTTAGCGTGTGGTACTGTGAAGGTGACGCAATAAACGCCAGCTTTTCAAAATAGTGTCCGTGCTCTAACTTTCGAATACCTTGCTCAACCGTAGCCATTTGTGCAAACCGTTCGGCTTTAAGCTTCGCATTTTCACGCACAACGGCTTCGCTATTTTGTTGCAAGCTATCTAGCATAGCGTCTACCGATGTGAAACCATGGTTTTTGGCTATATTGGTAGACGTTGTAATTTCGTCTCTAAGGGCGTCATAGTAGCCGCTTAAATATTGGCGGTAGTGGTCGGCAAGAATAGGGACTTGCAGTGTAATGATAAACAACACTGCGAATAACACCTTATCTAATACTCGTACTACCATCTCTATGCCTCTATGCCTCTATGCCTCTATGCCTCTATGTGTCTACTACCTTTTTGCTTTACCTTCTGTGCCAAGCTTTTGTGCGCCTCTCAGCGCCTTTGTGCAAATTACTTGCTCGTTGGAAGAAAAATACACGACAACAACTGATCATTTTAAAGCAGTATAGATAGCATGTGTTAATTTGCTTAATTGCTCAGCACTTACTATGTAGGGAGGCATAATGTATACCAGCTTTCCGAAAGGTCGTACCCATACGCCATGTTTCACGAAATGGCGCTGTATTTCGGCAACATTCACTGGTTTAACGGTTTCTACTACACCTATAGCCCCTAACACTCTAACGTCGGCTACGCTGGGTAATGATGCACATTTTGCAAGTTCGCTCTGTAATTGTTGCTCAATGGCTGGAATTTGATGCTGCCATGCATTTTCATTAATTAGCGTAAGGCTAGCATTAGCAACAGCACAGGCTAACGGGTTACCCATGTAGGTAGGACCATGCATAAACACGCCCGGTTCGCCTTGGCAAACGCCCAGTGCTACATCTTCAGTACACAGGGTTGCTGCCAGCGTCATGTAGCCGCCGGTAATGGCTTTGCCTAAACACATAATGTCGGGTGAAATTCCTGCGTGTTCGCAGGCAAACAGTTTGCCCGTGCGGCCAAAACCAGTGGCAATTTCATCGCAAATAAGCAGTACATCGTAGCTATCGCAAAGTTGTCGGCAGCGCTTTAAATACTCTGGATGATAAATGCGCATGCCGCCTGCGCCTTGTACTACAGGCTCTAAAATGAGTGCGGCCATTTCATGATGGTGTTTTTCAAATAGCTCTTGCAGCGGCAAAATGTCGTCTTCGCTAAACGTCTGGCCAAAACGCGTTTGAGGTGCGGGAGCAAAAATTTGCTTACTTAACACACCCTCAAACAAGCTGTGCATGCCGTTTACGGGGTCGCACACACTCATGGCGGCGAATGTATCACCGTGATAACCATTACGAGGTGCAACAATTCGCGACTTCTCTGCGCGACCTTGGCAAGCCCAGTATTGAATAGCCATTTTAATGGCAACTTCAACCGACACCGAGCCCGAGTCGGCCAAAAATACGCGCTCTAGCCCTGCAGGCACCATATTCAATAACGTTTTACACACATCAATAGCGGGTTGGTGCGTAATACCGCCAAACATAACGTGAGAAAAGGCTTCAATTTGATCGTGTGCAGCTTTGTTCAGTGCAGGGTTATTGTAGCCGTGAATGGCTGCCCACCAACTCGACATGCCGTCTACCAATACTTCTCCAGTAGCGAGGGTAAGCTCTGCGCCTTTTGCGCCCGTAACTTCGTAACAAGGAAGTGGGTTTACTGCAGAGGTATAAGGGTGCCAAATGTGTTGCTTATCAAATTCTATATTGTTCAAAATTTAACCGTTAGTAAATCTTTTCAAATGGTCAGAGTTGACAACTTTTCAATGACGCATAGACTAAGCCAGCATTCTCATTTAGTAAAGATTAAGTAAGGGACATTTAATGACCACGGCTTCAGCGCAAAATGCGCAAACGACAACACTCCGTAACGATTGGACCAAAGCCGAAGTAGAGGCAATGTTTGCAATGCCCTTTAACGACCTGCTGTTTAACGCGCAGGTTGTTCATAGACAGCACTTCAATCCAAATGAAGTGCAAGTTAGTACATTGTTGTCGATTAAAACCGGCGCTTGCCCTGAAGACTGTAAATACTGCCCACAAAGCGCACGTTACGACACCGGGCTTGAAAAAGAGCGTCTGTTAGAAATAGAAAAAGTTATTCAACGCGCAAAAGAAGCGAAGCAGGTTGGCTCGACACGTTTCTGCATGGGCGCTGCGTGGCGTAATCCGCGCGATCGCGACATGCCTTACATTTTAAAAATGGTTGAAGAGGTGAAAAGCCTAGGCCTTGAAACCTGTATGACACTTGGCATGCTTACTCGCGACCAAGCGGTTGCTTTAAAACAAGCTGGACTTGATTACTACAACCACAACCTTGATACCTCGCCAGAATTTTATGGCGACATTATTACTACGCGTACATACCAAGACCGTTTAAACACGCTAGAAAACGTGCGTGAAGCCGGTATGAATGTATGCTCTGGCGGTATTGTGGGTATGGGCGAAACAGTAAGCGATCGCGCGAGTATGCTGGTGCAGCTTGCTAACTTACCAGAGCAGCCACAAAGCGTACCTATTAACATGTTGGTGAAAGTGAAAGGTACGCCGTTAGATAGCGTTGAAGACTTAGATTACTTTGAGTTTATCCGCACCATCGCGGTGGCGCGTATTATGATGCCGAAGTCTCATGTGCGTTTATCTGCGGGCCGCGAAGCCATGAACGAGCAAATGCAGGCGCTGTGCTTTATGGCAGGTGCTAACTCTATCTTCTACGGTTGTAAGCTACTTACAACGTCTAACCCTGATACTCACGAAGATGTAATGTTGTTCAAGAAGTTAGGCATTAATACCGAACGTACTCGTGACTTTTCTGATGAGGCACACCAGCAGGTATTAGAAGAAGAGATTGCGCAGCAGCAAGAGCAGCAGGCTGACAGTAGCGATTTGTTCTACGATGCGAGCAAGCCTAAAGCAAAAAGCGAAAAAGTAGCAAGCACGTTGGACGCCTAATGGCCTTTGATTGGTTGGAAACAAAACTGACGCAGCGAGCAGAACAGGGCTTGTTGCGTCAGCGTTATTGTCAGCAATACGAAAAAGACAACATTATTTGTATTAATGACAGCCACTATCTAAATTTTTCAAGCAACGACTACCTTGGCATGCGTCAGCATGAAGGTGTATTACAAGCTTGGGTTGAAGGCTTGGCGCAGTTTGGTGGCGGAAGCGGAGCTTCACCATTAGTTACAGGCCATACGCAGGCGCACTTGGCACTTGAGGCGTACATTGCAGATGGGCTAAATCGCGAAGCGGCATTGCTGTTTAATTCGGGTTTTGCAGCCAACCAAGCATTGTGCATGGCACTGTTTTCTCGCCATGCAGGCGTGGCAAAGGTCGACAATGAAAATGTAAGTTCAAGCGCAAAGGGTGCCATTTTTGCCGATAAGCTTATGCACGCATCGTTTTTAGAAGGTGCCATGTGTGTCGGTGTACAGGCGCAGCTGCGTCGTTTCAAACACAACGACGTTAACCATCTTGAAAGTATGCTTGAAAAAAGAAGTTTAAGTACATCGAACGCTGAATATGCCGATACCCTTATAGTGAGTGAGGGCGTATTCAGTATGGACGGTGATGTTGCACCAAGTACAGAAATAGCGGCACTAGCGCAAAAGCATAACGCATGGTTTATGTTAGATGATGCACACGGCATGGGTGTGTTAGGGCAAAACGGCTTTGGCACTGTTGAAGCACACGGCTTAACACAGACGCAAGCTCCCATAGTGATGGGCACATTCGGAAAAGCCATTGGTACCGCAGGCGCATTTATTGCGGGCAGCCAAACCCTTATCGACTTCCTTGTGAATTTTGCTAAACACTATGTGTATTCCACAGCAATGCCGCCTGCACAGGCGGTTGCAACGCTTTATTCTCTGTCCCATATCGCTAACGATGTAACACAGAGAGACAAACTTGCTGAAAATATTGCCTATTTTAGGCAGCGGTTTAATTCTGTTTTTAGTGCAAATGCAGATAGTTATTCGAAAGAAAAAGCGACTGATACAGCAAGCGATAAGCCGCCAATCGCGCTCACACTTGCTGAGTCAAAAAGTGCCATACAACCTATTATTGTTGGCTGCCCAAATCGCGCCGTTGCGCTTAGCGAAGGATTAAAACAGCGCGGTATTTGGGTGTCGGCTATTCGATATCCTACGGTACCTAAAAATCAAGATAGACTGCGCGTAACCTTATCTGCAAATCACACTGCGCAGGATATAGATGTATTGGTTGATGCTATCGCCCTAGCGTATGAGGAGCTTGTGTAAGTGACAGTAATCGCAAACAATGCCTGCTATAAAAGCGCCAATACAGACAGCAGCGTGAATACTGGTACTACTGAACAGTACAGTGTTAAAGCTTGTACGTTGGTTACCAGTGAAGCAAGCGCCAGCGCGATAAATGAGCAGGCAGTCGCTACTCGTTTCTCAAAGGCAGCCGGTCAATACGACAGTATCGCCAATATTCAAAAGCGGATAGCGCAACAGTGCCTTTCATATTTACCTCAAAACCTAAAGGGCAGTGCATTAGATATAGGCTGTGGAACCGGCATGCATACCCATACATTAAGCGTGCGTGGTGCCAACGCCATTGGTGTAGACATTGCGCAAGGTATGTTAGATGTAGCTGCAAATTCATTTAACAATGTGAAGTTTGTAAACGCCAGTGCTCAAGCACTTCCTTTTGAAGCTGATAGTTTTCAAACTGTGTTTTCGTCAATGGCGCTGCAATGGTCAAGCTCGCCAGTACTTGTTGCTGAGCAAATACAACGCGTGCTTTCTAAAAATGGTATAGCCGAGCTGGCTATTATGGTGAGTGGTTCGTTTACAGAACTTCAAAACGCCCGCAAAGTTGCCCAATTGCCTCAGGCAAATACGCCCATGCCAAGCACGTCTGATTGGGTTAGCGCATTTCGAAAATCGTCGCTATCACTGTCGCGAGTGATCACGAAAGATTACGTGGACACACACTCATCGTTAATGCAGCTTCTGCACTCTGTGAAAGGCGTAGGCGCAGGTGAAACGGGCAGCAAACAGCCTTCATTGTCGCGCCGCGATATTAAAAAGTTAGCCATGGCTTATCAGAACACAAGTGGGGTAGACGGTGAGTTACCGCTTACCTACCGCGTGAGCCATTTTAGGCTAGAAAAACGATAGATTTAGGAAATTGAGAAACTGATGAAGCAGTATTTTGTTACAGGGACAGACACTGAAGTGGGTAAGACTTACGTTACCTGTCATTTACTTCGTGCCGCAAGCAAAGCTCAACTTAAATCGGTTGGCTACAAACCCATTGCGGCAGGTTGCGAGTTAATAGACGGCGAATGGGTTAACGAAGACGCGGCGAATATCCAGCAGGCTAGTGGCCTAGCATTGCCAATAAACGAAATTAACCCTATTGCATTGAAACCACCCATTGCACCGCATATCGCAGCGAAAGAAGCTGGTGTGCAACTTACGCAAGCCAGTATTGAAAAAGGGCTAAGTCATTTAGAAAGCTACCAGCCAGACTTTTTGCTAATGGAAGGTGCGGGCGGATGGCGCTTACCGTTATCGATAGGCAATAAAACTACACCTACTCACTATCTTTCAGATGTGGTTAAAGCGTTGAAGATAGACGTGATATTAGTGGTTGGTATGCGTCTTGGCTGCTTAAATCACGCGTTATTAACCGCTGAAGCAATACGTTCAGATGGGCTAACGATAAAAGGGTGGGTAGCTAATGATGTCACAGGAAACATGTCACGTTATCAAGAAAACCTTGCATCACTTTGTGACATGTTACCTGAACCTTTACTGGCTGAAATTCCCTACCAGTCCGAGCCTGCTGCCGACATATTACAACGAGCTATCGAACAGCTATATTAACAGGCTTCGTTAATTAGATTTATTTAAATCAGGTGCGTTAAATCTGCACCTGCGTTTAACGGCTTTTTCTCATCACCTACAAAGATAAAGCCGTCGTGCTCGTCTTTCTTATGCGAACGTCCATCCTCTAGCGTCAGGGTTCCGCCACTAAGCTTTAATGCAGTACCTTCTCTAATTGCTACCACGGGTGTGGTAGGGTTCAGCGTGGTAAACTCAGCTAAGCGTTGATCGCGGGTTTCGCCATTATGCCCAGGTGGCTGATAGTCGGTATAGTGCGGGTTAAGTTGAAACGGCACGATATCAAGCGCATCAAAGCTAGGCGGCTCGATAATAGGCATATCGTTGGTGGTTCTTATTGACTGGCCACAAATATTCGAACCAGCACTCCAGCCTACATAAGGTGTGCCGTCTGCAATAGCATGTTTCATAGGTACTATTAGCGCATTTGAATAAAGGCTTGATAGTAAGTGAAACGTGTTTCCACCGCCTACCACAATGGCTTGATTATTCTTTTTAGCGTTATTAATAGCACTTACCGGATCATCAAACGTATGTAGGCCAGTTACATTGCATTCTGGCAGTGCTGTAGCAACAGCTTCTACATAAGCGTCGTAACTTTGTGTTACTGCAGCGTAGGGTACAAATAGAAGGTCGCGAATGTCACCTAAGTGTGCAAAAATAAGCGCCCTTGCGTGTTCTAGGTAAGGCTCGCTGCCTTGTCGTGAACTGCTAAGCATTAATACGTGTGCGGTCATACAAACTCCACAATTTTTCTGACGGCGTATCATACGTGAAACTAGGCGTAAAGTTTAGTCACGCTCTGTCATAGCGACTTCACATAAAGGTAAATGGGAAAGTAAATGGGACAATCAACGTCGGTTTTATTTGTGTGCTTGGGAAATATCTGTCGTTCTCCAACCGCTGAAGCTGTATTTAAACAAAAAGCCGCTGACGCAGGATTAAAATTAGTCATCGACTCTGCAGGCACCCATGGTTATCACATCGGCAAAGCGCCGGATAAGCGTTCACAAGCAGCAGGCGTAGCGCGAGGTTATAGTTTTAAGGGGCTTAAATGCCGTCGTGTAGATGAAAGTGATTTTGAAAAGTTTGACTACATTCTTGCAATGGACGACAGCAACTTATCGAATTTACGCGGAATGTCGCCTAGTCAATATCAAGACAAAATAAAGCTGTTTCTAGACTTCGCAAGCGTTGAAGATAAAGAAGTTCCCGACCCGTATTATGGCGGAAAGCGCGGTTTTGAGCTTGTATTAGACTTAATTGAAGAAGCGTCAGACGGGCTAATTACGCATATTCAACAATCTTAATAGGAATATAAAAAGGTTGAACCAAGGGAAAAATGTAGCTGTAGCGCTTACCATTATATTCGTGCTAGCGATTTGCAGTGTGCTTGGCGTCGTATTTTTTTCGGATATTGAGCCTGCATTAAAGCAGCATATAACGTTACAGCTGCAGCTTCCGTTAGTAATTACAGCAATATTGGTGGGCGCGGCATTGGCAAGTAGTGGCGCAACACTACAGGTGGTATTGCGCAACCCACTGGCCGACCCGGGAATTGTAGGCATTACAAGTGGTGCAAGCTTGGTCGCAGCAGCATTACTTTTACTGTCACCCAGTTGGGCTCAGCCTTATTTGCATTACCTTCTTCCTTTCGGGTGCTTTATTGGGGCACTTGCTACCACGTTTGTAATATACCGATTGGCGCGAAAGTTCTTGGGGTCGTCAACGGCGGTAATATTGTCTGGTATTGCAATATCCACACTCGCCGGCGCAATTATCGCGTGGCTTTATTTATTTAGTGACGCAAGTGCATTGCGCAACCTCACTTTTTGGTTAATGGGTAGTGTTTATCAAACCGACTGGCCTATTTTAGCAGTAGGAGCACCGCTTATTATTGGCGCTGTTGGTGGTCAAATTTTTTATGCAGGTTCACTAAACAAACTGTATGCCGGTGATATAGCGGCGAGAAGTAGTGGTGTTGACGTTGAAAAACTGACTGAGCGCTGTCTTATCCTATGCGCTGTAGCCGTTGGTGCTGCAGTGTCTATGGCAGGCTCTATTGCTTTTGTTGGTTTGCTGGTACCTCACATTTTACGCTTAATGGTGGGGCACAATAATAGGTGGCTACTGCCCTTAAGCGCGCTTGCGGGGGCAAGCTTGCTTTTACTGGTTGCCCTTACTTCAGAGCTAACCCGAGCCATTACTCTTCCGGTTTCTATGGTTACTGCCACCCTTGGCGGACCTTTGCTTATTTGGGCATTGGCAAAAGGTCACGTGCGAGGCTAGGGTATGGAAAACCAACAGCAACCAATCATTTCGCTATCTAATATCAAGCTGGAAAAACGGCTGAATATCGAAAGATTACATGCAAAAAAAGGCGAGTGTATTTACATTCTGGGCCCAAATGGTGCGGGTAAATCTTCGCTTTTGTTTGTTATAGCTGGAATGATTGCTACCGATTCTGGAAGCGTGTTACTGCACAACAAAGCGATTGAACAATGGCCTTTGGCAAGCCTTGCTAACGTACGAACGTTGCTACCTCAACATACACAGAGCAGTTTTCATCTAAGCGTGCGTGAGTATCTTAGTTTTTATGTGCCAAGCACTGCGGCAGCCGATGTAATAATTCCAGCTATACTAGAAAAAGCACTTGAGATAACCTCATTTCTGGATAAAACCCTCACTCAGCTTTCTGGTGGCGAACGACAGCGTGTGGAGCTTGGGCGTGTTCTGCTTCAGCTTTGGCATCAACTGCAAAAAGGCGAAGCCTTAGTGCTATTAGATGAGCCTTTGCAAGGGTTAGATATTCGTCATCAATATGCGGTAGCGCAATTAGTTCAAGCACTATGCAGTAAAGGCAATACCATTATTATGAGCTGTCATGATATTGGGCTAAGCGCAAGCTACAGCAATACTATATGGCTAATGCAGCATGGATGTATTGTTGGCGCAGGCAAACCAGAGGCTGTACTTACAAAGGGTAATTTAGAAACTGTTTTTGAATGCCATTTTGCTATAAGCAAGCACGATAACTTTCTAGAATTTCAAGTTTGTGCACCTATTTCGCTTGAGTAAATGTGATACAGTGCTTCAATTACATTTTTATCATTTAATTCCTAATTAGACTGATTGGCGCAAGTCGTTACGCTTACATCAGCATTTTCATTATTATCAATATTAAAACGTTTGCCCTACGTTAATATTTTCAGGAGAACACCGTTGAGTAATTGGCAAGTAGATAGTTGGAGAAATAAACCTATTCTTCAACAACCCGAGTACGAAGACAAAGTACGATTACAAGAAGTAGAGCAAACACTTAGTACGTATCCGCCACTCGTTTTTGCAGCTGAAGCTCGTGAACTGCGCCGTCAGCTAGGTGAAGTAAGCTTAGGAAAGGGCTTCCTATTACAAGGTGGCGATTGTGCTGAATCTTTTGATGAGTTTAATGCGCCTAAAATTCGCGATACGTTTAAAGTGTTGCTGCAAATGGCCATTGTGCTTACCTTTGCTGGTCGTTGCCCGGTAACAAAGGTAGCGAGAATGGCAGGGCAGTACGCAAAGCCGCGCTCTTCAGATTTTGAAACCCGTAATGGTGTTACGCTGCCAAGCTATCGCGGCGACATAATCAATAACTTTGAGTTTACCGAAGCGGCACGCCGCCCAGATCCAGACCGTTTACTTGAAGCTTATCATCGCAGCGCCTCAACGCTTAACTTGCTGCGCGCTTTTGCACAGGGCGGTTTGGCCGATCTTCACGAAGTGAACCGCTGGAACATGGCATTTGTTGAAAATAACCCGTTGAAAGAGCGCTATTCGGATATGGCCACGCGTATTCAAGACACGCTGGCATTTATGGACGTGATTGGCATTAATGCGCAAACCAGCACTACGCTGCATGAAACCTCATTATTTACCTCACACGAGGCATTGTTGCTTAACTATGAGCAAGCACTTACGCGTATTGATACCCTAACGGGTAAACCTTACGACTGTTCTGCGCACATGGTGTGGATTGGTGAACGTACCCGTCAGCTAGATCATGCACATGTAGAGTTCTTCCGCGGTATTCACAACCCAATTGGTGTGAAAGTGGGGCCAAGTATGCAGGAAGACGAGCTTATTCGTTTGATAGATGCACTTAACCCGTCAAACGACCCTGGTCGCTTAACGCTAATAACGCGCATGGGTGCTGATAACTTGGCAGACAATTTACCGCGTCTTCTTCGCCGCGTTAAAGAGGAAGGGCGTCACGTGGTATGGAGCTCTGATCCAATGCACGGCAACACGTTCTCTGCATCAAGCGGTTACAAAACCCGTAATTTCGATGCTATTTTGCGTGAAATTAAGCAGTTCTTTCAAGCTCACGAAGCAGAGGGAACCCATGCTGGTGGTATTCACCTTGAGATGACGGGTCAACACGTTACCGAATGTACTGGTGGTGCTTATCAAATAAGTGACGACGACCTGGCGCAAGCGTATAAAACGCAGTGCGACCCGCGCTTAAATGCAGACCAAGTACTTGAAATGGCATTTTTAGTGGCCGATCATTTGCGTAGTGCGTAACTAGCAATTTGCGAATAAGAAATATGAAAATAAAGCACGCCAGTAAGCATAAAGCGCTCACTGGCGTACTTTATTGCAAGTCCTCGCAGCAGCCGAATTAAGTATCCAGATGCACGTCTCGCTATTGGTTAGTTTTGAAGAGCGCTAGTGCGCTCTTCTTCCGTTAATACGCCCGTGAAAATGGTTTCTCGTCGCAGGTTAGCGGTACGCTCATCCTCTGCAAGAAGCAGTGCTTTGAACACATCGGGCTGATTTACCGTTTCTAAAATGCTTTTCCACAGCATATAGCTGCCATATCGCATCATTTTTGATTCATAGCGTTGTTTTAGCTTAGCTTCAATACCATCTAATAAATCTGGATTGGCTAATACCTTATCGGCAATGGCTTCATGTAGTTTGCGAATACGTTGGTTTACTTCGCTTCGTCGCTGTTTTCTTGGTCTTGCTAACATTACTAATTTTTTGCGTTAATCGTCGTTTAATAAAGGTTCTACAACCGACTCTAAGCCGTTTAGCTTAATTTCGTACATCAGCGCCAGTTGTTTACCTAATGTATTGTTTGGAAAGCCTTGTTTGTGAAACCACACCAAATAAGGTTCAGGCAAATGAAACAAGCGCCTTCCAGAGTACTTGCCAAAGGGCATAACTTGGTTGATAGCCGCTTTAATTTGATTGGGATCCATCGTTACTCTCTGTTTTGTCGCGAAGCTGAGCTTGCCATAATTGAGCGTACTCTCCGTTTTTGCTCAACAACTCGCTGTGTGTGCCTTCTTCAACAATATTACCTTGTTTAAGCACCAAAATTTTATCTGCATCCACAATGGTTGATAGCCTGTGTGCGATTACTAAGCTTGTGTGGCCTTTGGCAGCATTTTGCAGTGCAGATAAAATAGCACGCTCAGATGTGCTATCAAGGGAGCTGGTCGCTTCATCAAAAATCATTATTGGCGCGCCTTTTAACAATGCTCTGGCTATTGCTACGCGCTGTTTTTCGCCACCAGAGAGTTTTAAGCCACGTTCTCCAACCGTTGTCTCTAGTTTTTCTGGTAGTTTGGCTACAAAGTCTTCAAGGTGAGCCAGTTTAATTACCTTCTCAATTTCATCATCGGTAGCATCCGGCTTTCCATAGCGGATATTTTCAATTAGCGAGGTGTTAAACAGAACAGTGTCTTGGGGCACAATACCAATATGGTTGCGTACGCTTTGCTGAGTAAGTGAGCGAATGTCTTGCCCGTCTATGCATACTGCGCCCTGCGTTGGCTCGTAAAAGCGAAACAGGAGCTTCATTAACGTAGATTTTCCAGCGCCGCTTTCACCCACTACTGCTACCTTAGCACCCGCCGGAACCGTAAAGCTTATGCCATTTAGAATTTGGCGTTTTTCATTATAGGCGAACGCAACATTGTCGAACCTTATCTCTGGGTTAGTAGTGTTTAATGGTTTGGCGTCTAAACTATCGCTTATTGCAGGCACCTGTTCCAGCAGGCTGAATAACTTATCGATATTCGCCAAGCTACCGCGGATCTCTCTATAAACAAATCCAAGAAAGTTTAGCGGCATGAATATTTGCATCGTAAAGGCGTTAATAAGCACAAAGTCACCAATGGTCATAGTGCCGTTTATTACACCATATGCCGCGTTGGCCATCATAGATGTCATGGCAATGGCGATAATACTGGCTTGACCACCATTTAATGCGAAAAGCGATAATCGGTTTTTTCTGCGCGCCTTTTCCCACGCTGCTAAGTCGGTGTCGTAGCGGTTGGCTTCAAACTGTTCATTATTAAAGTATTTAACTGTTTCAAAATTTAATAAGCTGTCTACTGCGCGCGAATTGGTTGTTGAATCGGCTTCATTCATTTGTACAACAAAACGCGTACGCCAGTCGGTAGCTTTCATGGAAAAGCCGATGTAGGCCACCACGCTTATCACAATAATAAGCGCAAACGACACACCAAACTGAAATAGCAGCAGGCCAACTACTAAACTAATTTCTAATAGCGTGGGCACGATGTTAAACACCATAAAACGCATTAAGAAACTTATGCCGCTGGTGCCACGCTCTATATCTCGTGACAAACCGCCAGTACGTCGGTTTAAGTGAAAACCTAAATCAAGGTTGTGAAGATGCTTAAAAACTTTTAATCCAAGTCGTCGCATTGCACGTTCGGTGACCCGTCCAAACAATGTGTCGCGTATTTCACCAAGCAACACATTAATTAATCTCAGCGCTCCATAGGCAATCACTAAACTTATAGGCACCGCAATAGCTAGCGTGGTGAGGTCGCCATTTAAGCTGTCCACCGTATATTTCAGCACGTAGGGCAGGCCGATACTGGCTAATTTCGCTGCAATAAGGCACAGTATGGCAAGTGCCACACGGCGCTTAAACTCAAGCAAATAAGGCCATAGTTGCGATAAGGTTTGCCATTTTACGGGTTCGTCGGCGTTAGTTGGGAATCGGTTTCTTCTCATATTCGTGTATAGTGAAGCTCTAAAGCGTGATGGTTAACGATGCGACATTGCGTTTAAGATAACACGAGTTTTGTGTTTCAAGCCGACAAGAATACGCAATGAAATATATAAGAGATTAATTTGGTCTTTTTTATTGGTGTGAAACGTTTTAATCTGCATGTGAACTTGTGAATAGAGATAGTAACGGCGTTGAGTAATTCGGAAGCAGCTCAACTAAGCGGTGACTTAGTTCACGGTTTAACGGGAAGATTAAACATTAATTATATAGTGACGAGAGGTTGGTTTGTTAGAAGATAGTTTCGGTAGACAATTTCATTATTTACGTTTGTCCGTTACCGAAGCGTGCAACTTTCGTTGTCAGTATTGTTTACCTGACGGATACGAAGGTCCATCTAGTGATCAATTCATGTCGCTTGCTGAAATCGACATTCTTCTTAAAGCGTTTGCACAATTGGGTACGTCCAAAGTACGCCTTACAGGTGGCGAACCCACACTGCGCCGTGATTTCCTCGATATTTTACAGCTTACTGCAAACACGCCCGGTATTGAGCGGGTAGCAATGACCACGCATGGTGCGAGAATGGAAAAATTCGCATCCCAGTGGAAACAGGCTGGGCTTCATCAAGTAAACGTTAGCATTGATAGTCTTGACCCTAGACAGTTCGCTGCAATTACAGGGCAAGATAAACTTCAGGCAGTGTTGCGCGGGCTTGATGCCGCGATAGACTGTGGTTTAGACGTAAAAGTAAATTCAGTACTGCTGAATGATTTTTCAGATAGTCGCCTCCAGCGCTTTTTAGCGTGGTTAAAGGATATGCCTGTCACTCTTCGCTTTATCGAGTTGATGGAGACCGGTAACTTACCGCAATTTTTTAACCAGCAGCACCAAAGCGGCTCTCCCCTTAAAGACACGTTAATTGAAATGGGTTGGCAACCGTTATTAAGACGAAAAGATGCGGGCCCTGCGCAAGAGTTTTATCACCCTGACTATAAAGGGCGTATTGGCCTGATAATGCCGTACAGTAAAGACTTCTGTAAAACCTGCAACAGGTTGAGAGTTTCAGCGCCAGGAAAGCTTCATTTATGTTTATTCAGTGAAAACGGTATTGATATGCGCGATTTATTGACCAGTGGAAACGTAAATGATGTGGTCGCGTTCTTACAAAACGTGCTGGGTCAGAAGCACGAAACACACTATTTACACGAACGAAAAACCGGGGCTACCAAACACCTTGCCATGCTGGGCGGTTAAAGACCCTGATTTTTATTTGGTTTGATGTAAAAATAGGCTATATTCAAAAAAGCTGTAACGTTTAAGAACAATAATAAAGGAAGTATATGCATATCACGGACAGTGCGCGTCTTTCTTACCACTACATTACCGAATCAGACGCTGATTTCTTATGGGAACTAGATCAGGATGAACTAGTTATGAAGTACATCAACGGCGGTAAAAAGTCTTCAAAAGAAGATATCCAAAACATTTTCATTCCTAGAGTGCAAGCATTCTCTAATTTTGCTTTCGGCTGGGGCCTATGGCGTGTCGACAAATTGGACGATGGTGAAAGTATAGGCTGGATCCTTGTTAGGCCCTTCGGCTTTTTCACCCAACATCCTGAAACCGATAATATTGAATTAGGCTGGCGCTTTAAACAGTCTAGTTGGGGTAAAGGCTACGCGACCGAAGCTGCATTAACGGTAAAAGAAGCGTTGTACGAAATAGGTGTAGAAAAATTTTCTGCCATCGCAAACCCAGACAATGCAGCGTCTATCAATATTATGAAAAAACTAGGGATGTCGTTTAGTCATGAGCTTGAATACAAAGACAAAATATTCGACGAGACAGTTGTGGTTTATACCAATTAATCTTTTCTGCTAGGCGTTGCTAAGTATTTGCTTAACCGAATCGTAACGGGTTTGTTGGTCGCTGGTAAGCACGGCAGATTCTAAAATTTCTCTACAGTTTTTTATTGCCTGCCTAGTATTTGGTAGAAGTGCTGTATTTGCCTTTCGTGCCCGCAGTATAGCCTGCAAATAGTTTAGTGCAATAGACGGGTTTTTAGGCATTACGCGGAACGCTTGCGCAAAGATATTGTACGACTGCTCTAAGTTGCCTTTCTTGTATTGCGCAACTGCTGTGTTGTTTAGCACTTTCGGACTTAGCGAGATGGCTTTCTTTTCGGCTCGCTCTTGTTTTAGGTAAGTCTGCACCAAATCAACCTCGCCAGCGCTATGTGTTTGCTTGTCAGCAATAGCGTCTAGAATTTTAAGTGACTCTTTTTTCATTCCCACTTCATGAAGAGCCTTCGCGCGGTCGAGTAGCGCTTCAGTTGAGTGCTGCTCGCTATGATCGGTATAGAACTCTGACAACAGGGTTTGCGCTTTCAAGGTATCATCTTTCAAATAGTGCATTCGCGCTTCAATAACGGCAAGTTCATCACTTAATGAAGCCTTAGGGTGAGCTTGTTTGAGTTGCCTTAGGTATTCATTCGATTGCTTTATGATGCTATGTATATGCTCAGGTTCTGACGTCATTGCGAAATCTACACCTGCCCGTGCCGCAGTTAAGTAAACCTCGGGCTTATCGTGTATTGACCCTTTGGCATATCGCACCATTTTTCTAGCGCTGTTGAACTGGCTTTCATAGTCGTGAGTGATACGAGCTAGATTTAACGCCTGCTGGTGGCGAGCGATATTTCGCGGTGAAATGTCGCATGCTAAGTGCGTACTTTCCAATGCATCATCGAATTCTGAACGCTTTATTTGGACTTGTGCTAATAAGTCGTAAGCATTTAGTGCCGAATCTGGACGCATAGCCAACTGTATAATTTCTCGTTCCGCGTCATCTAATTCGTCGAGTGCTAGAAGCGCAGTGGCTATACCGAGTTTTGCCCAATTAAATTCCTGAACATTAATTATCGACTCGTAAAAGGCAACGGCTTGCTGAAAACGTTCGGTTAATAAAAGCAGATCGCCCTTTATCTTAAACGCAAGAGGGTAGTGATCTGCATTTTCTGGTTGCACAAGAAAGTGTTCTACTTCCGCCAATGCGCGCTCATGGTCGCCTGAATCCATAAAACGATAAACATTTTTTAGCGCCTTTTTACGCGACAAAACACGGCTTAAACGCTTATCTAGTTCGTTAACAGAAAACGGCTTTGCAATAAATTCGTCTGGCTGTAGCTCGATGATAGCGTGAACCACTTCTGTTGAAGTATCGGCACTGGTAAAGATGAAAGCGCTAGTAAGCGGAAGTGCTTTTTCATGGGTAAGCTGCTCTAGCAGAAAATAGCCGCCTTGTTCAGAGCGCAGGCTGTAAGAGCATATAATGGCATCGTAGTCGTGTTGCTGCATTGCTGAAAGTGCAGACGAGGGCCTGTCAACATAGTCCATATTCTTGAAACCCAACTGCTGAAGCGCATAGTGCATGTGGCTTTTTGCCAGCACTTGGTCTTCTGCAATCAGTAACTTAGTATTTTTCGCTAAGTTTAGTTTCATTTAGGCTTTGTCCTTAAGGCGTATTTTTACACAATACCACGATTTTGTACTTCGGTAAGTATAGATACGTTCATTGTATTGGGCACAATATCAACAATATACAATGTATCGGAGCGTAAGGGAAAAAGCTTTAATGGGGTAAAATTAGCCTAAGGCTATACGATGCGCTAAAAGAGGAGCTGGTTATTTGAATTCGATATAGAAAAAGAATGGTGGACGCTACTGGGCTTGAACCAGTGACCCTCGCCTTGTAAGGGCGATGCTCTTCCAACTGAGCTAAGCGTCCATATTTTGAATGCATTTGAAAAGTGGTGGACGCTACTGGGCTTGAACCAGTGACCCTCGCCTTGTAAGGGCGATGCTCTCCCAACTGAGCTAAGCGTCCATATTTTGAATGCATTTGAAAAGTGGTGGACGCTACTGGGCTTGAACCAGTGACCCTCGCCTTGTAAGGGCGATGCTCTCCCAACTGAGCTAAGCGTCCATATTTTAAATGCGATTGAAAAGTGGTGGACGCTACTGGGCTTGAACCAGTGACCCTCGCCTTGTAAGGGCGATGCTCTCCCAACTGAGCTAAGCGTCCATTTTTTCAATCCTTGCCGAAGCAAGTGGGGCGGTATTATAGAGTCGGTTCCGATAGTGTCAACAATAAAATTAAAGAAAAATGACTGCATGCCCGAATTTTAAACATTCTGCTGGGATATTGATTAAATTGATGAAAAGAGCACCGATTTAGGTTAATTACATAGCTTTTATCTTAATAAGTTTCCCAAAATTCAGAACGCATTCCGCGCGCATATATGTAGCTCTGAATCTTTATTACTAACAGAACTCATCATCTTACTTTTGAAGTGTTGCTTACACTGGTAGAATGCGCGCAACTTTTTGGAATTGTTTAAATAGAGAGTGATCATGTCGGTTGTTACACGATTTGCACCTAGCCCAACAGGCTATCTTCACGTTGGTGGCGCGCGTACTGCGCTTTATTCTTGGCTTGTTGCTAAAAACAAAGGTGGCGAGTTTGTTCTTCGTATTGAAGATACAGATATCGAGCGTTCTACAGAAGAAGCGAAGCAAGCTATTTTAGATGGCATGCAGTGGCTTGGACTAACGTGGGACACAGGTCCTATTTATCAAACAGCGCGCTTCGACCGTTATAAAGAGCTAATCCAACAGCTCTTAGATGAAGGTAAAGCGTACAAGTGCTTTATGAGCTCGGAAGAATTAGACGGCATTCGTGAAGCACAGAAAGAGCGCGGCGAAAAACCTCGTTACCCTGGAACGTGGAGAGATAGAACCGATCACCCTGAAGATCAGCCTTTCGTTATTCGCTTCAAGAACCCGCTAGAAGGTACAGTGGTTATTAATGACCACGTTCGTGGCAAAATTGAAATAAGTAACACTGAGCTTGATGATTTAATCATACAGCGTAGTGACGGCACACCAACGTATAATTTCTGCGTAGTGGTAGATGATTGGGATATGGGCATTACTCACGTTGTGCGCGGTGAAGACCATATTAACAACACGCCTCGCCAAATTAATATATTGGAAGCGCTAGGTGCACCAGTACCAGAATACGCGCACGTGTCAATGATATTGGGTGACGATGGTAAAAAGCTGTCGAAGCGCCACGGTGCAGTAAGCGTAATGCAATATCGTGATGATGGCTTCCTTCCTCAAGCAGTACTAAACTATCTTGTAAGGCTAGGGTGGTCTCATGGCGATCAAGAAATTTTCACTCTTGATGAAATGATTGAGAAGTTTAGTTTGGATGCTATTGGACAGTCGGCGTCGGCATTCAATACTGAAAAGCTAATTTGGTTAAACCAACATTACATTAAAGAGCTACCTGCGAGTGAAGTTGCTGCGCATGCAAAATGGCATTTTGATGAGTTGAATGTAGATTTAACTACAGGCCCTGCACTTGAATCGGTAATTGCCATTCAAGCAGACCGTGTTAAGACTTTAAAAGAGCTGGCAGAGATTTCTACCTACTTTTATCAAGATTACGAAGATTTTGATGCGAATGCTGCGAAAAAGCACCTTCGTCCGGTTGCAAGAGGTCCTCTTGAGCTAGTTAAAGATAAATTAATGGCAATTGAAGAGTGGAACCCTGAAAATATTCAAGCTGCTATTAATGGTACCGCCGAAGAATTAGAAGTAGGTATGGGCAAAGTAGGTATGCCGCTGCGTGTAGCAGTTACAGGTGGTGGCAATTCTCCTTCGCTTGATATCACGTTGAATCTATTGTCAAAAGAGAAAATTGGCGAGAGAATCGACAAAGCGCTTACTTTTATAGCAAACAGAGAAAATTCATAAAAAAAGCGTTGACATGACAGGGGGGGATGCCTAGAATGCGCCCCGCTGTCACGGAACAGTCACATAACACTGACTGATGCATGACGGGGCCATAGCTCAGCTGGGAGAGCGCCTGCATGGCATGCAGGAGGTCGGCGGTTCGATCCCGCCTGGCTCCACCAGATTACACACAAGAAATTGAA
This sequence comes from Alteromonas sp. S167, assembly GCF_036864375.1. Lineage (NCBI taxonomy): Bacteria > Pseudomonadati > Pseudomonadota > Gammaproteobacteria > Alteromonadales > Alteromonadaceae > Alteromonas > Alteromonas sp. S167. Next base: position 645,168 of record NZ_JAZETR010000001.1, read on the forward strand.
TGTAGCTTGGTTATATAGGCTGGAGTTTTTATCTCCGGACGGAAGTTTCAGTAAGGATAATGTCGCTCGATTCGCAGAGCTCATCTCGCCTTACAGAAATTTAGTGAAGCTTTGCTTCACTAGCAAAATTTCTGTCCCCTTCGTCTAGAGGCCTAGGACACCGCCCTTTCACGGCGGTAACAGGGGTTCGAATCCCCTAGGGGACGCCATATTTTATCGCGTCACAGTCGATTAATACTGTGAAATAGGCTGGAGTTGATGATTCAACTTCTGACTGAAAAATCAGTAAGGAAAGGTCGCTCAGTTCGCTGGCTCACTTCGCCTTACTGAAAATCTCGAAAGCGAAGCTTTCGAAAAAAGATTTTCAGTCCCCTTCGTCTAGAGGCCTAGGACACCGCCCTTTCACGGCGGTAACAGGGGTTCGAATCCCCTAGGGGACGCCATATTTTATCGCGTCACAGTCGATTAATACTGTGAAATAGGCTGGAGTTGTTAACACAACTTCTGACTGAAAAATCAGTAAGGAAAGGTCGCTCAGTTCGCTGGCTCACTTCGCCTTACTGAAAATCTCGAAAGCGAAGCTTTCGAAAAAAGATTTTCAGTCCCCTTCGTCTAGAGGCCTAGGACACCGCCCTTTCACGGCGGTAACAGGGGTTCGAATCCCCTAGGGGACGCCATTTTATCGCGTCACAGTCGTTTAAAACTGTGAAATAGGCTGGAGTATTTAACTCCGGACGGAAATTTCGGTAAGGATAAGGTCGCTCGATTCGCAGAGTTCTTCTCGCCTTACAGAAATTTAGTGAAGCTTCACTTCACTAGCAAAATTTCTGTCCCCTTCGTCTAGAGGCCTAGGACACCGCCCTTTCACGGCGGTAACAGGGGTTCGAATCCCCTAGGGGACGCCATATCAAAAAACCAGCCATCCGGCTGGTTTTTTTGTTTCTACTGCCTTATTCCAGAAAATTTTACCTTTAATAACGCACCTTACATCATGCGTCCTACATCGTGGACAGACTCTTTTGTTGGTCGGATTAAATCGCGCTTTATATTGTGGACAGACACTCTTATTGATCGGATTTCCTCGCTGCGTCTGATGTCTGCTTAACGTGGACAGGCACTTTAATTAGATTTCATTCAGATGCCTACTTATATTTATTCATTAGCAGCATCATTAAAAGAGTTGGGCGAAGGCTAGTTCAATAGGTCTTTGTGCGTCTTGCTACCGATGATAATTGTTATTCAGTCTTACTTTGTCTTACTCCACCGCTGTAAACTGCTAGAATCACGACAAAATAAAAATGGAGACGATAAATGCAACACTATCCAATAGGCACGCCAGGAACACCTTGGACTGATGACGAAAAATTGCAGTGGAAAGCGAGACAAACAGTTCAAAGAAGCTATCGAGAAGAAGTGTTAGATAAGCTTGAGAGTATTGTGCCAGATGGCTTCAAAAAGCTAGCTTACGGAGCGCTGCCGTATGATGAATCACGCTATCCGCTTTTTGCAGTAGTGCCAGTTGAATTTGACAATGCGAAGCCTAGTGCTCTTGTCACTGGTGGTGTGCATGGTTACGAGACTAGCGGTGTACAGGGGGCATTGCAGTTTATTGAAACACGTTTAAAGGACTATGCAGAGCAGTTTAATGTTGTTGTGGTTCCCTGCGTTAGCCCTTGGGGGTATGAAACCATTAATCGGTGGAATCCGATGGCAATAGATCCCAACCGTTCGTTCTTTGTCGATTCCCCATCTCCAGAAGCTGCACAGGTAATGAAGTTTGTCGATTCATTAAACCTGCCTTTTGCTTTACACATTGACCTTCATGAGACAACTGATACCGACAATAGTGAGTTTAGGCCAGCACTGGCTGCAAGGGACGGAGTGACACACGACAATTGGAATATTCCTGACGGCTTTTACACCGTTGCCAATACTCCAAGCCCAGAAATTGAATTCCAAAAGTCGGTTATAGACGCGGTAAGAGAAGTTACACATATCGCACCTCCTGATAAAAACGGTAAGATCATTGGGGCTAATGTAGTGAGTGATGGCGTGATTTGCTATGACAAAAAGTCTCTTTTTCTATGTGGTGGTATGACAGATGCGAAATACGTAACGACCACCGAAGTGTATCCAGATAGTGAGAATGCAACGCCTCAGAACTGTAATGATGCACAAGTAGCAGCAATTTGCGCCGCATTAGATTTTATTAAATAGACGCTTGAACGTTTAGACGTCTAGATGTATATTGAGCCTTCTGTTAAGGAGGCTCATGTGTTTACATTTTCTGCGGTAATTTACGACGGCAATAAGCAAAATTTGGTAAAATTCGACGCAAGAACAGAGTCTGATTTTGACGCGTATTTGCAAGCTCGATTTGGGTGTTACGTGTGTTTGTGGTCAAATAAAGAATTATCTGCAAGCACAATATCAATGATTGCCAACTCCCAAAGTGCGCAATTCTGCAACGGCGCCATAAACAACATAAGTACTGAACGCTAAAAATGTACCCTGAATCACCATGTATCGCCCAATGCAAACTCAACGACGAAGATGTTTGCATAGGTTGTAAACGCACAATCGAAGAAATAGTGAATTGGCGTTCATTCTCAATTGAACAAAAGAAAGGTGTTTTCACAAGGCTGAGTAAGTTAGTCGAAGCTAGCGCGTCTAATAATCAACAGTAGCAACAGGCTATTCAACTTCAGCAAAAACATTATGTGCAGCATTAATGCTCAAATCACGTGGACTGACACTTAAGCAAATTACGTGGACAGGCACTTAAATACTCAACAACTCTCTGGTTTAGTGTGTCATGTATATGTTTCGTGTATCTGTTTCATGCACAAATTACATGGACAGACACTTAAATACTCAACAACTTTCTGGTTTAGAGTGTCATGTATCTGTTTCGTGGACAGACACTTAAATACCCATCAAACCATCTACATCAGCACTTTTCAATTGCATGCAATTGCATGGACAGTCACTTACAAACTATGCAGACAGTCACTCACAGCTATGGCTCCTCTTCTATTGTATTAGGCTGTTAACAATTCAGTTAAGAGTGTCTGTCCACGTAAAAATCCACATAACGATCACTTAGTTTAAAAACACAATTTAATTTTTCTTCGTAGCAGGCGGTTAGCGTTTTTGTTAAACTCTCGCGCCGATTTTTATGCTGATATTTAGAGAATATTCGTCGATGAAAGTGATGCTTGCCCCTATGGAGGGCGTTGTTGACCACCTTATGAGAGACATGCTTACCCGTGTGGGTGGCTTCGATCAGTGCGTTACTGAGTTTGTGCGTGTTGTGGATCAAAAACTGCCCAAGAAAACCTTTTATCGTCTGTGTCCAGAGTTGCATAACGGTGGCAAAACGCCTTCTGGTGTTCCCGTAAGAGTTCAGTTACTTGGACAACACCCCGAGTGGCTTGCTGAGAATGCGCAAACCGCAATTGAGCTGGGGTCACCTGGGGTCGATTTGAACTTCGGTTGCCCAGCCAAAACCGTAAACAAAAGCAAAGGGGGGGCTGTTTTATTAAAAGAAACACAGACCCTCTATAACATCGTTAAAGCCGTTCGTGATGCCGTGCCAGCTAATATCCCGGTTTCCGCAAAAATACGATTGGGGTTTGAAGACAAATCACTGGCTATCGATAACGCCTTAGCTATAACCGAAGCAGGCGCCTCAGAACTCGTTGTACATGCTCGCACGAAAACTGAAGGCTACAAACCGCCGGCATATTGGGATTGGATTGCGAAGATAAAACAGCACACTGAAATACCGCTAGTAGCCAACGGAGAAATATGGAGTGCTGAAGATGCAAAACGTTGCCAAGAGCAATCTGACTGTATCAATTTGATGGTAGGTCGAGGAGCGCTTGCACTTCCCAATCTTGCGTTGTGTATCAAAAATGCTCTCGCTCCGATGCCCTGGTCTGAGCTAACGTCATTGTTAATACAATACTCGGGCTATGAAATTTTTGGTGATAAAGGTCAGTATTATCCTAATCGTATAAAACAGTGGTGCGGTTACCTGAAAAGACAATATCCAGAAGCTGAGCTGTTATTCAACGACATTCGTCGTTTGACCAATTCACAGGATATTGTAGACGTACTGGCACGTCAGGCGTCTTCATAGCAATCTAAATTTGAACATTCGAACCCTGATAGATCAGCATATAACGCTTATTTGATTAGTCTCAAGCTAGATATCGCTGAGCATTTGCCATGTTTGGGCTACGATGTCTATCAGTGGCCTCAGCAAATTGGTGCATAGTGTCAGGGCTACCTACTGGCCCGCAGAAGAGCTTCTCAAAGTTTGTTGTTATGTAACACCAGTCTTCCTCAGTAATATTTAGCTTTGTAAGGGGAGAGATACTTGGTTTCATATTAGTGCCTACTTCCATATTGGCCTTCCGACTGCGAGTATGCTCAAGCAGATGTAAATAGTCTTCAAAACTAAATGGAAGGTATTTAAATCTTCTTGGGCATTGCCCTTTAAACGGCATTAGGAATTTAGGAATTTTTGCTGCTTTTTGGGCATTCAGCCTGTACTGAATGCTTGTAAACTTTGAACTTCGTAAAGTAGAAGCTATGTTAGCTCGTATTGGGTTTAGGTCAACGTAGGCCAAGACGGATGCAAGCGCTTTATCATCCAATATCGCTTGTGAACGAAAACGTCTTTCCCAAAAATAACCTGTACACCTTTCCTCTTTATTGGCTTTGCGTGCAATATATTCATTCAACAACTTCATAAACCAACTAATACATTGGAGTCTTTGACGGTAAGTAACAGACAACGCCTCAATTTTAGCTAATTCATCATCCGTGAAAACAGCGTCAGGCTCATCTAAATATCGCTGAACTACGGAAGGGCATTTGTAGAACATACGCCATCTCAGTAGCACCTCATCCATACTCCAAGCTTCGGCTCTCGCTTTAGCAATATGTAGCACAACGTGTAGATGATTGTGCATAACAGCATATGCACAAAGGTTAATTGCAAAGGCCTTGGTTAATTCATGAAGTCTTTTTTGTACCCATTTGCGTCGATGTTCGTAATTTGTGCCAGAGTTTTTGTCTTTTCCGCAGAGAAATGACTGGCGAACACATCTAGAAATACAGTGGTAATAAGGCGTGACGTCTGTATTTATTTGTTTGTAGCGAGGTAATGGCATATCCGTATCCCAAACTTATTTTTCTTTATTATGAGGGTTAAAAAAGGATAAGAAACTGCCGAAGAGTTCAGTTTTAGTACAGTTTATAAACGTGCTAATTAGACATTTTTCATAATTTTGGTTTACCAAAATAGGTGGTTACTATTAGCGCTTTTGTCGAATTGCGAGGCTTGGTAAAAAAAGAGCCTTGGTGACCAAGAGAGCTGAAAAGGTTGCAAGGGTGGGGAATTTAAATGCACGTTCATAGATAAGGACTTACATAAGTTAGGGCCTATGTGGACAGACACTCTATGTTCAAGAAGAGACCTAGTCTGAGCGGACATACACTCAAGCTTCTTAGATAACCAGACTCAGAGCCTTTTTCATCTAAGATGAATAAGAGTGCCTGTCCATGAAATGATGCGTAAAGCCAAAAGTGAACTCTATGAATTCGAGTGTCTGTCCAAGAGTTATGTACACGGGTTGTATGCCCTTCGGACTATTCGTTTTCACGACAAAATCACAGAAATGAGCTCTACAGCACCACGTCCTTAAACAAATACATCCACGCGCGATCCCACACGACTGTCGGTGTTTGCAGTTGTTTGCTGAGAGGATTGTGGTTCAGATACCTGTGGTTGCTCACTACGTTGCTGTACTTGCTGCTGTGAAGCACGTTGAGGTGTCTCAAGTGTCGCTGACACCGGTGCTGAGTTTACTGAAGATACGTCCATAGCATACTCCTACTTTATGCATTTGCTTAGTATAAAAATAGCACAACTATTTGCTGTTAAGTATTAAGTTTCTTAAGTGTCTGTCCATGAAACGTGCGATTAAAGGCTGAGCCGTCGCATTGGGGTGTATTCCGTCGTTCTGCATTAGCGAGTCATCTAGCGCTATCTCTTCAAGAAAGAAAGGAATTTTCTGAATATCCGCATCTACAGCCACATCAGAATAGTTTTTGGTAAACATCTGCGTGTATCGCTTTCCGTAATTAGATGGAATCTGCATTTCCTGCAAGTAAACGGTAGCACCACTTTCTTTAGCTGTGTTCACTAGCGACAGTAAATTACGCTTAATCTTTTTAGTATTGTGCCCTTGTAAACCATCATTACCACCTAGTTCAATTAGCACATGGGTTGGCGAATGTTGTTCTAACAGTCGAGGGAATCTTGCTAATCCACCGTCAGTGGTTTCTCCACTCACCGCAGCATTTACAATTTCAATCGGAATGTTGTCGTCTTGCCACATCTTTTGTAACAAACTAACCCAGCCTTCACTTTGCTGTAAGCCGTATGCTGCAGATAAACTATCGCCAAGTACAAGAAGCACAGCATTTTTTGACTGCTCATATGGCTCTGCTTGATCTGATACCGCATGTGCGGGTATTAAAAGAATAAAGAAAAAAGCAAACAAATTACGAAACTTAACAAACACGAATTGAATACCTCTTATGATAAAAGCTAATTCTGTAACGAAAGTAGTGAATACGAGTGAAGGTTCTTTGCAGATCCTTCGCCCAATCTCGTTTGAAGTCAAGTCAGGTGAGTCAGTTGCCATAATTGGTGCGTCAGGCTCTGGAAAATCTACGCTTTTGGGATTACTTGCGGGCCTTGACGAAGTAACTGAAGGCGAGATTTTTCTTGATAACGAAGCACTCCACACTATGGACGAAGAGCAGCGCGCTATTTTAAGAGGCAACAAAGTAGGGTTTATCTTTCAAAGCTTTATGTTGGTGCAAAGCCTAACAGCTTTGGAAAACGTTATGTTACCTGCTGAGATTGCAGGTTTAGAAAACCCAAAACAGAAGGCCTTAGATATTCTTGAACAGGTAGGCCTAAAGCATCGAGCAAGCCACTTTCCGAATCAATTATCTGGAGGCGAGCAGCAACGTGTAGCAATTGCCCGCGCTTTTATCACATCGCCAAAAATCTTATTTGCCGATGAACCGACGGGTAATTTAGATGCAAAGAACAGTGAAAAAATAGAACAGTTACTGTTCGACCTGAACAAGGATAAAGGCACAACACTTGTGCTTGTGACACATGACAACACCCTAGCACAGCATTGTAGTAGACAATTAACGATGAGTGCCGGAGAGTTAGTTGAAACCACTAGCCGTACTGCTGAACAACGTGTTGAGGCGAACTAAATGACAACATCGTTTAATTTAGCCTGGCGCTTGTTTCGTCATGAAGCCAGGCGGGGTGAGCTTACTATTATTCTGTTGGCAATAGTGCTTTCGGTTGCTGCAGTTCTTTCTTTATCGCTATTCAGTGAACGTTTACAAGGTGCGCTTAAATCGCGCTCTGCTGCTTTCATTGCTGCTGATGCCCAGCTTCGCTCAGACGATCCTATAGATGAAGCTTGGTTGACTAAAGCGCGCGAAGAAGGGCTGAGTACGGCAAAACAAGTTGCTACACGCTCTATGGTGTTTAGTGGTGACGACATGTCACTTGTTGATTTACGTGCGGTGAATGAACAATATCCGCTGAAAGGATCGGTAAGCGTGAGCGATCAGCCTTTCGGTGAGAAGCAGGAAACTAAAACACTGCCAGCGCCAGGCGAAGCGTGGGTGCAAGCTAGACTATTTCAGACGCTAAGTCTGACACTTGGCGATGACATAGAAATAGGGGATGGCACTTTTCGCGTGACCCGAGTGCTTGTAGATATCCCTGATGCTGGTTTTAGTATCTTTAATACCGACCCCATTGCACTTATTAATATGTCTGATTTAGACAAAACTGCGGTGACAGGGCCTGGCAGCAGAGTTCGTTACGTTGGGTATTTTTCAGGACAGCCAAATAACCTTGATGCGTTTAGCGATTGGTTGTTACCCAATTTAAATGATGATTTGCACTCGTGGCGAACAGTGGCCGATGATGAATCTGCCATTGGGCGCTCGGTGGCGAGTGCTGAACGTTACTTTTTACTTGCTAGCCTGTTAGCCATCGTTTTAGCTGCCGTTTCAATTGCTGTCGCTGCACAGCGCTATGCACAAAGGCATTTCGACCCTGTAGCGATTATGAAAACACTAGGTGCAACCAGTAAGGTAATTAGGCAGGTATACCTTTATCAGATACTGTTTATTACAGCGTTAGGTATTGCTATTGGTTTAATTATTGGTTTCATTGGTCAGCAAATTGTCGTTTCATTAGTAGCCGACAGAGTTGATGTGTCATTAGATGTTTGGCACTGGAGACCCTTAATAATAGCAGTTGCAACAGGGGCAACGTGCGCACTGTTATTCTCGCTATATCCTTTGTTACAACTGTTTTCTGTTCCACCTTTGCGCGTGTTAAGAAAAGATATCAGCGCTAATTTACGTTCTCGAAGCATTCAATTTATTGCATCTGGCGGTGCCATTTTTTCGCTTATGTGGATGTACAGCCAAGACTTAAAAATTAGTGCGATTTTATTTGTGTCAGGCGCTGCTTTGGTCCTAGGGTTGCTGGGCGCGACATTTGTTTTGATAGCATTAGGAAGGCGCCTTGGAAGTGGCCGAATGGGCCCGTGGCAGCTAGCGTGGGCAAGAATTAAGCGAAGAGCGATGGACAACAGCGTTCAGCTTATAAGCTTCTCAGTTACCATAATGTTGCTGCTTGTTGTGTTGGTAATGCGAAACGACATGGTGTCACAATGGCGCTCACAATTACCAGAAGGCACGCCCAATTACTTTCTTATAAATATTACACCTGACATCCAACCTAACTTGGACAGACACTTTAGTGACAACGGTATTCAGATTGAAGAGTTCTACCCCGTAATTAGAGGGCGCTTTGTTGCTGTTAACGATGAAGGCGTAAATACCGATGTATCAAAAGAAGAAGAGCCTAATAGAGAAGGTCGCCGAGGCCTAGGGCGCGAGGCGAACCTTACGTGGAGTAATACGCTTCAAAAAGAAAATAAGGTGATTGAGGGTCAGTGGCATGCTGGGACAGACACTTATGTTAATGAAGGTATATATCCTGTTTCAGTAGAGGAGGGAGTGGCAACGCGTCTAGGCATAAAAATGGGCGATAAGCTTACATTCAATGTTGGTAGTGAAATCGTTGAAACTAAAGTTACCAGTATCAGAGAAGTAAATTGGCAGACTATGCAGCCAAATTTCTTTTTTGTTATCCACCCAGATGTAATGAAATCATTCAGCCCAACGTATATCACTAGCTTTTATTTGCCTACAGAACGCAAGCCAGAGTTAACAAACCTTTTGCGGCCGTTTGGCTCTATAACGATGTTCGATGTTGATGCTCGAATCAACCAGTTGAGAGAAATTGTTGACCAAGTATCGGTTGCGGTTGAGTTTATCCTTGTACTTGTACTAATGGCTGGAAGCTTAGTGTTGATAGCACAAGTACAGGCGAGCATGGACGAGAGGCGCCAAGAGATTGCCATACTCCGCACTTTGGGTGCTAAAGGCGGCTTGATAAGACAAAGTGTTATTTTCGAGTTTGTTATTATCGGCTCAGTTGCAGGTTTCATGGCTGCGCTAGCAAATGAACTTAGCTTATACATGCTGCAGACTTCTGTGTTTCAAATGGAGGGGAGTTTACATTTTGAGTACTGGGCAATTGCACCCACCGTAGGGGCTGTGGTCGTAGGAATACTTGGTGCTTTTGGATGCTGGCGCTTGCTTACCCTAAACACTAGCCAAATGTTAAGGAAAATGGTTTAGCGAACTTGCGTTACGGTCATTAAGACCAAGCTTTAACGTGGACAGGCACTCTAATTTGGAGTGCTTGTCTTAAAAACACTGCTTTTATAAGTGTCTGTCCACGCAATTGCACACCAATGTAATAAGCCTGCCTCGAAGTTGAATGAGCACACCTACATGCAAGTTGTTTCTAAGACGCCAACAAATGCACAAAAGTTCGGTTTTACCCGAGCTTAGTTTACAAAGCGAAGTATCAATTGAAAGCGAGGCCAGAAAGCAAGTTTATTTGCTGTAGATGTTCTTTAATGCTTTATCAACAGTAGGGAAAGTAAACGTGTAGCCTGCCTCAGAAAGTTTCTTAGGAATAACGCGTTGTCCTTTCAAAATCATTTCTGACGATTCACCCATCGCAATTTTCATTACAAAGCTGGGCACGTTAAACAGGCAAGGGCGATTAAGTGAGTTGGCAAGCTGCTTTGAAAACACCTTGTTCGTAACAGGGTTGGGCGCGGTAAGGTTAAAAGCGCCCGAGCTTGATTCTGAATGAAGTAGATAAGCAATTGCATCCACCATATCGTCGATGTGGATCCAGGCAAGGTATTGTTCGCCAGTACCAAGAGTACCGCCTACACCCAGTTTGAACGGCATTGCCATTTTATCTAAAGCACCACCATTAGGGCTTAACACTACGCCCGTTCGCAGTAAAACCAATCGCGTATTCTCTGAGCTTGCCGTTTCTGCAATGTTCTCCCACTTACTGCAAAGCTCATGTGTGAACTCTTGTTTTGGTGGAGTATCTTCATCAACAATGAAGTCGCCTTGGTCGCCATAGTAGCCAATGGCTGACCCAGAAATAAATACTTTTGGCGGGTTGTTGCTGCTTGTTATTTTAGACGCTAGCTGGGATGTTGTGTCCCAGCGGCTATCGCATATCACTTTTTTTTGAGTGTCTGTCCACCGTTTATCGGCAATGGGTTCGCCTGCAAGATTTATCACTGCGTCAAAAACGCCAATGTCGTTTATCTCTGCAATGCTTGCTGCATAGCTTAAGTCATTTCCCAATATTTCCGCCGCTTTTGCGGTATTACGAGAAACAACCGTAAAACTATGTTCTGTACGAAACTTGTTTATGAAAGCTTGTCCAATAAGGCCAGTGCCGCCGGTGAAAAGAATGTTCATTAGGTTCCTTTAAAGAAAGTCCGTTATTCAGATTTGTTGCAAGACAACATAAGTGATACCGAGTCTGAGAAGCGTAGTGCATGAGGCTTATCAACCTCTACTTCTGCATAACGCACTGATGAGTGCTCTGCCGCAATAGCCAATACATCAGCTGTTAACTTTTCTAGTAATGAGAAGCGGTTGTCTTCAACCAGCTTGATGATGGCCTTGGTGATGGTTTTATAGTTAAGCGCATCGTCCATATTATCTGTGTTCGTTGCCTTTTCGGCGTCGTAGTCAATTTTCACATTAACCACAACATCTTGCTTATTTTTTATCTCATCTTCGTTTATACCAATGTAGGTACGAAGTCTGAGGTTCTTGATTCTTATAGTGGCAAGGTTAAAGTTCATTACAGTCTCTTGTTTGTAGTTGAATATAAGTCGTTGTAAAGTGTTGCTGTTTTATTCAGGAATGTAGCACAAATGTCTATGGAACTACGCTCGTCAACAGCAAAAATTCTTATTGTACTTGCATGTCTCGTTGTCGTAATGGCGGGTATTAAGGCCGCAAGCACAATAATGGTGCCCTTTTTTCTTTCGATCTTTATCGCAATTGCGTGCAGTCCAATTATTCACTGGACGTCAAAGTTCGGCATACCAAAGTGGCTCTCTATCACCTTTGTTATACTGCTAATTGTTATATTTGGTTTTCTTTTAGCTGGCCTTGTTGGGCAGTCAATGACAGAGTTCAGAGAAAATCTTCCTGAATACAGAACTAAATTAGACTCGGAATTCGCGTGGGTTGTATCTCAGTTATCAGAGTACAACATACATATTAATCGCGAGCTAATTGCTTCCCACTTAGACCCTGCTACTGCAATGTCTGTCGCTACAAATTTCATAAGCGGTATGGGAGGTGTTCTATCAAACCTGTTTCTAATTTTGCTTACGGTTATTTTCATGCTTTTTGAAGCAGACAGTATCCCTCGTAGGCTGCATATAGCATTAGCCGACCCAGGTATGAAACTGAAGCACATAGACCGGTTTATTAAGTCGGTTAACAGCTATCTTGCGATTAAAACGGTGGTGAGCTTGGGAACCGGTTTAATTATAGGTATATGGTTGTACATAATGGGTGTTGACCATTTCATGCTATGGGCTGTTCTGGCTTTTATGCTGAACTTTATTCCTAACATAGGCTCGATAATTGCCGCCGTGCCTGCAGTATTAATTGCTTTTGTACAGTTGGGGCCGGCATCAGCGGGCTTTGCTGCGCTTGGTTTCTTATTAGTAAATACCATTATGGGCAACATGGTAGAACCGCGCTTGATGGGTAAAGGGATGGGGCTTTCAACCCTTGTTGTGTTCTTGTCTTTAATCTTTTGGGGATGGTTACTTGGCACCGTAGGTATGCTTCTTTCGGTACCACTTACAATGGTGGTTAAAATAGCGCTTGAGTCTAGAGAAGAAAGCAAGTGGCTTGCTGTTTTACTATCAAGCGATGGTGATGAAGTGGCGAAGGCATCGTGATTCTAGCTTTCTATGTGAACTTGTTTATATAAAGTTTTACGTGGACAGACACTTTTAAACAGCCGTGTTTGTCCATGTCTAATAAAATGCATTTACATGGACAGACACTCTTAAATACGTTAAGAACTTTTCTTCTTAACGTATTTAAGAGCGCATAGATAATTAACGTTTCTGCGGAAACTTTATGATAATGTTTGCACCGCCCAAGTCACTGTCTTCAATTTGCATTCTGCCCTCATAAATGGAGACTAAATCAGCAACTAGTGCCATGCCTATGCCGTGACCTTCAGCGTAAGTATCAAGCCTAGCGCCTCGCTCTAGCAGCATAGCTTTCTTATTAACTGGGATCCCCGGGCCATCATCTTCAATTGATATTGTTAACCATGCACCAATTGTCTTGGCTGAAACCAATACTTTGTTCTTTGCAGCCTTGCAGGCATTGTCTAAAACATTCCCACAAAGCTCCATCAAGTCGGTTTCATCACCATTGAACGTTGCATCTTCACTAACGTCAAAGTCAATTACTAGTGCTTTATCTTGATAGACTTTATCCATCGCGTCAGCAAGCCGATGTAAGACAGGCTCGACATTAATTGCACTCTGCCAGCCAGACTTTCCAGCGCTCGCACGTTTTAATTGTCGCTGGATAATGCGATCAATTTGATTGAGTGAATCAGACACTTCGGCAGGTAGCTCCTTGTGGCCGGACGCCACGGCTAGCGGGGTTTTTAAACTGTGTGCTAAATCGCCCAAACTGTTCTTATATCGAGTGCGTTGAGCCGCTTCTGTATGAAGCAGGTCATTAATTGAATGTTTTAGCGAATCGAATTCTACAGGGTATCTTGCATCTAGCTTTTCTTTATTGCCGCTAGAAGCTTGGGATATTTCATCAATCAGCTTCCTTACAGGAAGTAGAATTACGCTGATACCGATAACAATGAAAACAAGTAACGCTAAACAAAGCGTAACAATCCACTGCCATGTTGTAGTCAGAAAGGTTTCTCTTTCTTGTTGAAACAGAGCCTTATCGTTGAAGATGTAAAAACGCACAGGCTCAAAATCTCTACTTGAGGCAAACTCTGCGGTAAAGGCATACACAAAGTATTCTGAGTTTTGGGAAAAGTCAGGCTCAACAGATTCAACAAATAGTTCGTTTCCAACAGGCACGTCAATGTCTGGGGTCGTAAATGTATATTCAAGTGCAGATGCAGACTGCCAAATCACTTCGTTTCTAAATACGATAATACCCAAGTAACCCGAACCTGGAAGGTTTAATTGCTCCTCGTACAGAATCTCGGGCATGTAGGGCAGGTCGCCGTCTAATTCAAATGCAGACAGTAACCCTAAGTTCATTAGGCGTAGTTCACTCATCTTTGCTTGTGTAAGGCTTTTTGTGTAGGCCTCTTCAAGAATTACTACAGTGAATGGTGCAAACAGCGCTAGTAGCGCTACTGCAAGTAAAACGCTTCTTACTCTAAGAGACAGCTGCCTCATAGGCTACGGTTAATCCTATAGCCGCGACCGCGCAGTGTTTCAATAGGTTTAAGCTCGCCAGAAGGATCTAGTTTCTTACGTAGTCGACCAACAAAAACCTCAATTACGTTGCTATCCAGGTCGAAATCTTGGTCATAGATATGCTCGGTGAGCTCAGTTTTAGAGATAACCTTTTGTGGATTTAGCATCAAGTATTCCATCACTTTATACTCATATGCCGTTAAATCGAGTGCCTGTCCATTCAGCGACAGTTCTTCACTTACTGTATCAAGCGATATTGGGCCGAACTGAATAGTTGGGTTTGCTTGCCCTGAAGCGCGTCTGATCAAAGCTTTTGCTCTTGCGAGAAGCTCTTCATCGTGGAAAGGTTTGGTTAAGTAGTCGTCAGCGCCGGCATCTAACCCTTCCACTTTTTCTTGCCATCTGTCGCGTGCAGTCAGGATCAAAATAGGGCAAGTAATATCGGCCTGTCTGGCTTTTTTTATGACTTCAAAGCCATCTAATTTAGGCATGCCAATATCAATAATGGCAAGGTCGTAGCTGTATTCTTTTATCAAAAAAAGAGCGTGCTCACCATTGTCTGCAAGGTCTACACTGTAACCATGTTGCTGCAGCAAGGCGTCCAATTGAGTCAGTAGTCTACTGTCGTCCTCAGCAATTAGAATGCGCATAACTGTCCCTATCTATCTTTCGATGTTTTAACGTTACCTGAGCGCTTATCGACATCTACCGATACAACACGCCCCGATTTTTTAAGTACTTTTACCCGGTAGCTTTTCGACGTTTGTTCAACCTTAAGAACACGTCCATTCTCAGCTTTGCGGGCTCGTTCAGCGGCTTCGCTTTTTGTAAGGTTGCCGCCAGAATTTTGCAATGCAGAAGCTGGGCTAACGAAACTAAACGCCAGCACAATGCAAACAACCAAAACTCGAAGCGATAATGTCATACAACCTCACAATAAAAACAGCGCTCGCGCCAAACTAAAAGCAAGTATATCGCGGCAATCTGAACAGTTACTGAATTTAGATTAAGTCTACCTCGCCATTAGGAATGTGTATAGCGTGAAAGCTTTAGGAAGCTGTGATGAAGGGCAGTAAATCGAAGAGTTACTAGCAAAATTACAAGGACACACACTTCTATCTTGCGTTAACGGAAGAACGTCGGTCTGCTGGATTACATAAACAATACTCTTAAAAGGGAGGGACGTTAAAGTGTCTGTCCACGAAATGCTTATAGTGCCTGTCCACATAAAGTATTCCCAGATAACCTGCTGTTGCCGAACATCAATAGAGTGCTTGTCCACTTAAGCAAAAGTGTCTGTCCACGTAAAAAATTGAAGTGCCTGTCCACTTAAAAATTGCTCATATTTAAAAACATCAACAAACCTCCAGCCACAAAAAAGCCCAGCTTTGCTGGGCTTTATACGCATTAATTACTACCTGATTAAGGAAGCACTTTTTTATACGGCTTAACAACAACTTTGTCGTACACACCTGCCTCGATGTAAGGGTCAGCATTAGCCCATGCTTGTGCTGCCTCTAGCGACTCAAACTCGGCAACAACTAAAGAACCTGTGAAGCCGGCAGGTCCTGGATCTGGACTATCGATAGCAGGGAAGGGGCCTGCCATCGTGAGTCTACCGTCTGCTTTAAGCGCGATAAGTCGCTCTAGGTGAGCAGGGCGCGCAGCTAGTCGCTTCTCTAAACTATTTGGTGTGTCTGTCGCACAAATCATATAAAGCATTAACAATTAACCCTTATTTGTCGCGGCTTTCATACTCTCAACAAAGCTGCCTAATTCACTAAGCATTTTTTCATTGTTGTCTAGGTTTGCAGCAATAATGTTCACTGTTGCAGAGCCAGAAATTGCGCCTGCGGCGCCAGCATCTACCGCCGACTTCACCTGTTCAGGTGTCGAAATACCAAAGCCAAGTAATGCGGGGGCGGCATTGTGTTTGTTTAACCTAGCTATTAAGTCAGCAGCTGGTACATTTGCTGCGGTCTCTGCACCCGTTACGCCTGCACGACCTAACAAATAAGTGTAGCCTTTGGAGTACTCGCCAATTTTTTCCATGGTCTCATCGGTTGCATTTGGCGGTGCAATTAAAATTTGAGAAATTCCAGTACTGTCAGCCGCTTTTTGGAAAGGGGCTGCTTCGCGAATAGGAACATCAGCCACCAAGATGGAATCGACGCCCGCTTCTTGCGCCTTTTTGTAAAAGCCTTCAATACCTTGTGCCATTACTAGGTTGCTGTATAGCAATAACCCAATAGGCACATTAGGGTACTTTGCGCGAACGCGTGAAATTACGCCTAGGCAGTCGGCAACGGTAACTTTATGACTTAAGGCGCGAATAGCCGAAGCCTGAATAGTTGGGCCATCGGCGATGGGGTCTGAGTAGGGAATGCCCAATTCAAGTGCATCTGCGCCACTTTCAATTAACTGGCAAATTATCGCTTCAGACTGTACAAGGTCAGGATCGCCAACCATAACGAAGGGTACGAATGCGCCTTGGTTTTTTTCGTTCAGTTGCGCAAACATTTCAGCATATCTATCCATTATAAATCGTCCCCTAGAATGTTAATAACGTGCGCAAGATCTTTGTCGCCGCGACCAGATAAGTTCACCACAATGATAGTTTCTTCTTCTGCTTCATCTGCCATGTTCAATGCATGAGCTAGAGCATGTGATGACTCAAGCGCAGGAATGATACCTTCTTTTCTGGCAAGGAGTTGAAACGCGTTCAATGCTTCTTCATCGGTAGCCGCTACATATTCAGCGCGACCAATATCGTGTAAGTACGCATGTTGCGGGCCTACTGCTGGGTAATCTAGCCCGGCAGACACCGAATAGCTCTCTTCAATTTGGCCTTCTTTGTCTTGCATGATAAACGTGTATGCGCCATGCAGAATACCTTTGGTACCCGTTACAATCGTTGCACCGTGCTCTTTAGTATGAACACCTTTACCTGCAGGCTCCACACCAACCAAACGTACTGAAGGTTCGTCGATAAAGTCGGCAAACATACCAATAGCATTCGAGCCGCCACCAACACAAGCCACTACTGCATCTGGCAAACGGCCTTCTTTTTCCATAATTTGAGCACGCGTCTCTTCGCCAATCATACGATGGTATTCACGGACAATAGTTGGGAAAGGGTGAGGGCCTGCGGCTGTACCTAGTAAGTAATGTGCAGTTTCATAATTTGCAGACCAATCACGCATCGCTTCGTTCACGGCATCTTTTAGCGTACCAGACCCGGCGTTTACTGGGATAACTTCGGCACCCATTAACTTCATTCGGAAAACGTTAGGGGCTTGTCGCTCTACGTCTTTAGCGCCCATGTAAATACGCGCTTTAAGGCCTAATAGGGCACACGCCAAGGCGGTTGCTACACCGTGCTGTCCAGCGCCCGTCTCGGCAATTACTTCTTTTTTGCCCATACGTTTAGTTAGCAGTGCCTGTCCAAGAACTTGGTTGGTTTTATGCGCACCGCCGTGAAGCAAATCTTCACGCTTTAAATATAGTTTTACCTTCGGGTTACTAACCAAATTACGGGTTAACGTCATTGACGTTGGACGCCCTGCATAATCTTTCAATAATGAAAGGAATTCTTCATTGAATGACGGGTCTTCTTTCGCGTCTAAAAACGCTTTTTCTAGCTGGTCTAGTGCAGGAATTAGCAATTCGGGCACGTACATGCCACCAAATTCGCCAAATTTTGTGTCTAGTTGGTTCATTACGTTGTCCTGTTTCTTAAATTTAGTACTGACGGCACACATCGAAAAGTGCGCGCAACTTGTCTGATGATTTTTTGCCAGGGGCGTCTTCCACGCCGGAGTTCACATCAATCACGCCACAGTGAGTATTTATTGCGCTTTTTATATTGTGCGGGCTGATACCCCCAGCAAGCACTAGCTTTTCTTTTTGCTCAATTTCATCAAGCAGTTGCCAGTTGAAAGATTCACCTGTACCACCTTTTGCATCGCCAACTTGGCAGTCAAGTAAAACGCGGCTAACAAGTGGGTTATTAAAGTGTCTGTCCACGTTAATAGGCATCGCATTCGCGTTATCTGCTTTTACCCCTTCTACCACCCATATTTCGCAGTTTTCAGGTAGTTTTGGCGCTAGCGCGGCTACATAGGCTTCGTCTTCATCGCCGTGCAGCTGCACAGCGTGTAGGTTTAGTGTTTTGGCAATTGTTGCAACTTCATCGGCATCGCTGTTTACAAAAACACCCACGTAAGCGCCTTGCGTTTTTTCAACGATGTTTATTGCCACGTCTGAACTAACATAGCGAGGTGATTTTTCTGCAAAAATAAGCCCGCCGAAACTTGCGCCGCTATCAAAGGCAAGCTTAGCTTGGTCGGCGGTTGTTAATCCGCACACCTTAACCGCGCCGTTAACCAATGTTTTAACTGCTCGAGGCAAGTCTTGTTCTGCCATTAAAGCGCTGCCAACTAGAAAACCTTGTGACAGCGGAGCAAGTCGAAGCACGTCGTCGTGGGTATAAATTCCCGACTCTGAAATCACTACGAAGTCATGTGTTGCTCTCTCTAGCATTGGCACAAGGCGTTCTGTAGTGGCGAGGTCTGTAGATAAATCGCGAAGGTTGCGGTTGTTAATGCCAATAATGTTGGCTTCAAGTGCAATGGCCCGCAGCATTTCTTCTTCGTTACTCACTTCGGTCAGAATGTCTAAGTTTAAGCTATTCGCTACTTTGGCAAGCTGTCGGTACTCGTCGTCACTTAAAACACTCAGCATTAATAAAACGGCGTCTGCGTTGTAATGACGTGCCAAATAAACCTGATACGTTTCTACGAAGAAGTCTTTATTTAATACAGGTTGAGAAACGCGCTCGGTAACATAAGCAAGATACTCAAATTTGCCTTGGAAATACTTTTCGTCGGTAAGTACAGAAATTCCCGCTGCATAAGGCGTGTACGCAGCCAGAATTTCATCTAAATCAAAGTTCTCTCGGATGAGCCCTTTCGACGGAGACGCCTTTTTGCACTCAAAAATAAAGCCCGCATTGGGTTCGCTTAGTGCTTCGAATAAGCTTTTCGTTGATGGAACAAGCGCATCTTTAAATGTTTCTAGCGGTAAAGCCGCTTTTCTTGCCGCTATTTCTTCGCGTTTGTCTGCAACAATTTTCTCAAGCACATTAGCCATTCGTGCTTACCTCCTGAGTAATTTTGGCAACCTTCGATAGTAGCTGCATGGGTAGACCTTTAGCCATAGCCTCCATGGCCATTTCAGAACCGTCTTTAAAAGAGCTCGCTTTGCCTGTGACCTTAAGTAATGCACCGCAATTCATTGCTATGGCAGCTCTGTGAGCCTCTTTTCCCTCACCATTAAGGGCTGCCTCAACGAATTGTTTGTTTTCCTCGGGTTCGCCACCCTCTATCGCCGAAAGTGGGAATCGAGGAAGCCCGAAATCATCCGACGTCACAGTAAGCCTTCTAATGTCACCGTGCTCTAAATCGTAAATTAACGACTCGCCATGCAGCGCAAGTTCATCAAGCCCGTCACCATGTACAATCATGGCGCGATGTTGACCCAGCAGCATAAGGGTTTTTGCATAAGGTTCAAGCAATTCGGGAGAGTATACGCCGAATACACCGTGTGTTGGACCGGCAGGGTTGGCCAATGGGCCCAGTATATTAAATAGGGTTCTGGTCTTCATCGCAGCGCGCACGGGGGCTGCGTGGCGCATTCCTGCGTGATAAACAGGCGCAAAAAGAAATGTGAAATTTGCTTCATCTAAGCATTTTTTCGATACATCGGGGCTAATTTCTAAATTTAGACCAAATTGGCGGAAAAGATCAGCAGAGCCAGATTTGCTCGATACACTTCTATTTCCGTGCTTTGCTACCTTCACTCCGCATGCGGCAGCTACAACGGCAGCGGCACTAGAAATGTTTATAGTGTTATGGCCATCGCCTCCCGTTCCCACAATATCGGCAAACTCGTAGTCTGGTGATGGAAAGGGGAGAGCATTTGCTACCATCGCGCTCGCTGCACCGGCAATCTCGCTTGGGGACTCTTTTTTCATTTTTAGTGCAGTTAGCACTGCAGCCATCATCACTTCACTTTGCTCGCCGTGCATGATGCTGTTAAATAGGCTGTATGCCTCTGTTTGCGAGAGTGATTCTCGCAACATAAGTTGTTCTAGTAATGGGCCAGCGTTAAGCATGGTTCGCTTCCTGTTGGGTCAAATAGTCAATACTTTGCTTTAGCAATTGGCTGCCTTGCGCCGTTAATATGGATTCCGGATGAAATTGAAATCCCAGCATGCGGTCATGTTCGCTGTACACAGCCATAACAGCCTCGCTGCCATCATCATTAATGGTTGAAGCACATACACTCAACGCACTGGGAAGTTCATGAGCAACTAATGAGTGATAGCGCGCAACGTGAAGCGGTTGTTGAAGCCCTTCAAACATTGCTTTCTCTGAATGTGTAATGGCTGATGATTTACCATGCATTACTTGGCTGGCGCGGCCAACGGTACCGCCGTAATGCTCTACAATAGCCTGATGGCCTAAACAAATACCAATTACTGGAAACACGCCGCGTACTTTATCAAGTAGTTTCGGCATACAACCTGCCTCGCTTGGTGCGCCGGGGCCTGGCGATAACATTAAAAGCACAGGCCCTTTTGTTGCCTGCTCCTGCATGCGATTAAACAGTGTGTCGGCACATACCGTGTTTCGGTATACCTTAATGTCCAAATTCAAGGTACGCAGCTCGTCCACCAAGTTGTAGGTAAACGAATCAACGTTATCAAGAAGAAAGAGGGTGGTAATTTGTTGATTCATTGCTTGCCCTCTGTGCTTGGTTCAAATTCTTCTTTAAGCGCTGCTTTAACAGCGCCAATGACTGCCTGTGCTTTAGCGCGCGTCTCATCTGCTTCTGCCTGTGGGTTTGAATCGTGTACCACGCCAGCACCGGCTTGGATATAGGCAGTGTTGTTTTTAACAAATGCAGAACGAATAACAATACACGTATCCATATCGCCTTTACCGTTCAGATAACCTACTGCGCCGCCATAACTCCCCCTGCGTTTTTGTTCAACTTCACGGATGAGAGTGGCAGCACTTACTTTTGGTGCCCCCACTAGCGTACCCATGTTCATACAGGCTTGATACGCATGCAGTGCGTCTAAGTCGTCGCGCAATTGACCTACAACCCGTGAAACCAAATGCATCACGTGAGAGTAGCGGTCTACTTTTAAAAGGTCTTTTACATATCGTGTGCCGGGGCGGCTTACCTTGGCCACGTCATTACGCGCTAAATCAACTAGCATGATGTGTTCAGACTTTTCTTTGGTATCTTCGCGAAGGTTTAATTCAATACGACTGTCTAAGTCTCTATCAATAGTACCGTCTGCTCGCTTGCCTCTAGGTCGGGTACCTGCAATAGGATAAATTTCTACTTGATTACTTTCACTATCGTATTTAAGTGCTGACTCAGGGGATGCGCCAAATATGCTAAACGCTTTATCCTGCAAGTAAAACATGTAAGGGCTTGGATTCGATTCTTTTAATTTAGCATAAGCCAGAAGCGGTGACGGGCAGGGGAGAGAGAATGTGCGTGACGGCACCACCTGAAAAATGTCACCAGCCAAAATATGTTGCTTTAAATCTAGAACGTGGTTGCAGAATTCCTCGTCACTGACGTCAACCTGTTCCTCTTGAAATGTGTGTGACGAAAGTGTCTGTCCAAGTTCAGAACCACTTACAGAATCATGTTGAGCGTATTGAGCCAATCGGGATCCTTTAAGAACAGGCTCTGCTGGCATATCGTGTAGCTGCTGGTGAATAGCTTCTAAACGTTGAGCAATAGCGAAATACTGCTGTGCAACGTCGTGTCCGCTAAAGACGCTACCAATAAGATGGGTTTCGCGCGTTTGGTGGTCGACAGTTATCAGTGTCTCTGCAAGATAAAACACAAAGTCTGGGCAGTCGTTTTCGCCTTCGGCAACATTAGGAAGTTGTTCAAAACCGGCTAGCATGTCGTAGGCAAACACACCGCCCAAAAACACAGCGTGAGGATGCTGACGTATGGGCGTTATTTTGTTTACTACAATGCGTAGGGCGTCCATCACGCTTGCCGCTTTTAATCGACTGTCTTCGTCCAAGTCACTCGCCACTTCATCGCACTCAAGAATTACATGGCTTTCACTGCTGTCTATGACGTTTAAACCAACGGGGCTTTGTGTTGCAAATAAGGGTAAAACCGATGAGCCGTTATCAGTTAACGCCGTAATTTCAACGCGATTACCTCTGCACTCCATGCGCAATGCAGCATCGACCATCAGCAGGCTTTGTAGGTCGTCTTTCGACTCTATTTCTGCCGACTCTAGCAAAAGCGCATTGCTAGAATTTCCACACAGGTGGGCGAAAGCAGCAAGCGGATCATCAATATAATGCCCCGCTTGTTCTATTGTCTCTACTTTACCTGGGGATGTGCCCAGTTCCGCTAAACTCATTTTTGCTTCTCTCCAACTGCAAAAAGATAAAAAAAAGGCCCGTATCAACGGGCCTTTATGTGTTTTCATTCACGCACTATCGTACACACCGCCCGTTAAGTAAGGGAGTGCCACCACCAAGCTGCAACTGTCATTGCTGTATATTTATTTTGCGTGTGCATGAATTACTCGTTGTTTGTTCAAACTTCGATAGGATTTGAAGTCGTTAGTACGTATACTTTGTGTATATAGAAGAAAACAAATCGCCTTTTGTGTCAACCATAAATTTGCATAAGACATTGAAAATAGATCTACATAGCCATACAAAATTCTCAGATGGGCATTTAACCCCAGAAGAATTAGTACTTCGTGCGCACACCATGCAAGTGGATGTACTCGCAATTACCGACCATGATACTGTCGCCGGTTTAGATTCAGCGCATAGCGTTCAAGCTAAGCAAAAGCGGGAACTCACAATAATCGACGGGGTAGAAATATCCACGATGTGGCATGGTTTTGATATCCATGTTGTTGGTTTAAATGTTAATCGTCAGTGTCCGGATTTTTTAGAGCGCCTTAACGGTCAGGCACAAGTGCGCGAAGCGCGTGCGGAAAAAATTGCGGAGAAATTAGAAAAGTGCGGCTTTGAAGGCGTACTACCAAGAGCCAAAGCGCTCGCAGGAGTAGGGCAAGTAACACGTGCACACTTTGCCAGAGTGCTTGTAAACAACTACGGCGTGCCGACCATGGAAGCGGCGTTTAAAAAATACCTTGGCAAAGGCAAACGAGCTGCGGTTAAAGCCGAGTGGCCGAGCATTGAAACTGCAATAAAGTGGATCCAAGACGCTGGCGGTCAAGCAGTGCTCGCACACCCTGCGCACTACGACATGACAGCCAAATGGCTTCGTCGATTGGTGGCCTTATTTGAAAGTGCCGGCGGTGATGCAATTGAAACTGCGTTTCCTGGCATCAATAAAACAAAGCAAGAGCTTATAAATGAACTTGCGTTAACGCATGGCTTGTTGGCGTCGGCGGGGTCTGATTTTCATTTTCCATCGCGCTGGACAGAGCTTGGTAAAAACTTGGGGATTAGCAGCAAACTTACGCCTATTTGGCACAATTGGACGCAAATTGAAGCGTAGGTTTATCATTTTATTGCTATTGATGAGCGGCGATTGCTACATAGGTGTATGTTGAAAAGGCAAGTGCCGAAGCGACGAGTGCTATATAGGTTAGCGTTAAGGGTTGTGGAATGTATCAATCGTTAATCATTAAACGTGTTAAGACAAAGGAGGCGTCATGAGCCAGTTTTTTTATGTTCATCCAGACAATCCGCAAAAGCGTTTGATTACGCAAGCCTGCGAGCTAATTCGAGACGGTGCAGTTGTGGTTTACCCTACCGATTCGGGGTATGCCATTGGCTGTCAAATTGAAGACAAAAAAGCACTTGAACAGCTATGCCGAATTCGACAAATAGACAAAGAGCATAACTTTACGCTGATGTGCAGAGACATGTCTGAGCTATCTATTTACGCGAAGGTGGATAACACGGCATTTCGTCAAATAAAAAATAATACGCCTGGAAGCTATACCTTTGTGCTCAAGGCAACTCGAGAAGTGCCAAAGCGTTTACAAAACCCCAAACGCAAAACTATTGGTATCCGCGTACCTGATAATGCTATTGCTCTGGCATTGTTAGAGGAATTAGGCGAGCCGCTGATGTCTACATCGTTAATTCTTCCAGGTAATACCATGGCCGAGTCCGATCCTGATGTTATTCGCGACAATTTAGAAAAACAGGTTGGGCTAATAATTCATGGCGGCTATATTGGTGAGCACCCTACTACGGTGGTAGATTTATCAGAAGATACGCCAGTTATTCTGCGTCGTGGAACTGGCGACCCATCACCATTTGAGTAAATAAGAATAATAAGCGCGTGAAGTGCGTAACAAGAATAAAATATTGTGTCGGATATCACAGAGAACAGCATAGAAGATAAGCGAGTGGAGGGCGTTACGCCCATACAGCAACCACTGCCACTTGCATTTATTAACGGTGAAGCGTTAATAGAAAAGCCTGAAGACCTTTTTATTCCACCCGATGCACTAGAGGTAATTTTAGAAACATTTGAAGGGCCTCTAGACTTATTGCTGTATTTAATCAGAAAACAAAAATTCGATATTACCACCTTACCTATTGCAGACGTCACCAAGCAATACATGGAATATGTTGATGCAATGATGTCTCTTAAGCTTGAGCTCGCAGCCGAATACCTTCTTATGGCTGCTATTTTAGCCGAAATAAAGTCGCGCCTTTTACTGCCAAAACGAAGTGATGATGTTGACGAAGAGGAAGATCCTCGTGCAGAGCTTATACGAAGGCTAAAAGAATATGAGCTGGTAAAACAGGCTGCAGAAGACTTAGATTTACAGCCTCGATTGGAGCGTGACATATTTAAAACACACGTCGAGACGAGTGACAGCGTAGCGCCCATTCGTATTGAGCCCGATGTGACACTGGCTGAAATTGTGCTTGCTTTTAGCGCGGCCATGAAACGCGCAGATGCATTTGAAAATCATACTATTGAGCGCGAGGCGTTAAGCACTAGGGAACGGATGTCGTTAATTCTCTCTGTTTTAACTAACGCAGAATACACGCCACTAGAGCGTCTTTTTACTGTAGAAGAAGGTAAGGCTGGTGTGGTGGTTTGCTTCCTTGCAATACTCGAATTGGTAAAAGAACAGCTTATTTTATGCATTCAGGCAGGTCCTTATGCCAAAATTCATGTAAAATTAGGTGCTCATGAAGAAAATTAACACGGCGCAGCTTAAGCAGTTGGTTGAAGCAGCAATCTTTGTTGCTGATAAACCCATTTCAAGACAACAGCTTAGAGAAACTGTACTAAACGAATTTAGCGTGGCTGATAGAACCCTTAGCAAGGTGCTTAATGAACTAAAGCTAGACTATCAACCTCGTGGCATTCAGTTAGTTGAAGTAGCAAGCGGCTTTCGATTTCAATCGTTAGATGCGCTTAGCCCGTGGTTAAGTAAATTATGGCAAGAAAATGCGCCAAAGTATTCACGAGCCATGCTCGAAACATTGGCGCTAATTGCATACCGTCAACCCATTACGCGCGGCGAGATTGAGCAAGTGCGTGGTGTTGCGGTAAGCAGCAACATTATAAAAACACTCACAGAACGAGACTGGATAAGGGTAGTGGGTCATAAAGAAGTGCCGGGAAGACCCGCGCTGTATGCTACTACCAAAAGTTTTTTAGATTACTTTTCAATGACATCATTGGGCGATTTACCCAACGCTGATGCGTTTGAAAATATGGCTGAAAGCATTGCATCCGACTCGCCGCTTAAGGTGTTAAATGAGGCACCGTCTGAATAGACCGTGCGACCGTAAACAAGCAATAAAGAGTGAAACCATGACTGAAAAGTTGCAAAAAGTACTGGCTAACCAAGGGCTAGGCTCGCGACGAGAAATGGAACGTTGGATAGAAGAGGGACGTGTATCAGTAAACGGCGCAGTAGCGACGCTAGGTGATAGAGTCGATCACACTGCGCAAATTCGCGTAGACGGTCATTTATTGTCTCGTCAAACCGAACAGCCAATTTGCCGCGTGTTGATGTACAACAAACCAGAAGGCGAATTGTGCAGCCGTCACGATCCTGAAGGACGTGATACCGTTTTTGATAGATTACCTGCTATTCGTTTAGGCCGATGGATAACCGTTGGTCGCCTTGATATGAATACCAGTGGTTTATTGCTTTTCACTAATGACGGTGAATTAGCGAACCGCTTAATGCACCCCAAATGTGAAGTTGAACGCGAATACGCAGTGCGTGTTTTTGGAGAGGTAACGGGCAAAACGCTTAATACCCTGCAAAAAGGTGTTGAACTTGAAGACGGCGAAGCAAAGTTCCTGACAATATCTGGTACACCAACACCGCAACATGCTGAAGAAGAGAGCATGAACCGCTGGTTTAATGTTACCTTGAAAGAAGGGCGTAACCGTGAAGTGCGCCGCTTGTGGGAATCGCAAGGCGTTCAAGTAAGTCGACTTATTCGTGTGAAATACGGCCCGATTGAACTTCAAAAACGTTTGCCGCAAGGTGCATGGGTTGAGCTTGGACTTGAAGATGTCAACGCGCTACGCAGCCATGTTCAACTACCAGATGAAACGCAAACGATGGTAAACGTACGTCAAGGTAAGCTTGATCACGCAAGGCTAAGTCGAATGCGTCGTTCTGTGAAGAAGCACAAAGTGCGTAAGCAACAAGGCTTGAACAAGCGCGCTGGACGCCCAGGTAAAAGAAAGTAACTTTAAAAAACCGCTCGTTAGAGCGGTTTTTTATGTGTTTATTTGAATAGCGTTATCTTTTTAGGAGACTGGTTTTATTACTCTTGCAGGATTGCCCCCAATAACCACATTGTCGCCAAACGACTTGGTTACCACTGCACCAGATGCAACCACAACATTATTTCCCAACGTAACGCCTGGGTTAATAACCGCATTCCCGCCAATCCAGCAGTTATCTCCTAACGTAATAGGTTTGGCAAATTCGATACCTGTAGCTCGCTGCTCAGCATTAATAGGGTGAGTGGCCGTGTAAATACCTACTTGGGGGGCAATCATACAATTATCGCCAATTGTTACCTTGGCTGCGTCTAAAATAACGCAGTTAAAGTTAGCGTAAAAATTTTCACCTACATGAATATTATCGCCATAGTCACATTTAAACGATGACTCGATATACAGGCGCTTTCCGGTACTGCCAAATAATGCTTTAAGCAGTTGCGTACGTCTCTTATGTTCAGTCTGGCAGGTTGCATTTAGAATATCGAGTTGCTTGCGGCACGCCTTGCGCATTGAAGTAAGCAGCTTGTCTGACGGGAAATAAAGCTCTCCCGCCAGCATCTTTTCAAGTTCGGTCATATTACGTAAAGTTGATTTTAAAAATCACAAATTACTGTGCGTTTCGGTAGCTTACAACAACTTTTTGCTCAATCGCTTGGTTTTCTATTTCAAGGTTTACTGGGCGCTCTAAAATAATGTCACCATCAACAGATACTGAAGCATCTATAACAAGTGTAGGAGTTGAGTCAGACATCTTGCCCCATGAGCTTTCACTTGCTCTGTAAATAATGTCACCGGCAATATGTGTGTTGTCAGTAAGGGTGATGTCGCCATTTACTGTTTCAATATCACTGCCAATAGTACTGTTTGTAATTGAAATATCACCGTTTACGGTTTCGATATCACCACCCACTTTACTATGCGCTGGGATCAAAATATCACCGTTCACCGATTCAATATCATTAGTTACTGTTAAGTGCGATGTCGCTGTAATATCGCCATTTACAATATCAATGCTCGACACGGTAACGTGGCTTTCCATCTCTAAATTACCATTAACAATGCTAACATCGTCAGCGCCGGCGTTGTCACTGATTTCCACGTTGCCATTTACAGAGGAAATATCGCCCGCATGTTTGCCTTCAGCGATATCTATGTTGCCTAAAATTGAGCTGAAATCGCTGCCATCCATTGCGCTTGCATTGCCAACGTGAACTACGCAGCCAGAAAGTAATGACGAAGTAGCTAGTAAAATAGCGCCAGCAACAAGAGATTTATTCATTTTATATCCTTACATTCTTAATTCATGAACTTATATCTCAAGTTCTTCACTTATTATGCCATTATTGAATTTTTCAATCTAATCAATGTTTTATGGCTTTTTTAAGGTGTCTGAAAATAAAGGTGAAACACTGAGTTGCCTAGCAATTAGCAATACTGACTAAATGTTAAGGAAAATAGCTAATACTCAACTAAATAAAAAGAGTGCCTACTCTAGTTAGGAAGTTTACGTGGACAGACACTAAGAAAGTTTACATGGACAGACATTCAAACATGCAAGCTTATAGCGTTACGTGGACACACACTCAAAAACTAAGACAAGCAGGGCTCTCGTAGAATTCTAGAGATTAACTTTTAGCGAGGGGCATATAGGTTTGTTATACAGAAAAGCTCTAAAAGTGCCTGTCCACGTTTATAAAGCCTTATGTGGACACACACTCAAAATGCTTGCTTACCATTGATTTATTGAGCTCAACGTAAAAATGAAAGGTAAGGAGCACTTGGTACAAAAAAGTCTATAAAAGTGTCTGTCCACGTTAGTACACGTTAGTACACGTTAGTGCACGTAAACAAATGCAGTTCAGTTAGAGTGCCTGTCCACGTTGAAAAGAATGAATTAGTGATGAATGTTTGGTTTGGGAAGTAGTCGGTCTGTTGTTTGCATAGTTTTTCTTTTCTTTGGGAAATATGTGATGCTGGTGATTGGTGGCTTAGTTTGTGGTTTGTAAAGTGGAGAAGGAAATTTTGGATAAACATGCACAGTTAACACGTGCGAAGCGGCTTGCGTTAGGTTGTCTAATTATTGCTGCTAGCGTTTTCGTGTTAACAACGTTGGCTCCTCGATTTTTTCCATCACTATCAGGTGCTTGGTGGCTAGGCTTGACAAAAATGGCGAGCGAAGCGGCGCTAGTTGGAGGCTTGGCAGACTGGTTCGCCGTTACTGCGCTTTTTAAGCCTATCCCTCGTCGTTATCCAATTCCCCACACCAATATCGTCGCAACAAATAAGTCTGTTATCGCAGAAAATCTATCTCTGTTTGTAAAAGAAAAGTTCTTCCATCCAGATGCAATAGAAAAGCTTATTGCTAGCAGTAACCCTGCAAAAGGGGCGGGGCGTTGGCTAAGTGTTGATGCTAACTCGGCTAGACTAAGTCGCTTCACGTGTGATGCATTAGCGGGCTTGTTGCGTGTACTCGACGATAAGCCAGTAAAAGAGTTTATATCGCGCACTGCAGAGAAAGGTATTCATCAGTTAGATTTACGTCAGCTAATGTCAACGTCGCTTAACGCTGTAACAAGAGAGCGCCAGCACCAGGTTGTTTTAGATCGTATCCTTGGAAAATTGGCGCACCTGCTCGCTCAGCCAGATACACAGGTTTACATTGCCGATACTCTAGTTGTTTGGTTAAAAACAGAATATAGCCGAATTGAAAAGTTGCTACCTTCAAGCTGGTTAAGTGAACAAGGGGCACTTATTGCAGTAAAAGCAGTGTCGAGTATTTTAGAAGACATTTATAACGACGAAGAGCACCCAATAAGGCATGCTTTTGATGAGCAAGTACATGAGTTTTTGTACGAATTACAACACAGTCCATTAATGGAAAATAAAGTTAATGGCTACAAAGACAAAATCATTAACGACCCGGCATTGAAAAATTACATCCATCAAAGCTGGGCTAAACTGAGCAATTGGCTTTTATCTTCCCTTGAAGAAAAACAAGGGAAAGCGGAAGCGAAAGTCGCCAAGTTATACAAAGAGCTAGGCACTAATTTGAACAGTGATGGTGAATTGGCTCTGGCCTTTAATAAGCATATTGGCGAAGCTGCCAAGTATATGGCGCCAGAGCTTGCCGATTTTCTTACACGACATATCAAAGATACGATTAATAGTTGGGATGAGAGGGAAATGGCGCAGCAAGTAGAGTTAAATATTGGAAGAGATCTTCAAAAGGTAAGGATAAATGGCACCATTGTGGGTGGCCTTATTGGCGCCATTTTATTTGGTATCGAAACTTTAATGGCTTTTTAGAAGCCAGACAAGCTAACTAGCTATTCCCCTTTAAATGGAATACAAGGTTGTCTGCATCTACTTTGCCTTTGAGCTTACCTTCAAGCACCGATCTCTCTAACCTAGTTATGACGTAGGTATCGCCATACAACGACTCGACGGTTGCTTCGTTAACACTAAAAGGGGGGCCGGGCATGCGGCTTTGGTCGTATTCAAAAGAAACAATAAGCTGAGGCGCGCTTTCAGTTATTTCTACAATATGTGATGCGTAAAGAGAGCGCATTGCATCAGGTAGGGCAACTAAAGCTGCTCTGTCGTAAACACCGGTCACCGCACCAATATCATTTGCCGTTAGCTTAAAAATGTCACCTACAAACACAGTAAGGTTTTCTTTGTGGAAAATTTTACCGGTAGGTGTTTGTGATATAGACGGTGCCTCGCCAAGCTCTTCAAAGAGTTGGGTAACAGCAACTTCACTTAACTCTGCACCTACTACCGATGCGCCTTGCGACAATAACCAGGCAATGTCTCGCGTTTTTCCACAAAGCGGTACAAAAATACGTGCTGAATTTGGCATAGTGCCTAGTAAATACTGAGCATGTTTTACTAGTAGAGCGTTCCCTTTAGGCTCGTGAAATCCAATCTCATTTTTCTGCCATTTACTGTGCCAAAAACTGTGTTCCATTTATCGTCCTTTGTGTTTTAGTAAATCAAAACGCCAACAAACATAGTGTTTGCCAAATGTAGGAAATGAAAAGACTGGGGGATAACAAAAAGGAGTGCGAGCACTCCTTTTTTATTAACTGTCTAGCGGGGTATCAAAGTCTTCAGAGAGCTCAAAGTCACCTTCCACCGACTCTACTTTGTTATCTACAAAGTGAATGATCATCTGCTTTTGAAAATCTTCGCCGCGCTTTCTCATTCCGCGCTTCATATCATAAACGTAGTACCACGTATCATCATTAAACGAATCTTGAACTACAGGGTTTCCAAGAACATAAATAACCTGTTCTTTAGTCATGCCGATGCGTAGTTTTTCCACGTCACGTTGATCAAGGAAGTTTCCCTGGGGCACGTCGATTCTGTAAATCCAGTTAGAACAAGCGGTTGATGTAAGCGTGATACCAAGTATTACTAGTAGGTGTTGCAACTTCATGCGTTATTAAGTCCAGTATTGCCTTTGTTCGTGTTCGGTCAACGGAATAGTTAATCCGAACTGTTTTAATGCAAGCGCGAAGGCATGCTACATTGACAACTATGACCAATCAACTGCATTTTAGTTCGATGCGGCGCTTTTAAGCAGTTCTTTTGCATTAGCCAACGCAGATTTGGTTATTTTATCACCTGCAAGTAGTCTTGCCAGCTCATCAATTCTGTCTTGCTTGGTTAACGCTAACATTTGTGTTTCTGTACTTTCACCATCAGTAAGCTTCGTCACGAAAAGCTGATTATGCGCTTGCGCTGCAACTTGAGGTAAATGGGTTACGCACATAACCTGCGCTTGATTGCCAAGTCTGCGAAGAAGCGCGCCTACAATCGATGCTGTAGGGCCACTAATACCAGTATCTACTTCATCAAAAATCATTGTAGGCGTAGCATGATTGTCACTGGCAATAACTTGAATTGCCAAACCAATTCTTGAAAGCTCACCGCCTGACACCACTTTTTCAAGTTTATCTGCATCCTGACCAGGGTTGGTAGATACCTTAAATTCTATATTGTCTAAACCTGTGCTTGAGGGCTTTTTAAGTTCGTCGTACAACACGTCTATGGCCACTTTTGCATGTGGCATATTCATTTGTTGTATTTGCGCTTCAATGTCTTTTGCTAAATTAACTGCTGCGCACGAACGACTTTCAGACAACGCTTTCGTTGCAGCAAGATATTGTGCATGCATATTGTCTACTTCTGACTCAAGGGTGCCCAATAACGTTTCTTGTTCTCCTAGCGCACTAAATTCGCTTGCTAGCATCTGGTGATATTGGAACAAGGCTTCTGGCATTACCGCATGCTTTCTGGCAAGTTCCATGGCTTTGGCATAGCGCGCCTCTACTTGCTGTAGTCGAAGTGGGTCAATTTCTAACTGATCGCAGTAGCTACGAAGCTCACTAGCTGCTTCTTCAACTTGTATAGAGGCTTCGTTTAGAAGGCTTATAATTGGCGTTAAGCTTGCGTCGTGGGCTTCTAGTTCACCTAATCGCTCAATACTATTTTGAATGACTGCTAGCGCATTCCCCTCGTCGTTTTCATACAGGTTGTAAACGCTGGTTTGAGCTTGTTCAAGTAAGCTTTGCCCATTACTTAGGCGCTTGTGTTCTACTTCAAGCTCTTCAAACTCACCCTCTTCAATAGCAAATTCATCTAGTTCTTGTACTTGATAAGTTAATAGCTGAAGTCTGTCTTCTCGTTGTTGAGCTTGTTCTTTTAACGATTGCAGCATACGCTGCTTTTCTTTCCAGTTTGAATATGCGTGTTCAACGCTATCTATTTGACTGGTGTGTTTTGCGTAGGTATCAAGAAGCGAGCGTTGATGGTCTTCTTTCAATAATTGCAGATGCGTATTTTGGCCATGAATAGCCAACAAATATTGACCAAGCCCTTTAAGCTGTTGCAGCGAGGCGGGAACACCATTAATAAAGGCTTTTGAGCGGCCTTCTTTTGACACTACGCGTCGAACAAAGCAGCTATTTTCGTCTTCATCTGATGTAAGTTCATGTTCATCGAGGTATGTTTTCGCAGCCGAATTACCTGAAAGCGAAAAATGCGCGATTATTTCAGCTTTTGCTGCACCTTTTCTTACGGCATTGGCGTCGGCGCGCTCTCCAAGGCACAGACTTAATGCGTCTATTGCAATTGATTTACCAGCACCAGTTTCACCGGTAATGGCCGTTAAACCATTTTCTAGCTGAACAGACAGCTGCTTTACAACGGCAAAATTAGAAATTGATAAATGCGCCAACATAAGTACACCTTCAAAATAAACATGATGATATATACAGTACGTGTAAATATATACAGTATTTTTTGTGTGTAAAGTGAAGATTGAAATTAAAAAGAGTTACAAGCGAGGTGATAGCGTTAAGTTGCTGATATTAAGCGTTTAAAATTTTTTATGCTCAACGTCTGCTGATTAAATTTTTTTCGTTTTAAGCATTAACGCGTTAAACAGTACTGTTCAACACTGTACAGCATTTTCGTTTCGTGTGGTAAAAAGGATTAAGTATTTTCTTAAATGGAAAAATCATAAAAAAGGAGAGGGCAATCCTCTCCTTTTCAACAATTCAAAGACCTTTAAGCATTTATTGCTGTAGTTCACCGTCGCTCGATTCAATGTGTGCACGCACAAACCATTGAAATTGTTCTAAATCAGCTAGCTGGCCTGTAATCATATCCTCAGATACAGCGTCTAGCTCGCCTACTGTTTCAATAGCAGAACGGTGATCGCCATTTACGCCATCATATACCGCATCCAACGCCTTCAGATGGTCCATTACCAAACCTTTACCAATGCTGTAGTCATCCCAGCTTCGGCTCTCTACAATCGCTTTTGGTGTGCCTTTTGGTACGCCACCTAATGTTGCAATACGTTCGGCAAT
Source organism: Alteromonas sp. S167 (assembly GCF_036864375.1). Lineage (NCBI taxonomy): Bacteria > Pseudomonadati > Pseudomonadota > Gammaproteobacteria > Alteromonadales > Alteromonadaceae > Alteromonas > Alteromonas sp. S167. The sequence goes on from NZ_JAZETR010000001.1 coordinate 678,892, forward strand.
GGTGTCTGTCATATCACGCACCGCATCAACTTGTGGATCTAACATTTCATGTACACCGATGAAATTTGGACCCACTACATTCCAGTGAATGTGTTTCAATGTTAATTGTAAGTCCAGCAATGCAGTTAAACGCTTCTCCAATACCTCAATGGTTTTCGCAGCCGCATCGTTATCCATACCTGGTGCTGTAAATTTGATATTGGTATTACTCATGACATCTCCTGATTATCTAGTGTAAAAGTGTTAAAGCCGCTGTAAACACGACCAAACTCGATATAGAAGATGTTGCAACGCGTGTGCCGACAATACCGTTTTTTATAAGCTCATGAAACGCATGGAAAAAACACGAAAGGTTAAAAAATCGCTATTTTTCAATACGCTAAAGGTGAGTAAAAGGTACAGGGGCATGTAAGAAATGCAGAGCGCTACCGTCTATCGTGGTTTCGATAACAAACGAAGCGCGTTTCAATTTGAATTAATATAATTTACTGCCCCAGCCCAGCTTTTTACGTAACACGTTAAAGTAACTGTATCCCTTAGGGTGAACAAGGTGCAGCTTGTCGGCGCTTTTGTTAATTCTTATTTCATCACCGGGAAGCACTGGAAGGACAATATGGCTGTCGCAGCTCACCTGTAGTGAATCGCTGTTTACTTTAGACACCTTCATCGATACCTGGCTATCGGCATCAACCACAATTGGGCGGCTGCTTAGTGTGTGGGGAAACATAGGTACCAGTGTTAACGCATCTAATTTGGGCATTATTATTGGCCCGCCAGCAGATAGAGAATAAGCCGTGGAGCCTGTTGGCGTAGCAACAATAAGACCGTCGCTACGCTGACTGAAAACAAACTGATCGTCGATGTAAATTTCAAACTCCATCATGTGTGCTACTTTGCCATGATGCAGAACCACTTCGTTCATTGCGGAATTATTACTTTTAAGTTTCTCGTGTCGATACACTTCCACTTCTAGTAAGAAACGCTTTTCTACTACGCAGTCACCGGTGAATATTAGGTCTAATTGTTGAACAATCTCGTCGGGATGAATATCGGTTAGAAAGCCCAGGTTGCCTCGGTTAACACCAACAACGTGAATATCGAAGCGCGCAAGCACGCGTGCTGCTCCCAACATACTTCCGTCGCCACCTACAACAACCGCTAAGTCGGCTTCTTTGCCTATGGTCACTAAGTTGCAGCTTCGAAAGTTGTCTGTTTCGAGTTCTTCTGCAATACATTCTTCTACCAATAATGTACACCCTTTGGCCAGTAGATATTCTGCAAGAATATTTAGACTGTCGTGGGTGGCGGCGTGTTGAGGTTTTCCAATTAAAGCAACGGTTTGATAGGGCATGGAACGCAACTATCCTTTCATTTCCAATGTTCGGACAGTAGCACAGGTTTTTTGCAAAATAAAAGCGTTTAGCGTGCAATTACGCGTATTAATGACGTCTTATTTTCTTTATTTATTTCATTGGCGAGTAAATAAACGATACTGTAACAAGAAATATCAACTGTGCTTTCAGGCGTTAAATTCAAGGAGTTGTTTATGTCACATCATATTTTGCTGCCAAGGATGATGGAAATCGGGAAGGGCGCAAGTGAAAAAGTGTCTGACATACTTGCAAGCCTTGATTGTAGCAAGCCGCTTATTGTCACAGATAAAATGATGGTTGAGCTTGGTTACGCTGAAAAAATAACAACACAGCTTGCGGACATTGGAATAGTGGCTGATGTTTTTGCCGACACGGTTCCCGAGCCTACGGTGTCTTCAATTGAGTCTGGCGTATCTATGGTGCGGGAAAACGAGTACGACTGCATTGTTGCGCTTGGTGGGGGCAGTCCTATTGATAGCGCTAAAGCGATTTCCATACTCGGGAAATACGGTGGTCAAATGCGTGACTACAAATTTCCAACCGTTACTGATGTAGCTGGATTACCTATTATTGCAATACCTACTACAGCCGGTACTGGGTCAGAAGTTACGCGCTTTACTATTATTACCGATGAAAAAACAAGTGAGAAAATGCTGTGTGTAGGGCGTGGTTTTATGCCAACCGCGGCACTGGTCGATTACACGTTAACGCAAAGTTTACCTCAACGCGTTACTGCCGATACTGGCATAGATGCACTAACACACGCTATTGAGGCGTTTGTAAGCAAAAAAGCGAACCTTTACAGTGATGCACAAGCCTTGTCAGCTATGGCGCTTATAGCCCCAAATTTGCGCACTGTCTTCGTAGATGGAAATAACGAGCAGGCACGAGAAGCGATGATGTTGGGTTCTACTTTAGCAGGTATTGCATTTTCCAATGCATCTGTTGCACTTGTACACGGTATGAGTAGGCCTATTGGTGCAGCGTTTCATGTGCCTCACGGGTTATCAAACGCCATGTTGCTTCCCGCTGTTACTGCGTTTTCGTTGCCAAGTGCAACAACTCGATATGCTATGTGTGCACGAGCGATGGGTGTCGCTTCTCAAGCCGACGCCGACGATGTTGCAAATGAAAAACTGCTGCAAGAGCTAAACGCACTAAATGCTGATCTGCAGGTTCCCACACCTGCAGATTTTGGAATAGATAAGGCTGCCTTTTTTGCCATTGTAGATACTATGGCTGAACAAGCTTTAGCATCGGGTTCGCCAGGCAATAATCCTCGCGTGCCAACGGCGGATGAAATCGTCTCTATTTACACATCGTTGTGGTGATTAACGCGCAGTCCAACCACCATCTAGGATCATGGTTTGTCCTGTAATGTTTCTCGCACTGTTTGACATCAAAAACGCTGCCGTATCTGCCAGTTCTTCAACGCTGATAAACTGCTTTTTAGGCATGGGCTCAAGCATTATCTTGTTAACCACATCCTCTTCGGTAAGGTTGTTTTCTTTTGCTTGCGCAGCTATTTGCTGCTCAACTAAGGGCGTTTTCACGTAGGCGGGGCACAGTGTATTAATAGTAACGTCACAGTCGCCCGTTTCTAATGCTACGGTTTTTGAAAAGCCAAGAAGCCCGTGTTTTGCTGCAACATACGCCGATTTATAGGGCGATGCTACCACAGAATGAATAGAGCCCACGTTTATTATCCGCCCAAAATTTTGCGCACGCATTGCAGGCAAAAATGCTTGAGTAAGAAGGGCAGGGCCAACTAACATAATGTTGATCAGTTGCTGCCATTTTTGTGGGGGAAAGTCCTCTAGCTTGGCAACATGTTGGATACCCGCATTGTTTATAAGAACATCTACGCTAAGCACGCCCAACGCTTCGGGCAACATTGCAACTTGTTCGGCGTCGCAAACGTCAACGGCAATGGCACTGGCCGAGCCATCAAACTGCGCTAGTTTAGCCGCAGCCTCTTGGGCTGCTTGTTCATTAATATCGGCAATAATTACGTGATGCCCCTGTTTAGCCATCGCTTCTGCAATTCCAAAGCCAATACCACTAGCACCGCCAGTAATAAAAACGGTTCTTTTATTCATTATTCGTCTCTTACCAAATTAATTGGCTTTCTTGTGCGAAAGCGCTGCACTGTCGCTTGCAAGATAATGCACCATGCTTGTTACCGCTTTTACTTGCGACCCTTCTCTGTTGGCGTAGTCGGGTGACGCGTATCCCCACCAGTCCCAACAACCTTGAGGGTTAAGCGGCATAAATAAAGACTTTTTCGTTTGCGGATAAAGTACAACTATTGCGTTGTCGTCAGCCCATTCATTAATGCCAGTTTGAGTAACGTAGGCATCTCCAACCGTTTCTGCATACTGGTTGCATCCATGAAAGCTGATGTGTACGCGACATTCGTCTCCCTCAGCGCAAGACGCCGGAACATATACAAACCCTTCACTGGCAAGTGTTTTGGCGCTGTCGCCTGCAATCGCTTGCTGATCAAGTGAATGCACTGTACCGCTAAGTGCATCGTCTGGCGTTTTAAGGCCATCAATTAGATGGTTAAGCATGTCGCCAGCGGCGTCATAATCACAGTTTCCAATAAACGGGCTTTCCGATTTCATACAGTTAACGCCGTTGTTTTGGGTTGGAAATACATGAGCGATGGGTTTGTCGTTTATGTACTTAACATTTTGAGTGTCTGTCCACGTTAGGTATTGTTCGTGGAGCTTGTCGGAAACGTCACCAATAACGCGGTTGTCTTGTGTACCGTGAAATAGCCATACTTTTGCATTCTTTAAATTATCAAGAGACGCAATTTTGCCTTGTTCTTCGTATTTTTTGGCAGTTTGCGCAAGTTCTGTCGCTGATGTGTCACCTTCTACCTTGTTCACGCATTGGGCAAGTGCTGTTGTGATATCACCTTTTGCACAAAAATACGGGCCAGCTGCAAGTACGCCTGCGCCTTTCACCCAGTCGCTGTGCGCGATGTGAAATTGCGTTGCCATATATCCGCCAGAAGAAAGGCCTGATACTGTGACGTTGGTTAAATTCAGGTTTAACGCCATTTTACTTTCATCATGGCTATCTGCAGTGCAGACGTTCGTGGTAAATAGCGCACCAAGTGCAACTACACATGCTGCTGAAAGTCTATTTCGTTTTGTCATAATTAGTCCTTTTCTAAAAACGTTTTTATGGCTGCCGCTTGCGCGCTAATGTTTGAAACGCCTTCAAGGTGTCCAAGGTTGCCGTCGAGTTCTAGGTAATGTGTATCGTTGCCCAGTTCATTAAGTTGCTTGTGCGCTTCTTGCGATAAATAGGGCATTAGTAGCAAGTCTGAATTAGACGGAATAAAAAGGGTTTTCGCTTTGATGTTCGATAAACCCGCTGTAAGTGAGCCTTGATGACCTGCGATAAAAAGCTGGCATGCTCTAACCAAATACAATAGATGATTTGCATCCATTTTTGCGCTTCGCGCTTCGGCGCGTTTTCTTAACCACGCCACGATTGCAGGCTCGTTGTTGATGTGCGCAAGCGCGCTGGTATCTTCAGCTTGAAGCTTACTTCCTTGCAGATTAAAAAACGCAGGAGTAAGTGCGTTTTGAGTTATCAGCATTAACGATGCCACTAAGCCTGAGGTAGGTGCCGAGGCGTCATAGTAATCACCGTTATTAAAGTGTGTGTCCAGCTTAATAGGCGTTGCCCAATGTTCAAGTGCGCTGGTGGTCCATGCATCACTTTGCGCGCTTCCTATCACTGATATCATGCGCTCCACCCAATCTGGATATGCTGCTGCCCAGTCGATCGCTTGCATTGACCCCATCGATGGGCCCACAACAGCATGAAGTTTGGTTATGCCTAAGCTTTCTAGTAAGGCTTTTTGTACGTTTACAAAATCACGAATGGTGACCACCGGAAAGCTTAAACCGTAGGGCTTCCCTGTATCCGGATTAATGCTAGCAGGTCCTGTCGTAATTACGCGTTCGTCAAACGCATTCAAATTAGCCAGTGTATCGACAGACACTACATAGAATTTGTTGGTATCAATGGCTTTTCCTCGCCCTATAATACTGTCCCAATAGCCCGGCGATGCATCATCTGGTGAGTATTTTCCTGCGGCATGCGAAGAGCCAGAAAAATAATGGGTAACTAACACCACATTGTCTTTATTGGTAGACAGCGTGCCGTAAGCTTCCCAACCCACTTTTACTTGCTTGATGGTTTGTCCGCCAAAGGTCGTAAAGCTATCCAAGCTAAATGTACGCTTTTTAACTAGCATGCTGCTATGTTCATTAACTGCTTGGGCGGTAAGTTCAGCCGCCACAAGTGTAGTAGAAGGCGGCAGGCCATCGCTTGCTAGAGCCAACAGTGGCTGCCCAAGAACACTCGCAATAACACCTGCAAGCAACACAACACACTTCAACATGCGGTTCTTATTTCTATCTCTATAAAAGATTGAGCGCTGCTGGCTGTTACATGCGTTTGTGGACGTCGTCATACATTGAAACCTATTATAATTTAGCATCTTGCATAATCTGCTGTTCAGTATTCATTGGTTTAGCCACTGGCTATAAAATACTAAATAAACCAATGGCCATGGCTAATCCAATAAGCGGTACAACCACGGTTAATGCGCCCACAGCCCAATACGCAGCCTGGTGGGTTTCATGGCAAATGGCGCGAATGGTGGTAACCACATAGCCATTATGGGGCAATGAATCTAGCGCGCCGGATGATATAGAAACTATACGATGTAGCTGGTCAGGCTCAACGCCTTGATCTAGGTAATGAGGCGCTACTAAGGGCAGAGCAATGGCTTGTCCGCCAGAGGCACTTCCCGTCAATCCTGCAATTACACTCACGGCTATGGCTGCGCCAATAAGTTCGTTGCCTGGAATTTGTGTCATCAAGGCTACCGTGCTTTGAAAAGCTTCAGTATTTTTGGCGATTGAACCAAAACCTACCACCGCTGCGGTATTGCCGATAGCAATTAAAGCGCCTGTTGTACCGGCATTTATGGCTAAGGGTAAGCTGTTAAAGTGTTTGAAATTGATTGCCAGCAAACAAAGCACACCGCCGCCAAGTGCCAAAATTAAGGCTAACTGCGCTAGCGATTCGTGGAAGAAAAATGAGATAAGCAAAACCACTACAAGAGGAAGAATTCCTGTCATTGGGTGAGGTAATGCACGTTCTCGAATTTCAGGGTCGCTGTCGCGCGCCTCGAACACTTCACCATTATTCACCGCTTTACGAATCATTTTAGCAAGCCACCAATAGCCAAATACGGCCATGAATACGGCAACTATTAAGCTTACTTCCCATGCGGCAAAAGGCGATGTGCCCAAATATTTAATAGGGATCCAGTTTTGGATTTCAGGCGAACCCGCCGATGTCATGGTAAACGTCACCGAGCCAAAGGCCATGGCGGCGGGAATAAAACGTCGAGGTAAATTGGCGTCTTTAAATAGGCTAACAGCCATGGGGTACACTGAAAAAGCAACAACAAAAACGCTTACACCACCATATGTTAGCAGGGCGCACGCGATAACAACGGCCAGCACCGCGCGTTTGTAGCCTATTTTATTAATAATCCAGCCCGATACGGCATCTGCAGCACCTGTGTCTTCCATAAACTTGCCGAACAAAGCGCCAAGTAAAAACATAAAGAACCAAGACGCAATAAAACCCGAAAAGCCACTCATGTAGGTTTCAACAAAGTTTACCTCACCGGTAAACACGGCAATATTATTGGTGAGGGCGACAACAAGCGCACACAAAGGGGCCGCAATAAACAAATTCATACCGCGTATTGTTAAAACAATAAGCAGTACTAATCCACCTACTAAGCCAATCATACTTAACATAGTTATTATCCTTTAAAAATCTGTGACCGCAGATGATCCGGAACAGTTAAGTCGATGAGTAACTGATATGCTATGTAAAAAGAAAAACGTAAAAGCATATACAAATCAATAAAAAAGCATTTTATAACCAGATGAAGTTTGACGTTACTTTTCCGAAAATCCCATAGTACGATGGTACTACATACTGTTAACAAATAATTAACTAAAGTGATTTGGACCGTAGGCAATACATCCGGCAGTGAAACAAAACCTAGAACAAAAAAGGACTCACTATGTCACTATCAACACACAATGCTTTTAGCACTACAAAAATGAGAGCAGCCATGTCGAAACCTTTATCAATTGGCAGCACGCGCGCTAGCCTATGTGCCATAGCGGTAGCAACTAGCTTGTTTGCACTACCATCTCATGCACAAGATAACGGCGAGGCCGCAGAAAATGAAAAGGGCAAACTAGAGCGTATTGAAGTTACCGCGCGTAGAACCGTTGAGTCTTTACAAGAAACGCCTGTCGCCATTACATCAATAGGTGCAGCAGAGCTTGGCGAAAAGGGCATTGCCGTATTAACCGAAGTTCAGCAGTTCTCTCCAAATACCACACTACAAACTAGCCGTGGTACCAACTCAACGCTTACTGCGTTTATTCGTGGGCTGGGGCAGCAGGATCCGCTTTGGGGCTACGAGCCTGGCGTGGGCATTTATGTTGATGATGTATACATAGCGCGTCCACAAGGCGCGGTTTTAGACTTGCTCGATGTGCAAAGAATTGAGGTGCTGCGCGGCCCTCAGGGTACACTATATGGTAAAAACACCATCGGCGGCGCGGTTAAGTATGTTACTAAAGAGATGTCTGGCGACACTCAAATGAATGTAGAAGCGACGGTAGGTAGTTACAATCAGCGTGATATACGCGTAACTGGTCAAATTCCGGTGGTAGAAGACACTGTTTACTTAGGCGTGGGCTATGCCAACCTTAATCGTGACGGTTTTGGTGAGTATCTAGTAAGTGCTTTGCCAAACCAAGATAGAGAAAACTATAACAAAGACTTATGGGCAGCCCGTGTTTCGTTAGAAATTCATCCAAGTGAAGATTTATTCTTTAGAATTGGCTGGGATAAAACCGAAGATACGTCGAATGCAAAAGGGGGCTACCGTTTGCTTCCAAGCGTCTTAACTGACGCACCAGTGCCAGATTCAGTGTTTGACTCTTACACCAGTCTTCCAACGTGGAACAAAGTTGAGCTTGAAGGCTATAACTGGCTTGCGCGCTACAATGTAAGTGACAAATTAGAGCTCAAATACATAGGCTCGCACCGCGAAAGCTACTCGCCAACAAACATCGACTTTGATAATACGCCGTTGCCAATTTTCGACGTACCGGCAGAGTATGATGACAGCAATGACACGCACGAACTTCAAGCAAACTATTTTGGGGATAACTTCAGCCTAGTTTCTGGCCTGTATTACTACGACGGTGAAAGCTGCGGTAACTTCGATGCCATACTTGGCGTGCTGGGTGTAGCGCTTGGTGCTCCTGGGTTAACGCGTGAAGTAACGGGGTGTAATAACTCAGAAAGCTGGGCGGCTTACACGCAATTAAACTACGATATTAACGACAAGCTTTCACTTTCTTTGGGTGCCAGATACACAGACGAAGAAAAGTCGGCCTTCGTAAACAACGGGCTTATTTTCGACAACGTTTACCCGTCTACAGGCTGGATTGACGGTTATGTGCGTCCTGATGGTCAGCTTGTTCCACAAGTACTAGGTAATGATACTGACGGCGACGGCGTGCTTGATGCGCCAGCTGTACAAAGCTGGTCACGCTTTACGCCACGCGTAGGTGTTGAGTATCAAATGAACCGCGACACTATGTTCTTTGCTAGTTATTCGCAAGGCTTTAAGTCAGGTACGTTTAACCCAAGAGCCACAGTGAACGAGCCTGGCGTGGCACCAGAGGTGGTCGATAGCTTTGAAGTGGGTATGAAAAGCGACATTAACGACGCGCTTCGTTTAAACGTAACCCTATTCTCCTATGACCACAAAGACCGTCAGTATATTGGTGTTGAAGGGGATTTATCAGACCCGACAGCACTAGATCAACGTTTGCGTAATGCAGCAGAAACAGCGGCGAAAGGTGCTGAACTTGAAATGACATGGGTAGCCACTGACAACCTTCAGTTTGACGTAGCCTATGGTTTCATTGATTTTGAAATTAAGGAAAATAACGCTACTCCGCCATTGATTGGTTTGGCCAGCACACCTGAAAACACCTTTAACGTAAATGCTAACTATTTGCTAGAAACCGGCTTTGGTGACATTACGTTTAACGCCAACTACTACTACCGCGACGACTACCTGTTATTTGAAACGAGCGACCTTATTCAGCAAGATGCCTACGGCATGGTTAATTTAAGTGCTAGATGGGAGAGCTTGGAAGGCGATTGGTACGCGGGTTTACATGTGAAAAACCTTACCGACGAAGAGTACCTTGTAGGTGGTTACGATTTTGTAACGCGCGATGAAGACGGTAACTTTGGACCAGGTCTGGGCGGCGATACCACATTAATTGGTTATTATGGCGACCCACGCACCGTACACCTTACGGTAGGTTATCGTTTCTAATCGGATAAGCGCGTTTGTGTGTTCTTGTAAAAAGAAGCAAACGCGCGCTTCTTTACTACAACCATCACTTTACGCTGCAGCATAGGTAAAGGCAGTTTATTTACCTGCGCTGTGGTGTTATGTTCTTTTTAAAGAAGTAACGCTAAATACTGCATGATGCCTGTACATATTCTAATTGCTGATGACCACCCACTTTTTCGCGCTGCAATGTGCCACGCGCTAAGTACCATGGAGGGCACAGAACTGTGTGAAGCATCATCCTACCCAGAAACTATTGCGACGTTAGAAGCAAACGACAATATCGAGCTTGTATTTTTAGACTTGTCTATGCCAGGGAATGAAGGTTTGCATGGCCTATCAGACCTTCAAGCAAGGTTTCCAGACGTGCTAGTAGTAATTGTTACAGCGCAGGAGTCACCAAATTTAATTCAAAAAGCGATTTCTCTTGGCGCAAGTGGTTTTATTCCCAAATCGGCGTCGGTAGAAACCATTGTAGATGCGGTTGAACAAGTGTTAGAAGGAGAAACTTGGGTTCCCACAACGCCTGCACCTGAATCGATAGATCAAGATGAACCGGACGACTTTCACGCACGATTGCGACAGCTTACTCCGCATCAACTGAAAGTGCTCAAAATGGTGTCTGATGGCCTGCTTAACAAACAAATTGCCTACGAACTTGCCATTTCAGAATCCACGGTGAAACAGCACGTTTCAGCAGTGCTTAAAAAGCTGGGTGTAATTAATCGCACTAAAGCAGGCATAGCGTTTAAAAATGCCATGCACATTTAGCAAACTACTCACGCTTCAAATAGCCCGATTTCAGAAATCCGTCACAGCATTAAATGCGTAACAACATTACCTTTGTTTGCTTATGTAAATGCTGTGCTTTCTAGAATTTTTAAAAACATTAAAAAGCGTCGTGATAATACAACGGCAGTCCAAGACACTTCACAAAAGGTATCTATATGGCGTGATACCGGGCAAGTGTACTACCTAGAAAATACGATAAAGCTTACTTATCAGTCTAAAGCTGGTGCTGTCACCATTGAGAAGTTATCCATTGACCGCCTTCATGAAGTGGTTAAAGAGCTTCAGGCATTAAATGAACACTCAACACTTGCCCGAGAAGAGGTTGCCAACCAGACCGGTGCCTTCAATATCAGTGTGTGCGGTGTTACGTGGCAAAAAAGTGAGGACGGTAAAAGCGTTAGAATTAAAGCATTACCAGAAGCTGCATTATTGCGAAGCCCAACGGCCTGTTTTACAAAATCTCAAGCGGTGTTTAAACATGCATTTATGCTTGAGCACGATGATTTACTTACTCCTTCAACGTCGGGGAAACCGGGGATACATACTTACAATCGTATTTCCATTAACCAGTTCACTCAGCAATTAGCAAACGCTAACGCGCGCCTAGCTCCCGCTGAGAAAAAGAAAATTACAGTTGGGTTTGATAACTTTTCAACAGCGTTTACCGCGCACGAGCAATCGGTTATTGATGCGCTAATTCAACCTGAAGCTACCGAACTTAAAGAAACCAAACACGGGAAAACCCTGACAAAAGAAACAAGCACCAGCGACACCACTGATGCCAATAAACCTTAACAGTCTGTGTTCAAAATAAGCGATTGTTTAAGCAGTCGCTTCAACGCTGGTGGCTTGGCTGGTTTCGGTAGGTAAGCCATGCCAAGCTCATCCGCTTCTTGGCGAACTTCGTTGCTTCTATTAGCGGTAATAAGCACGCTTAAGGTGAACTGCATTCCTGCTTCGTAAAGGGAGTTTGTTACGTCAGTACCTTTCTCCCCATGATTGAGGTGGTAGTCTGCAATAAGTACGTCGAAGTCTTCTTGCGAATAACGCAGTGCTTGTTCTGCACCTTTTACCCACGTTACTGTTGCTCCCCAATCTTGAAGTAAAGCGCACATGGCACTGGCTACCTGCTCATCATTTTCTATTAGCAAAAAGGCGCTGTTTTTCAAAAAGGCCAAGCTATTTAACGTACTATTTTGAATGCTCTTATCAATGCTAATATCACCATTTTCTTCATTCCCCCCTACAAGAATATTTGCCTCATCAACAGGCTTGTTTGCAGAAGCATTATAGGGCACGCCCATTTCAGTGCACACTCGAGGTACAGTAACACTAAAACTGCTGCCGCGATTGGGCACCGACGTTAGCGCAACGTTGTGCTCCAACAGCTTACAAATTTTATCTACTATAGTCAGGCCCAGCCCAATACCTTCTCCGCTGTGATTGCTCTCAAGCTGGTGAAATTCGCTAAATATTTCCTGCTGCTGCTCTGGCGCAATACCACTGCCGGTGTCGTATACAAAGATACTTACGCTAGGCCCATGCTTATGATGCGTTGAATGTCGCCTTATACCCACTACAATCCTTCCCGTGTGGGTGTAGCGAACGGCGTTAGAAAGTAAGTTCTGCAGTACTCGTCTAAGTAAATTAATGTCGCTATACACCTTTACTTTAGTGGGTACATAGCGCAGCTCAATGTTTTTCTGTTGCGCAAGAATACTAAACTCTTGTACTAACGATGCCAGCACATCATCTAGGTCAAACGTTACTTTTTGTGGGGTTAAAACGCCAGCATCTAGCTTTGTCATATCAAGTAGCATCGTTAATAAACTTTGGGCGTTGTTAAGCGAATTCACTACACCTTCTGACAAACTCGCTAATTCGCTGCCCTCTGTCTTCTTATTCAACATAGACGCGAATAGCGATGCTGCATTAAAAGGTTGCATTAAGTCATGACCCGCGGCAGCAAGAAAACGTGTTTTACTTTCGTTGGCTTTGTCGGCTTGATGCTTTGCTTCTTCTAGCTCTGCAGTGCGCTGTATTACTCTTGCTTCAAGGTCCGATTTTGCCTCCTCGAGGGCGTTTTGAATAGCAATGTACTCGGTAATATCGCTGTATGTTGTTACGTAACCACCGCCGGGTAAAGGTGCGCCATTAAGCTCAATTACGCGCCCATCGGGTTGCTTGCGAATAAATTTATGTCGGCTTCCCGTAAGCATGTAACGAATTCGTTTCTTTATTTCAGCTTCTGACGCCGTATCTGTATTGCTGTTATTGTTGATGTTGTGTTTGTCAGTGTGCGAGCTGAACAGCCCGCGATTGGCATTAAATCGTAATATGTCGGCTATGGGCATGCCCGCTTTCAAGAAGCCTTTGGGGTAGTTAAATAGCTCAATGTATCTGTCGTTCCACGCTAGCAGCTGCAATTTCTCATCAAGAACGCTAATACCTTGTTCAATATTTTGAACCGAAGACTGCAACACTTCGTGATTAAACTGAAAAGACTGAGAGGCTTCTTCAACCCAATCAACCAGCTCTGGTAATGTGTCGCTACCGGTGTCTGCAATTGCACCAAGTAAAATGCGTGCACTTGGCGCTCCTACCTGTGCGGCTAATAGCTTATCGACCCGCTCAATTAATGCATGGCTAGCGTAACCTCGGGCAAATGCGCGATTAACATCAACAGACAGTTGCTGCGTAAGTCGTTCTTGAGAAGGTTCGTCTAGCACGCGTTTTGTAAGTGAGATCAAGTCTTTTACCTTTACCATCAAGCGTGGTGCTTGGGTTAACTGTGCGCCATCTGTAGCAACGGGTTCTGATGACCTATAGGTAAGCAAAGCAATAACAACGAAAGTAATGCAGTTTGCTATAAGTGAATAAGTAAAGCCTACACCTAGGGCTTCGTCGGTTGGTGGCGGATTAAAGTAGTAGCTTGATAAAATGCTTGGATAAAGTAAAAAAATTGACCAGCAAACAAAGCCCGCCAGCAGCGCACATATGGCAGCAGCCCGTGTGCTTTTTTTCCAATACAAGCCAAACATCAGTACCGGCATACATTGCCCTAGCAGCGCAATAGCAATAACGCCGCTTTTCACCAACGGTGCAGCTTGGCTGATATTTAGGTGGTACCACAGCGCGGTTGTTAACACCACTAACACGGTAAGCCGTCGAATTGTAAGGATCCTGCCTGGTTGCATTGACCTTTCGGGCGCTGTTTTTAACCGTGCTTTTAGCCATAGCGGCGTAATGACATTGTTTGCAATCATTATCCCCATGGCAAGTGTGGCAACAATAACCATACTGGTTGTCGCTGCCAGTCCGCCAATAAAGGCAAAAGAAGAAAGTGCCATATTTTCAGCGTAAAGCGGTATCGCTAGTACATAAGCGTCTGAATTGGTGCTGCTTGGTAGCAGCATTTTACCGGCAAGCGCGATGGGAATAACGAATAGTGTCATTCCTAAGAGGTAAAGCGGAAACAGCCATCGCGCTGTGCGTAGTTCACCTTCACCATTTTGCTCAACAAAGTTCATATGAAATTGTCTCGGTAACACGAACATTGAGCAAATGCCAAGCGCAACGTGGGTTACATAAACGCCTATAGCGCTGTCTGCATATATCACCGCTTTCGCTGCTTCATGTGCTGATGCCTTTGCGATTAAATCAAGGACGCCTTCAAACAAATAAAAGCAAACAAAAATGCCAACAGCCCAAAGCGCTAAAAGTTTTATAACCGATTCGAAAGCAATGGTAAGCAAAAGGCCGGGGTGTTTGTCGGTTAAATTGAGCGAACGCGTACCAAAAATGATAGCAAATAGCGCCATAAGACCAGCAACGTAAACACTTACCTGAGGGTTACTCGATTGTGGTGCGTCTGTAATTAAGCTTATTGACTTTGTGATAGCGTCTAATTGAAGCGCGATATAGGGAATAACACCGATAAAACACAACAGCGTAATAAGCGCTGCAATGAGGTGAGAGTGACGGTATTTAAGTGAGATAAGGTCGGCAAGTGAACTAATGTTATGTTGTTGGCACAGTCGGCTTATGTGCAGCACAACAGGAAAGCCAAAAGCCATGGTTAACATAATACCAAGGTAAGTGGGTATGATAGCCCAGCCGTACTGCGCACCTTGTGATGCAGTTCCAAAAAAGGCCCACGACGTACAGTGTACACCCAACCCCAAGCTGTACAGAACAGGGTGTTGCTGGTTATCTCGCAGGCGTTTATCACCCCAAAACGCCACAGCAAAAAGCGCAATAAGATACACGCCAACCAACGTGCCCACTGTCCAAATACTCAGCATAAAAGGTCCATATAAAAACAACTGCTTAGCTTAAATTACATTAACACGCTTTTTACATGTTGTCGTATTTTGAAGTGCGCTTACTCGCGGTACTTTAGTACAGATTTCGCATTGAAACAGTGGGTTTTTATACTTTTTAAAAAATCATCCACAAAAATTGTGTGGATACCCTTGATCGCCCCAAAACTAGCCCCATAAATAAGCCCATCAGAAAGATTCCCATAAATTTTAATCATTTTTGGGCAATGCCTAATTAAAAAAACGTTTGGAGGTAGGCATGAGCGACAATCGCGACGTGCAGGCAGAACAAGAGAATACAGTGGACGAAACTGTGCAAGCAGCTGATACACAAGTTGAAGCTGAAGCGGTTGAAGGGGCAGAGGCGCCTCTTGATGAGAACGCGCAACGTATTTATGAACTAGAAACTGCATTATCTGAAGCGCAAGCGACAGTAAAAGAGCAACAAGATAGTGTTCTTCGTGCTCGCGCTGAGGCTGAAAATGCTCGTCGTCGTGCTGAAGGCGAAGTAGAAAAAGCGCGTAAGTTTGCGCTAGAACGCTTTGCTGGCGAGCTGCTTCCGGTTATCGATAACCTAGAGCGTGCTATCGAAATGACCGATGCTGAAAACGAAGCGGTTAAGCCATTGCTGGAAGGCGTGGAAATGACCCACAAAACTTTCCTAAGCACTATTGAGAAATTCGGATTAAGCCTTATTGATCCGCAGGGCGAAACCTTCAACCCTGATTTGCATCAGGCGATGTCGATGCAAGAAAGCGCAGACCACGAGCCAAATACTGTAATGGCCGTGATGCAAAAAGGTTATCAAATTAACGGCCGTTTGCTGCGCCCTGCCATGGTAATGGTATCGCGCGCACCAAGTGGTGGTGTGGACACGCAAGCGTAAATCACGCTTTTTGCGACAAACACACAAAAATGTCAGTTTTTTTACTGACATCTATTGAAAACATTGGGGAATAACCCCACTAAAAGTACAGAATTAAGAAACTTTTTCGGAGACACGAAATGGGTAGAATCATTGGTATCGACTTAGGTACAACGAATTCATGTGTCGCAGTTCTAGACGGCGACAAACCTCGCGTAATTGAAAACGCGGAAGGCGATCGTACAACCCCTTCTATCATCGCTTACACAAACGATGGTGAAACACTTGTAGGTCAATCAGCGAAGCGTCAGGCGGTAACAAACCCTGAAAACACGTTATTCGCTATCAAGCGTTTAATTGGTCGTCGCTTCCAAGACAAAGAAGTACAGCGTGACATCGACATCATGCCTTTCAAAATTGTAGGCGCTGATAATGGTGATGCGTGGGTAGAAGCGAAAGGCGAGAAAATGGCGCCGCCGCAGATCTCTGCTGAAGTACTTAAGAAAATGAAAAAGACCGCTGAAGACTATCTAGGCGAAGAAGTGACTGGCGCAGTTATCACTGTACCGGCTTACTTCAACGACTCTCAGCGTCAAGCTACTAAAGATGCGGGTCGCATTGCAGGTCTTGAAGTTAAGCGTATCATCAACGAGCCAACTGCTGCTGCTCTTGCGTACGGCATGGACAAGAAGCAAGGCGACAACGTTGTTGCGGTATACGACTTAGGTGGTGGTACATTTGATATCTCTATCATCGAAATTGATGAAGTAGATGGCGAGCACACGTTTGAAGTACTAGCGACTAACGGTGACACACACCTTGGTGGTGAAGACTTCGATAACCGTGTCATCAACTACCTAGTTGAAGAGTTCAAGAAAGATCAAGGCATCGACCTTCGTAAAGATCCGCTAGCTATGCAGCGTCTTAAAGAAGCGGGCGAGAAAGCCAAAATCGAACTTTCTTCTTCACAACAGACAGAAGTTAACCTGCCTTACATCACTGCTGATGCGACAGGTCCTAAGCACTTAGCGATTAAGCTTACTCGTGCAAAACTTGAGTCTTTAGTTGAAGACCTAGTGAAAAACTCGCTTAACCCACTTAAGCAAGCACTAGCTGACTCAGACCTATCTGTAGGCGACATCAACGACATCATCCTTGTGGGTGGTCAAACTCGTATGCCACTAGTACAGAAGTATGTAACTGAGTTCTTCGGCAAAGAGCCACGTAAAGACGTGAACCCTGATGAAGCGGTAGCAGTAGGTGCGGCAATTCAAGGTGGTGTACTTTCTGGTGACGTTAAAGACGTACTACTTCTAGACGTTACGCCTCTGTCTCTAGGTATCGAGACAATGGGTGGTGTAATGACTGCGCTTATCGAGAAGAACACGACTATCCCTACTAAGAAGTCACAAACGTTCTCGACAGCGGAAGACAACCAGTCTGCGGTAACAGTACACGTACTACAGGGTGAGCGTAAGCAATCAAGCGGCAACAAGTCTCTTGGTCAGTTCAACCTTGAAGGTATTCGTCCAGCAGCGCGCGGTGTACCGCAAATCGAAGTAACTTTCGACCTAGATGCTGACGGTATCCTACACGTGTCTGCGAAAGATAAAGACACAGGTAAAGAGCAGAAGATCACCATCAAAGCTTCTTCAGGCCTAAGCGATGAAGAAGTAGAAAAAATGGTAGCAGACGCAGAAGCGAACAAAGAAGCTGATGCGAAGTTTGAAGAGCTAATTCAAGCGCGTAACCAAGCTGATGGCATGATTCACGCTACGCGCAAACAGCTTGAAGAAGTTGGCGATGCACTAAGTGCAGAAGACAAAGCGCCAATTGAAGAAGCCCTTACTGCTCTTGAAACAGCGTCAAAAGGCGAAGACAAAGCGGAAATCGAAGCGAAAACGCAAGAACTTATTCAAGCGTCTAGCAAGCTGATGGAAGCAGCGCAAGCACAACAAGCGGCCGCTGGCGGCGCTGAAGGTGCAGAGCAACAAGCGTCTGGTAAAGCGGACGACGATGTTGTTGACGCTGAGTTCGAAGAAGTAAAAGACGACGATAAAAAGTAAGCTGTTGCGAAAGGCCCGTTTACAACCTAGCGGGCCGTAAATAGCAGTTCAGGCGCAGCAGGGTTTTCTTGTTGCGCCTTTGTTGTGTAAATAACTTGGTGTAAATGGCTTAGCGATATAGCACAGCTACTCACTTAGGTTATTTTCACAACAGTCAGATGTAGATTCGATAGGCACTGCGTGCTTGTCGACAAAAAAGTAGGATAAGTGAACGATATGTCGAAACGTGACTACTACGAAGTGCTCGGGGTGGATAAGAGCGCAGGCGACCGCGAAATTAAAAAAGCGTATAAAAAGCTTGCGATGAAATATCACCCTGACCGTACGCAAGGCGATAAAGCGCTAGAAGATAAGTTTAAAGAAATCCAAGAAGCCTACGAAATCCTGTCAGATTCACAAAAACGTGCCGCTTACGACCAGTACGGTCATGCGGGCGTTGATCCTAATCGCGGTGGCGGCGGCTACGGCGGCGGTGCTGATTTTGGCGATATCTTCGGTGACGTATTCGGCGACATCTTTGGTGGTGGAGGTCGTGGCGGCCGTCAATCGCGTGCACGCCAAGGCTCCGACCTTCGCTACAACCTAGAATTATCACTAGAAGAAGCGGTACGCGGAAAGAGTGTCGACATTCGCGTACCTACACTTGTAGAGTGTGACGTGTGTGATGGCTCTGGCGCGAAGAAAGGCTCGTCACCTAAAACCTGTCCAACGTGTCATGGAAATGGTCAAGTACAGATGCGTCAGGGTTTCTTTGCTGTGCAACAGACATGTCCTACATGTTCTGGTAAGGGCAAGATTATCGAAGACCCTTGCAACAGCTGTCACGGTCACGGTCGCAAAGAGAAAACCAAGACCCTTAACGTTAAAATTCCAGCCGGCGTAGACACAGGTGATCGAATTCGCCTATCGGGTGAAGGTGAAGCGGGAGAAAACGGTGCCCCAGCAGGCGACTTGTACGTGCAAGTGCATGTACGAGACCACGATATCTTCCAACGTGACGGAAATAACCTTTACTGTGAAGTACCATTAAGCTTCACTACAGCAGCGTTAGGCGGTGAGCTTGAAGTACCAACGCTTGACGGTAAAGTTAAGCTAAAAATTAGCCCTGAAACGCAAACGGGCCGTATGTTCCGTCTACGTGGTAAAGGCGTTAAGTCAGTACGTAGCGGCGCAATGGGCGACTTGATGTGTAAAGTTGTTGTGGAAACACCGGTTAACTTGTCTGCGCGCCAAAAAGAGCTGCTTCAAGAACTTGAAGACTCGGTTGGCAAGGCATCTGGTAAGCACAGTCCAAAAGCACAAGGCTTCTTTGACGGTGTGAAGAAGTTTTTCGACGACTTAACGAACTAAGTGTTTAAAGCATTTACAGTATCGTAAATAGTTAAAGCCCTCATTTGAGGGCTTTTTTTGTTGTTAGCCCCTTCAATAATGTCATTCAGCGTTATAATTCTTGCGCTTTATTGCACTATTAGTCACGATAGAAAAACACATTCATAGGAACGAACGAGCTATGGAAGCGGCAAATCGGTCGCTATTTTCTACATAACGCTACTGTGTGCATTTACGTTGTTCAGAACAACACAGTTTGAATTCGTTCGATTTATAAAAATACAAAAAATGAAATAGGGAACAGGCATGAAATTTTTTTCAAAAGCAATAGTAGTGGGCGCTGTAGCAGCATGTATTTCAAGTGCGACGTTTGCGGTAGAAGTAAAACCAGCATCTTCAGAAAAGCATGCTAAAGCGGCTACCCAATATCGCCAGGCAATTTTTCAGCTTGTACGCAGCAATATGGGGCCATTAGGTGGAATGGCGAAAGGCGCACTTCCGTTTGACGAATCTGTTATGAAAACCAACGCCGTCCGCCTAGAACAACTAGCGGATATGATGAGTGACTACATGGCGGTCGATACACGTGAATTTAGCGTTGAGACAGGTGCAAAAGATGCAATTTGGGAAAACTTCTCAGACGTTGAAAAGAAAGTTATGGCCCTTAAGGCAGCATCACAAAACCTTCAAACCGTGGTTGATGCTGGCGATGAAAGTGCGTATCGCAGCGCTATTGGTAAAATTGGCGCTAGCTGTAAGTCTTGTCACGATGATTATAAAAAAGACTGATTACAAAAAAGACTGATCATAAGAAAGACTAAATTAAAAAAGACAGGTCATTGTAAAAACGGCTACATAAGAAGCTTTAGTTAGCAAATATACCAACTTACACACGAGCAATTCAGCACTATACAATGTTGCTTGTGTGTAAAGTTGATAAACATCAACGAATTAAAGCTGCATATTTTCGACAAACGTCAAACAATTGATTTGAAGTAGAGTGAAATAATCGATAAAAAATTGCACGTTAAAACACAATGCAAACTGGATATTGGAGGGTTTGTTGACTAAAATTTAGACTAAAGGATGAGCTAAAAGGCGTAGCATACGCAAGTGAATATTTTTGGCGTAGACACGCTGATTGACCGAATTACGTTTTTATTTTGTGGGGCATAAGTTAGATGGAACTACGCAACAGCAACACACTCTCAACGCACTACGCTGACAACCCTGATTTTGGCAGCTTGCTCGATGAGGGGAGGCAACAGACACAAGCGCTTTGCGTCTTGATGGCCTCTATTAACATTCACTCAGGTGTGGCTGTTATCACACACGCCGATTCTTCACACACCAATCTAGAAAAACTGTCTATTAGGTTGCCCGACGATATTAATCAAATGCTTGCAATGTCGGCAATGAGCGCGCCAATTGCAGCAGAAGAGCTTGCATTACCGCCTGAGCTTGCATGTTACGAAAACACCTATATTGTTGTGAAAGCAATCAAAAATGTTCATGGTGCAATAGAGTATGTTGCGCTCACCTTTTTGAAAAATAAATCGTTGAACACAGTTCAGCATTGCTACCTAGACATTATTCGCCAAAAGATTGAAATAGCGCTTCACTACCATCTTGCCAAACACCCTTATTCTGAAAAGCTTTCACAGCAACTAGCATTACTTGAAAAGGTGAGTGAAGTTTCTCGTGTTGGGGCGTGGGAGTTAGATAGAGAGTCTGGAACGTTACAATGTACCTCCATAGTTAAAGAGATACTGGGGCTCGAGCATGTTGGCTTTATGTCTTACCAACATATTCTTGACATATTGACTTATGAAGAAAGGCGTACGTTTATTACGTCTTTACTGCGTGCGATAAAACGTAGCGATTGTTTTGATTTTCACTTTAGTCTACGCGATAGAAATAAAGGCAAGCGAAGTATAAAGCTTACTGTTTATTGCCAGTTAGAAAAACGTGATGGTGTTAAGCTCAAACGTCTTTATGGTGCAATTCAGGATGAAACGCAAACCCAGCTGTTATCCGACTCACAAAATAACTTTGCTGACTATGTTTCTCTTATACTTAACCACATTGACGCAGTGGTAATGACCGTTGATGAACACGGTACGGTGCTGACGGTGAACGAGCAGGCAAAACCGACACTAGGCTATTGTCCTGATGAACTCATTGGACAAGACATCAACATTATTTTTGCCCAATCAGCTACAAGCCATTTTCCAGCTACAACATTTAGCAACGATGTATCAACGCGTCACGTGCGGCATAAAAATGGTAAGCGTTTAAGTTGTGAAGTGTCGCAAAAACAATGCAATATTCATCAGCAGTCTTTAACGGTAGTGACCATTAAAGATAACTCTGAACATGAACGAGACCTGACATACTACAAGCAACTCGCTTTTGAAGATTCTGTTACAGGGTTATCGAACCTTTGTAAACTGGAGAGATACATCAATGAAATTGGTGCCAAATCGAGTTCTATCCCCAGCACGCGCGTGTTTATGCGTGTGGCAATAAAGCATATTAGTGAATACGAAGATGTATTTGGTGTAGCCACCTTCGACTATATTATGCGAATTGTTTCCAATAGGTTGGCGCGAACATTTTTATCAAGTGCGTATATGGTAGCGAAAGGAGAACGCGGCGCTTTTTATGTCGTGCCAATGCAGTCGTTTATCGACTCAATAACATCGTGTGAAGCCATTTCAAAAGTGTGCAACCTGCTCGAAGAGCATGTGTTAATTCCATTTACGCTTCATAATAATGCGCTTCAAATTGAGGCTGAGACTGTTAGCTGCACCATTTCCTCAAAGCATGTGAGCTATAAGAAGTTAATTGATTGCATGGCGATAACAGCCGTGAGTAGTGGAAAGGCTATGAACTCAGGAAGCCTTGTACACGACGTTACTCATATCAATACGCAGGATATTGAGAGGTACAGTTATATCAAGCGCTCTCTTTCTCGAGCTTTGTCTAGCAATGAATTGTTTATCGAACTTCAGCCGCAATATAACGCAGAAAAAAATATTATTAGTTCTGAAGTACTTTTACGTTGGCATCATCCACATTTAGGCGTAATTCAACCCAATGAGTTTATCCCGATTGCTGAAGAAGACGATGCTATTGCTGACTTGGGGTTATGGGTTTGTGACCGCGCTTGTCAATTACTTAGCGAGTGTTTGGAGAAAAACGTTACTACTCAGCTTTCGTTGAACATAAGCACGAAGCATTTGGCTCGTGCTGATTTTGTATCTAAGTTTGTTGCTACTGTTGAGCGATGGAAGATACCAAGCAATATGCTCACATTAGAATTGGCCGAAGGAGCGTTGAAGCGCGGTATCAGTATTATTCAATCACGAATTAAAGTGCTTTCTGAATTTGGTTTTAACATATCCATCGGTAACTTCGGAAAAGCAGAATCGAATTTAAATTATTTAGAATCTCTGCCCATTAAAGAGCTAAAAGTTGACCGGCTTTTCATAGAGGACATAGATGACTCGGACCAAAAGCGACTGTTAGTTCGCAGTATTTGTAACTTTGCAAATGCAATGAACATTAATACCGTGGCTGAAGGTATTGAGACTGACCATCAACTATCACACGCTCGTACCTGTGGATGTGATTCTTTTCAGGGGTTTTGGCTTGATAAACCTATGAGTGTTGATGTTTGGCGAGAAAGAATATTTAACGCACAATAAGTAATGAAAATTTAGATATTAAATGTCTTTATTTTCAATAATATAAGACCCTTAAGCCTGAAGTCTTATAAGCATTAGCCATCGCGATGAAGTAGGGTAATAACTACTTCATCTTTATTGGACATCGTTATGCTTTATAAGAAGGAATATTCAGCTGCCACGCAATCGCCACAGGCATTTTGGCTTGAAAAAGCGAAGGCTATCGACTGGTTCAAGACCCCTCCCTCTGCGTTTAATAATATATCCGGCGGCACTGTTGAGTGGTTTAAAGGTGGCACCCTAAATACTAGCTACCTCGCGCTCGATCATCATGTCCAATCTGGAAAGGGTGATAAAACAGCACTTATTTATGAATCCCCCGTAACGCAAAGCACAGTATCTTTTACTTATAGCGAACTGCTTAGTGAGGTTTCAACATTCGCAGGTGCACTCTCTAGGCTAGGTGTCACAAAAGGCGACCGCGTCATTATTTACATGCCTATGATCCCTCAAGCCGCTATCGCTATGTTAGCTTGCGCGCGAATAGGCGCTATTCATTCTGTCGTTTTTGGTGGGTTTGCAGCCAATGAGCTTGCGGTGCGGATAGACGATGCAACGCCAAAAATTATCGTAACTGCATCATGTGGTATTGAAGGTAAAAAAGTATTGCCCTATAAGCCATTAGTTGATGAGGCAATTAATTTGGCAACGCACAAACCTCAGGGTTGTATTTTGGTTCAACGAGAACAGCTGAAAGCACGGCTTGAGACTGGTTACGATCACGATTGGCATTACCTTATGTCAAGTAGTAGCCCAGTAGAGGCAGTAGAACTAGATGCCACGCACCCTTTATATGTACTTTATACATCGGGCACAACAGGAAAGCCCAAGGGCGTGGTAAGAGACAACGGTGGGCATGCCGTTGCGTTGCATTATTCACTAGATGCCATATACGGTATAAGTGAAGAAGACGTTTTTTGGGCGGCATCTGACGTTGGCTGGGTTGTAGGGCATTCATACATTGTTTACGGTCCTCTAATTAAGGGGGCAACCACGGTGATGTATGAAGGTAAACCTGTTGGTACACCCGACGCGGGCGCATTTTGGCGTGTAGTTCAAAAGCATAAAGTGAACGTACTGTTCGCTGCACCAACGGCGTTTCGTGCTATACGAAAAGAAGATCCCAATGCGCTACTTTTATCAGAATATGACATTTCAAGTTTACGCACACTCTTTATGGCAGGTGAACGTCTTGACCCTTCTACCTACTATTGGGCAAGCGAAAAAATGGGTGTACCGGTTATCGATCACTGGTGGCAAACCGAAACGGGGTGGCCGATTTGTTCAAACCCTATGGGTATTCAACCACTTCAAACTAAACCTGGCTCTTCTAGTGTGCCTACGCCAGGTTTTAATGTACAAGTACTTAACAGTAATGGCGAGCAACAAGATGTAGGTAAAAAAGGTGCTATTGCTATAAAGCTGCCGCTGCCTCCAGGGTGCTTACAATCTATTTGGCAAGATAATGACCGCTTTATTCAAGGCTATTTAACCGAGTATGAAGGGTATTACAGTACAGGGGATAATGGTTTCATCGATGATGATGGATTTGTATTTATTATGGGGCGTACAGACGATGTAATTAATGTTGCAGGTCACAGGCTCTCTACCGGTGAGATGGAAGAAGTTCTAGCTTCACACCCTGCCATTGCCGAATGCAGCGTAATTGGGATTAACGATACGTTAAAAGGCCAACTTCCCATTGGCTTGGTGCTGTTAAAAGATGGTGTTGATATTAATGAAACTCAGTTGGAAAGCGAGCTTGTAAGCCTTGTACGAGAGACCATTGGACCTGTCGCTAGTTTTAAACGCGCCATTGTAGTAAACCGACTACCGAAAACTCGCTCGGGTAAAATTCTTCGTAAACTTATTAGGCAAGTCGCCGCTAACGAAAATATTACCGTTCCTTCTACTATCGATGACCCTGCTAGTGTAGCTGAAATTCAACAGGTAATGATGCAAAAAGGGCTAGTTGCTAAAGCTAAAGCGCAATAAACGCCACGTTGGTGTCTATTGCGCGCTTCGCAAAGGCCTGGTGAAAGTTAGCGGAATACAGGCGCTGCTAATAATAGAAGTCGTCCACCTGCGGTGCGGGTGGATACACTTCAATGACTAAGTACACAACGAATGCAGCTATTAAAGCCACTATTAATGCACGAACTAACTTTGAGTGCTCGATACTTATATGCTTTCCATCTACTTCATTATGGAAAACCTCTTTTTTACCATGGACCATTGCAGGTGCGAGTTTTTGCTTTTTAAACGCTGTATAGAAGATAACAGCACCAATATGTAGAACAATCACATAGAGTAAAGCGTCGAAAGCAAGATGATGTAATGACGACATTACACTTAACACTTCTTCAGTTGCCAGTGCTCGGTAAGGGCCATCTAAAAAGATGTCGTCAGTCATAAATAGGCCTGAAATAGCCTGTATAGCCACCAAAATCAGCATGACAATAACAAACCATCCGCCTAATGGGTTGTGTCCTGCCGTTGGAGTCGCGTGCTTATCAAAGAGTGATTTTAAATAATTCACCACTAATTTAGGGCCTTTAACAAACTGCGTGAATTTGGCGTAGCGCGTGCCCACCACACCCCAAAACAGTCTAAATACAACAAGAAAAAGCGTAAAATAACCAACATAGAAGTGCCATTGCACAGCATTATCTAACCAGTTTACAGTGGCATATTGGGCCACAATACTTCCTACAAGCAACCAGTGAAACAGGCGAGTGGGGATGTCCCAAATTAGCGCGTTTTTCTTCATATTTTTATCTTTAGGTTTGTTTTGAATAAGAAACGAATAAAAGCATACTAGCGAGCTCCGGCTAAGATTAAATCGGCACAGTATGAATACGTTTAACAATGTATCTAAGCGCAGAGCCAAGTGTATCTAAAAGTAAGAGTAGTCGGCAGCTAATGAGCGTTTTTTCTGTGCAGACTCTCGCATATTAACTTTTGCGCCTCTCATATGGTTTCAGTTAAACGGTAGTGTAAATTTATATTGGAGATGTAATTTGCATTAACGCGAAACGTAATTGATATATTAAATGCCATTCTTGCATTGCAATAGTATTTTCATTTGGCAGAATGCAGAGCAATTACCCAATAATTAAAAAGTGTGAAATAGCATGAAAGTAGGTTTGTTTGGCGCCAACGGGCGTATGGGTCGTGTGCTTATTGAAGCGTTAGAATTAAATGAGAATGCGCAGCTTGGTGTTGCTACCGTAAGGGACGACTCGCCTTGGGTGGGTATGAACGTAGGTGAACTTGCTGGTATTGGAAAAAAAGACATTAATTGTACTGCAGTGTCGTCGCTTAACAGTAGTGATGCCGATGTAATGATTGATTTTACGTTGCCTTCAATTATTGAGAGTAACCTTGAATGGTGCGTAAAAAATAATATGCCGGTAGTAATAGGCACTACAGGGCTTAATGAAGTGCAGCTAGCTGCATTGGATAGTGCTGCAAAGCACATCCCTATTGTGTTTGCTGCAAATTACAGCGTAGGGGTAAACCTAATGCTGTCGCTTGTTCGACAAGCCGCGAGCGTGTTGGGCGAAACCGCAGACATTGAAATTACCGAAGCGCATCATAGGTTCAAGCAAGATGCACCTTCAGGCACCGCGATGGCCATAGGTGAAGCAATTGCTGATGAGCTTGGCAGAGATTTAAAAACATGTGCAGTATATGGACGCGAAGGTAAAGAGCCTGAGCGAGATCAGGGCACCATTGGTTTTGCTACGGTGCGCGCAGGGGACATTGTTGGTGAGCACACGGCACTGTTCGCTGACATTGGGGAACGATTAGAAATAACGCACAAAGCATCTAGCCGACTCACCTTCGCAAAGGGAGCGGTGCATGCTGCACAATGGTTGAATGGCAAAGAACCTGGTCTATACTCCATGGTGGATGTATTGAACTTAAAGGTCTAGCAACCACTACTGTTAGTTAAAATACAGTGTGTTAGTGCAATGTATTCGTGCTCGCTCCTCGTTCGGTTAAGTATTCCGTTGAGTAAATGTTAACGTTATGTTGTGCTAATCTTGACCAACGAGTCATACTTTCGGTGGTTTTAAGCGAAAAACGCGCTAAAGCCTCTATTTTGATAAATTACTGCAAATAAATTTGCCATTTTCCGACAGTGATGTATACTCACCGGAATTTGCCAGAATTTCGTATTCTGAGGCCTCGAAAATGGCTGAAGAGTGCGGTTTTATTAGCTGCAAAGATCGTAAAACGGGATGTATTGTTATCAATAACTCCCGTTTTTTGTGGGGTTTGTGCAAAAAACTGCACAAACACATAGTTATCCTTAATCTGGAGGTTGACTTGGCTAATTCTGCCCTTTTGGTGTTAGAGGATGGTTCTGTTTTTAAAGGTACGGCGATAGGCGCTACAGGCTCCGCCGTCGGGGAAGTTGTTTTTAATACTTCCATGACTGGCTATCAAGAAATTCTCACCGACCCATCCTACGCTGAACAAATCATCACCCTTACTTATCCACACATTGGCAACACCGGCACTAACGACGAAGACGTTGAAGCAGATAAAATCTGGTCAAAAGGTCTTATCATTCGTGACCTACCTCTTGTTGCTAGTAACTTTCGTCAACAGCAAACACTGTCTGAATACCTAAAAGCGAAAGGCGTTGTGGGTATTGCTGACATAGATACACGCCGTTTAACGCGTATCTTACGAGACAAAGGTGCACAAAATGGCTGCATCATTTGTACTGATGAATTAGACGAGTCTAGCGCATTAGCGCAAGCAAAAGCTTTTCCTGGCCTAAAAGGCATGGATTTGGCAAAAGTAGTGAGCATTACTGAGCCAAAAACATGGACTGAAGGTAGCTGGGAACTTGGTAAAGGTTATGTCACGCCAAGTGAAACAAAATACCACGTTGTTGCTTACGACTTCGGCGTAAAAAACAATATCCTTCGCATGCTTGCTGACCGCGGTTGTAAAGTTACCCTGGTGCCAGCACAAACGCCTGCTGAAGATGTATTGGCCATGAATCCAGATGGCGTATTCCTGTCTAATGGCCCAGGCGACCCTGAGCCTTGTGATTACGCAATTACGGCTATTAAAACCATTGTTGAAACGGGCATACCTGTTTTCGGCATCTGTCTTGGGCACCAGTTACTTGCGCTTGCAAGTGGTGCAACTACAGTGAAAATGAAATTCGGCCACCATGGCGCGAACCACCCGGTTAAAGACCTAAAGCGTAACGTAGTTATGATCACCAGCCAAAACCATGGTTTTGCTGTAGATGAGTCTAGCTTGCCAGATAACCTAGAAGTAACTCACGTTTCGTTGTTCGACAAGTCGTTGCAAGGCATTCATCGCACCGACAAGCCTGCATTTAGCTTCCAGGGTCACCCTGAAGCCAGCCCAGGTCCACATGAAGCGGCACCATTATTCGACCATTTCATTGAACTTATTGAACAACACAAGCAGTAGGAATTAGCCCGTTATGCCAAAACGTACCGACATAAAAAGCATTCTTATCATTGGTGCTGGCCCTATTGTTATCGGCCAGGCTTGTGAATTTGACTATTCAGGCGCGCAAGCGTGTAAAGCCCTTCGCGAAGAAGGCTACCGAGTTATTTTGGTGAACTCTAACCCAGCCACCATTATGACAGACCCAGAAATGGCAGATGCTACATACATCGAGCCAATTCACTGGGAAGTAGTGCGTAAAATTATCGAAAAAGAGCGTCCAGACGCCATTCTTCCCACCATGGGTGGTCAAACGGCGCTTAACTGTGCACTAGACCTTGATAAACATGGTGTATTAGAAGAGTTCGGTTGTGAACTTATCGGTGCAACGGCAGATGCTATCGATAAAGCTGAAAACCGCGAGCGTTTCGACAAGGCAATGAAAAATATTGGCCTTGAATGCCCGCGTGCGGAAATTGCGCACAGCATGCAAGAAGCACATGATGTATTAAGTCGCATTGGTTTCCCTTGTATTATTCGTCCATCATTCACCATGGGTGGAACAGGTGGCGGTATTGCTTACAACATTGATGAGTTCAATGAAATTTGTAACCGCGGTTTAGACCTATCTCCTACTAGTGAGCTACTTATCGACGAGTCGCTGCTAGGTTGGAAAGAGTACGAAATGGAAGTGGTGCGCGATAAAGCAGACAACTGCATTATTGTGTGTACTATTGAAAACTTCGACCCAATGGGTGTTCACACTGGTGATTCTATTACCGTTGCACCAGCGCAAACGCTTACCGACAAAGAATTCCAACTTATGCGCAATGCCGCTATGGCTGTACTGCGTGAAATTGGTGTTGAAACCGGCGGTTCAAACGTACAGTTTGGTGTAGACCCTAAAACTGGGCGCATGGTTATCATCGAGATGAACCCGCGTGTTTCGCGTTCATCAGCACTTGCGTCTAAAGCAACGGGTTTCCCTATTGCAAAAGTGGCAGCAAAACTAGCAATCGGTTACACACTAGATGAACTCGCGAACGATATCACAGGTGGCCTTACACCTGCGTCGTTCGAGCCGTCAATTGACTACGTTGTCACTAAGATCCCACGCTTCAACTTTGAGAAGTTTGCCGGCGCTAACGACCGTCTTACTACCCAAATGAAGTCGGTAGGTGAGGTTATGGCAATTGGTCGTAACCAGCAAGAGTCATTGCAAAAAGCCCTTCGCGGCTTAGAAGTAGGTGCAACTGGCTTAAACCCAATGGTTGACCTTGACGACCCTGAGTCGCGCAATAAAGTGGTTTATGAACTTCGTCAACCTGGTGCAGAGCGTATTTGGTACATCGGCGATGCCTTCCGTATGGGTATGACGGTTGAAGAAGTATTCAACCTTACTAATATTGACCGCTGGTACCTTGTACAGCTTGAGGACCTTATTCTTCTTGAAGCAAAAGTGGCCGAACTTGGTTTACCGCGCATCGATGCAGATCTAATGCGTTCGCTTAAGCGCAAAGGTTTCTCTGACGCACGTCTAGCGGAACTTACCAAAGTAGCTGAAAGTGATGTACGTGAAACTCGCCGCGGTTTTGGCATTTCACCTGTATACAAGCGTGTAGATACCTGTGCCGCTGAGTTCTCGACCAGTACTGCTTACATGTACTCGACGTATGACGAAGAGTGTGAAGCGGCACCAACCGACAACGACAAGATTATGGTATTGGGAGGTGGTCCAAACCGTATCGGTCAAGGTATCGAATTCGATTACTGCTGTGTTCACGCGGCACTATCTATGCGTGAAGACGGTTACGAAACCATCATGGTTAACTGTAACCCTGAAACGGTTTCTACCGACTACGACACGTCAGATCGCCTGTACTTCGAGCCAGTCACGCTTGAAGATGTGCTTGAGATTGTTGCGAAAGAAAACCCGAAAGGCGTTATCGTGCAGTACGGTGGTCAAACGCCGCTTAAACTAGCACGCGCTCTTGAAGCGGCCGGCGTACCCATTATTGGTACTTCACCGGAAGCCATTGACCGGGCTGAAGATCGTGAGCGTTTCCAACAAATGGTTAACAAGCTCAACCTTAAGCAGCCAGCAAATGCCACGGTAACTAACGTTGAACAAGCCCTTGCAATGGCTGAAGAAATTGGCTTCCCGCTGGTTGTTCGCCCAAGTTATGTACTAGGTGGTCGTGCGATGGAAATCGTATACGACATTAAAGATCTTAAGCGCTACCTAAACGAAGCAGTAAAAGTGTCTAACGACGCGCCAGTACTGCTAGACCGTTTCCTTGACGATGCTATTGAAGTTGATATCGACGCAATTTGCGATGGCAAAGAAGTGGTAATCGGCGGCATTATGGAGCATATCGAGCAAGCGGGTGTTCACTCTGGCGACTCTGCATGTTCACTGCCTCCACATTCACTGTCTAAAGAAATTCAAGATGTAATGCGCGAGCAAGTTAAAGCTATGGCCCTTGAACTTGGCGTAGTTGGCTTGATGAATACACAGTTCGCAATCAAAGATGGTGAAGTGTACCTAATCGAAGTTAACCCGCGCGCTGCACGTACGGTACCGTTCGTGTCGAAAGCGACAGGTATTCCATTAGCAAAAGTTGCCGCACGTGCAATGGTAGGTGTAAGCCTGGCAGAGCAGGGCGTAACGGAAGAAGTTATTCCTCCTTTCTACTCTGTGAAAGAAGTAGTACTTCCGTTTGCTAAGTTCCAAGGCGTTGACCCACTATTAGGCCCAGAAATGCGTTCGACTGGTGAAGTTATGGGTGTGGGCGATACGTTTGAAGAAGCGTACGCTAAAGCGAACTTAGGCGCAGGTGCTCCGCTTCCTAAAGAGGGTAAAGCACTTATCTCGGTTCGTGATAACGACAAACCTCGCATGATTGAACTGGCAAAAGCGCTCGTTGAGGCCGGCTTTAAAATTGAAGCAACGCGCGGAACAGCGACAGAGCTTTATGATGCAGGCATTATGAGCACGGTAGTGAATAAAATGTCGGAAGGTCGTCCTAACATTGTTGATGCAATCAAAAACGGTGAATACGCCTATTTGGTTAACACAACTGAAGGCCGACAAGCTATTACCGACTCGGTATACATTCGACGTGAAGCGTTACTTAATAAAGTAACCTACACAACAACAATGAATGCTGCGTTCGCTACAATTAGAGCTAAGTCAGCTGATGACCGCAACAGAGTAGCATCAGTTCAAGAACTGCACGCTAGAATTAAACACTAATGACAATGGCTAGGATACGAGGTATCCTAGTCATATTACATTTGTGTGAACGAATAAAAAGTGCGCCTTCGCGGCGCACTTTTCTGTTTTAAATAACTAGCTAGGCGAGACTGTATCCATGAGTCAGTATCCAATGACAGCGCGTGGCGCTCAAATGCTGCGTGACGAACTAAACGAGCTTAAAACCAAAACCCGTCCGCGTATTATCGAATCGATTGCTGAAGCGCGTGAGCACGGCGACCTTAAAGAGAACGCCGAATATCACGCAGCACGTGAGCAGCAAAGCTTTTGTGAAGGTCGTATTCAAGATATCGAAGGCAAGCTGTCGAATGCGCAAATCATCGACGTTACTAAAATGGACAACACCGGAAAGGTTATTTTCGGTACTACTGTAACCATTTTAAATGTTGATACCGATGAAGAAACTACCTACCGCATAGTGGGCGATGATGAAGCAGATATTAAAAACAATCTGATCTCTGTGAACTCTCCAATTGCTCGTGGGCTAATTGGTAAAGAGCTTGACGATATGGTAACCATTCAAACGCCAGCGGGCGCTGTTGAAGTGGAAATCATTGAGGTCGAATACATCTAAGCTATGTTTTGATATAGCCATATTGGAAAGCCGAGCATTTGCTCGGCTTTTTTGTATCTATTGACATACAGTCTGTTGGTCATAATATATACAGAAGAATGCATTTACCGAAAGTATTTTGGAGAATAGGGTGTTAAAAGGAGTTAACGAGCTTATCAAAACGAAGCTTTACCTAGTGTATTTACTTACTTTTCTAACAGCCAATGCTGCATTAGGGTTTATTTCATTCGGCCTTGATCCTTCTTCTTTAGCCGCAAGAGATTCTGCAACAGCTCTGACAGCGCCTTTTCTCGTGGCTTTTGCATGGTGGGCACATAGACAAACAGTAGATAAGTCTTCAGTCTATCTTTCTTTTTTACTTTCCCATCGGCGGAAAAAGAGAAGAGATAAAGTTGAGGCAAGGATCAGAGTCATAATCTCAGAAAATTTGAGAAAGTCTTTTTTTCCTGTTTTTGCGTTAGCTGTATTTTTAGCGTGTTTTTATATTTTGTCGCAAGACATTGCAGATACTCTTGGCGATGAGCCAAAGAGGACATTTTTAATAGCACAAGCAATACCTATGTGGACAACTGGCTTGTTTTTTCTTGCAGCTAATGTAGCAGTATTGCGCTTCATTAAAAGGCACCTTCGTAAGCATTTTAGAGTGAGGTTGTTTGAAATAGAGCACTTACGACCGCTATGCATGCTTGTTTTACACAATTTTTTCATTGCATCGGTGTATCTTTGTATATTTGCGGTTTCATTTATTTTTATCACAGTAACAACCGCTGATGCATTTTTACTCATTGTGTTCTCGTTAATAATCCTTTTGGTTTTGTTCCAGCCAATATTTGAAGTGCACAATGTAGTTGCTGATAAAAAGTCTAAGGCCTTAGAACGAATCAATGAAGTTCTAAAAAAGGAGACGCTAGAGACGTATAGTAAAAGTGCAACGCGACGATTAGTAGACAGTGATACCAAACTTCAATTTATTTCTGACTTGTTAACAGTGCGTTCCGAGATAGAAGGGGCACCAAGTTGGCCTTTAACGTTGCCTTTTGCAATTAAAGTGAGCTTCCTTGTGTTTCTACCTTTATTGTCTTGGACGGGAGCTGGTTTAGTGAGCCAAGCTATAAAGCAGGTGTTGTAATGAGTAATTATCGAAGGTTTTTGCTCGCCGTAATAAGTATATCTGCAGGGGTTTTTGCAATTGTCGTTGCCAATTTTTTTGGTGCGTTTGAGCTTAGTCTCCTGAATTCAACGTTAGGCATTAGACAGCGCAATGCCGCACTTACCTTCGCAATAATGATTGCATTTTTCATATACGCTAACCAGTTTCTTTATCACCGCTGCTTATATTGCCTTAATGAGTTTCTCACCAAGTATCCGAATGAAATGAGTCATAAAGAATTAAAGCTAAAGCTTACGAGTGGGATTAACTTCGGTTTGAGATACAGCTGGATTACCGGAATACTTTTCACTATTTTATACATTACCAGTGAAAAGTTGGTATCGAGTACAGACTATTTGGCGTGGTATTTGTCTTTTTTGGGCATATTCTTTTGGCGCTATGCATTCTTAACACTCTATACCGTCCTTTTTATCACTTGGTTCGTGATTTCACATTTTTTGAATGAAAAGCTTGTTGATTTATTTGGTATTGAGCGTTTTGAACACTTATCTGATTTGGTCATATCAAATGCGATAGTGAGTGCCGTATCACTAAGTCTGATACCGCTGTTTTGGCTTGGTACAGTTGTCCCAGTAATTGACCGCGTGATCGTAGCCGTTATTTTCCTAGTGCTTATCGTTTATCTCTTTCGTCCTATTCATAAGGTACAGAAAAACATCTCAAAGAAGAAAGCACTTGCAGTAGAAAGAATAAACCACTCAATAAAAAGTCTGTTTAGCAGTTCAGGCCACAGTAACAGGCGTCTTACAGACGACCCAGTTCGATTGAGGAAGTTAAGTTCATTGATTAGTTCTAAACAACAAATTGCAAACGTATCTGAATTGGCGATTGACATCCCCCAAGGTATGAAAACCCTCGCAATTGCACTCTCAGTTCCTGCCTCGTGGGCGATCGGAGCCTTAATTGATGGATACCTAGAGCTGTTAGTCAAATCTTCCAGCTTCATTTAGATTGAGACATGAAAAGCGCTATGCACCCGTTCGGCTTTTTTGTATTCACAATACAAAACTAATCCTGAGCAATGAGCGAAATATCGTTATTTGCGCTTATTTGATTGTTTTCTATACTGGAAAAAGGCGCCTTTCAGTTGGTTTCAACGGAGGTCATGTATTTTCTTTCAATAGTACATCATATACACGGAGTTCGATCGTGCGCGTGCTACAACGATTATCAATTTTCCAGCTAACTATCTGCGGTGCTTCAATTCTTCTTATCAGCGTTGCTTTTCTTGCATTTAAAGATGTTAGCCGTTCTCTTTCAGATACAATTGCGGCAAGTAGCGACGTTGAAATGATTGACCTTATTGCGTCTGTCGAGGCAATAGCACATCATCACGCAGTTGAGCGAGGGCTGACAGCTGGCTATCTTGGTAACCCTAGCGATGCAGCATTTGACAAAGTAAAAGCTCAAAGAAAAAACGCAGACGAGGCGCAACGAAAACTTGAATCTTTGCTATCCGAAAACGCAGCCTATGGGGAAAAAGTGAGTCGCATTTTACTTGCTTTAAAAGAATATTTAGCGGGTAAGGATGCTTTAAGACGTGAGGTCGACAGTGGTAGTGGCGGGAGAGCATTTACTTTTTATAGTTCACTGAATGCTGCGGCGCTCAACGCTGCAAATTCACTCACAATCTATGTTAATAACCTTGCATCAAAGGAATCACTGGCTAACGCTATTTTACTTGCCCAACTAAAAGAGCGCTTGGGACAGCAAAGAGGGAAAGTAAATGGTGTGATTGCACGAAAAAGTGCAAATAGTGTGGTTAAGAGCCAGCTTGCAAAATACAAGCAGGAAGTGGAATACATTTCAGGCAAATTGAAAAACAGTTTACCCCCAGACAATTTTGCTGTGTTTAATGATGTTTTGTCATCACAAGAGGCCGCTTTAATAACGCGCACACTTGTATCACTAGAATCAGAAAATATAGATTTTAACTCACTTCCTTCAAACGATAATTGGTTTGGCGCTGCAACTTCTCAAATAAAGGGCGTGAAAGGCATACTTGATGATATTTGGCAGAAAGTAGCGCAAGACGCCCGTGCCATGCACGATTCTGCTGTTCTTGCACTTACCGTTACTGTTTTAATTATTATTGTCGGTGTTTCGGTTGTTGCGCTTATTTATCGTTCGCTCCTTCATATCCTCAATACGCAGTTACGACGCCTTATCCAAAATCTACACAACATAGCGGATAACGGTGATTTAACAGTAGACGTCAGCTCACAAGCAAGAAATGAGCTAGGCTCGGTCTCTCGCGCAGTTAATAAAACGATCCTGGCTCTGAAAGATCTTATCCGTGGCTTAGAGCAATCAATTGAGGCAAGTACTCGTTTGTCATCAGAGTTAGAGGAGTCCTGCGCCGCAATGGTTGCAGATGCAGGCGATACACAGCAACGCTCACTGAATATTGCATCTGCCCTGGAGGAGGTATCAGTGACGAGCGATGAAATTGCAAAATCGGCATTTGACACATTATCTGCCAGTCAATCCTTAGACACATTATCAAATACAGCATTCGAGATAAATGAGTCAATCAGAAGGGAGATGAAGCAATTAGAAGAGGACATGAGTTCCGTTGAAAATAATGCTGCTGATATGGAGAAACAGGTAACGGAAATTAGTGGCATATTAGAAACCATTAATGCTCTGTCAGACCAAACTAATTTACTGGCTTTGAATGCTGCGATAGAAGCTGCCCGAGCGGGTGAGCATGGTCGTGGTTTCGCTGTTGTTGCTGATGAAGTGAGAAAGCTAGCACAGAGCAGCCGTAACGCGTCGGATCAGATATCATCGCTACTCGCATCGCTTCAGCAAGCGAGTATGGTCGTGGTGGAGGATATAAATAAAAACGCGATTGCAGTGAAAAACTCAGTGGAAGTAACAGGTGATGGAAGAGAAACGGCTAAAAAGGTAAAAGATGCAGCATCTCAATTAGAAGCGATGGCAAACAGTATGTCTGCGGCTGCAGAACAGCAGTCAGTGACAACGAGAGAAGTTGCAAAAGATATCGTCGATGTAGAATCAGCAGCTAAACACGAGGTTGAGTTAGCTGAGTCACTTTCAAAATTATCTCATTCAATGAAAGAAAACAATACTGTATTGAGAAGAGCTATCTCGAGCTTCACTCTTGATTAAAAGCACAACTTAACACTCTGTTACACTTTAATTACTTTGCACTATTTATTAACCACGTTAGCATCCTAAAAAAGCGTTGGAGGAAAAAGTATGGAATGCAGAGGTGATTTTTCTATCGTGGGCTGGGAAGAGGATACGGTATCTGAAAAATCTGGAGGTGCAAAGCTAACCCGCGCTTCCGTAAAACAAACATACGCTGGTGATATGGTCGGTGAGTCGAGTATTGAGTATATCATGGCATATGAAACTCCAACTAAGGCGTCATTTGTTGGTTTTGAATCATTTGTAGGTGTAATAAATGGCTTGAGGGGGACAGTAACTTTAAAACACGAAGGTATTTTCGATACGGGTGTGGCTACTAGTTCTTTTCACGCAATAACGTCGGCATCCACGGGGGAGCTTTCCAATAAGTGTATATCAGGCACGTTCTCTTCAGGCGAGGCAGGCAAAGCAAGCTATGTCATATCCCTCACGAGTCCATGAATTAAATCAACTAGCTTTGCGATAGTGGGTTCGATATTTGATGCAGTTTAGCAAAGTGACATCATTCCAGTAGGAATGATACTTTTTCATGAGAGAGCGGTTGCTACTGACGGTGTGAATGCGGAGCTTGATACATCAAACCCTTATATAATTGGCGTGGTTACAGAAAACGATGCGAAAGGAAGAGGTGGGTTTACAGGTCGTGAGGAAGAAATTGATTTAAACTGTGCGCTCTGACCGACATAAAAAGCGGCGCCAAGAGGCGCCGCGAAAAAATGGGAAACAAACCAAGAAATTATGAAATTGAGTGATTAGTTTTCGATAAGTCGAGAACCAATTTCAATTTGACGTGGTTTTTTCGATTCTGGAATGACTCGCTCCATATCGATATGTAGAAGGCCATTTTCCATATCAGCTGCCAATACTTTCACATGGTCGCCAAGTTGGAATTTACGCTCAAAATTGCGCTCAGAAATACCTTTATGTAAGAACTTACGTTCGTTACTCTCTTTCTCTTCCGCTTTTTTAGTGCCAGTAATAGTCAGGGTGTTCTCTTCAACCTGAATCGAAACGTCGTCTTTACTGAAACCTGCAATCGCCATGGTTACGCGATATTTATCGTCGCCTAAAAGCTCGATGTTGTACGGAGGGTAAGTGCTTTGTTTCTCAGAGCGCGAAGCCGCGTCGATAAGAGAAGCAAGGTGGTCTGAACCGATGAATGAACGGTAAAGTGGAGATAGATCGATAGTACGCATAGTCATATCCTCAAAATAAAGCAATATGTTTAAATTAATGTGCCCCGACAATTCGGCGGCGTTTGTGTCGACCTGACCTTTCAGCGCCGACGAATACTATGTAGGGATAGGCCAAATGCTTTTCAACACTAAAAACAAAAAAAATTTTATATTTTTTGTTTTTAGCGTTCGTTAATGCCATCTGAAAAGGGCCCCTAAAACCCATTTTTACAGGAAAGTTAAGGCCTGTTGAAATAAATAGAAAAACCTAAAAGACCCTTTGAAAAACAAGTGAATGCGATGTTTTTTATAAAAGATTTAGCATAACGTTAACCAACCTTTTTGTTTATAAATGCTACAATTCAAATTCATTGTTTGACCCACCACTTTTAATTTGAAAGCCAAATGAAAAAAGACGTTATTGTTTTAAATTGCGGCAGCTCTTCTGTGAAGTTTGCCATTATTAATGCTGAAACTGGTGAAGCAGGGCTATCTGGAATGGCAGAGAGCCTAGGCAACCAAGACGCTAGCTTGTCGTATAAGATAGACGGCAAAAAAAATACGTTAGCATTGCCCGAGAAAGCGGGTCACACAGAAGCGTTGAATGCTATTCAGTCGGTTATTGCGCAAACCGGTGTTGTGCCAATCGCTATTGGTCACCGTGTGGTGCATGGTGGCGAGAAATTTAAACAAGCAGCATTGGTAGATGAAACCGTTCTGGCTGCCATTGAAGAATATGCCAGCATGGCGCCGCTTCACAACATGGCAAACTTGAAAGGTATTACTACTGCGCAAAAGGCCTACCCGAATTTACCGCATGTTGCTGTATTCGATACGTCATTTTTCCAAACCATCCCGAAGAAAGCCTTTGTTTATGCGCTTCCAATGGCGCTTTACAAAGAACACGGTATCCGTCGCTACGGATTCCACGGTACTAGCCATAAATTTATTTTAGACAGTACTGCTGCTCAACTAAATAAATCGGTAGAGGACACAAGCATCATAAGTGCACACCTTGGCAATGGCTGTAGCGTATCAGCCATCGAAAAAGGTCAAGCAGTAGACACCAGCCTAGGCTTTACACCGCTTGAGGGGTTAGTGATGGGCACCCGATGTGGTGACTTAGACCCAAGTCTTCCTGGAACATTGCAACGAAAGCTTGGTAAAACGGCAGAAGAAATAAACGACCTGTTGAACAAGCAATCTGGTCTATTGGGTATCTCCGAGTTAAGTAACGACTGTAGAACATTGGAAGAAGCCGCACTTAACGGACATGAAGGTGCGTTACTTGCCATTGAAATTTTCTGTTATCGCTTGGCCAAATACATATCGGGCTACATGATTGCCGTACCAACCCTAGATGCCATTGTGTTTACCGGCGGAATTGGCGAAAACTCGTCACTGATCCGCGAAACCACTATGGGCTATTTCAAGCATTTTGGTGTAGCAATTGATGAGCAGAGAAACCTTGATGCGCGATTTGGAAACGCGGGCGAAATAAGTGCACCATCATCAAGCACCAAAGTGCTAGTTGTGCCTACCAATGAAGAGTGGGTTATTGCAGCACAAGCCGCACAGTTTGCTTAGGCTTGCATTAGCCAGCCTAAGTTTGCATCAGGTTTTTAATTAGTTTTGAACCGGCGCCTTTGCAATAAGGCGCTATATCAGGAGCATTTATGTCTCGCAAAATAATGTTGATCCCAGTGGGCACCAGTGTGGGCCTTACTACTGTCAGCATGGGTCTTGTTCGCGCTATTGAAGAGCAAGGCATTAAACTTAACTTCTTCAAGCCAGTTGCGCAGCCTCGAAGAGGTGATAATGGTGAAGAACGTTCAACGGCCATCATTTCACACCACGCCAGCGTGTCACCTATTTCTCCGTTTACGCTAGATTATGTAGAGCGCATGATCAGTAACGACAGCACAGATGAGTTGTTAGAAGAAATTATCGAGCGTTTTGAAGATAACAGTGAGCATGAAGCCGTTACGGTAATTGAAGGCTTAGTTACCACACGACACCATCCGTATGCTGAGCGTTTAAACCTAGAGATCAGCAGAGCATTAGACGCTGATATTGTATTTGTTGCTGTGCCTGGAAACGACTCGGTAACCGACATTAATCACCGTCTAGAAATTGTGGTTGATACTTACGGCGGCCATAAAAGCCAAAAAGTGGTTGGCTGCATATTCAATAAAGTAAATGCGCCTTTTGATGAGCATGGTCGTTTACGTGCCGATATTGGCGCCATTGAAGCGCCTGAGCATGACGAAGCTCGCACACAAGCACTGCGTGACCTTCCAATCTTCAAGAAAGGCTTAAGCTTATTAGGCACCATAGACTGGAGCGCCGATTTAGTGTCGCCACGGGCAACCGACGTGGCAAAACATTTAAATGCTACCTTGTTAAATGAAGGGGAAATGGCAGAGCGCAGATTAAGCAGCGTTTCATTTTGTGCCCGTGAAATTCACAACATGACTCATACCCTAAAACCAGGGGCATTGCTTGTAATGTCTGGCGACCGCGGTGACGTATTTGTATCGTGCTGTCTTGCCGCATTAAACGGTACCAAGCTAGGTGCGTTATTACTGACTGGTGGCTACGAGCCAGATGAGAACATTATGGCGCTGTGCAGCCAAGCAATGGAAACAGGCTTGCCGGTGATGCTGGTAAATACCAATACATGGCAAACAGCACAAAACCTGCAGGCGTTTAACCAAGAAGTGCCGGTTGACGATAGCAATCGTATAGAAAAGGTAATGGTACATACTGCAGAAAGCTTAGATGCAAAGTGGGTAACCTCGCTTACTGAAAAAGTATCACGACAGAGAAAGCTGTCACCTTCGGCGTTTCGTTTTTACCTGACTAACCGTGCAAGGCAGGTTAACAAGCGCATTGTGCTTCCCGAAGGTAACGAACCACGCACAGTTGTAGCAGCGTCAATTTGTGCAAAGCGTGGTTTAGCGCGCCCGGTTTTACTGGGTGACGAGACTGAGATAAGACGCGTAGCAGAACAGCAGGGTGTAGTGCTTGGTGACGGCGTTGAAATATTATCGCCGAGCAACATTAAACAAGACTATGTTGAAGGGTTAGTAGCACTGCGCGGCCATAAAGGCGTAACCGAGGTTGTTGCTAACGAGTTGTTGAGCGATAACGTAACGCTTGGCACCATGATGCTTCAGCAAGACCACGTAGATGGCTTAGTGTCAGGCGCGGTTAATACCACGGCCAATACTATTCGCCCAGCATTACAGCTTATAAAAACCGCAGAAAATGCATCACTCGTTTCGTCTGTGTTCTTTATGCTGCTGCCTGATCAAGTGTTGGTATATGGCGATTGTGCTATTAACCCAGACCCTAATGCACAGCAGCTTGCCGACATTGCTATCCAATCGGCTACTTCTGCTCAAATGTTCGGCATAGAGCCTCGCGTTGCAATGATCAGCTACAGTACAGGTACTTCAGGCGCGGGCAGCGATGTGGAAAAAGTGCGAGAAGCAACCAAAATTGCACAGTCATTGCGCCCTGACTTACTCATTGATGGACCACTTCAATACGATGCGGCTGCCATTGAGAGTGTAGGGCGAAGTAAGGCGCCAAACAGCCCTGTTGCAGGTAAGGCAAACGTGTTTGTGTTCCCAGACCTTAATACTGGAAACACCACTTACAAAGCAGTTCAGCGCAGTTTTGACTTAGTGTGCATTGGCCCAATGCTTCAAGGCATGCGTAAGCCGGTTAACGACTTAAGCCGCGGCGCGCTGGTAGATGACATTGTGTTTACTATAGCGCTAACGGCAATACAGGCTGCCGGTGGTCAGTGATTTTATACCTAAAGCACGCGTGCAATAACCAAATGTTGCACGCGTGATATACACTTAAATGGTGTAAATCATCGTAGGCAAGGGTTATGCGAGCACTCTATATCTTCCTTTTTTGTTTGTTTCTAACTGCCTGTGGTGGTTCTGGTGACAGCGCGTCACCACAAACTCCCATAGAGGGAGACGGTGCAACACCGGTCTCACCTTCGCCAGCACCACCTGAAACACCGCCGCCTGAAACACCACCAGAAGCGCCACCTGAAACGCCCCCACCCGAAGCACCGCCTCCGCCAGAAGATGAGCCAACACCCATGGGGCAGGAAAGTGCTGCGTTATTTTTAATGCAGTCTACGTTTGGTCCAACGCAACAAAGTATTGAGTATGCAGCCAACATCGATAGGCAAACTTGGCTAGCCGAACAATTTAATACGCCTGCATCACTACACTTGCCATTGCTTAGTACCAAATATGCCGCCGATGAAATGTATTCACAGCATTGGGTTGAGTCATGGTGGGACAGGGTAGTCAACAGCGATGACCAGCTTCGTCAGCGTGTAGCCTTTGCACTATCACAAATCTTCGTTGTGTCGACCAAAGACGATCGTTTGTTGGTTGACCCACACGGTGTCGCCAACTACTACGATGTTTTGGTACGAAACAGTTTCGGTAATTTCAGAACCCTTTTGGAAGAGGTTACCCTAAACCCGATGATGGGTATGTATTTGAGCATGCTGGGTAATGAACGCCCCGACGACGAGCGAAATATACGACCAGATGAAAACTTCGCTAGAGAAGTGATGCAGCTATTTACCATTGGCTTGGTTGAACTTAACCCCGACGGCACCGCAAAACGCGATGCAGCGGGCAATACAATTGCTACCTATGGCCAAGATGAGATTGAAGGGTTTGCCCATGTGTTTACAGGTTGGCACTTTGCTGGAAAATCACATTGGTGGGAATGGCACTACGATAGTTTAACGCCTATGTCGGCCTACAACGCCTTTCATGATGAAGGTGAAAAAGTACTGTTAAACGGCACTGTGTTGCCTGCAGGTCAAAGTGCAGAACAAGACTTAAGCCAAGCGTTAGATAACTTATTTCATCATCCTAATGTTGGCCCATTTATTTCAAAACAGCTGATACAAAGGCTAGTAAGTAGTAATCCATCGCCACAGTATGTTGCGCGGGTATCGCAGGTTTTTAATGATAACGGCGATGGCGTAAGAGGCGACTTGCAAGCGGTTGTTCAGGCTATTTTGCTCGATGAAGAAGCAGTCTCGCTAAGCGCTCGGCAAACTGGAAAGCTACGTATGCCGTTACTTAGATTAGCGCATACCATGCGCGCTTTTAACTCAGGAGCACGGGACAACGGCATGGGCCATGAATTTGTTGAATATAATTTAGGGCTTTCACCACTAGGCTCGCCTAGCGTATTTAATTTTTATCGCCCTGACTACAGCTTACCGGGCGACATTCGCGATAGCGGCCTAATCTCGCCAGAGTTTCAGTTAGAAAATGAAATTAGCGTGACGCGCTACATCAACTATATGTTCTACATGGCGTGGTTTAATAATTTACGGGGCGACGAGATAGTAGAAGATGATGTTGGCATCGTTAATTTCGACCAATTAGCAGCGCTTCAAAACGATGACGCCATTATCGAATATATAAACCTAGTGTTGTTTGCAGGGCAAATGAATGATGAAACGCGGCTGGCATTAAACAGCGCCGCCGAGCACTGGTCGGGTGCAGAAGTCGCTTGGATGAAATACGCAAACTTAGTGTATCTCGCCACTATTTCCCCTGAATTTGCCATTCAACCTTAGGCTTGGAGCACAATGATGAATAGACGTATATTTCTAAAAAAAGGAATCGCTTCAGCCGTTGGTGCCAGCTCGCTATATGGTGTGTCTTCACAATTTTCTTTAGTGCAGGCCATGTCTCAAACCCAACCGTTTAATGACTACAAAGCGTTGGTGTGCGTGTTTTTACTTGGCGGAAACGACAGCCTAAACATGCTTGTACCAACAGAGTCTGCAGCGTATAGCGCTTATGAAAGTACACGCCAAAACTTAGCAGTAGCCCTTGAAGAAACACTACCTATTACTACCCGTTCTGCACAGTACTCTTCGCTTGGGTTGCATCCATCGCTCGCTAGTTTATCAAACGTTTACGCAAGCGGGCATGCCGCATTTGTGTCAAATATGGGGCCACTTATTCAGCCGGTAACAGTAAGTCAGGTGTTATCGGGGCAAGCTGTATTACCTCCGCAGTTATTCTCTCATAGTGACCAGCAAAATCATTGGCAAACTGCTGACCCACAAAACGTTGCACTTACTGGGTGGGCGGGCAGAATGGCCGACTTGATTTATGACTCGGGGCATCCGCTGTCTATGAACTTATCAATGGCTGGTGGCAACTTATGGCAAACGGGGCGAAACGTGCTGCCATTTGCTTTAGGGCCAAACGGCGCTGAAGAAATGGTGGGCATTAATACAGATGTGTCTTGGCAACAAGCTAATGCGGCCTTTTACGATACTATTAATGGCGGTGCGTCTAACCGTTTTCAGCAAGCATTTAGTGATATTGTGCAGCGTACCCGAAGAACTGGCTCACTGGTGAACAGTGCATTAGCTACAGTTGATGAGTTACAAACTGAATTTCCAGCATCGCGCTTTGGTGCGCAAATGGAAGGTGTGGCAAGAATGATAGCTACGCAGCAAACTCTAGATCAGCCACGGCAAGTTTATTACGTTGCGATGGGGGGGTGGGACACGCACGACAACCAAAACGCCGACCATCCACGTTTGCTAACCGAGTTAGCAGAAGGTTTAGCGGCGTTCTACAGCGCAACTCAAGAGCTGGGTGTAGCGGAGGCTGTTACTACGTTCACCGCATCAGATTTTGGTAGAACAATGACAAGCAATGGTGATGGCACTGATCATGGTTGGGGCGGTCATCAAATTGTGCTTGGCGGTGCAGTAAATGGTGGTGATGTATATGGCGAAGTGCCAGAGCTAATGCTAAACGGTAATCAGGACATTGGTGACGGAAGGTTGCTGCC
The DNA here is from genome assembly GCF_036864375.1 of Alteromonas sp. S167. NCBI lineage: Bacteria > Pseudomonadati > Pseudomonadota > Gammaproteobacteria > Alteromonadales > Alteromonadaceae > Alteromonas > Alteromonas sp. S167. The sequence goes on from NZ_JAZETR010000001.1 coordinate 723,595, forward strand.
CACCATTGCGGTAGACCAATACGCCGCCACGTTGGGCGCATGGTTTGGACTAACGGATAGCCAATTGCTGGAAGTATTTCCAAATTTAGCTAACTTCTCTACGCGTAATTTATCGTTTATGCGTTAGAAGCTATTTTACTCATGAAAAGTATTATTGCTTTGGATACTCATATCTTAAAACGAGGTTAAATATTAACCTCGTCTTTTAACTACCACAGCACCAATAAGTAGCAAGGTAACTATAAACCACACGCCTAAGTCTTGTAGGTGGTAGTAGGGTGTAAAGCCAGTGGTTGCAATAACCGGTGCGGTAATGCTCGCCGCTTCAAACTGAGGCAGCACGGCATTTATCTTGCCTTTATGGTCGATAAACGCAGTAATACCGTTATTAGTTGCACGCAGCACAGGGCGCCCCATTTCCAGAGCACGCATTTGCGCAATCTGTAAATGCTGCGCAGGGCCATGTGAACGACCAAACCATGCATCATTACTTACTGTAATGATCATATCGGTATCAGCATGTACGTTAGCTATTACCTGCCTTGGAAACGTAATTTCAAAACATATGGCCGGCGCTAATTTAATGCCGTTAGCTTCTAAGTTAGGTTGCTGAAAATCGCCTCTTGAAAAGCTCGACATGGGTAAATCGAACAAAGGGGCAAGCGGGCGTAGCCAGTCTTCAAAGGGGACAAACTCTCCAACAGGTAGAAGATGATGTTTAGCAAAGCGGTTGTTGTGAAAGTATTGATAGTCAGGATACGCGGCATCATCATTGCGTTTCCCCAACACAATTAGGTTATTCCACGCTTCGTCGGTTTCCCAGTTGTAGTTCACAATGCCAGTAATAAGCGCTGTGTTTTCGTTAAAAGCGCGCTCGTTCACTTGGGCTAAAAATGGCTGAGCAAGGGGTTCTAGTTTGGGTACGGCAGCCTCAGGCCATACAACTAAATCATTGCTCCAAAGCCCTTCAGTAAGCGACCAGTAAGTTTGCATAGTGGGTTCGTCTTGCTCGGGAACCCAACGTAAACTTTGCGCAATATTGCCTTGTGCCATCCCCACACTGTAGGTCTGTTTTGGCTTCACCCACGTGTGCTGTGAAAGCATATAGCCACTTACAAATAAGCAGCTAATAACCAACGCGGCATTAAACACCGTACGTTTATTATTTATTAGTGCTAGCAGTGCCGCACTTAACACCAGCAGTGCGGTAATGCCGGTTTCGCCAATTATTGGGGCAAACCCAGCTAGTGGGCTATCAAGCTGGCTGTACCCAAGCGAAAGCCATGGAAAACCAGACAGCATCCAGCTTCGCAACCATTCTGCTACCACCCAGAAAAAGGGCAGCGCCATTGGCCAAAGCCGTGTTGGAAAGTATTTCGCAGTAAATTTAATAGCAAGCGCGGGGTACAGTGCAAGGTAGCCACACAACAGTGCCATTAAACCGATTGATGCTATAAGCGGCAGACCGCCAAAGTCGGCAATACTCACATGCACCCAACTTACGCCTGCACCAAACCAACCTGCGCCAAGTAGCCAGCCCGCCAAAAAAGGCTTGTGCTTCAGTTTTATTATTTGACGAAAAGCCAATGCAAGAGCAGGTATGGTAATAAGCCACAAGTTAAAGGGCGCAAAAGCTAGAGTTAAACTTGCACCACTCATAACAAGCAGCAGGTGCGGTAAGAAGTGTGAAAAGCGGTGCGATAAAAAGCCTGAGGAATTGCGTTTTAACATGATGGTGAGTGACTTACCGTATGTTTAATGAATTTAAGCTGCTACAGCGATAGCTTAAAGCTAGCTTTGCTAAATATGTTCTTAAAAAAGCAGTAAAAAGGCAGTAAAAAAGCGATAAAAACTGCCTAAAACAATACAGGTGCCTTTCAGCACCTGTATGAGTAACTTGTTTTTTCTTACTTTACTCGAGTGACGGTACCGACACTTTAAGCTGAATTAAGCGGCGCTTGTCTGAGTTTGTCACTTTAAACTGAATATCGTTTATCACAATTTCGTCGTTGGTCTCTGGCATATGGCCAAACGCTTTAAGCACAATGCCGCCAATAGTATCGGCTTCTTCTTCGCTGAATTTTGTTTCGAAGAACTCGTTAAAGTCGTCAACAGGCGTAAGTGCTTTTACCGTGTAGGTCGACTTGTTTAACGGGCGAATATCGTCTGTACCGTCTTCTTCGGTATCGTACTCGTCTTCAATTTCACCCACGATGATCTCTAGGATATCTTCAATGGTAACCAGGCCAGACACACCGCCGTACTCATCAACAACAATTGCCATGTGGTAGCGCTGCTGGCGAAATTCTTTTAATAAGACGTCTACACGCTTGCTCTCTGGCACAATTACAGCAGGGCGAAGAATGTCGCGAAGGTTGAATTCTTTTTCGGCATTAAACGCAAAAGACAGTAAATCTTTTGCTAGCAATATGCCTTCAATGTGGTCTTTGTCTTCGCTAATTACAGGAAAACGGGAATGGGCAGATTCAAGCATTACAGGTAAAAACTCTTCTACCTTTTGCTCTACGTCTATGGTGGTCATTTGAGCGCGAGGGATCATAATATCCCTTACTCGCATTTCGTTTACCCCAATTACCCCTTCAATCATTTCGCGGGTTTGTGGGTCGATGATTTCGTTTTGCTCGGCATCAGTTATTACTGATACCAACTCTTCTTTACTTCTCGGCTCGCCAGAAATTGAATTTTTTAGTTTATCTAACCAACTCTTGCCTGATGAGCCGTTGGTAGAGTGAGGATTATCGTCGCTCATAATGTCCGTTTAATTGTTAGTTCAACGCCAACGTTAAAATGCTTCTTGCTGGTCGTCAATGATTTATTGTTGTTAAGTATAAAACGATAGGTGTTACATACACTTATAAAGTTTTGTAACGCCTCTTCAGTAAAGTATATTCAGCTTCCTTTCTAAACGAATTGCGCTGCCTAGACTTCGTAGGGATTTTCTATATCTAAGCCCGCAAGAATAGCAATCTCTTTGCTTTCCATTTCCTCGGCCTCTGCATCGTCAATATGGTCGTAGCCTAACAAATGCAATATGCCGTGTACCGTCATATGGGCGTAATGATGAAGCACTGCCTTATTCTGCTCGGCAGCTTCACGGCTGATAACAGGAGCACAAATAATAAGGTCGCCCAGCAGATTCATCTCAATGCCGGGTGGCGCCTCAAACGGAAAAGACAGTACATTGGTTGGTTTGTCTTTTCCGCGATATTCACTGTTTAGGCTCTGGCTTTCGCTTTCATCGGTAAAACGAATGGTCACTTCTTGATGCTCAAGCCCTTCACAGGCAAGCACTGCGTTAGCCCAAGTTTCAAGGTCAGCGGGTGAGGGGATTGCAGCTAAAATGGCGTTGTCGCCCTCAAACGCTTGCTGATAGTCAATAATGGCGCTCACGATGGGGTGTTATCGCTGTTGCTAGCATTACTGCTAGTGCTATTACTACTTTGTGCGTCACTTGCTGTTTGCTCGCGCTGTAGTCGAAGTGCTTCTTCCTTGCGCTCTTTACGCAAACGTTCTTGTTCAGCATCGTGAACTTCATAGGCACGCACAATACGGGCTACAACAGGGTGACGTACTACATCTTCTGCGTTAAAGAAGTTAAACGAAATATCATCCACTTCGCTTAATACTTCAATAGCGTGACGTAGCCCTGACTTAGCACCGCGCGGTAAATCCACCTGAGTGATATCACCGGTAATAACCGCTTTCGAATTAAAGCCAATACGGGTTAAGAACATCTTCATTTGCTCAACCGTGGTGTTTTGGCTTTCATCCAAAATAATAAAGGCGTCGTTAAGCGTCCTACCACGCATATATGCTAATGGCGCTACTTCAATAACGTTGCGCTCCATAAGCTTTTCTACTTTTTCGAAACCCAACATTTCAAACAGGGCATCGTAAAGTGGGCGTAAGTATGGGTCCACTTTTTGAGATAAATCGCCCGGTAAGAAACCAAGCTTTTCACCTGCTTCAACCGCTGGGCGGGTAAGCAATATTCGGCGAATCTCTTGACGCTCTAAGGCATCAACTGCAGCGGCAACGGCTAGGTAAGTTTTACCTGTACCAGCGGGGCCAATACCAAATGTAATGTCGTGGTTAACAATGTTTGCCACGTATTGCGCTTGGTTTGGATTACGCGGCTTAATAACGCCACGTTTGGTTTTGATGTTCACTTCCTTGCCATAGCCGCCTGTTGCGTCTTTCTCAATAACGCGGGCTTCTTGAATAGCAAGGTGAACCTGTTCTGCTTCAAGCTCGGGAACACGGCCTTTAACAGGCTGTGTTTCAATATAAAGTAGCTTCAGTAGCTCGCTGGCGCTTTTTATTTGCTGTGGCTCGCCTAGTACCTTAAATGCATTATTGCGGTAGGTAATCTCTACCCCTAATCTGCGTTCTATTTGCTTGATGTTGTCATCAAAAGGGCCACATAAACTGGACAAACGTTTGGTATCTGCCGGTTCTAAATCAAATTCATTACTAACCAAAGTACTCAAGCTACTTTATTCCTCGCTCTTTTAAAAAAGTGTTGTTAGGCTGGGTTAAATTGACCCACGCCAAGTTCATCCGGCAAATCTGCCTGATGTTTTGCCATGATAGATTGGGGCGAAACGGCAACACGCAAGCCCATTTCGCTTTCTCTACGCACAACTTCACCACGCAATGAGTTGGTGAAAACATCGGTAATGTTCACATCAACAAACTCACCAATCATGTCTGGCGTGCCTTCAAAGTTAACCACGCGGTTGTTTTCAGTACGGCCTGAAAGCTCCATCGGGTTTTTCTTAGACGGGCCTTCAACCAAAATACGCTGCTCTGTACCCACCATGTGGCGTGCAATGCGCAGTGCTTGCTGAGTAATGCGTTGTTGGAGTAGGTGTAAGCGTTGCTTCTTAGTCTCTTCGCTTACATCATCTACGGCATCGGCTGCAGGTGTACCTGGACGTGCACTGTAAATGAAGCTGAAGCTAAGGTCGTAATCTACGGCCTGAATTAAATCCATGGTAGCTTCAAAGTCGGCGTCAGTTTCGCCAGGGAAACCAATAATGAAGTCACTCGACAAACTAATGTTTGGGCGAATCTTCTTAAGCTTACGCATTTTAGATTTATATTCTAACGCCGTGTGACCACGCTTCATCAGATTCAAAACGCGATCTGAACCGCTTTGAATTGGAAGGTGTAAGTGGTCTACAAGCTCAGGAATAGAGGCGTACGCTTCAATAATGTCGTCAGTAAATTCTACTGGGTGTGACGTGGTGTAACGAATACGGTCAATACCATCGATAGCGGCAACAAGCTCTAAAAGCTCTGAGAAACGGCAAATCGTGCCGTCGAAGTGTTCACCGCGAAACGCGTTTACGTTTTGGCCAAGTAAGTTAACTTCGCGAACGCCTTGCCCGGCAAGTTGCGCAATTTCAAGTAACACGTCATCAACCGGGCGGCTTACTTCTTCACCACGGGTGTACGGTACTACGCAGAAAGTGCAGTATTTCGAGCAACCTTCCATAATAGAAACAAACGCCGTTGGCCCTTCAGCGCGAGGCTCGGGTAAGCGGTCGAATTTCTCGATTTCAGGGAAGCTCACGTCAATCACTGACTTTGCGCCGCCTTGAAGTTCGTTAATCATTTCAGGCAAACGGTGCAGTGTTTGTGGGCCGAAAACTAAGTCAACAAACGGTGCTCGCTGACGAATAGTGTCGCCTTCTTGTGAGGCAACGCAGCCACCAACGCCAATAATAAGTTCGGGCTTATCTTGCTTAAGGGTTTTCCAACGACCTAGTTGGTGAAACACTTTTTCTTGTGCTTTTTCGCGAATAGAGCACGTGTTAAGCAAAATAACATCGGCCTCTTCAGCGCTTTCTGCCGCGCTGTAGCCGTGCGTTGAGTCGAGTAAGTCTGCCATTTTTTCCGAGTCGTACTCGTTCATTTGGCAGCCCCAGGTTTTGATATACAGCTTTTTAGTCATAACAACTATTCGATAACCTGATAAAGTTCCAAGTAAGTGGTGGCGGTGTGTTGTATGAGTAATTCCAACAATTGCGCAACACCCGTTACGTAAGATGTTCAAAATAGCCGCATATTTTACCTGTTATGCACGCATATTCCCAGTGTCTTGCGACGATTCATTGTGTTTTGATCTAAGGCAAACCTATTCTACGTTTTACTTCACACGGCAAAGTGTTTTATTACATAATGCAAGTGCGTGTTTTAAGGAGAGTAAATGGTCGATTTTTGTATTAATGGCGGCGGCATGGTAGGCGCAGCGTTAGCGTTGGGTTTAGCCCAGCAGCAGTATAACGTGGTGGTGATAGAGCCATTTTTACCCAAGCCGTTTAGCGATAGCGATGGCCCTGATCTTCGTGTATCAGCTATAAGCGATGCGTCGGTGACACTTCTTGAAGCATTAGGCGCATGGCAGCATATTAAAGCGATGCGTGTAAAACCCTATACGGGGTTAAGCGTATGGGATGAACCACAGCATCGAACCGACTTTACCGCCCAAAGCATCAACGTACCTCAACTAGGGTATTTTGTTGAAAACAGGTTGTTGCAGCTTGGCTGTCTACAAGCACTTGAACAATTTGAGAACGTAACGGTTATTACCGGGAAAAAGGTTAAACGTATTGCACTTGAGCAAACGGCAACGGTAACGCTAGCCGATGACACCTCAATTGAGGCGCAATGGCTTGTTGGTGCGGATGGTGCGAATTCCCAAGTGCGACAAGCGGCTGGTATAGGCACTAACGGTTGGCAATACGCTCAGCAAGCGATGGGCATTACAGTTGAAATGCAAAAGCCGGTAGACGCCATAACGTGGCAACAATTTACGCCTAGTGGCCCAAAGGCTTTCTTGCCCATGTTTGGCAATTACGCCTCGCTTGTATGGTACGACAGTGTTGACGAATTAAAGCGCCTAAAAAGCCTTAATAATGCACAGCTTACACAAGAAATTACGGCAGCGTTCCCACAAGAGCTAACCCTTAACAATAATACGTTTTCGGTGGTTGATAAGGCCGTATTCCCGCTTACGCGTTCGCATGCGAACAGTTATATCAAGGGTTGCAGTGTTATTCTTGGTGATGCAGCGCACACTATAAACCCGTTAGCGGGGCAGGGCGTTAACTTAGGCTTTAAGGACATTGAAGCCTTTTTGTCGGTAACCGCCAAGCGCATGCCATTACATTCTGATGCATTTGTGAGTGCCTTAAAACAAGACTTTGAAACGCCAAGAAAGCGCGATAACGTTATAATGATGACGGCAATGGATGGGTTCTATACCTTGTTTAGCAACGACGTTGCCCCCATAAAATGGATAAGAAATCAGCTTCTTTCGGTTGCCCAGCGCATAGAGCCTGCGAAGAAAGAAGTGCTTAAATACGCGATAGGAATGCGATAATGGAAGTTATTATTTTATTGGCCGTATTGTTTGGCGCATTAGCGCTCATCATACCGCTTATTGAACGCTCGAAAATGAGAATTAGCAATGAAGATGCCGCAAAATGGGCAAAGTGGATTTGGCCACTAATGGGTATTTTGCTTATTGCACAGTTAGTGCGTATGTTGTTGCAGTAAAACTGCGATGGTAACAGGTTATCGTAAAAAGCACGCTATAGCGTGCTTTTTAATAGGAGCGTCAGTAATACAAGAGATTACCCATGTACCTAATTGAAAGGTGGTAAGCGGCTAATCCATTAATTCATGACTAAAGCGCAAAGATTCCAAAGCTAAGCGCAGGCAAAGCAAGCTGTACTACGCCGTCTTTCTCCATTAGGCGCGCATCACCAAATAAGTGTTTTTGCTGCGCAAACGACGCATCAAGTTTAACCACTTGTTTTTGTGTAGATGCGTTAAAAGCTACAAACAAAGGGCTTCCGTGGACATCGCTAGTACGCACATAGGTATACACTTGCTTACTGTTATCTACCAACTGTGTTTTCATTTCGCCGTACTGCAATACAGGCAGCTGCTTGCGAATATTAGCAAACGTTGAAATAGCTTGGTAAATAGGGTGCTTTGTATCGAAGTTATCGTCAACCGTGGTGGCATTTGTACCAAGAAGGTCGTTGTCGTTATACGAGGCGACATATGACGGCATCATATCTTCTCTGGCATCTACGTCGTTGCCATCACCCGTAAAACCTTGCTCGTCACCATAATAAACAACTGGCACACCTCTAGAAAAATACATGAAGGCATGGGCAAGTATGCTTCGTTGAAGCTTTTCCTCATGAGGCGCATCACTTAATGCGCTATTAATAAAATGTCCAGGTCTGCCCATATCGTGATTGCCTAAAAAGGTAAGCAGTTGAGTAACATCACTATTATCATCGTTATACAAGTTATCTTGTTCAATTAAACTGGCTAACTTGCTAACCTTGCTATTGTCGAAAAACACATGACGAGCAGCATCTTGAAACCCGAAGTCTAACACAGCGGGGAGTTTTCCTTCAGTAGTGTAAAGGCTTAGCGCTTTTGGTGATGCGTCGTAAACCTCTCCGAATATATGAAATTTCGGAATGCCTTCTTTATGGGCATGAGCCATAATTGCTGGCGAAAATGCCTGCCAAAATGGCAGCTGAACATGACGCACAGTGTCTATTCTAAAGCCATCTGGTTTAAATTCGGTGATCAGGTTCTTGTAAATATCTATCATGCCCGACACCACATCTGGGTGCTCGGTATTAATGTCGTCTAGACCATTAAAATCGCCAAACAAGCTGTTTTCACCCTGAAAAGAAGTGTCGCCCTGATTGTGATAGTAGCGAGTGTCGTTCAGCCATTCAGGCGACTTCACCGATTCTTCGTCAGCCGTTATAAAAGGCGTTAACGTGCCTTTTTCTTTAACCTCAGCGAGGGTTCGGTATTCACAGTGGTCTCTACCTTCAAGGTGCTCGCCGTTTTTCTGATGACATTCCTCATACTTAATAACATCTGCGGTATGGTTGGTAATAATGTCGAAAAACACCTTTATATTTCTGCTATGCGCTGCGTCTATAAGCTGTTTTAAGTCAGCATTACTACCAAAGTGCGGGTCAATCTCGGTAAAATCGACTATCCAATATCCGTGATGCGCTATGCCGTCATCCTGCACGGCTTTATTCCTAAGAATAGGCGTCATCCAAATAGCGGTAATGCCCATACCTTCAAGGTAATCGAGTTTTTGCTCAATACCCGCCATATCGCCGCCGTGAAACGCCCACTTTGATGTGGGTTCAAACCCGCCGTGCGAAATAGAACCTACTGGTGCTCCTAAATCGTTTTCAGTATTTCCATTGTAAAACCTATCAGGCATAACAAAATAAAAACTGTCTTCTTGAATATCACGCTGAAGGTAGTGAGTAAGCGCAGTATTGTGTGGTATTGCTGCCTTTTCGTTTCCATCACATGCACTTAAACAGCCTAGTAAAACAGAAAGGGTTAGTAGCTTAATGCTTGTTCTCTTTTTCATTGTTTTCAGCCTTAGCTGTTATTGAAAATGGTTTCTATGGCATCCACGGCAAGCTTTTCGTCTTCAAACTCATCCATACCACTAATACCAACACCACCAATAACACGGTTTTCACTGTTTTCTACTGGCGCACCGCCAGCCATTCCGGTAATTCTGGTGTCAGTCCAAAAGTTAATGGTTTTGTTGGTACTAAGTGCCCACTTTGCAAGTGTACTGGTTTTTTGTCTGTCGCGGGCAGATGTATACGCTTTGTTTTGGGCAAGCAAGCACGTTTGTGGGCTGGCTAAATCCATTCTGCTAAACGTAATAAGCTCGCCGGCGCTATCGACAACAGCAACTGCAATGTTTTGTTGATTGCTCTGTGCCCACTTAATAGCGTAATCAGTGACTGCTTGAGCTTGCTGCATGCTTATTTGCGTATCATTGTCAGACATCATGGTAATTCAGCTCCTCTGGCAAGTACGTAAAGCGAATACCAGTCTTCACGGGTTAATTGAATTGAAGTTGCTGCCGCAGCGCTTTTAATTCGCTGTGGGTTGGCCGACCCGATAATAGGCTGAATATTTGCACTTAAGCGCATCAACCAAGCCAAAACAATAGCGTCTGGTGACACGTTATATTTCTCTGCAAGCGAATCTACACATGCCTTGGTTTGCTGTTCTTTTTCGTTAAGCTGCATCGGCGCACCAGTATATTTACCTTGGCTTGCCGCGCCCCACGACTGAAGCTGAATGCCGTTTTGTACTGCATATTCAATGGTACCGGGCGTAAAGTTCACCGCGCCACCTTCTGGATTGCCTACCAAAATACCTTCCTCAACAAATTGAAGGTTCGTCAGGCTCATCTCAATTTGATTGGCAATAAGCGGTCTATCGGTAAAGTGTTGAAGGTGCTGAATTTGAAGCGCACTCATGTTCGACACACCAAAATGTTTTACCTTGCCGCTCTCGTGCAGCTTATCCATTGCACTGGCAATATCGGCAGGATCCATCAATGGGTCGGGGCGGTGGAAAAGTAATATATCTAAATAGTCGGTTTTTAGACGCTTAAGCGACTGCTCAACGCTTTCTATTATCCATTCAGACGACAAGTCATAACGCTTTGGGCCAGACTCATCATCAAATCGAATGCCACATTTCGACTGTATTACCATCTTTTCACGTAGCGACGGTGTTTGCGTAAGCACATTGGAAAAAGCCTGTTCTGCTTTGCCCATTTTATAAATGTCAGCATGATCAAACACTGTGATACCGCTCTCTAGCGCGGCATTTATCGCGTGATCTGCTTGCTTTTGGTGCTCGCTACTAAGTGGTGAAGTATTCCATTCACCGCCAATGGCCATGCAGCCGTACACAAGCTGGCTAGCATGTGGAAAATAATGTTGAAGAGGAAACGTGCTCATAATTCTTCTCGTCGTATTTATCACTGTGAAATTTATTACACAAAGTGTATAGGGCTTTTGGCAATTCTTCAGCGTTAATAAAACGAATTCATTGTATGGTATAGTGAATAATAGATAGCAGCTATAGTGAATAGTGTTGATTGTGAAACCACATAAAAAAATTGAGCGTTTAGTGTTGTTTAGCGCGGTTGCAGATACCTTAAATTTTGGAGAAGCGGCTGAACGCTTAGGCATTTCTAGAGGGTATTTGTCTGAGCAAATCAAGGCGCTTGAAGAGGCGCTAGGCGTAAAGCTTCTGCAGCGTTCAACTAGGCAAGTGCACCTTACTGCGGAAGGGCAACAAGTACATGCCGATACAAAGAAGCTGACTAAATGTGTGCAAGATATAGAACAAAACTTAATTCGTGAGCAAACCCAACTAGAGGGGAAAATTTCGTTAACGGCGCCAAACCTTTTTGCGCATTTTGTTTTGGGCGAATGCTGTTTTCAATTTTCTCAAGAAAACCCTGGAGTGTCGCTGCACATTGATACCAGCTACCACAGACACGACCTCAACAAAGGTCAATTTGATATTGCCTTTAGGTCGACCAATAATCCGCCGCAGGACATGGTGGCAAAACCTTTGTTTCAATATGAGCATATGATAGTGGCTTCGCCAGATTATATTCGAGCCAACGGAATGATAGAGCACGTAAGTGAATTAGCTTCACATGCGTGTTTAACAGGGCCTGATCAAGACAGCTGGACCATAAACAGAAAGCGTGTGGCGGTATCTGGCTGGCTTAAAGTGAACGACAATTTGTCGTTAATAGCACATGTGAAAAAGGCAAGGGGTGTGGCTAGGCTGCCTAGTTACGTAGTATTGCAATGTATTGAGCAAGGTGAAATGGAAGTTATCTTTAAAGAGGCTAACCCGATGCAGCACACAATGTATATTGTACATCCTCAGCGACTTCATCAGTCGGCAAGAATGCGTGCGTTCTTAAATGCCGTTAAGCATTGGCGCTATCCTAGTGCTTCTTTTTCTTCCTAGAGAAGCCAATGCCAGCTAAAGCCAAGCCCATAATGGCTAAGCCAACAGGTTCAGACACACTAAAAAGCTTAACTTCTTCAAACACAATGTCGTCGTAGCCAGTACCATCACTTATTGAAAAGATATTCAACCACGCTATATCGCCAATTTCTTCAAGGGTTAGCGTTTCATTCTTACCGCCGTCTATAGTTGAAATGCTGGTAAGCAAGTTATTGTCTACGTCGTATGCTTCAAGTGTAGTGTCGTTTCCATCGGTAACTAATATTGAAAAGAATGTGGTAAATGCACGCTCATTTATATCGTTAGGATTAACAAAGAACATTTTAATATCTGGCGTGTAGTCTCCGCAGGCGCCTTTTCCTTCGCTGTATAGATGCACAACACCCGTACCATATGCGCTATTGGTACAATCACCCACTAATGCATTTTCGAACACAATGCCAAGACTAGCAAATTGATTGCTGATGATTTGTGGTTTGAATTGTGGTTGCGGGGTGTAACCAGCCTGAACTTCTTCAAAACCGATGCTTATCAATCCAGCATGCGCAACGCTAGATAATACAAATAGAAAAGCGCCAATTACTGTTCGTTTCATTTCAGACTCCAAACCAACATACAACCATTAGTAGTATTTGATGCAAAAATCATACCTTCTATGTAAGGCTATGTTATTGCATTGGTTTATTTTTGAGCACCGTTTTTTTTACTTCAAGTGTTAAGCAAGTTGACAGTGTTCAGAACAAAAATTCACCTTAAAACTCGTTTGTTCAGCAGCGTGGGCTTGCCATTCGCGGTAGGGCTGTTTTTCTAATTGCAATTATCCAGCAGAGCCGCTTCATTGTTTTCAATTTCCGAAACCAACAGCGATTGGCTAAATTGATCAATCTCGTCACTTTTTCTGCTGCTCATCATTGGCTTTGCCAGGTTCATAATATTCACTCTGGCTTTCAGTGAGTTACATATCACTCTTCTTGCTTCTTCATACCTTTGAGTATCAATGTAATGCTGAATAGCTTGTAATTCTAAAGCGCCATAATACAGTTGACTTACATTTGAACCAGCAATGTTTGAGGTACCTGCTACAAATCCAGCAAAAAGCGAAAGTAGCGAAATAACAACTGTAAAAAGCGCGAAAAGAAGTTTTGATTTCATTGTAAAGTCCTTGTGTTTAACGTTACGTTTGTTTAGTCCTTTTTAAAACAACCTACGATTTATGAGCTAATCTTTTAAGGACTTATGTTCCTGTTCATCGTCCTCTAAAACAACTTTTGTATTGGCTAGCGAGTCGTGCCAACAATCGCGAGAGCTTCTAAAAATAGAAAGTGGTTCGAATGGAATCATGCGCGCAAATGTGCGCCCAGCAATTTGATATATGTCTGGCTTTTCACCCGACAAATTAACCACTTTTGTTTTTGTAAAATGTTTACCTACAGATTTGCCTGTGATTGTTTCGAGCGGCACATAGTAAATTAAATACATTAGCAGTCCGAAAACAATGTCGGGCAACTCAAACAGCATTTCCGTTACATGGCCAAGGCCAATTAAGTTCATAATAAAGCTAGCGACAAACGCAAATATAAACACAACCAACGCATCTAAAATGTGATTAACCAACCTCAGCATTCTGGGGGCTGCTTCAAGGGTAGAGCCACTAATGTCTTCTTGCTTATCACTAACCTTGTTAGACGTGCTCTGTTCTGTGATTTGGCGGGCACGTAGTTCGCTTTCAATGCGCTCAACTCGCTCTGGAAAAGCGTCTTTATCAACATCAGCTAGCGCATCTTCAAGCTCTATTGTGGAGTATTCTGAGTAGTTGGGTTCCATTTTATTGTTGTGTTCCTTGGTGGTTTGTTTTGTATTTCATCGAACAAGGAACAAGCCCTTATAAAACGAAAAATAAGTTATTTTAATCAGTTGGGCAGCTCTCGTCGTCGAATAAATATTCGTATATACCATGCTCAGTTTTTAGTACTGCATTATTGGAATCTATTATTCTTAATTTTAAGTTCGACATAGATAAGGCTGAGATAAGCCCCGAGCAATTGCCTATGTCCTTAGGTTGAGGAAGGTTTTGCATATCCGCCAACGCCTGCATTATATTGCTCGACTTGTTTTCTCTATTAATACTCATTTTGAGTTTTGGGCCAGGCGGAAGTTCTGAACGCTTTATTCTAGTGCCAGTGACAGTTATTTTATTTTCAGGTTCCTTTTCCTGAGTGGGTTTAGATGCGCATGCGGAAAGTATGCTAAGTAAGGTAAGAATGAGTAAAAGCTTCATGTTGACTCCGTGTCTTGCGAGTTGTTTTCATTAATTTCCGTCATGAGATAGCTTTTTACATAACGATTAGATATATCGTCTAGTGAAAAATATTTCCGCATTTATGGCAAAACCATTGTCGATGCCAATGTGCATATTGCAGGGGCCACCGGTATTTATTGAATTTATAGGCAAAATGCACAAGGTATCCGCCAGTTGCTATTAACAGCAAACCAAAGAAAAACCAGAAGTTTAATTCGCTGGATTTTGTTACCAAGAGGGCGCCGATAGCAATTAGAATTATCAAGTATCTGTATGTGAGCTTTTCAGGGGGCGCAGCTTTCTTTGCCAAGTTAGAAACTGATGTTTCGTTTGTAGTGGTTCTTGCACCACCAAGACCACCTCCATAATTGCCACCCAGTAAACCAAACGAATAGCTTGTGCTTTCAGTCGTTGAATAGCCGCCGTCATAAACAACTTCTAATCTTTGTGTGTTATCAGATCCGCAATTCTTACAATCCATTAAAACCTCCATATTCTGAATTAGCGACAGGGCTTTGTGTAAACGTGAAAATAGTTCGTACAGTTTGTAAACACCAGCGAATAGTCTTCCCTAAAAACGCGAAACAAGCGTGCCCAAACTATAGGCTAATTGAAAGCGCATTGGCATTCAATAAAGTTGGCAATTAGCGTTTAGCTTCATAGCTAATGTTAAGTGTCTTAGATAATTTTTCAGTGCTTTAAAAATGAAAACGACTTACATAAGTCAAAAAAGGCGCCACTGCGACGACAAGCGTAACCAAAATTCCAAATTTATTCGCCTTAATTAAAAAGCTTTTTTGTGGTTTTTTAGGGTTGTAGTAAATGGTAACAGTGTCTTCGGTTGGCATGTTGATGCCAGATTGTTGTTTAAGAAGTAAGCCCTTCGCATTGTAATTGGTAACGAAGACCCAAGGTGAAATGCGCGTTCCTTCATAAGTTTTACCAGCTACTGTATATGAATAGAGCGCTTTACCACGGTATTGCTGTTCGGTTAAATCGTTTGAGATACCAAACTTTTTCAGTCCTAAGCTGTGAATTTGGCCAACAGTAGAAGCCCAATATCGTGTTTGGATTTGAAAATATGCTGAATAAAGGCACACAACGAGCATATAGCATGAAGCCCAGAACCAAATTCCCTGAAGCTCTCCTTCTGAGGCCAAATCGAACATTTGGTGAAAGTAATTAAAAATATCCATATTGAGTAACTTTCCTATTAGCGTTCAGGCGGGTGGAGCGTAAAAGCTACGTTTCCCTGCGTGTATGCGTTTCTAGCGAACGAAGTGAGTGAGGCTATTTGCTTGTTAACTCTATTTACTATTGGGTTCAAGAAGTTCACCACTTTGCAAAACCACAATTTCAAATTCATCAGAATTAAACTTGTACGGTAGAGTTGTCAGTGTTACAAGATAGTACCAAATGACGGTCCCTTCTCGGCTGAAAGCAGGTTTAAGTTCGACCTCTTTAACACCAAGGTTAGACTCTGCTTTTTCAAAATACTTATATGCTTTATTAACAGCCTCACCGATTGCTAATCTTGGCTCTCCCTTGCCATCCCACGTCGCATTTTCCATGTCGAACTGCCAAGATTTAATTGTATAGCTGCCTTCCTGTGTGCTGATTAGAAAAAAGTTTTCTTCATCTGCTTGAGAATCGCTTGAGTAGCCGATAACTTTATTTTCATTCGCAGCTGCGACCGAACAAATTAATGATAATGCTAAGATAAAACCCTTCTTCATGTGACAATCCTTTTGATAGAGCTGATTTTAATTAACAGGCGACTGTGGGTGGGGCGCAACAGCGAAACTGTATTGTGTTAGCGTCCCAGTGAATGTTTAATTTCCCTATGTTCACACACTTTAACAGAGAGCCTTTTCAGTGAGGTTGAAACTTCTAGTTTAAGAAAATGTTTGATTCAAAAATTTAGCCATATTCTGTTTTTGGTAGTCTTCCATAGACACATAGAACCCCAAACTACCTAAAATCATGACCGCAGCTGTGTAAGCCAATATCTTTCTCGTTTTAGCTTTCATATTAGTTCCTTGGTTTTGTTATTTACATTGCTAAAACTGCTTTTCACATGGTATTCCGTCATTGTCGCCATCCATTTTTGTATTTGGGCAGTTCTCTAAGAAAAATTTTGCTTCTTCATAAGATGTCATTTGACTGCAATGTTGTCTACCATCGCAACGAAATGAAAAACGGTCTGCTTGAATTAGAGTTTCTTGTTGAGGTAAGGCAGGTTGTGGTAGTACTTCTACGTTTTGATCATTCTTGGAATAAATAAAGACTCCAATTAGAACGGCTAAAAGTAGTAATAATTTCTTTGACATCTAAATTTCTTCCCTGAGTACATAACACCCGCACAAAGGGCGATAACACATGGGCTAAATAAGGAACTAAGTGACGCAATCCATGTCTTAGTGTCCCGGCGAGCGAAGCAAGTGCCTTTAGTGT